>CAMBEP010000057.1 GCA_945865635.1 Candidatus Kuenenia stuttgartensis
AATGGTCGCATCTGCAAAAATCAGACTTCTCGAAAGTGAATTGATTTCCCTGAGCTTGACTGTCGCATAGCTCTCAATCGCAGCAGATTTCGTGTCGGCAAGCACGAAAAGATTGCGCTGGACAATTTGCCCCATGAAATAATTGGCCATGGAGCTAATGATCCAAGTGAGTATCACACTTGGGAAAAGCGCAATCACCAGATAACTTGCCATTTGCTGGCGAAGTATCGATGTTCGGAAAATTGCCAGAATGCTCATAGGTTTTTCTTGGATATTGTTTTATTTGACTTTGTACGCATTTCTTAAATCTTGCGCACCCCGATATCGGTTTTTGGCTTCAGTTCAGATTGGATTTGCACTGGCAACTGCAACCGATTTTTAATCGTCATCGGCTTCAGTCTTGATTCTTTCCCCGAAACCGCTTTGACACCAGGTATCAAAGCTTTTGGTTCCACCATAGGCTTCGGAACCGGCGGACTGTCAACAGATTTGGGAGTGCTGGCCTTGGATTTCGGCAATTCCTGAAGTTTAGGCGTTTCCAAAACTTTATTGGCCGGCTTCTGTTCTTTCTCTGGCAGTTTTGGATTGTCCTGAATTTTATTCACAGGCTTCAATGAAGCGACTTTGGCATTATCCTTCGGGTTTGCCCATTGGTTTCCCCAGTCTTTATATAGATTTGCAAGAAATTGCTCCCAGGCAATTTTTGATCGCGACAAGGGGTAAGGCTCTGGCCTGATCGATGTTTCACTTGTCCATACAATGTCAAACTGAGCGTCGCTGCGCGCCCTGCCTATGTAAGTGGGACGCCAGGTGTGGTGATTCTCTGCATCGATGGAAACAATCCCCTCAGGAGCATCCAGACTCTGGTGGCTCATGGCATGAATCACATCTTTTACATCCGTAGTTTCCGCTTCCCGGACCGCCTGCGCCCAGAGAAAAACGCTGTTGTACGATGCGGCAATCGTATCGTTGATTGTTCGATCCGATCCATAACGCTTTTGAAACCGGCGAATAAAACTGCGATTTTCTTCGCGATCAATCGTCTGGAAATAATTCCAGGCAGAATAATGACCGACTATTGTTTTGGCAGGCATCTCCTTCAACATCGACCTAAGCTCATCTTCCGCAATCGAAAATGATATGACAGGCAGTTTCGCCGGTGTCATTCCAGCCTGGTCCAAAGCACGGTAAAACGCCTTGTTGGTATCGCCAACCACCGTAGAAATTATAACATCGGGCTTGCTGGCAATAATATCCTGCACGACAGAATCCACTTTGTCTGTCCCAAAAAACAGATAGCTCTCGCCTGCTAGCTCTGCTCCAATCGCTTCCAGGGCATCGCTTGCAATTGCATGTACAGAATGCGGCCAGATATAGTCAGAACCCACCATATAAAACCGCTTGGCCTTCAGCTCGCGCATCGCCCATGTCACCGCTGGAATGATCTGTTGATTCGGCGCAGCACCTATATAAATAACATTCGGCGACTCCTCAAGCCCTTCATATGCCATCGGATAAATCAGCAGATGATTGTTGGACTCGATCACTGGCAAGACCGTCTTCCGACTCGCGGATGTCCAGCATCCTACGATAACATCCACCTTCTCATCATGAATCAACCTCTGGGCCTCTCGGGCAAAGGTCGGCCAATCCGACTTGCCATCCGCAACCACCCATTCCAAATCCCGGCCAAGAAGACCACCCGACGCCCTAAGTTCCTCAAGAGCCAAAACCTCTGCATCAACCATCGACTTTTCGCTGATCGCCATCGGGCCCGTCAATGAATGCAAAAGCCCAACCTTGATCGGAGCTTGCCGACCAATCTGTGACCAACCCCAGCGACCCACTCCCACGATCAGAATCAATGTGCAAGCCAACACAAACCATTGTTTTAACGAGACCTTTGTTGTGTTCTGTTTGGCATTCATGACCGCTTGGATCCGATTCATCCAAAAAGTAGTTTGGGCATTATAGGATAAGCATACCACGCTTTAGGGTCTTTTAGGCATCTTAAAATCGATCTATTTTCTATTTCTTGAAAACCAGAGTCTTGCACACCAACCCAATTCATGATGGAATCGGTTCTAAGGCAATCACTTCTAGCTGATTTCGCTACCTCTTCAATCATCGTCTCAGTGCAAGGATTCAACCTACCATGCTTCAGTTCTCACCGAAACAATCATTAAATACGAATCTACCGTTAAGATCATTAAAATCGAGCATTCGGACGATTTCTTCATATTTCGCGGTTTGCTTGATTCTGCTTTTGGGTGGAACCTGTGGATCAGCAAATGCCCAGGAGCCTCCAGGTCTTTTTGTGGAAGGTTATGCCTGGCCCATTTCAGCCAAGGCAGGAGAGACCGTCAATTTGCATGTTTCCACCTCAGCCGGTCAATTTCAATATGAAATTTATCGTATCGGTGCCGATTCCAAGGCGGTCAAGGTGGCGACTACTGATAAATCTTCAATTTACACTGCTCCCGGAAAAGCCTATCCTGTACCTGAAAAAGCTTCTGCGGAAGGTTGTGGTTGGCCAGGCAGTGCAAAAGTCCAGATTCCGGCTGAATGGTCCAGCGGTTATTATGAGGTCCGGTTTTCTGTTCAGGACAGCGGTGGTGGGTATACTCACAGAGGCCGCAGGACTGCTCAATCCACCTGCTATTTTGTTGTTCGCCCGTCAAATCCCGGTGCCAATACGAAGATTTTGTTGCAACTTTCCACCAATACCTACAACGCTTATAACAATTGGGGCGGTTTCAGCCTTTACGCCTTCAATGGAAAGGCGAGTAACCAAGGCCATAAGGTGAGTTTTTTGCGTCCACCGTCGAGCCAGTTCGGAAGCTGGGAACACTCGCTTGTGAGCTGGGCGGAAACAAATGGAATCGTGCTCGATTATGCAATCAACGAGGACCTGGAATACCATCCGGAACTTCTTGAGCAGTATAAGCTTGTGCTTTCCGTTGGGCATGATGAGTATTGGTCGTCAAAAATGCGAGATAATCTGGAAGCTTATATTGCGAAGGGCGGAAATGTCGCATTTTTCAGTGGGAATTCGATTTGCTGGCAAGTCCGCCCTGAAAATGATGGGACAGCCCTTACAAGCTGGAAGCAGAACACATTCAGTGATCCTCAATATCAAACCGGTGATTTTAAGACTTTGGCCACACTTTGGAGCCATCATTTGATCGGCAGACCAGAAAACAGGTTGACTGGGGTCGGTTTTCTGTTTGGCGGATACCATCTCAGCCACGGGCATTTCATGGGCGGTTCAGGCGGATATACAATTCAGCGTCCGAACCACTGGATTTTTGAGGGCACCCAATTAATGCAGGGCGATTTGCTGGGCGCTCGTCACACGGTCGTCGGTTACGAATGCGATGGCTGCGAAATGGAAATTGGACCTGATGGACTCCCAGCACCGACTGGCAACGACGGGACTCCGAAAAACTTCCAGATTCTGGCCACAGCACCTGCCATGTGGCACAAGGACGATTCCGAGTGGTACGAAAAGTATGAAAAGAAGAGACTTGGGTCTGCCGTCCTGGGCACTTACACAGTTCCATCGGGCGGGACCGTCGTGACGGCTGGGTCGACCGATTGGGCCCATGGCTTGCGTGGTGGAGATCCTGCCATTGAGCGAATCACCCGCAATATTCTCAACAAACTTGGTCGATAAACCAGGCAGGCCAGTTCGAATTCTCGTATCAAACCAGGGTTCGAGACTGGCCTTACTCAGCCAAATGCACAATCCTGTAACAATTCACAGAATCCGGACTGTCAAACCACTGGTTAGGCCAAGGCTTGAGCCATTTTTTTATTTTGGCTTGGTTTGATCCGGGGCTGGCTCAGGCTTCGGATCGACCTCTTTTGAGGGGGCTGCCGGTTGCTGAAACGGCATGACTGCCGAATTGTATCGTGGAGTTCGTACAGACTTTCGGGCAGGCTTGCTCGTATTGATCCGGGCGGATCGGCCGACTCCCTGGAGCCCGTCGCTAGCCAGGCCTGATAGACTTGTCAGCAACAGCATTCCAGCCAGGCCCAGGCCCAATGCATGGCTGGTTGCGAATTGAAGGATGGCCCAAAAACAGCCTACCCAAAGAATTCCCGACCCTATGAGAAACGGCAAGCCATCGTCCAGCAAGTTTTCGATGCGTAAATGCACAGCGACTTGTACTGAGGTCAGAATGACGGATGCCAGTAGCAACCTTGGAACCAGGTTTGTGACAACCGTTTCATACCATGTTGCCTGAAGGACTTCTGTGAGAAACCAGACTCCCGCCAGGATTATGACAAAGGTGGCGATCCACTCGATTACCATCGTTTTTTTCATCCCTTTTCGCAATGGCAGTCCATCTCGATTCCTACATCTACCATGTATCCTAACAAGAGTGATTGCGAATTCCACCCCCTAGCCAACTTCGCTGCGAGTCGTTATTTTGAATCGGAATCGTTCAACCGATTTCGCGTTTCAGGCGGAATTCAACTCTTCCAGGTCGATATCGAAAACAGACAATATGATCACCATAAGTGCTTTTGCCGATGAGATTTCGCCTCAGCCAGAGGAACAAATTGCCGTCCTGTTGAGGCACGGAATTCGCCACATCGAATTCCGGTCGATCCATGGGAAAAATGTTCTGGATCTTTCTGAACTTGAGCATAAAGACTTCAGAAACCAGCTTCGGCAGAATGGATTTGGCCTGAGTGCCATTGGTTCACCGATCGGCAAAATCAAGATCACCGATCCATTTGAGCCTCATCTGGAACGTTATGAGATCGCCTTGAAGCTGGCCGACTTTTATCAGGCAGAACGAATCCGGATTTTCAGTTTTTACATGCCCGAAGGTGATGATCCGGCCATACACCGTGATGAGGTCGTCAAGCGAATGAAAACTTTGGCTGCGATTGCTGAAAAACGCGGCGTAAAGCTCTTTCTGGAAAACGAAAAGGCGATTTATGGAGATACTGCCGAGCGAGCCCACGATTTGATTCATGAAGTCAACAGCCCAGCCCTTGGCCATGCCTTTGATCCGGCAAATTATCTTGAGGCCGGCCAGGACATTGAACAGGCCTGGAGCCTGCTTCGTCCAAAAGTCAGCCATTTTCACGTGAAGGATTACTGCACCAAGACCCATAAATGCGTACCCGCCGGACAGGGTGAAGGCCAGATTGCGAAACTCATTGCTGATGCCTGTCATCACGGGTATCGTGGTTTCTGCACTCTGGAGCCACATCTTGTCGTGGCGGAGAAGTTTTATGGCTTCACCGGCCCCGAACGCTTTGGCGATGCCGTTATGGCTTTCAAGTCGGGACTTGACGCCAAAAATGTGCCGTATGCCTGATCGCTTTTACGTGAAGGTTTCAAAATGCAATCTTCTGAACAAGGTTGCATGAAATCCGTAGCCCTTTCCTACGGGTTTGGTTTCTCTCCGTGCTCTGCAGCAATACTCACTCTCAGTCCTTCGATTCAGGAGAATTACGCAAGATGAACACGTCTCAATTCAGTCGTCGCCAGGCGGCCCGCATCGGTCTGGCTGCTGCAATGGCCCCTGCCCTTGGCAGATTCAGCTCTGCAGCCGACGAATCCGGCAAGCCTTCCGCTGGAAAAATCGGCGACTTCAAAATCTCGCTGGCCCAGTGGTCGTTGCATAAGCGTCTGTTCGCGGATCGGTCCAAAACCCTTGAAGTGAATCTCGATTTCCCCAAAACGGCCAAAATGGAATTTGGTATTGATGGGGTCGAATATGTCAATCAGTTCTTCAAGGATAAAGCTCGCGATCAGTCTTATCTCAAAGAGCTTAACAAGCGGGCCGCAGACCACGGCGTGACCAACGTCTTGATTATGATTGACGCTGAAGGCGATTTGTCGGTTGAAAATTCCGACAAGCGTAATCAAGCCGTTGAAAATCATAAGAAATGGGTCGACACTGCTGCAATTCTTGGTTGCCATGCCATTCGAATCAATACTGGCAGCAATTATTCACCCACCAAAACTGCCCCGACTGCTGAGGCTTGTGGAGCACTTGCAGAATACGGTTCCAAAAACAAAATTGAAATCATCTGCGAAAATCATGGTGGGCCATCATCCGACCCCGACAGCCTGATTGCTCTGATCAAGGCTGTTGGAAGCTCGAACTTTGGCACCTTACCCGACTTCGGCAACTTCCCCCGCGACAGTAGTGGCAAGCATTCCATTGATATCTACAAGGCCATCGCACGGCTGATGCCATATGCAAAAGGCGTATCAGCAAAGTCCTATGTCTTCAACACAGAAGGCAGCGAACGTGAAATGGATTTCGGCCGAATCCTGAAAATCGTGACCGATGCTGGCTACAGCAGTTGGATCGGAATCGAATATGAGGGCTCCGAAACGCCTGAACCTGCTGGAATCATTTCCACCAAAAAACTGCTCGAACGCTATCGTGGACAACAATATAAAGGCTGATCAGAGCCTTTTGGGCACTAAATCGGCATCCTGTTTCTGCCCCATTTGCAAGGAATTTGCAAATGGGGCCATGACTAATTAAAATCAAGTTTAAATCTGTCAGGCGTTTTCCGACAGGTTCTGGCTCAGTCCAATCGGCAAAGACTCGCCCAAGGCCTGATCCGTTGCTTCACGTCCCAGTGGCTGATATTCCATCAATGCAGCCGTCAGATTCTCACCAAGCCCCAGTTCTTCAAGGGCCCTGCGTGCTTTAATGCGTAATGCTTCGTCAAGATCCAGCGACCTGTCAGGGTCCTTGCGGGCCATGATCATCAAGGCAAGTTTCAAGGCATCACGTGTCCGATTTGTGTCGGGCTTCAATGCAATCAGCTCATTGACCCACGGAGTGACCGATGCGCTCGGTATCACTCCATTTAATGGCCCATAAATTGGCTGTCGCGAACCGACTCGGCCCAGAGCCCACAACCAGGCGTCAGTCTGGTCAGGATCGGTTTTCAGATTTTTCAGCAGCACTGCGCCAATTTGCATTTTAATCGAGGTATCAAGCCGTTCCAGTGACGCGGCTGTTCGCACCATTTCACCATATTCCTGAGTTGAAATCTTGCGGTCAGGCTTTTTACCAGATCCAGTGAAAACGCCTTGGAGGCGTCTCCAGATTTCATCCTGCTGCGATCGGTTCAATCCAGGTGCCAGCCTTCGCCAAAGTATCCACCACTCGACCCAGACCTGAATTTCCTTGGGATTTAATGGGCCAGCGCCAAATAGAGCCCAGATGCTTTTGAGCCTTGGTTCATCGGCTGGCTGGCCAAATCCTGGCCTTAATGCATATCCGATCAAATTCAACCACCTGGATTCATGGCCAGGCGATTTCTTTCGCACGTCCTGCATTGGCCTAAGCGTATCAAACAGGCTTCGACATGTGCTTGCCGGCCATTGGGCCTTATCGGAATCCAAGATCTCTTCCAGGCGTTTGACAAGCCGGGAAGGGCCGTCCTGTTCGTCGGCCTTGGGTTTGGCAAATGCCATTTCAATCTGATTTCTTGATAATTCCAGTCGGGCCTGATCAATAACCCCTGAGCATTCCGGCGAATCCATGACCCGGGTTTTATTCTGGTTCGATTCCTGATCTGTTTTTCCAATATTTCGGGTGCCAATTTCCAATTGCCATTTACGTGGATCAGTTTGCGATGCACACCAGAGGTCAACCGTTCCAATCGAATTGACTTGCGATTGCAATCGTACTGGTACACTTTCGGCTTTCGCCTTACGCCCGACCTTGATTTCCACCTCAAGTGGCGGCAATAGCCTGATACCCACAGTGGAATGTGTCAGGAGGTCGCCTGGCTTGTCCTGAGGCCTGATAGAGCTGGTGGCCAATGGGAATACCACTTTTCGGCCTGCCATGAGCTGGTATTCCGGCCCTTTGATGTCGATCGGCTCGCCTTCGATGGCATCCCGTGGCACGACACAAAGCCAGTCATTTGCAACCTGATCGGATTGGCTTCGCAGGCCGATATAGAGCGAGCGGGCCAGACCGCTTTTCATTCGCAGCCCTGCCCCACCATGCTTGACCGCAGCATAATAAGCTGCTCCGCGAGCCACAGCCAGGTCAAGATCCGGGTTGTCCAGCACTCTGAGTTTGTCAGGATTCTTACCGGCCTGAGTCAGCCATTTTCTGATTGTATTGACAATCCGTTCACGCACAATCGAAGGCTTAAGGGCCCCTCCATTAAATAAAATGGCGGATGGCAACAAATCCACTGCCACAGAGCCCAGGAATGCCGAAAGGTGGCGCGTCACAGCCGCATCTTGCTCGAATGGCAATCCAAACTCTTGAAAGCCTGATCGATTCCCCTCAAGCGGATTGGCTCCCAAATCACATTCCGGGAAAAAACCTCCCAAAATTGTATTTAAGACTTCCTCGCGTTTGACAGTCGCCGACATCGATCCGCCCACCACTTTCGAGCCTTTGCCCATGATCCCAATCGGCATCGATCCGGGCGGATTATCGCCCAAAAGCCGCTCTTTGGCTAATCGGGACTGGGCCCTCAGGCTCGTCCACTGATCGACCGATAATCTCTGGCCCACCCTGGCTTCCACAATGTGGGCCAGCGTCAGATCCATATTGTCGCCGCCCAGCATCAAGTGATCACCAACTGCCACCCTCTCAAATCCAGGGCCAGTCGTTTCTTCAATGGCTGCAATCAAGGTAAAGTCGGTGGTTCCCCCGCCCACGTCGCACACCAGGATCGTTTCCCCCGCCTGAAGCTGATTCTGCCAGCGATTTGGATGGTCGGCGATCCAGGCATAGAATGCAGCCTGTGGCTCTTCCAGTAATGTCAATTGGGCTGAAAGCCCTGCCTTTCGGGCGGCTTCCACGGTCAGCCTTCGAGCGGTTTCATCAAACGAAGCCGGCACCGTCAGAACCAGAGGAATCTGTTCGAGATTTTGACGATTCCCCTGATGATTCCAGCTTTGGCGAAGGTGGTCGAGTACAAAGCCCGAGGCCTCTACTGGAGAAATCTTTCGAGCATCGGGCGCAGCCCCCCATGGCAGGATTGACGCAGTGCGGTCAACCCGATCGTGACAAAGCCAGCTTTTTGCCGAAATGACAAATCGGCCAGGAACCTTCGGCCCCAACACGCGAGCCAGTTCACCAACAATCATTCCGGAAGGATTGGGCCATGGCAATTCCATGGAATCGGCCTTAAGTTCTCCATCAGCAGTAAGATAAATGGCTGATGGGAGCATGATTCTTGACTGGATCTCGCCAAGCCCGACCAATTGCTCGACCTTATGGATCTGGGGCCTGACCTGAGCAGTGCCAGGGCTGTAGTCGGCCCAGGCGATTGCGCTATTGGTTGTACCAAGATCAATTCCGCAAGCAATCCGACGACTTTTTTCAGCACCGCTCATTTCACAAGTCCCTGTCTCGCATTGAGTTTTGATATACCACCCATGCAATTCGCACTTGAATCAGACTTCTGAAGGCTTGCGTCTGCCATGAGTCCCGCTAGACTAGCCTCGAAGGATGATTCCAAACGATCCTCACAAACACATGACACAACCAGCGAGAATCTTAATCATGCGATTCCAACCCAAAACGCTTTCCGCCTCACTATTATGCCTGATGGGGATGGCAATGGTGGCTGAATCTGCCGAAGATAGTTTAGGTGCCCAGCCCCCCAAAGGGGCTGTTGTCCTGCTGGGTAAGGACAATGATCCTAAATCCACCTGGACGAAAAGAAATGGCGACCCGATCGGCTGGACATTTGAGGACGGCGTTTTAACCGTCAAAGGTGGCACCGGCGACATTAAAACCAAGGACGAGTTTAGCAATTACCAGATGCACGTCGAATTCCGCACGCCATACATGCCGGAAGCCAAGGGCCAGGGGCGGGGCAACAGCGGCGTTTACCAAGCTGGCCGTTATGAACTTCAGGTCCTTGATTCCTATGGACTTAAACCGCAGGACAACGATTGCGGAGCAATCTACAAGCAATATGCGCCTGCTGTAAACGCCTGCCGCAAGCCCCTGGAATGGCAGAGCTATGACATCACGTTCCGATCCGCCAAGCTGGCCGATGGCAAGGAAGTCGAGAAGGCTCGTATCACCGTGATTCAAAACGGCCAGAAAATTCTCGACGACAAGCCTATTTCGGTCACCCCTGGCGGCCTCGACATGAAGCCAGGCCTGCCTGGCCAGATCCTCTTGCAGGACCATGGCAACACCGTCTCATTCCGCAACATGTGGATCAAACCCCTTTGATTTCAACGCTTCCCGATTCACTTCAGGTGGACTGGCTGTTGCATCTTGCGACAGCCAGTTTTCAATCCCTTGGTTTTCATCCGTATCACAATATTTCTGCAACACTCGACTGAATTCAATCACATGATCGACCCGACCACAAAAACCAATCTTGAAGCTCTGACCACGCAACCCCATCGATTTGACCTCTCTGAAGAGGGTTGCCAGGCTCGTCGGGCTCGACTTTTTTCCAGACTCAACCCTGCCCCTGATGTCATTATTGCAGGTAGCCCTGATCAATTGGCTTATTTTGCAAATTTTCATATACCAGATCATGTTTTTCAAGCCAATCATGCAACGGCCTATCTGGTCATGTCGCCTGGCGAGTGTACACTGGTTCACGATAATCTGCTCGAAGACTATGCAGAACTTGCACATACAGAAAAAAAACGGTGTGTGACCTGGTATCGTGGGCTGGAACCGGCTGGAGATCGCCGGGCACTGGTTCTGGAAGAGGCCAGAAAAGAGCTTGATTCCCACAAGGCCAGCCGCATCGGCGTCTCTCTGGCACGCGTGCCGGGAGCGGCTTACTGGTCGACTCTCGAAAAAATTGGTCGTGATGCGATCACGGATATCGACCCTGTGGTCAAGCGTTTGCGTCTACAAAAAGATGAAGATGAATTGCAACTGCTTCGTACTTGTGGAGCAATCGTAAGTCGTGTCATGGATCACTCGTGGAAAGAAATCGAACCGGGCATGACCGAGCTGGAATTATTCATGGTCATGCAACTGGAGGCGAATCGGCTCGCTGGCCAGCCCGTGAGGCTTTATGGCGATGTTGTCTCGGGCCCACGCTGCGAAGCGATCGGCGGCCCGCCAAGCCACCGCGTGATTCAAGCCAACGAACTGGTTCTGCTTGATTTTTCCGTCGTCGTCAGTGGCTACAGGGCAGACATTGCTGCCACCAAATACATCGGCCATCAGCCGCCAACCGAACTATGGCTGCGTCACAGGGCTTGTGTGGAAGCACTTCAGGCCGCCGCGTCCCAGCTCCGTACAGGCTCAGGGGCGGCAGCAATCGAACAATCGGTCAAACGGACCATTTCCCAAGCAGGTTTCTCAGGCACAATGCCAGGCCATGCCGGACATGGAGTGGGTCTTATGCACCCGGAAGCCCCATTTTTTGTCGCCAGAAGCCCTGAAACCCTGATCGGCCGCGAAGTGGTCACAATTGAGCCGGGAATCTATGAAAAAGGCATCTGCGGCATGCGCATCGAACATGATTATCATGTGACAGATACAGGGGCCGAACGTATCACCTTTCATGATGTGGAAACCCTTGCTTTGGCATGATTTAAAAAAGACAGAATCTTTGATCCGGAACCGCAGGAGTAATCAGCTTTTGCGATTTCGGACCATTTTTTTGCAATTCCCAAATGGAAAGAGATTTAATTTCGTCCAAAAAGACTCTCGTAAATTCGTCCGTAAAATCCAGGGGTGTTTCGCTTGCTGCTTAATGTTGATCGTTTCAATTCCGATGTTTTTTTCTCAACATCCGAATTCTGCAACCGAGTCTGTTTGATTGCGGTGTCAATCGATCCCTTTTCAGGGAGTTCGGAACGGCTTGACTTCGATCCGATCCAGGCTAACATGGCCAATTGCGGAGCCGGTCTGTCAGCACTCGACTCAGACCATCGGCTGGAAAGTCGCTTCAAAGCGACCACAGCCTCAGATTCGCCAAGCCTCATGACATCATCCAGATAAGATCGGAACGCTTTGCTTGCGACTTCTGGACCCGCCATGCCCCACTCCACCCAGGCCCAGGCCTCGCGATAATCACGTGGGGTCAGCTTACGCACATCTGCAATGGATTCCAGGCGTTTTAAATCGGGTTTAAATCCAGAATTGACATCCGACAGAAAGCGTTCCAGGTGAGGGTCGGGGGAACGGTCACCATCCGGGTGCTCAAAGGCTTCTGCCAAACCTTCGTCAAGCCACAATGGAAGGCCAGGATGAGTTAAATTCACAATGGCATGAGTCGATTCATGCCTGAGATCCTCCATCAAATGATCACCTTGATAGGTATAAACCGACCGGCTTTTCTCAGTTGCAATAAAATAGGCCCGCCTTGAGGGCAGCTCTGGATGATAATAGTGCAGAAAATGTTGGAAACTGGGTTCATCCGCAAAAATATATACGTCGACCTTTTTATCCTGTCCGGAAACAGGTCCACCGATTCGTGAGGAGACCTGTCGGGTCAGCGACTCAAGCTCTTGCACGATTGGATCCATCTGAGTCATTTTTTTGTGGGAATGGATTGCAAACGGGCCAGTTGTATACGTGGAACGGGTGGGCAAAAGCTCTGTTGGGCGATTGTTCATTGAAGCACACCCAGAAATCCAGAGAAAACATAAGGCCATGAGCTTATCCAGCCCATGCTTATGAAACTGAAAAATAGGTCTCACAATGTCTCCTGATTTCATGATTTGCAATTTCATCAGCTTAGTGGTCTGCCAAAGCGGTTATTGCGTTTTATCTTGCGTTCAACTTCAGCCTGCACGTCGCGCCAGAGACCTTTCCAAGCCTTTCTCGGTAGATAAGCCAATGGCAGATAAGAGATCAGGAATCTCAAACCGGTTGTATTCTGAAACAGGCCATGTGATTGAAATGATATTGCCAGCCGGGCCAGGTTTTGCACTCGAATTTTGTAACGCAACGGATGACTGAGACTCACTCCTACAAGGTCAATCAATACCATTTCACGCCACGAACCGTCTTTCAGCGGTCTGACCAAGATATTGGCCGCCTTCAGGTCGCGATGCGAAACCGACTTCTCATGCATGTGCCGGACAACCTTGGCTGTGGCTTTGACAGATTGCAACACGGCTTTGAGTTGCATTTCCATCGGCATCTGAATCAGAGTCGTTTCCATGTGCCGGGAGAGGCTGACCATGCCTTCAGGACGTTCCAGAATCGTAAATGTGGCGGATGGGCTCATGCGCGCAATACCAGACGACGTTCCAGGGCTCCCCTTGGCGATGTAAGCCAATGGAATCGGTGTCGGAATACTTCGGGCCACCAAATGGCCAGCAGCACCCCAGGCACGCCAGGCACGTGGCTTGCGCAGCCATCCCAGCCAAAATTCCGCAGGCTTTAGGGTCGGAATCTTTTTAATGACAACACGCTTATCGCCCTCGGTAGTCTCAATGGTGACTTCAGCCACGGTCGATGATCGCGAATGCTTTAAAATCACAGCATCGGGCGCATAAATCAGCCGCTCGGGGTCTTCGACCACCGAGCGCATTGAATCGCTATCAAGACTTCTGTGAATCACGGACCATGTGCTTGGCGCTGTCACAATATGGTAATATTTATTCGTGCCCTGACCCCGTCTGGCCCATCGTCGCCAAAGCCGTTCGGCCCACGTGCGTGTTGCCGTTTCAATATCACGTGCAAACCGACCCATATTGATCGGAGCCAGCGGGTTATGACGACGCCTGTATTTCAGGTAGCTTTCAAGGAATCTCAAGCGTTCTACGCGGCTTGATCGGGACCAGAAATAATTATTCAACTGAGCCAGATTATCGCGTATTTCATTAAGCTTCAGCGGCACATTGCGCTGGCGAAGCGCATCAAGGTCGATCAGGACAAGAGAGGGAATATCATTCTGATCAAGCTTCACCAATAAATTTCCCGGATGAAAATCGCCATGCACCAAGCCTGATTTATGAAGCCTTGCACACAAGCGGGCCAACTCTTCGCCGATCAGCCTTCGTATTTTGTCGACTCGAATCGGATCAAATCCGGCAAGTTTAATTTCAAGAAATCGGTCGAGCGGTTCCACGCCTGCGATTTCTTCGGTCACGAGATAGTTTTCATAAATCATCCCAAACTTACGCTCTTCGCCCAGCGCCAGCGGGTTGATCGTAGGAATACCAATCGCGGCCAATTGCAGGGCCTTGTCTCCCTCATTTCGGGCCTTGCCGCCACGAATCCACTGGCGTGCCCTTGCCCGCAGGCCTGGTACACGATAATGCTTGATATAAATTCCTGAGAGACCAATCGGGACATGATATACTGTCCGCAATGGGCCGTCCTTGACCACATGGATCTGGCCTGAATTTCGCCATTCTTTCCATTTTAAACCATGCGGGCCAGCAATCCGGTCAAACCATTCCTCCCGAATCCACCATCCCACATAATCGATCTGGATCCACGACCAGCCAAGCATACCAAAAAGCTGCTTTCGGGTTTTATATCGCAGACTCGGGCGGGAGTTTTCCAATTTCGTCGAATTCATGGTCGGACTCCCCCGGTTTTTCCCACTTGCCAATGATTACCGCTTGATAAACCCATTTGATTTGATTTGTGATCAAGCTTCCAGCCGCCTAACTTTTTTAATGCTCCAGATGAGTACGAATTCGCATCGGATTGATCCAATGAATTCGAAGGCACCGCACCTGGCATGACCCGATCCACAAAATGCAATCCCCAGTCTGCCACATCATAGCCTTGCCTGATCGTTTCAATTGCATTGTGGCCCATTTCAATTCTTGACTGACAGTTGTCGCTGAGCCATCGGATCGCCTCAACCCACTCTCGTGTTTTATCCACCAAAAAACCGGTTTCTCCAGACTTGACCATCTCTGCATGTACACCCACCGGATTGGTCAACACCGGCAGCCCCCCAGCAAGATATTGCAAAACCTTGAGGCCGCATTTCCCGCGACTCCACAGGTCGTCCGGCACGTGGCTGATCCCAATGTCCGCCGATACAATCTGATCAATCTCAATCGACTGTGACCATGAAATCGGCTCGACCCGCATGCTTTTAAATTTCGGGAACCGGTCACAAACCACTCGTAAAACCGCATTCGGTACCGCTTCGCCAATCGAATTCCAAATCTTCGATGTGGCCTCAAGACCTTTCAGGGTGCTCGACGAACCTATCCAGACCATCACAAATGGATCGTTTCGATCCGCTTTCTGTGCCCTTTTGGCCGATTCATACTGGGCCAATGGAATGCAGGTTGGCATGAAATGAACCGCTTCAGGCTTGGCCCCGTGCATCTCGGCACGACTTGCGAGAAAGCTGTTTCCAGCAAGAACTGTGTCGGCATTGCTGACAATGCGTTCGAAACGCGCCTTTCGCTTCTCGCAATATGGCCCTTTGAGGCTGTAACTGTCGCGATATAAAACCGCATCGTCAAAGTCAAACACCAAATTGCGTGCAGCTCTCCTTAAAATACTGAAGCTCATACTATCAAGCAACTTACGCTGAAGAATGACCGAGTCATAAAGATGGGCGGACCGCATCTGGGCAAACCGCCTCAAAGCGTTCGATTCAATCGCCTCAATGGTCAATCGCACTCCAAATCGCTTGAGAATCGGCTTGAATGCCTCGATTCTGTATCGACTGCAAACATGGCCAGGCGATTCGATAAGTGCCAGAAGTTCCATAGGGGTACCGCCCTCCATGACGGGTTTCAAAATCAGCCGAAATCCTGATGCTCAAAAGCTTTTGGACATGCTCGATGTGTAGCATTCTGGACTACCATGCACAGGATTTCCAGCTTACAATAACCATAATCTTACAGTTCCGCTAGATCAAAAAACGATGGTGCCGCATGGATTTATACTTGTAGCAGTCAAAAGAGAGACATCCCGTAACCGAAAGATGCCAGAGGGATCAAAGCGAGTAGCCGGTGTTTGACCGAAGCGACACCTTCCGGTCATGAGGTCTAAAAAAAAACTTCTGGCACCCCGGCAGGGGTCTAAGACCTTATTTCGCGTCGTCGTCCGGTGGTGTTGTCGCTCGCGCTCCTCAACCACCGGCTACTGGCTCCAGATGACTCCGGCATCGTTTTCATCAAAAAGTGCCATTCATGACCGCGAAGAGTATATCCAGAAAAAAAATGGAAGCATTCTTGAGTCCAGCCGCCGGGCCTGTTATTACTAAGGGTCCCGTCTCACGTTGATCGACTGACGAAACAGTCATATTCAGTCGGTTTCAACTGTAATCTACTGACAATTGCCTAAACCTGGATGGAATTCCAAAATCATGTCATCCGTTTCTCGCCTGATTCAATCTCTGATATTATGCCTGATTGTATTTGAGCTCCCCTTTGGTCTGGCTTCAGCTCAGGAACAATCCAGTACCCAGAACCATCTGCCAGGAACCAAGATCTGGAACATGCCTGCGGATCCGGCCAAAGAAATGGTCGAAGGCATCCATAAACAACTCAGCGAAATGCTGAAAGGATCTTCCCTGACCAGAGATCAGGCCTGGAATAAAAGTGTTTCCAACGATCAGGAACGCAGTTCCAGGTTTCAGCGACTGACTAAAACAATCGGTGCTGTCGAACCACCTGCGAAGAATGCAGAAATCCAGAGGCTTGCGAATCCGAAATCCGTACCTTCCAATGGCCCTGATTGCCTTGGTTTTTCGTCCAAGGTCCGGGTCGATCGTGTGAGATGGCCAGTTTTTGAGGATGTATGGATGGAAGGCTTGATGCTGGAGCCGGTGGATGCGTCCACAGAAATTCGCTTCTCTGGAATGATGATTGGCGATGCCGATGAAAATCCAGAAATCCTGGCTGGCCTGACACAGCCGAACCAACCTCGAAGTGGCTTGGCTGTGAGGTTGGCTGAGGCTGGTGGTCGGATCCTGATACCCACCCTGCTCAACCGGGACGATAAATACTCGGGCGATCCGAAGGTCAGATTCACCAACCTGTCGCACCGCGAATGGATTTGGAGAATGGGCTGGGAGACTGGCAGAACCCCGATCGGCTATGAGGTGGACGCCGTGGTTCATGGATTGCATCTTCTGGCGGATCTACAGAAACCCAAAGCGGGTCAAGCCGCATCTGCCAGGCCACTGATGGTCTTTGGTCATGGGGAAGGTGGTCTCATTGCTCTGATTACGGCCGCTGTGGATTCACGCGTGAAGGCGGCCTGGGTCAGTGGGAGTTTTCAGAGTCGAGATGAAACCGGCTGGCTTGAGCCTATCGACCGAACCATTTGGAGACAGGCACTGGAGTTTCAGGATGCGGAACTTGCAGCCATGTCGGCAACCAAGGCAGGCGATGGAATTCTTATCGTGGACCGCACCGACGGCCCTACGATTGCAGGCCCTAAGCCTCCCAAAAATGGCCGCGACGATGCCGCTGACGGATCGCTTAGACCAGCTTCCAAAGCGGAAATTGATAAAGAACTGGCAAGGGCAAGAAAGCTCGCCGGCGATCAAAGTAGCCGAATCCTGGACGTGGCCGATCATTCGGGTGCGATCGATCAAATTGAAACCAGGTTTGGAATCAAAATTCCGGAAAGCCCTGAAAAGATCAAAATTGTATCTGATCTGCCCGACGCAAATAAGCGTATGAAAACGATGGTCGATGCTTGGGCAGACCACACGCAGACGCTTGTGAAGACATCAGAGTTGCGCCGTTTTGATTATTGGAAGGCGGCCAACCCACAAAAACCCGAAGAATGGCAAATGCAGACAGAACCACTGCGCAAGTCTTTCTGGGAAGAACAAATTGGAAAAATGCCCGGACCAGACGAGCCGCTTGCCGTCGAGTCGAAATTGGTCTACGATCAGCCAAAATTCAAGGGCTATGCAGTCAAGATTCCGGTGCATCATGATGTCTACGCTTATGGCGTATTATTGGTGCCCAAAGATTTGAAAGACGGTGAAAAGCGGCCCGTCGTGGTTTGTCAGCATGGCCTGGAAGGTCGGCCGGGCGACGTGGTGGACCCATCCAAAAAGTCTGTTTATCATGCTTATGGAGCAGAACTTGCAGATCGTGGCTATATCGTTTTTGCACCCCAAAACCCGTATATCGGCCATGAGCGGTTCCGGACAATCCAGCGCAAGGCCTGGCCACTCGGTCAATCTCTATTTGCCGTGATCTTTCGTCAGCATGAACGTATTCTGCAATGGCTTGAAGGGCTAAATTATGTCGACCCTTCCCGGATTGCATTTTATGGACTTTCCTATGGAGGCAAGTCCGCGATGCGAATTCCTGCGGCTCTGCCAAAATATTGCCTCTCAATCTGCTCGGCAGACTTCAACGAATGGGTCGTCAAGTGCACCAACACAGACCGTCATTATTCCTATATGTTTACAGTGGAATACGATATGTATGAGTGGGATCTGGCCTCGAGATTCAATTACGCAGAAATGGCGAACCTGATCGCTCCACGCCCATTCCTCATCGAACGAGGACACTTCGATGGAGTCGGACCTGACGATTGGATTGGTTATGAATTTGGAAAGGTGAAACGGACATACGACTTGCTGGGAGTGGGCGATAAGACTGGCATCGCCTACTTCAACAGAGGCCATGAAATTGATGGCACTGAGACATTTGCGTTCCTCGCAAAGCACTTAAAGTGGCCTCAGGGAGCAGCGCCTTTGAAAATTGCAAAATAATGGCCAGGCCAGAATGCATTCATTGATAAAGCCTGGCAATAGTGTCAGGTTTTGTCAATCATTCTTGATTTTATTTGTGTTGACACGTATAAAGAATTCCCTGATATTCCTCCAAAAGCACTTGACAGCTATCATATCAAAATGATATCACTTCAAGATTGATACGATTGCAGCCAATACTCCTCTGATTCGAGAAATCATCATGCTCAAACGAATGTGGATCATCACGATACTCCTTATGGCGTGGACATTTGCAGATCAGGTGCATGGCCAGGTCAGAGCACCTGAATCATCCATTTATAATGCAAATCTGGAGAAGATCTCTGGAACATGGCGAGGCAAGGTCGCTGGTCAACTGGAAATCCTCTTTCATATTCATGCACCTTCAAAATCAGGCGATCCATGGAACGGTAAGTTTGATGTTCCTGCCCAGAGTGTCAAAGGGTTTGATCTGGAGAAGATTGTAATCCATGCAGGCGAGATCCGCTTTCAGCTTGGTGGGGTTCCGGGCAACGCGAATTATTCAGGCAAGATTTCAGCCGATGCGAAGACGATTACGGGTAGATACATGCAGGGTGCAATTAATATAGAGATGGATTTGAAGAAGGATGAGCCCAAGACAATTGGTTTTGATGTGAAACAGGTCGATTCGCTTGCAGAAAAGTTATTAAAGGACTGGAACGCACCTGGACTGGCAATTGCAATTGTCAAGGATGGCAAAATTCTACATTCCGCCGGTTATGGCTTTAAAGATGTTGAGAAAAAAGAAAAAATGACAGCCGACACACTACTTGCCATTGGCAGTTGCACAAAGGCTTTTACAACAACAATCATCGCCAGGCTTGTCGAAGAGGGAAAATTGGATTGGGACACGCCAGTGAATCAATATTGGCCAGCTTTTCGTATGGTTGACACGGCCACAACCCAATTTGTGACATTGCGGGACATGGTCACACACAGAACGGGATTGCCAAGGCACGATTTGATCTGGTTTACAGGCGAGCTAACCCGGGCCGATATTTTGAGCCGGGTGCCCTATCTTGCTGCGGCCGCTCCAATTAGACAGAAATGGATTTACAATAATATTATGTTTGCCACTGCCGGAGCCGTCGCGGAAACGGCTGCCGGAAAGTCTTGGGAAGTGCTTGTCCGTGATGGCCTGCTGAATCCTCTGGAAATGAAACGGACCAATTTTCATATCCAGGAATTGAAAAATGATCGCGATCATGCCACAGGCTATCATGCTTCTGGTGTGGTTAAAGATGGATTTAAGGTCAAGCCTTACCGCGAAATTGCAGGTATGGCACCTGCCGGTTCCATCAACTCCAGCGCGAAAGAGATGGCGGCATGGATGAATTTTCAGTTGGGGCATATTCCAAAGAATGCCGATGGGAAGCCAGTTCTTAAGGAAAACTCGTTAAAGGAATTGCAATCACCGCAAATGATCATAGCCAGCAACGCGGCCTCCCTTGAGAGGGCTGATGTGCATAGTATGGGTTATGCCATGGGCTGGGGTGTTGAGAGTTACCGAGGCCATCGACATGTGGAACACGGCGGTGCGATTGACGGATTTGTGGCTCAGGTGGAACTCTTTCCCGACGATGATCTGGGAATTGTAGCTCTTGTAAATCAATCAGGTTCTAGCCTGCCCGGGATTATTTGCCAGACAATTGCCGACCGGATACTTAAATTTGAGCCCATAGATTGGTCAGGGCAAGCTTTGGCAAAAGTAGAGGCCGCTAAAAAGGCCATGGATACAATCAAAAGTGATCAATCCAAGACTCGGTCAAGCGGGACAAAGGCGTCTCATGAATTGAAAGATTATACGGGTATTTTTCATAATCCGGGATATGGGCGAATCGAAGTCAGGCTTGATGGCAATCAATTGGTGCTGCATTATGGAATGGTTCAGTTCCCACTGGAGCACTGGCATTACGACGTTTTCTCGGCCTCAAAAACCAAACCCGAGGACGATGCCTTTGATGGCAAAAAATTTCAGTTCCAGATGGATGTCAAAGGGTCAATTGTCTCGATTTCAACCGATATGGAACCTATGGCCCCGACGATTGTATTTCACAGGACGGTTGATCCTCGGCTCAGTGATCCAAAGTTTTTGGCGAGTCTGGCTGGCAAGTATGAATTGGCCGCTCAATTATTGAACATCGAGCTTGAAGGCAAAGCCCTGAAGGCAGTACTTCCCGGCCAGCCGGTTTATAAGCTCTTGCCAGATCGTGGCCTGATCTTCAATTTCGAAGGTTTGAATGGTTTCCGGATCGAATTTCAGGTCGATGAGGCCAGAAAAGTCTCTGGTGTAACCATTGAGCAGCCCAACGGCACATTTACTGGCAAGAAAAAGTCGAATTGAAAACGCTGGGGGTATAAGCCAAATCCGCAAAGGCGGGGATCATGATTCCCGCCTTTGCGGATTTTGCATTTCCGCTCAGGCTGGATCAATGCCTTTGAGATGGAGACGAACCCAGTTCATAGCTTGCTTGGCTCCTCGTTCCTGAATCATGGTTCGCGGTTGCTCTTGTCCCATTTGCAAGGATTTGGTTTTTACACCTTCGGCGGTGGCAAGCCCAAGCCAGATCAATCCAACAGGTTTCTCTGCACTTCCACCACCTGGGCCAGCCACGCCCGTGGTGCTAATGGCGATATCGGCTCCGAATCTGAGCCTGGCACCTGCGGCCATGGCGGCGGCGACTTCTGAACTGACAGCCCCATGTCTTTCGAGTAGCTCTTGAGGCACGCCAAGTAAATTCTGTTTTGCAGAGTTCGCGTAACTGACAACACCACCCATGAAGACTTGACTGACACCGGCAAGCCGAGTCAGCTTGTGGGCAATGGTTCCACCTGTGCAACTTTCCGCACAGGCGAAGGTTTTGTTCTGGCAAAGCAATTCTGCAAACAGGGCATGTTCGACATCTTCCTCGTTCTCGCCGACGATCAGGTTGGCGAAACGGTCATAAATTGTATCTACGGTAGGCTTGGCAATCTGGTCAGCCATTTCGGGAGTTTGCCCGCTGGCAAAAATCCGGAACGAAATGGTGGCATCGTGGGCCGTTATGCCGACCTCTGGAATGCGGCCACGGGCTGTCAGGTCCAAGGCGTCGGCTTCGATTTCGGACTCGCCGCGGCCAAACATGTTGATTTTTCGGATATGGGTCACCTGCTGGCCAAGCCCCATGGCCTCAAGGCGAGGCAAAACTTGCTCAGAGTACATGATCTTCATTTCGGAAGGCACGCCCGGCAAGCAGGCCACGATGGCCCTGCCCAATTTCATCCAGATTCCGGGAGCAGAACCAACGCGGTTGGTCAACACTTCGGCATGCGCTGGAAACATGGCCTGAATGCGGTTGCGAGCGACCAGGTCGGGAAACTTTTCCTGGAGTGCTGCAACGACAATTTCAGGATCAGTTTCGATGTTTCTGCGTTTGGCAAAAAGCTGGCAGATTGCGACCAGGCTGGGTTGATCAAGAACGAGTTTTGAGCCGGAGAGAGCGGCCAAGGCATCACGCGTGATGTCGTCCTGGGTGGGCCCCAGACCGCCGGTCATCAGAATCAGATCAACGCGTTGGCAGGCAGAAGCGAGTGCAGCCACGTTGTCAGTCATTTCGTCGGAAATGGTTGTATGAAAAGCACATGCAATGCCAATCTCTGACAAAGCTGTGGCCAGCCAGGCACTATTGGTGTCGACCCTCTGGCCGCTGGTGAGTTCCGCCCCGGCGGCAATGATTTCGGCTCTCATCCGTTTGGTTCTCTGGTTGTGCAAATCTGGTTGGTTGAGGAGACCGGTTCCTTATCAACACATTAGACTCTTTTGCAGCGGTTTGATTCAACAAATTAAGTGCTGAGACTTGTGATTTGATTCAAATTTTCATAAGTTATTAAGGCGTGGTGATCCGATGATCAAATCCATGGATCGAAAACTGTTCCGGCAATTCCTTGAGTGATTTCACGATGAAGTATCTAATTACAGGCGGGTCGGGATTTGTAGGCAGCCACTTGTGCGAAAAGCTTTTGAGTGCAGGTCATCATGTGTTGGTTCTGGACAATCTCAGCACAGGGAGTTATTCCAATATTGAACATTTGGAAGGTCGCCCTGGATTTGAGCTAAGAGTCGGCTCAGTCAATGATTACGACCTGGTTGAGGAATGCGTTCGGGAATGTAATGCGGTTTATCACCTGGCAAGTGCCGTTGGGGTTCGTCTGATTGTAGACCAGCCGGTTTTGACGATCGAGAGCATCGTCAATGGCACGGACAATGTCCTAAAGGCCTGTTCCCGATATCGTAGGAAAGTCCTAATCACATCCACCAGCGAAGTTTACGGCAAAAGCGAAAAGCTTCCGTTTCGGGAGGATGGCGACAGTGTGATTGGAGCCACCACCACGCGCCGGTGGGCTTATGCCTGTGCCAAAGCACTTGATGAATTTCTTGGCCTCGCTCACTGGCACGAAACTCGGTTGCCGGTTGTGATCGTACGGCTTTTCAACACCGTCGGCCCCAGGCAGACCGGTCAATATGGAATGGTGATTCCAAGATTTGTGAAGCAAGCCTTAAACAATGAACCTTTAACCGTTTATGGCGATGGTTTGCAGGCCCGTTGTTTTGGCCATATCCAAGACATTATCATCGGAATTTCCGGATTGATGGAGCATCCCGACGCAACCGGCCAAGTTTTCAACATTGGCAACGATGAGGAAACTACCATCATGGACCTGGCCAAGCGGGTCATCGCCTTATCGGGTTCCGCAAGCGAGATTAAGATCATTCCGTTCAGCGAAGCTTACCCTGCGGGTTTTGAGGATATGCACCGCCGGATACCGGACTTGAACAAGATCAAAACCGCAATTGGATATGCTCCGACCCGCAACCTTGACGTTATCCTGACAGACGTGATCCATCAGTTCAAAGGCGGTCAGAAGATCTGATGGATTATCGCTTGAGAGACCGATCTTGATCGCCAGGGCGACCTGATCCCGTGGTGACCGGTATGCTGGTTGCAGTCAAGGGCTTGCCATTGATCTGGCCAGATACGACACGAATCTCAGAATTAGAGCGACTGGATTTATTGCCGAAAAGATTGACACGCAAGCTGCTTGGGTCGATTGTTCCAGGATCGCCCAACTGCACGGCTGGGCCATTCTCAGAAGGCTCGAAGCTGTTTCCGCTGATTTCCACCGAGTAATAAACCCGGCCCTGGCTGGTTTTGATGGTCGGCCCCTGATCGACCGCCAGGCGGCCTGGCTTCGCCGCTCCGCTCACCGTGTTACCCGTGACCCGAATTCCACACATGGGTGCATGACTCCAGCCCCAAATCTGCGGAAACTCCGTGGGAAACGAGGTCAATCGCAAGCTTTCGCCACCTCCAATTAGCGTGTTGCCAGTCACTTCTGTTCCAAAATGATTGCCTGCCAGAACAAGGTTGAATGCCGTTTTCGATCCACTGGTGTCGATCGTGTTCCGATCGATAAGAACCTCGCGGAAGCCCTTGGCAAGACTCATGAATGGTGGATTGGTCGCTCGATTCTGAGGGCCAAGTGGTGGGTCGACAAGAATTGACGAATCGCTCATCACCTGTCTTACCAGATGGAATTGACCTGCATTGGGGCCAGTCAGTATGGCCAGATTATCGCCTGGTTGAGGAGTTTGGTGCAAAGCCTTGGGTGGTAGGAAGACGGTCGAGCCGTCATCAGAAATCTGCGCTGGCTGCCCTTCAAATTTCAAACGGTAAGATTCTGTTAGTAAGATTTCGTTGGCGTTCATGTCGGCAATGGTATCATTAAGCATGGGACCTACGCCCTGAACGACATTGCCAACAACCCTTATATTCGTTCCATATTGTGTTAAGTTAATAAATCGCCAAAGCTTACCAGCGCCTTTCATCGGCTCGATCCGATTCGATTCCACAGAGAGTGCGAGCGGCTTGGTCACTGCAAAGGCATCGTAGGCAAAGCTTCCAGCCAAAGGACCGTCGTGGCGGTTTTGGCGAATCGCCCATGGCCCCCCTTGAAGATGGATGGTCCCTCCTTTAAAAATACAGCCTTCGATCAATCCAAAGTGGCCGTTCAGAATCCGAACCAGTTTGATGGCTTCAGGAGGTTGTTTGGGATCCGGTCCGGGTGGAGTAGGTGGCCCATAAACTGTTATTTTATTGAGTGTTATACCCCAATGAGGATCATCGTGATTGAATCCTGTGTCGCGATTATCCGTGGTGGCAATCACGGCTGGTCCATAGGCGACATCCGTACTCCAGGGGATTGCCCCTGAGAATTTGACAGTGAATCCGGAGAGGCTCACTCCGCCAGACCTGATTTTGATGGCAGCAGTCCATGACGTGCTATCGCCTTGGCTGAAGGTCAGAGAGGGATGAGCATTTGGTGCAGCTTCCAGGCGGGTTGGTTTATCAATCAGAAGTGGCCGGTCGAGCTTGTAATCACCATCGCCCAGAAGGATTGTTCCGCCGCGGTTGACCAATGTTTGCAAGTCATTGCCAGGCTTGGCGGTGGCTCTTCCCGGTCGAATTCCTGGAACGCGTTTGGAGAGGTCGGTTTTGCCGCCCTTAATGGGAACGATCAGATTTGCGCCTTCTGTGTCAACGAGTCGCAGGTTCAGGCTTTGATCCGCCAAGTCCGCGACAGGTAGAAATCCAATGAAAGCCTTATCTGCATTGACTCTTTCGAAAATGAGCGGTTTTGCGTCGATCAGGTAGGCGGGTGGCTTTCCAGAGCCTGCTGATGTGGTGTATGTTGTTCCATAGGAGTCAGTTAGAATGGCGGCAACAGCTCGAAACCGCGATGGAATATTGCTGATCTCAATTTGGATCGCGCCCGGACCAGCCTGCGGCTTCTGAGCATGCCCGACCCACCTCGAAATGATCTTTGTCTCTAAGAATTTAGTCTGTGTTTCAGGCTTGGGCATGACTTTATTGCCATCCGCCTGACCTGCCACCACAGCCGCTTCGGAGACTCCGCTGGATGCATATTTGAGTCGAATTTTAAGCGGCTTGCCTTGTATTTTTCCGTCTTTGGGTGGAGGTACGCTCAAGATAAGCAAGGCTTTCGAAGAATTTTCTGGCTTTCTGACAAGTTCTGCGGACCAGTGGGCTTCTGGATTCTGGCCAAACGACCAATGAAAATGGCCGTCGGAAGACTCAACATCCACAGATGTTACGGAATCACGCTCCGAAAGCTTTGAAAGTTCGATCACTGCGTCTTCAAGATTGTCAGGCCCGACGGCGGCCGATCTATTCGTTTGATCTACCGGACTTTCAACACTCTGGCCGATCCATCGTGCTGTAATCTCTGCTGATGAAACAGGTTTGGTCGGGTCTGCCTTCCCGCCTTGAAAATAAATGGTCTGCTCAGGCTGGCCGTTGACGGTCCATTTTAACTCAAATTCTCGTCCAGTCTCGACTTGATCACTTTGAAAGAAAAGCTCTGCCTGGCCAGGTCGCGTGTCAGCAATCAGATGCATGGCCCATCCGCCCGGTGGCTGACCACCGCCCGGAACCCATTGCCATTCGCCCCCACCGTTCCCCTTCAACGTAAGATTCGAGAGCCGACTTAATGGAAAGCCGCTAATCTTGATTTGAATATCCTGTATATTGTCGGAACCGGCGGAGGTGGATTTACCGATAAAATCCTTGCCTGTCTGCCCCATCCACTGCGCGGATGGAGCCGAATTATTCCCCACTTTACGCCTTGCCTGAGCCTCGGCAGGAGTGATTCCGATTGAACACAACATGATAATCAATAAAGGCTTGTAAAACATCGAGAGTCTGTCCATGAAGATGCTCTATTCCTATCAGGCATAAAAGTTTTGGCAAATGGATTGGGTGCAGGCCATGGTCCGACTTGATAGATTAGATTGTCATCAAGGTAGCGTCATGGTCGTGGTTCTGGCATATTAGTGCGAAACGTGTATTTGTCCCATATCAATTTGGCAAAAGGCAGAGAATTCAAGCTGGTTGCTTTGGTTGCCCGATGAATTCTCGACAAGGGCTGGGCTTTGCCGAGTCGATTTACCCTCCACGACATTCAAGAATATCAAAGGATTCCTAATCAGATGAGCTCCAAAATTGCCGTTTTCTGGCCGGGTGATTATCGAAGCAAGCCCAACGAATGGGCGCTGGATCAGTCTCAGGAGGCGACCACCCAAATTTTTTCAGCTCTGAAGAAGCTGGGCAAAAGTCCTTATTTGGTTGAGGGTTATCTCACACGGCCGGGCGAGGCGATCAAGAAGCTCGGGCCGATTCAGGATCCAGCAGTCGGGTTGTTCGTGCACTGGACTTATGCGCCTCATACTGTGGATGGGGTGGTTGGGAAGGATACGCCATTGCTCCTGGCGTCAAATTTCTCAGGCACATGGCCCGGCTTGGTGGCCCTTTTGAACACGGCTGCAAGTCTCGAAGTGGTTGGCCGCTCGGCGAGCCGTGTCTGGACACGTGCCAAGGACTGGACAAGCGATGAATTCTTCATGGAGCATCTTCGTGAATGGGTCGAGACTGGTTCCACAAGTTATCCCTCTGATGAGATTTACAGTACATCGCCTGTTTCGCCGCAAGCTCAGTCCATTGCTCAGGGTGTACTGGATCAGATCCATTCCAAGCGGATTCTGGCCTTGATGCTTGGCGACACTTCGATGGGCATGATCAATGGCTATTTCGGGGCCCGGGTGCTCAGCAAAATTGGGTTTAGTGAGCATAAAGTCGATCAGGCCTGGATTCTGGAACGCCGCGGATCGATTTCGCAAAGCAGAATTGATGAGGCATTTAAGTATGTCGTTGACAAGGGCGTTACCTTCCACTGGGGTGAGACTGGCGCCGAAGATTTCACTCCGGAATCGACGAAAGAGCAGCTTCGAGATTACCTGACGGTTTTGGACATGATTCAGGAGTTTGAGGCCGACTGCTTGGGATGGCAGTATCAGCTTGGCTTATTGAAGCTGACCCCGCCAAGCGACTTTGCCGAAGGCTTGTTCAATTCCCACTCCAGACCCGAAGGCAACGGCCACCCAATCATCACTTCCACGGAAGCAGACCAAGGCAACTTGGTTCCGATGGAGCTGATGAAGCGCATTCTTGAGGCCAAAGGCCAACCCGGTGCAGTCATGTTCCACGATGTTCGCTGGGGCGCTGAGCACAACGGCCGATTCCTCTGGGTGCTGCTCAATAGTGGCTCTTGTGGCGCTTATGCGTTCAACCACGATGTCACGTCGCTCAAGGGAGCCCACAGCTATCGTCAACCGTCGGGCTACTTCCCGGTCCCCGGAGGCACTTTTGCCGGTGTAAGCCTACCAGGAACAGTCACTTGGGCCAGAGCTTGGCTTGATCGCACCGGCCAGTTGATCATGGATCTTGGCAGGGGCGAATCGGTAGATCTCCCGGAATCGGTCCGGGAAGAGTGGTGGCAGGGCACCACCCGCCAATGGCCATTTATGGCCGCCGACCTTGGCTGCGACTGGTCATCAGTCATGGCTCATTACATGTCGAACCACGTTGCTGTGGCTTATGGCGATATCCTTGGCGAACTGGTGGCCGTCTGCAATGGTCTAGGGATTCGCACCCGTCTCTGGGGTAAGGGCACTCAGCAGTAACCCAATCCAAGCCAAGGCAGCTCGAAACAAACTAAAGCGGGCTTGGAGATCTCGATCGATCTCCGAGCCCGCTTTTCTATCTTAAGAGTCAAACGGATCAGGGCAACCATAGATCACCAATAAACCCAATTGTAGGCTGGGTCCATCAAGCGAATTTCGTCCTCATGAAGTTCGATATGGTCGCCATAAATCTGGAAGTCGATCTGCAGCGACTTGTAAGTCTTTTTGGCTGGTGAAGTTGCAGTGGCTTTGATTTCTTTGTATCCATCAGAAAGGCCACGCACATAGATTGAAAACCGGCTGGCTTTGACATCCAGGTTATCCCAGATGGCCACACCGAAAACCGCATCATCCACGCCGTCTTTTTTACTTGGAGGGATCATCCCCACCAAATCGACAGACCCTAGAAGTTGCGTCGAGGGGTCTTCTCGTGCTTGGATCAGCCTGACCGCCTGAGGCAAAGGGATGTCGTCATACCGCTTGTTGGTATTCGTTTGAATCGAGAACTGTGGAACAAAGAGCCTTGGTTCACCGGTCCGGTTCACCACGCGATAGTACATGTAGTAGATCGTTTTTCGGCCCTTACCCGGAATTTCGACTGTCCGCATTCGGAGTGGCTTGAATGCCAAGTCCAGTACCCAAAGGCTTTTGCGATCAGCCGGCTGGAGCGAGGTATCGACCATCTGAAAATTGAACGATGGCGAACCGGCTCGCACTGCGATGGTTGGCAGAGGCTTGGATAGAACGGCTGGGGGGATGGGTTCAGGCCCCGGCAATTCTTTCGCAGTTGGCAAAATAGCGGCTTTTTTTTGTGTATCCTGAGCGATCGCCCAACTAGGCAAGGTCAAACCAGCGGCGACACTCAATGCCCATTCTCGACGGGACCAGTCTGGCATTTCGACCTCAAATCGATCTTGTACTGATCTGAATGCGGATGATGGAACCTCTTTTCACATAAGCGGTTCCGCTGTTGGCACCGGGCATTCTATCCCTTTCACCAAACTTCCGCGAATCTATCTTTATCCATAAACTTAGCCCATCTTGGAAATTCGGTCAAGAAAAGCCTTGCAAGGAATTTCATAATCTTCTGCTGGAATTGGTTTAACCTGCACTTTCGGCCTGTAAGATGGACGAATCGATTTCTGGCAACCGGCAAACGAAATAAGGGGCGTCTCTTTTTTAAAACCAAGCCCTTGAGAAAGTCTGGCCTTAACCGCTTAAAATCAAGGATAATCAGGAAAATTCTTGACTTTCAAGCCTTAGCTGTTAAATTGGATCCAGTGATAAGTTGTCGCCTTGCGAGGCGATCTTGTTTAACTTGCCGGAGTGGCGGAATTGGCAGACGCGCTAGGTTCAGGTCCTAGTGGGAGTTAATCCCGTGGAGGTTCGAGTCCTCTCTTCGGTAGTTACACTGCAAAGGGTTACGTCGAGATGACGTAACCCTTTTCTTTTGGTATAATGACACCTTCTGCGATTCTTCTGCGATGGTTGGGGTGACATTGGGTTTGCGTGGTCCCCCGGAGGGCATCATGGCATCGATACAGCGAAAAGGCCAATCATGGTACTGCCAGTTCTACTGGCAGAATCGTCGTTATACATATTCTGTGGGACGAGTTACAAAAAATCAGGCTGAGGCTAAAGCCACCAAAACCGACGAAATCGTGGGTCTACTTGATCGGGGTGTTCTGAAAGTTCCCGAGGCGGTCGATGTTGCCACGTTCGTCAAGCACGATGGTCATCCACCCGTGGCAGAAGAATCGCAGAAGGTTTCGCAGAAGACCCACCTGAGCGAGATTTTTGAGAATTATTTGACCGCCCATGCGGCCGCCCAGGAAGCTAAGAGTTTGTACACGGCCAGGATTCACCTCAAGCATCTGGCGGAAACCCTGGGCCCGAAATTTGACCTGAGAAAGTTGGAACTGGCCCATCTTCAAAAGCATGTGAATCGACGATGCCCAGCCGTATCCCCGACCACCGCAGAAAAGGAGATCGCGACTCTCCGGACGGTCTGGAACTGGGGAGTTCGGATGAAGCTGTTGTCGGGCCCCTGCTCTGTCAAAGGAGTGATCTATCCTAAAGTAGATGAGAAGCCTCCGTTTCAGACCCGGGCAGAGATCTATCGGCAGTTGGTGGGACTTGGGGATCGCCAGCAGGTCGAGCTGTGGGATTCACTTTATCTGAGAGTGGAAGAGATTGACCTGTTCCTGAACGAGGTTCGCAGGCTGGCCATGCACGACTGGATCTATCCTCTTGTAGCCACAGCGGCCCATGCCGGTCTGAGAAGAAGTGAACTGATTCGGCTGCGAAAATCGGACGTGGACTTTGATGCCATGGTCATAACGGTTCGGGAATTGAAACGAACCAAGGGGAAACGAACGACCCGCCGGGTACCGATGTCGACGGTGCTTGCCACAGTGCTCGGTGAATGGATGAAAATTCATCCCGGTGGTGACCCCCTGTTTGCACAGGCAGAGGAAGTGTCACGATCGAAAAAGCGGAGTGCTACGACCGGTCACTCGAATTCCAAAGGCCGGCCGACGACGCAGAAGGACCGTGATAAATTAGTAGAGATTCGGGAGCGGCCAGGGCTTTTAACCTTAACGATAGACGAGGTATCGGATCACTTTCGCC
>CAMBEP010000058.1 GCA_945865635.1 Candidatus Kuenenia stuttgartensis
TCTGAAATCGCACAAACTCAATCCACACATGAGGATGCGGCGCAGGTGCGAAACAACAAGGCCGTCGCTTCCGAAGAATCCCAAGCGGAATTCAGCGACAAGTTCCAGAGGCGTCTGGAGCGGTTCCTCAAGGGCAAAACCAAGGCCCAACGGGCCCGGATTATGAAGCAGGCGCGAGAAAAGCAGGCGGAGATGAGGCTGGCGCGGGCGGTTTGACGGGCGTTTTTTTTTCTTGATCTTTGACAATTCGGATTTGGATTGAGTCGCATTGGCGGCTTTGGCCGCGATTCTGTAGTGGATTCGGGAGCGGAAAAGCTTCATTCTTTGACGATTATTGGGGTTTCATTGAGCATTTCTTTGAGATTCAGCAGAAATGATTTTTCAAGGGCTTTCTTGGATCCAAGGCTTTGTCGGGATGATGGATTGGTCAAGTGAGCCCCAAAAGGAACAAAAAAAAGGGGCCTTGATCAAGGCCCCCTTTTTGGGTTTCTCAGGCAGGCGTTTTTATTTGCTCTTGCTGGAGTCGCCGTTGAGAACTTTTTTGATTTTCGGCATATTGGCCGACTCATTGTCGAGCGTGATTCCAGCCAAGGGGTTATTGGCAGAGGGGTTATGGACAGGCCCCGGTTTTTCGGTGGAAAGTGACTGGGCACCGTCATTGCTTCCTCCACAGCCTGAGGCCATCGAGAAGAAGATGATGAGGCAGAAGAGGGATGCAACACGGCACGAGCGCTGGGAACGGATCATGAAAATCTCTCCAAAGGGAATGAATTCGAAGTGAGCCATGAGCATCCATCTGCCAGAGAAATGGAGTGCTCATGGGATGAAGATGTGCTGTTGGATCAAAAGCTGTCGGCGCTGGTGATTTCGCCGCTTGCCTTGGTACCGATTGACCACCAGGTTCTGCGGTCGATGCTGTTCTTGATTAACTTCACAGAGCCATCTGCAAAACAGACATTTACGCCGCCGGGGTGTCGGCTGCGCATGGCGGCCATTTCGGCCTGTGCATTGTAGAAAGAGCAATCGGCATCGGATGTGTTGGGTGTGGTCAGCATATTGACAATGGGCCCATGGTGCATGCGTCCAGAGGCCCAGTAGCTGTGGGCATCGTTGGTTTCGCTGGCTCTTGTGTTCCTTCGTGTATTGCAGGACTGGGCATAGGCGATCAGGTTATTGATGGCATCGGGCATGATCTGGGTCACACCTGTGCCTTCATTGCCGCCGGCTGGCCATGGCAGGTTGGTATAAACTTCGGCCTTGTTGTTGATGGCAGGCTGATTATCGCCGATGAGAACTTCGCCGAAGACCACAGTGCTGCTTGTTCCATCGGTGATATCACGGATCCCAAAAGCCATGGGAACCGCGAATGGACCAACCCCAATGCCGGCGGTACCGGAGTCGTAGCGGAACTGAGGCCCGACGGATGCTCCATAGTTTGTGCCTTGCTTGAAGTTGCGTTCGCCGTTATCCGAAGGGCAAAGAAAGGCATTGACTTGAGAGAGCGCGACCGTTGAGTTGATGAGAGTATTGGCGGCTACGTCGCCGATGACCGATGCGGCACTGAAATTGAAGGCATTGGTCAGGGCGCTGCCTTCCATGTAGTTGATCAGATAAACCAGCACGCTTGGGCCGTGCCAGAAACTTTGGTTGGCACCCTTCCCGATCAGCATGGGAAAGGAATTGGTAGAGGAGTGATAATTATGCAGGGCCAAGCCAATTTGCTTGAGATTGTTGATGCATTGGGCTCTTCGTGCGGCTTCACGTGCGGATTGCACCGCAGGCAGAAGCAGAGAGATGAGTACGGCGATGATCGCGATCACGACCAGAAGTTCGATCAGAGTAAAGCCGCGGCGGACGCGGTTCGAAGACGCTAAAACCTGAGTGCGCATCATGGAACTCCCCCGGTTTCGGGTACCTTTTAGGGAACGGATTCGAATGGAACTGAAGGTTGGTCCTGATGGAGGACTAAATACTATTCTTAACGGAACCGGTTTCCGAATCAACAGGGTGTCAACAAGAATTCGGGTTTTTTTCGAAATGATGAAAAGTAAGTCTATCAATAGTGTTACCAAAATTGATTATGAGGTGTTTTCGTTGGACGATGATTACCGGTCAAGAATTTCGAGATCCGTCATGGGCCAAGTTTTCACATTTCGGATTGGCTGACGCAAAAGCGGAACGAAGCGGTGCGCAATGGCGGTTGAATCTGCTTGACGATCGTCTGATTGAAGCTCTAAACTGGTTTTGGCAGCGATGCGTCGGGTGGTCATGTCGATTCCATCTCTCCAGGCTTGATCCATGGGTAGGTAATGCAACGATGAAAACCGGGCCTCAGCCAACAACACCTGACGACGACAGCGACAACGAACCGATTGACGTGGATTTCTCACCTTCCTCGGAACGGATCGGGTTTCAGCCGGCCCCGAGTCATCTTGGTCAGGTTGTGTTCGATCCGGTGGTTCAGGCATCGGCTGAGGACCTTTTTGCAGCCGTTGAATTTGCCGATAATCCTGAGCCCCGGTGCCCGTGTGTGCTGGTGGTGGACACCTCGGGATCGATGGCCGGCTTGCCGATCGATCAATTGAATCAAGCCCTGAAGCAGTTTGTGAAGGAAGTCTCAAGCGACACTCTGGCGGCCAAGCGGCTAGAACTGGCTGTGGTTTCGTGTGGCGGTGATGTGCGGGTGGCTCATGATTTTGCAACCGTCAACCAGTTTGTGCCGCCCATCCTGATGGCAGGCGGCGACACGCCCTTGGGTCAGGCTGTGGAACGAGCTCTTGAACTGATTGATATGCGCAAGCGAAATTATCGTCTGGGCGGGGTTTCGTATTACCGGCCCTGGCTGATTCTGCTGACGGATGGCTCGCCAACGGATGACATGCGGCAGGCCGCCCGGAAGCTGAACGAGGCTGAGTCAACCAAAAGTCTGGTCGCGTTCTGCTTTGGGACCGATACTTTTGACAAGGAAAGAATGGCGAAAGTCTTTCCGCGAGCGCCTCTGACCATGCGTGGAGCACGCTACCGCGAATTCTTCCAGTGGTTGTCGGCCTCCATGGCAAGTCTTTCTCATTCACGCCCGGGCGACCGCTTGCAACTTCAAAAACCGTCAGACGATTGGGTGATCGATTGATCCGGGCTCAATCGCGGTCTTGGTCTTGGCGGATCACAATTCTCAGAATCTGGATTGGATTGAATCAAAACGATGATTGATTGGATCGCACATTTTGAAACCGGCCTGGGATATCGAGACTTTCTCTCAAAATATGGCACCCTGCTGCATAGTGAACGATGGCACTCGAACCTCGATTCCATTGAGTTGACGGAATCACAGAAAACGTTGTTGGGCAGCTTTCGGCGGCAAATGAAAGTGATTTGCCTGGCAGGTACGTGGTGTGGCGATTGCGCGAATCAATGCCCGATATTCCAGCGTATTGTCGAATCCGCACCGAATGGGAGCATTGATCTGCGATTTCTGGATCGCGACGCGATCAGCCCTGAGTTTGGGTCAGCCCTGAAAATCAACGGCGGACAACGGGTGCCTGCCTTGATTTTTATCAGCGAAGATGGTCAGGAGGTCGCCAGGTATGGCGAAAAAACGCTCGCCAAATACCGCGACGAGGCGGCAAGGCTTGAAGGCATTTCCTGTTCCATAGGCTTGGGGAGCGGGGTTCCGGATAAGCTTCGGGAGAGTGTGATCGCCGAGTGGGTGGATCAATTTGAGCGAGCCCAACTGATTCTCAGACTCTCCGCCCGCCTGCGTTCTAAATATGGGGATTGAATCGAATTGATCAGCCAGCGTTAAAGCTTTTCCGCCACTCGCTCATGGCATTGATTTCTTCAGGGGTAAGTTCCGTGGTGGGCGATTCGGCAGGATCCTCCAGCCGACTGGTTTCAAGAGCGGGCACGGGCACGGTTCGGCCACAGTCGGGGCACCGTCCATGGGAGGGCATGGTCGATTTGGCGATCACCTTTAGCCGGCGGCCACAAGGGCAAAAAAACCGTACGAAACCGTCCTCTTTTCTGGAATTTTCCGAAGCCAGTTTTTCTGAACTACTGATTCTGACCCGAATCCGAGAACCGCATCGATGGCACAGAACTTTGACGGTATCCGCCCCCGGAGCAGGCTCAAAAAGCACTTCGTTTCCACACCGGCACTTGACTTTAGACATTTTCAGCCCCGCTCTACAGAAGACTTAGCTCACCAATAAACCTTGAACAAAGAATAGTTTAGCAGGTCCGAAGCCGTCGCGGAATCACTCTTTCCCGCCATGTTCATTTCCTGCATCATGAACTGTGGTTTTGCCAATCACGAATGTTTCTGGAATAATGTATGCATATCGAATATGTCCCACCACCTTTGAAAGATCGCCGGGCGGGTCTCATACACCCGATCGACCCTGCGGAGCCATACCAGCCATGACCACTGATGCTTGGAATGATCCTGAACTTATTGACAAACGTGACCGATTGGTCAACCTGATCCGAACCTATGGTCGGGTTGCGGTGGCCTATTCCGGGGGGGTGGACAGCACGGTTGTAGCCCAGGCCGCTTATGTGGCCCTTGGCGATCACTCCATTGCCGTAACCGCAGTCTCGGACAGCCTGGCGGCTGGCGAACTGGAAGAAGCCCAGGCCCTGGCCCGCCAAATCGGAATCCGCCATAGAGTGATCCGCACCGAAGAGTTTGCTGACCCGAATTATCTGCGCAACAACCCTGACCGCTGCTACTTCTGCAAAAGTGAGCTCTATGGCCGGCTCTCAGGCCTGCTCAATCATCTCGACGCCGATGTGATCGTCTCAGGCGCCAATACCGACGATGCCGGCGATCACCGTCCCGGCATGAAAGCCGCTGCGGAAAACAATGTCCGACACCCGCTCCAGGAATGCTCCCTTAGCAAAGCCGATGTACGCGACCTGGCCAAGGGTTGGGGCCTGCCAACCTGGGATAAACCCGCTACACCATGCCTCTCAAGTCGTATCGCTTACGGCGAAGTCGTTACCCCTGAGAAGGTTAGGATGATCGACGAAGGCGAACAATGGCTCCGCGAACAAGGCCTTAAAGTCTGCCGGGTCAGATACCACAAGGGTGACCTGGCACGTGTCGAAATCCCTATCGACGACCTCCCCGCATTCGCGGCACCCAAAATACGCCTGGAACTGGTTAAAGTCTTCCGCGATCTTGGGTTCAAGTATGTCACACTTGATCTCGAAGGGTTCCGCTCCGGCTCGAACAACGCCGTGGTCCCAACCGACTTGCTTCAGATCCCTTCCAAGGTTCTGAACTATAAAATCTGATAGCTGCCATGTTGCTTCGATCGCCCGTGCCGCCCAAGCTGAAGACGGCCCTGAAGCCGTCTTCAGCCCGAGCTGAGTCTGTCGCCTAACATGATGCCTGGTTAGAGTTTTATCACAAATCACAGAGCCCAATTTCAAGGACGGAATCATGACGCGTCAGACTCAAGCCACCACACCCGCCACCAGTCGTCCTGACTACACATTGCCTGCAAGCGAAGCCGCCTTTGAGCGCGCCTGCCGCGTGATCCCCGGCGGAGTCAACAGCCCAGCCCGTGCCTTCGGTGCCGTGGGCGGGAACCCGCCCTTCATGAAACGCGCAGAAGGGGCCTACCTATGGGACATTGATGGCCACCAATATATCGACTATATCGGCTCCTGGGGACCAATGATCCTCGGTCATGGAAACCCGCAAGTTCTTAAATCTGTAAGCGATACGTTATATCATGGTACCTCGTTCGGGGCTCCCACCGAACGTGAGGCCCAGATCGCCGAACTGGTGGCCTCTGTAGTGCCCTCCATCGAAATGTGCCGGTTTGTATCGAGTGGGACTGAGGCCGCGATGTCGGCTGTCAGACTCGCCCGAGGCGTGACAGGGCGTCATAAGATCGTCAAAATGACCGGCCATTATCACGGACACGTCGATTCCCTATTGGTTCAGGCCGGCTCAGCAGCCACCACTCTGGGTGCCCCCAACAGCCCCGGGGTGACACCTGGCGCCGTCGAAGACACCTTGCTTTGCCCCTACAACGATGTGGAAAGTATCAAAGAACTGTTCCAGCTCTTCCCTGGCCAGATCGCAGCCGTACTGCTCGAACCCGTTGCCGGAAATATGGGCCTGGTCCCACCAAAACCGAATTATTTGGAACAGCTCAAGGAGATTACAGAAAAAACAGGAACCATCCTGATGTTCGACGAAGTCATGACCGGCTTTCGTCTCGCACTCGGCGGAGCACAAGAGCTTTACGGAATCTCTCCCGACTTGACCGCGCTTGGAAAAATCATCGGCGGTGGCCTGCCTGCAGCCGCCTATGGAGCCAGCAAACAGGTCATGGCTCAGGTCAGCCCCTCAGGCAAGGTCTTCCAGGCAGGGACCCTGTCAGGCAACCCCCTGGCGATGGCAGCAGGTTTGGAAACTGTCCGAATCTTAAAGAATACAGACCCTTACGACTATCTGGAAAAAATCACTGGGCAATTGGAAGAGGGTTTGACAAGAATCTGTCGAGACCAAAAAGTTAACGCACGGGTGCAGAGGGTGGGAAGCATGATCACACTCTTCTTTAACTCGGATCCAATATGGAATTATGAAGACGCAAAGCGATCGGATACAGCGCTATTCGGGCGATTCTTTTGGGAAATGCTGGCCAGAGGTGTATACCTGCCGTGCTCGCAATTTGAAGCCGCATTTGTTTCGGTCGCTCATACCCCGGCAGATATCTCGGCAACGATCGAAGCAGCCCAGGATGCTTTGAAAGCCATCTTTACAAATTAAGATAGATACTTGCTATTTAGTGACTTATAGAGCCACTAACACAAGCGGGCTTCGACCAAAAGGAGAGAATCTCAAATCATTACGAAGAAAACAAGTTACGGGTTTGGGCAAAATGAAGGAGTCTGGGGCAAAATAATTCCGAAGTAATCTGAAAGTGATCGTTGACATGTGGGGGTCAGTCTGGTAATATTCGACACTCCGCATCAATCAGTGATGATTTTGGGAAGATCAATCAGGTTGTTCATGACAACGCGTCAAGAAGACTTGAGATGAAAGCTAAAGAAGTAGTTTGAGATAAGGGCGCTAAAAAGCGTAATGGGGATATGAGTAACGACCGCATCCGGATTCGAATGGAAGCCTACGATCACACGATATTGGATCAATCCGCCAAAGAGATCGTGGAAACTGCTCGACGTACGGAAGCTCAGGTACACGGGCCAATACCGTTGCCGACGCGAATCGAACGATACACGGTGTTGCGTAGCCCACACATTGACAAAAAATCACGTGAGCAGTTTGAAATACGAACACACAAAAGATTGATCGACATCGTTCTGCCAACGAACAAAACGATCGATGCCCTGAACAAACTAAGTCTGCCTGCTGGCGTTGACATCAAGATCAAAGCTGGTCAAAGCGGAAGCTGATTCGGAAAAGATTTGGCCTGTAATTATGGACCAGATCAGAAAAAATGGTGAGTGATGGTAAACCGCAGCGAGTATGAAACCTACGTCTAAAAGACGTATGAAGTCAACTCACTTGTGAAACAAGAGCGGTAATCAGAATTTGTAGTGTGTAAAACCACTGGCTGACAGTCCAACACGACGAGTGATTCCAGTAATGGATGACTCAATGGATGATGAAGCGAAATTCTGATAAAGAGAAATTAAAGAGACTTATGTGACCTTTGCGTATGAGGTAACATGATTCTGGGAGTGATCGAGATGAATGTAGGAATGTTGGGCCGAAAAATCGGCATGACTCAAATATTTAAAGAAGACGGCACAATATTGCCAGTCACTGTGATAGAGTGCGGTCCATGTACGGTGCTTCAACTGAAGACACAAGAACGAGACGGTTATAGTGCAATCCAGCTTGGGTTTGCAGACAAACGGCGTAAAAGTGCATCAGCGGCTGAGCGAGGCCATGCAAAACTGGCAGATTCCGAACCGAAAAAATTCGTTCGTGAGATCCGTCAGGAAAATGAAGCTGGTCTTGAAGGTATCGAGATCGGAAAAATTCTGACTGTCGATCAATTCAGCACAATCAAGAGTGTTGATGTGATCGGGATCAGTAAAGGGCGCGGATTTGCGGGTGTTATCAAACGACATGGATTTAAAGGCCTTCGTGCGACACACGGTGTAAAGCGTATGCACCGGCATCCTGGATCCAGCGGGCCATCCGCCGATCCTTCGAGAACATTTCCTGGGGTTAAGAAGCCAGGTCATTATGGTGTTGCCAGAGTGACATCCAAGAATCTCAAAGTTGTCAAAATCGATCTCGAGTCAAATCTGTTGCTGGTGAAGGGTGCTGTACCGGGCCCTAACGGCTCATTTGTCACGATTCGCCAATCGGTCAAGGCTTAATCGAATTGATCAACTGTACTAGAAATCATTCGTAATCGTGAGAAACCGAACATGTTGAGTCTTCCAGTTTTCAATACAAAGGGTGAAAAGATCGGCGAAGAGTCGATTGATCCCTCCCTTCTTGGTGGTGATGTCAATAAACAGCTCTTGCACGATGTGGTCCTGATGTATCAGGCGAATCGTCGGGTTGGGACGGTCAATACAAAAGGCCGATCAGACGTAGCGGGTAGCGGTAAAAAACTGTTCCGGCAAAAAGGAACAGGAAATGCCCGTGTTGGTGCGAAACGCACAAACAAACGGGTCGGTGGCGGTTCAGCGTTTGCTCGACGGAATCGTGATTATACATACACGATGCCGAAGAAGGCGATCCGATTGGCGACCCGCATGGCCGTGTTGTCCAAGATTCAGGATCACCAGATTCTGATACTTTCCGGGCTTGACATCTCCCAGCCGAAGACACAAGTTGTGGCAGCGGCACTGGCAGCTCTCCAGAGACCTGATGTTCCGAAAACAGAAACAGAGAATAAGACCCAAGCTGCCAAGCAGACGTTGGGTACAGCGACATTGTTGATTGGCCTTCATGAGCACGACCCGAACTTTTATAAATCTGCCCGTAATATTGAAGGTGTCAAAATATCGCCAGTCAGCGATTTCAACACACTTGATATTCTGAAACAGCGTTATCTGGTATTGACTCCGGAAGCGTTCGGTAAATTGAAGCAACTTGCGGAACAACCCATAATTCGCCGCCCCGTTGCGGTTGTGGAGGCCTGAGTATAATATGGTCACTCTTCGAAGACCGCCACAGTATACGAGATCTGGACCAGTTCTTGAACCATATCAAGTTCTGATGCGACCAATGATCACGGAAAAAGCGACATTTGCGGCTGAGCGATATAATTCGTACACGTTTCAAGTAAATCAACTTGCAACGAAGACGGAAATCAAGAATGCAGTCGAGATTCTTTTCGACGTCAAAGTTGTTGATGTTCGGACAGTGAATCGAGCAGGTAAAAAACGACGCTACAAATCTCGTGTTGGCATGACCAGTGGTTTCAAAAAAGCCATTGTAAAATTGTCCACAGAACACCGGATCGACTTCTATTGATACTCGCCCCTTGGTGTGAGTTCATGCAACGCATTTCAAACAGGTGATTTATGGGTATCAAGTATTACAAACCGACGACAGCAGGGCGACGTAATGCGTCGGTTTCTGACTTCGCCGAGTTGACAGATAAAAACAAGAAACCTGAAAAGAGTTTGGTCAGAACGATGCAAAAGCGTTCTGGTCGAAATAATCAGGGTTTTATCACAGTTCGGTCGCGTGGTGGTGGATCACGTCGGATGTATCGTCTGGTCGACTTCAAGCGAGTTGATTTTGATGGTATCACCGGAACAGTGACTCATATCGAATATGATCCAAATCGGTCTGCCCGAATTGCACTCGTTCAATTTGAAAATGGCAAAAAGAGTTATATTCTCGCACCTGAGGGACTTGCTGCCGGGGCAGTTGTTAATTCAGGTCCGTCCGCAGAACCTAAATTGGCAAATTGTCTGCCACTCTCCAAGATTCCGACAGGTATGCAGATCCACAATATCGAGATTGTGCCTGGATCGGGTGGCAAGATGTGTCGTTCCGCAGGTTGTGCGGCAACACTGACAGCTCGTGAAGGTGCATGGGCTCAAATCACTTTACCATCTGGTGAAGTTCGGCGTGTATCGGCTGCGTGTCGTGCGACGATAGGGATTCTTGGGAATTCTGATCACATGAATATTCGCATCGGTAAAGCTGGACGAGCGCGGAAGATGGGTTTACGGCCCCATGTTCGTGGCGTTGCCATGAATCCTCATGACCATCCGATGGGTGGTGGCGAAGGTCGTACATCGGGCGGACGTCATCCTTGTAGTCGAACGGGTGTTCTTGCCAAGGGCGGCAAGACGCGTAAACCACGGAAGCCATCCAATGGCATGATCGTCAAACGTAGACGTTCCGTGCGTTATGGCCAATTGAAGGTCTAATAACCTACGGAACTGAATCAGGAGATACATCATGGCGAGATCACTGAAAAAAGGGCCGTATGTTGATGAGCGGCTCTACGAGAAGGTTGAGAAAGCTGAAGAAGGTGGAAATCGGGAAGCGATTAAAACTTGGGCACGTGCTTGCACGATTGTTCCTGAGTTTGTAGGTCGCAACTTTGCGATTCACAACGGCAAAACATTCATCAAATTGTATGTGACCGAAGACATGGTAGGTCACAAATTAGGCGAGTTTGCCCCGACACGGACATTCCGAAGTCACGGCGGCAAGGCCAAGGGCAAGAAGTGATCACAAATCACTTTAACAAACGAGCGAGCTAATGGTTTACAACGCACAACACAGATTTGCTCGGATCTCGTCCCGGAAGGTTAAGCCAGTCCTGGACCTGATTCGGAATAAGTATGCCGAAGATGCTTTGGACATCCTCAAGCATTTGCCACACAGGTCGGCAAGAATGATTGAGAATGTACTTAAAAGTGCAATGGCCAACGCTGAAGATCAAGGTGTCCGCGACCCAGGTGATCTTTTGATCATTGATGCACGCGGAGACGGCGGACCCATGATGAAACGCATCATGACGCGCAGCCGTGGCATGGCTAATACGATTCGTCGACGTTCCAGTCACATTTCGATTGGGCTTGGCGATCTATCCGTCGTGTCAGAGGATTGACATCTAAAGACACTCGAGGAGATTGAGCACGATGGGTCAGAAAGTCAATCCTACGGGATTTCGAGTTGGTGTAATGGAAGACTGGCGTAGTCGCTGGTATGCCACAAAGCAAGAATTTAAAGATCTTCTGGGTGAAGATTTTAAAATCCGGAAATTCATCAAGCAATACTATGGAAACATTCACCACCGTGAGAAGTTTCGTGGTAATAAAGAAGATGCCCCGGTGAATGCTGGTATTCCGAAGGTCGAAATTGAGCGAACACGAGACGCTGTAAAGGTCATCGTATTCACAGCTCGACCGGGTATCATCATTGGTCGTAAGGGTACGGAAGTGGAGCGTCTTCAAGAGCGTCTTCAGGCCCTGACCGGTCGAAGAATTGAAATCAAGATTGAAGAAGTGGCTCGTCCGGAAATCACGGCTCAGTTGATCAGCGAAGATATCGCGGAACAACTTCAAAAGCGTGGTAGTTTCCGACGGACGATGAAGCGTGCGATTGAAAACACCATGAGTAACGGTGCCAAGGGTATCAAAGTTCACCTTGCTGGTCGGTTGGGTGGAGCGGAAATGAGTCGCTCTGAACAAGCTGCCCAAGGATCGATTCCACTTTCGACCCTTCGTGCCCGAATTGATTATGGTTTTGCGGAAGCGAAGACCGCCCAGGGCCATATCGGCATCAAAGTCTGGGTGAACCAGGGCGACTATCTCGAAAAGGACGATTCCTATGCCAATGATGCCCAAGCGAGTCAAATACCGAAAAACGCAAAAAGGCCGCGTAAAAGGTAATGCGACAAGAGGCAATTTTGTTGCCTTTGGTGAATATGGTCTTCAAGTGTTGGAGCCAGGAAAGATATCTGCTCAAACACTTGAAGCTGGTCGAATTGTAGCAAGTCAGTCGGTCAAGGGCGGCGGTCGACTTTATATCCGTGTCTTTCCTCACAAGAGTGTTACGGCAATTCCTGCTGAAACACGGATGGGTAAAGGTAAGGGTGAAGTGGAATATTGGGCGGCTGTCGTGAAGCCTGGCAACATCATTTATGAGTTGGCAGGGATCAGTGAGGATATCGCCCGTGCGGCTTTGGCTCGTATTGCGTACAAGCTTCCAATGGCGTGTCGTTTTGTCACCCGCAGACCTACACTCTGAGTATTGAGTTTTCGAGATAAACCATGAGCAAGCCAAAAGCATTACGAGAACAATCAACAGAACAGCTTCAGGCAGTAATGGCTGACGCTCAAAATCAGTTGTTTCGGCTTCGTATCCAACGTCAGACCGAACGTCTTGAAGCACCCAGTGAAATCATCAAATCGCGTCGTGAGATTGCACGTCTCAAGACGATTCTGAGGGAACGTGAGCTTGCTGCAAGCAAGTAAACGTGATGATGGTTTGACACGTTTCCAAAATCTAACAGATTCAGCTTGATATTAGAGGAAGAAAGTCATGAGTTCCGCCGCACTGCCGATTCGCGGCAATCGCAGAACAGAAATCGGTGTGGTGACATCCGACAAGACGAGCAAGACTCGTCGGGTTGAAATTGATCGGTTAGTCGCTCACCCGAAGTATGGTAAATTGATGCGTCGTCGTACGATTGCTATAGCTCACGATGAAGACCAGGTCAGTCATGAAGGTGATCTGGTTGAAGTTGTTGAAACACGGCCGATCTCGAAGACAAAAAGGTGGAGAGTCATTCGTGTGGTTCGTCCGTCGAAGGCTGCTGTCACTGAAACGACTGGATCCTGATCCAAACATTTCCTGGTCTAGGATTGAGGACTAAATTCAATGATTCAGATGCAGTCAAGACTCGATGTTGCGGATAATAGCGGTGCCAAGGAAGTGATGTGCTTCAAGGTACTTGGTGGTAGTGCGAGTCACTACAAGCGGCGAAGTGGTGGGATTGGTGATGTGATTATCGCCAGTGTCAAGAAGGCATCACCAGGCAGCGATGTCAAGGCGGGTGATGTGGTTCGCTGTGTGATTGTCCGCACGAGAAATCAAACACGTCGTCCGGATGGTTCCTATGTCAAGTTTGATCGTAATGCCGTTGTTTTGATAAACAATGACGGCGAACCACGTGGAACTCGTATTTTCGGTGCGATTGCCCGTGAATTACGCGAACGTCAATTCACCAAAATCATTAGCCTGGCCCCCGAAGTGGTCTGAGCATACTCTATAAGGTCAATGAGTCATGTTGATTCGTAAAGACGATCAGGTCGTCGTGATCACTGGGGATGACAAGGGTCCTGAACCTCGCAAGGTGATCAAGGTCCTCAAGGAGCGTAACAAGGTTCTCGTCGAAGGCGTGAATCGTGTGTACAAACACCTTAAGCCAAGTGCAAAAAATCAGCAGGGTGGCAGACTCTCCAAAGAAATGCCGGTTGCTGTATCCAACGTGATGTTTTACAATTCGGATCTGAAACGACCAGTTCGACTTGGTATCCGTATCAACGAGAACGGCCAGAAAGAACGTTTCTGTAAAGTCTCAAACAAGTCCCTGGGTGGTATTGGTAAAGCGAAGCCATCACGGGTTTCCGCCAAACCGGCTCTGAAAAGCGAGTAATAACGAATCATGGCTCGTTTGTATGATCAATATAATAAGACGATTGCCGAGTCGATACAGACGAAATTCAATATTTCGAATCGACTTGCCGTACCTCGTCTTGAAAAGATCGTGATTAACATGGGAGTTGGTAAGGCCACTCAGGATAAGAACATTCTTGAGCAGGCGACTGACAATCTTTCGAAGATCGCTGGCCAAAAGCCGGTTACGACCAAAGCGAAGACCTCTGTTGCGGGGTTCCGCCTTCGTGAAGGTAATGCGATCGGTACGAAGGTCACTCTTCGCGGCTCGAAGATGTATGAGTTTCTTGATCGTCTGGTGGCCGTAGCCTTGCCTCGAATTCGCGACTTTCGTGGGATAAATCCCAACAGTTTCGATGGACATGGCAATTACAGTCTCGGTATCAGCGAGCAGGTCATCTTTCCTGAAATTGATGCGGATAAGATCCAGCATACACTTGGGATGGATATCACGATCGTTACAAGTGCAAAGACGGACGATCATGCTCGTGAACTGTTGACTGCATTTGGAATGCCTTTCCGACAACCCGGACAACGTGCCGGCGGCAAATGATTCACTCACAGGTGCACTGAACCATGTCAACGAAAGCCAAGTTTCTAAAATCGCTTGCAACACCTGAATTCAAGGTGCAGCATCGTAGCCGATGCCAACTGTGTGGTCGCCCTCGTGGTTATTACCGCAAGTTTGGTCTCTGTCGTATATGTCTCCGGAAGATGGCCCACCAAGGCCTCATCCCGGGAATGAAAAAAGCCAGTTGGTAATTCCGCTCACATACTTCCAGGCATCTTTTGGAACCCATCATGACGACTATTGGATTCTCCATAGTGACTCATGGTGAGGAATCGAGGCGACAACTTCCATGATGACCGACCCGATAGCAGACATGCTTACTCGTATTCGGAACGCAGTACGAATTGAAAAACCTTATGTATCGATGCCTACATCGGCGATGCGCCGGGGTATTGCTCAGACCCTTCGTGAAGAAGGATACATTTGGGATTTTGAAGAATTAGATACAACACCGGCTAAAACTCTTCAAATACATTTGAAATATGGCCCTAATGGCGAGCGATTGATCTCGAAGATCGATCGTGTCTCGAAGCCTGGATGCCGTGTTTACGCAGGTTACAAAGATCTTAAGCCGATTCTTTCCGGCCTTGGGATTCAAATTCTCAGTACACCCAAGGGGATTCTCAGCGATCGTCAGGCAAGAACCGCCAAAGTTGGTGGTGAACTGCTGGCGATGGTTTATTGACCGGTCACAGGTTCAAATAAGAGGTATCAGAGATGTCTAGAATTGGTCGAAAACCTGTGCCCGTACCTGCCGGCGTGAAGGTGGCCGTTTCGGGTCAGGATGTTCAAGTGGAAGGTCCAAAGGGAAAGCTTCAGCTTTCTGTCCATCCTGCGATAAGCGTAGCGATGGGTGACGATGGTAAAGAAGTCTTGGTTCAACGTTCCAATGATGAGCGTGAGAGCCGAGCACTTCATGGACTGATGCGAAGTCTTGTGAACAACATGATTGTTGGTGTCAGTCAGGGTTTCGTCAAAAAGCTCGAGATTCAGGGAGTTGGTTATCAGGCTCAATTGAAGGGCAAAGTTGTTGTTCTTCAAGTCGGCTTTGCCAATCAGATTCATCATGAACCACCTGCAGGTGTCACAGTCACATTGGCTGATCCGACACACATGACAATTTCTGGTGCTGACAAACAGGCGGTGGGACAATTTGCAGCCGTCGTCAGGAAGTCGCGCCCTCCGGAGCCTTACAAGGGCAAGGGTATACGATACGAAGGTGAGATCGTCCGTCGTAAGGCTGGCAAAGCCTTTGGGTCGAAGTAATATCCTATTTCTATTTCCAGCCGGCGGTGCATATCCGGTCGGTTATCGGGTAGCCTGAGCCCCGGGAAGGATGATTCCAGTGAGTGAAAAGACAATCGCAAAAGTACGTCGTCGTCGACGTCAACTTCGTACAAGAAAACGGCTTCACGGTTCCGAAGAACGTCCACGGCTTTCGATCTTTCGCAGTTCGAAACATATTTACGTTCAGTTGGTGAATGATGACTTAGGCTCGACAATGGCAGCCGCCAGTTCAGTGGATCCTGAGATTCGTAAGACTTTGTCTTATGGTGGTAACAAAGCTGCAGCGGCTCTTATTGGCAAATTGATTGCCGAGCGTGCTTTGCAGAAGGGTATCACAGCCATCAGCTTTGATCGACGTGGTTACCGGTATCACGGCCGTGTTGCAGCGCTTGCCGATGCGGCACGTGAAGGTGGACTCAAGTTCTAAGCACGTTACACTGTCTGATTCGTTTGTCTGACACAGACGACAACAAGCCATTCAACAATCGATATAACTCGACGGATGATGAAATATAATGTCTAGTGAAACGAGAGAAAAAGACGGCTGGATAGAAAGCGTCGTATCCATCCGTCGCTGTTCTGCCACTGTTAAAGGCGGTCGTCGCTTCAGCTTCAATGCCTTGGTCGTCATAGGTGACGGTCGTGGAACGATTGGTTGGGGCTATGGCAAGGCGAACGAAGTGCCTCCTTCTGTGGACAAAGGCGTCAAAGATGCCAAAAAGCAATTGAAGAAAGTGCTTCTCAAAGGCGGAACGATTCCTCACCGGGTTGAGGGTCGTTTTGGTGCCAGTCGTGTTGTGATGTTACCAGCGAATCCTGGTACGGGTGTTATCGCTGGCGGTGCGGTTCGGGCCGTTGTCCAGGCGGTCGGTGTGACCGACATTCTGACAAAGTGCTATGGATCGACCAACAAGTTGAATCTTGTCAAAGCGACGATCAATGGTTTGACCAAGTTACGAACAAAAGAAGATATCGCCCGTCTACGTGGCGTGGAGCTGTAAGCCATGCAGATACATGATGTCAATACAGATGTCCAGATATATAAAAAGCGCAAGCGCGTAGGCCGTGGTATTGGCTCAGGCCACGGTAAGACAGCATCAAAAGGCCATAAGGGTCACTCGTCGCGGCAGGGCTATAAATTGAGTCCGCTTTTTGAAGGTGGTCAAACACCTTTGATTCGACGTATCCCAAAGCGTGGCTTTAATAATGGTGATTTTCGTCGCATATTTGCCGAAGTGAAGATAAGCGATCTTGATCGTGTTTTCTCAGCAGGCGATGTTGTTGATGAAGCGGTTTTGCGATCGAAGGGTTTGGTCAAGGGTCGTCACGACTACGGGATCAAGATTCTCGCCAATGGTGAGATTACCAAGGCTCTGATAATCACTGCCGAAAAATTCACGGCCTCTGCCATGGAAAAAATCACCAAGGCGGGTGGCCAGGCGATCATCAAGGCAGATTGAATTTACGTTCTACTGATCGTAGTGTAGTTATGCTATCCTACGATCAGAGATATTCTTAATGTTCCACAACAATCCCGTTTGACCGAAGGTCCAGTGCACCTTGGAAAAACTAGTCACGATTCTGTTCCGTGTCCCTGAACTTCAGCGCAAGATTCTGATTACCATCGGATTCCTCGCTTTGTTCCGTGTCGGATCTTATATCCCCCTGCCCATTGTCAACCAAGAGAAGCTCCAGCAACTCAGCGAGCAACTCAGTCAGACATCCGCAGGCCGGGTGATGGCCACGGTTGCCATGTTCGGTGGAACACAGATTGGTATGAGTACGATCTTTGGTTTGGGGATCATGCCCTACATTTCTGCTTCCATCATCTTTCAGTTGCTGGGTTCGATCGTTCCCAGTCTTGAAGCGATGTTGAAAGAAGGAGAGAGTGGGCGTCGTCGAATCAACGAGTATACGCGTTATGCGGCTGTGATTTTATGTCTGGTCCAATCTGCTTTCTGGGTTCGTTACATGATGTTCTCCATGGACATTGTGCCTTTGGCGAACCAAAACTTCTGGGATGGTATGGTCAGCGTCTTCATTATGACGGCAGGGACCATTTTTCTCATGTGGATTGGTGAGCAGATTGATGAATTTGGGATTGGTAACGGGATCAGCCTGATCATTATGGCTGGTATCTTGACACGGATGCCAAGTTCGATCTTCAAGCTATTGATGAACAGTTCGTTCCAACTGACACCAGAGCCAGGCAAATACGGAATTATGGTTCCTGTGATCCTTCTGGCTTTGTTCATAGCCGTTGTGATTGGTGTGATTGCGATCACTGAGAGTCAGAGACGAATTCCGACTCAATCGGCCAAGCATGTCAGGGGAAGAAGAGTTTATGGGGGTACACGTCAGTATCTGCCATTGAAGGTGAATCAATCAGGTGTGATGCCGATCATTTTTGCATCAAGTCTTTTGATGTTCCCACTCTTCATTCTTTCAGGTCTAGAACAGGCCACGGCTCCTTTACTGGCGAGTGAGAGTGTTTGGAAAAATGCTTTCGCCGGCGTGATACGTGAGCTTGCAAATGCCTTTAGAAATCATGGTTATATCTACACGATGTTCTACATCGTGATGATTTATTTCTTCTGCTACTTCTGGACTGCGATCATGTTCAATCCCAAGGACGTGGCTGACAATCTTAAAGATTATGGTAGTTTCATACCGGGATATCGTCCTGGGGCGAGAACTGCGAATTATCTTGAGAAGGTGATGCTACGAATCACTTATGTGGGTGCAGCATTTCTAAGTCTGGTGGCAGTGATTCCATCATTGATTCAGGCTGGATTGAATGTCGATTACGATATCGCATCTTTCCTTGGCGGTACAGGCTTGTTGATTGTCATCAGTGTCTGTGTTGATTTGATCCAGAAAATCGACAGTCATTTGATCATGGGTAATTATTCAGGCCTTATGGGTCGCAAGTGAGCCATGAGCCATGAATAGTTCCTTGGGATGGCTGGGTAAATCTGTCTCGGTTGGAGTACGATCAAGGTCTTCTCATATGCGTTCATCGATCCAACTAAAAAGTCTTCGTGAGCTTGGATTAATGCGAGAAGCTGGATTGGTGGTCGCACAGGCTTTGGATCTGGTTCGTCAGGCGGTGAAGCCAGGAGTGACGACCGGTGAACTGGATCAGTTGGTGGTGAATCATTTTGCGAGTGTATCTGCGGTTCCTCTTTTCAAGGGTGTACCGTCATCGATTAAAGGGAAGCCGTCGTTTCCTGCGGTCGTTTGTGCGAGTGTCAATGAGCAGGTGGTTCACGGGATTCCGGGATCCAGGATTCTTAAAGAAGGTGATGTCGTATCCATTGATACTGGGTGTCGACTAAACGGTTGGTGTGGTGATTCCGCTTTCACGTTTGCCGTAGGGAATGTTTCTCTTGAGAAGCAGAGATTATTGGATGTGACACGTGAAACGCTTGCGATAGCGATTGTGGCGATGAAATCGGCGAAGACATGGTCGGTTGTGGCCCGGGAGATGGAACGTTACGTTCGTCAACAGGGCATGTCGGTTATCGAACAGTTTGTGGGTCATGGTATTGGTCAGTCCATGCATGAAGAACCACAGGTACCGAACTATGTCAGTGATAGTTTGCGTAAGCAGGATTTTCCATTGGAGCCCGGGTTGGTTCTAGCGATAGAGCCGATGGTGGCTTTGGGGACTAGAAACGTTCGAGTGTTGCCGGATGGCTGGACGGTTGAGACAACCGATCGTCGTGCAGCGGCTCATTTTGAACATACGGTCGCGATGACTTCCGAAGGTCCACGGATCCTGACATTGTTGGAAAGTGCATGAGAGTTAAACGGGCTTGCATTGTAGCGGGTATGTGTGATAGACTAATGAGCTTTGCAGTTCAAGTGGTCGTCAAACCGTCGCGAGTTCGATCCAGAACGCAGTCAGATAGAATTGTTCCAGCATAGGTGGTGAATCATGAAGGTGCGTGCCAGTGTGAAACGGATCTGCGACTTGTGCAAAATCGTACGTCGCAGGGGAAAAGTGTTTGTGATATGCGACAATCCGCGTCACAAGCAACGTCAAGGTTGAGCCTCACATACAAATTCCGAACAGATCTGACGGAGATCGGACGACATGCCTCGTATTTTGGGTGTTGATATTCCCAACGACAAAAAGACATCGATTTCGCTACGTTACATATACGGCATAGGGTCATTCCTTGCTGAACAGGTATGCGAGCGGGCTTCGATTGATCCTAACAAGCCAGCGCGTGATTTGACAGAAGAAGAGCTAGCCAAACTGGCGGGTCTTCTTGACAACGATTATGTTGTCGAAGGTCAGTTACGTCGTCAAGTACAACAGTCGATTGCACGTTTACGCGAAATCGCCTGCTATCGTGGTATTCGCCACCGTCGCAGCCTGCCTGTTCGCGGCCAGCGGACCCGAACCAATGCCCGGACCCGTAAGGGACCTCGGAAGACGGTTGCCGGGAAAAAAGGTGTCAAGGACATGCGTTAAGACGCCTACCCATGGCGTATGGCCGTGCTTCCCAAGCGCGGTCTCCCTATTTCCAAATCCATTCGGTGGCGAATTTCGAGGAGTTTTCAAACGTGGCCAAGGCCAAGAAGCGCAAAACGCGGCGTAATGTCAGCCGAGCTGTTGTTCACATCAAGTCGACATTCAACAACACGCTGGTGACAGTTACGGATCCCAATGGTGATACCCTTTGCTGGGCCAGTTCCGGCACGGTTGGTTTTAAGGGCAGCCGCAAAAGTACACCGTTTGCCGCTCAGCGTGCAGCCGAGACTGTAGCCAATACAGCCGGTAAGTTTGGTGTCAAGGAAGTTGAAGTGAAGGTCAAGGGGCCTGGTGCAGGTCGTGATAGTGCCATAACGGCGATACACGCATCTGGTCTGACGATTAAAGCGATCGAAGACGTCACCCCATTGCCTCATAACGGCTGCCGTCCACCGAAGAAGCGGCGGGTTTGAGTCTCGAATCGATTCTTCTCGTATATCATTTTCATTCATGATTCGATAGGTGCCTTATCAGGCCGCAAGACAGATAAAGGTGTTCAAGAGACTATGGGACGTTATATTGGGCCGGTCTGCCGGCTGTGCCGTCGCGAAGGTGTCAAGCTTTTCCTCAAAGGAACGCGATGTAATTCAGGTAAATGCGCTATTGACCGTCAGCGTGGCATTCCTGGCATGCACAAGCTTCGTCGAAGCAAAGCTAGTGAATATGCTGTTCGATTGAGAGAGAAGCAAAAAGTCAAGCGATATTACGGTATCTTTGAGCGTCAGTTCCGTAATTATTACGATGAAGCGACCCGTAGACCAGGTAATTCTGGAGCCGCGTTGCTTGCACTGATTGAGCGTCGTCTTGATAACGTGATTACTCGTCTTGGATTTGCTCAAAGTCGCAAACAAGCTCGCCAGTTGATCACACACGGCCACTTTATGGTGAATGGTCGGAAGCTTGATATTCCAAGTTATCTGGTCAGACCTGGTGACATGATCAAGGTTAAAGACCGTGAAGCCTCGAAGAAGCTGGCCGATCATGTTCTCGTGCATGAGAGTGGACCAGCCATACCGACCTGGCTTGATCGTCTTGGAACCGAGCCACCAGAAGGTCGTGTTTCACGACTGCCTGGTTCAGAAGATCTTTCGGGTGAATTCAACGCACAGCTCATCATTGAGTTGCTTAGTCGTTAATTCCAATTTGAGGATGGAGATTTGGCCGGTTGGCTTGTTAGCCGGGCGGCTTTTTCTGAGTGGCGTATCCTAACGCTGATATCTCCATTGCGATTACCCTGTGAGTCGAACACCTTTTGGACTTCGGAGTTCACACGATGCGAATTCGCTGGCGCGGTCTGGAACTTCCCAGCAGAGTTGAGTGCGATCGTCAAACCCTGACGGATAATTTCGGCGAATTTCACGTCGAACCGTTTGAGAGAGGGTTTGGTCACACTGTGGCCAACAGCATTCGTCGGGTTCTTTTATCGAGCCTTGAAGGCAGTGCTGTCACCAAGATCAAGTTTCATGGTGTTCAGCATGAATACAGCTCAGTGCCTGGGATGGTTGAGGATGTTACGGATCTGGTATTGAACCTGAAGGGTCTGGTTGTTAAGAATCATTCTGAACTGCCTCGGGTCATTCGGATCGAACGTAACAAAAAAGGGGTTGTTCGGGCTTCTGATATTTTGACTGATGAATCGGTTGAGATTATTGAACCTGAACATCATCTTTGCACACTGACGGAAGATATTGATTTTCACCTTGAGATGACAGTTGAGAATGGCCGCGGTTATCGCCCTGCTGCTGAAGGTCATACAGACGACCTTGAGATTGGTGCGATTCCGATGGATGCCATTTTCAGTCCGGTTCGACGTGTTGAGTATAGAATTCAGGAAACTCGGGTTGGTCAGCGAACCAACTACGACAAACTGATACTCAAGATTTGGACCAATGGTGTGATCGGACCTGAGATGTCGCTTGTGGAATCTGCGAAGATTTTGCGTAAGCATCTCAATCCATTCGTTCAATATTTTGAACCTGGTCCTGGCTTGCCAATTTCGTCTGGTTCGAGTGAGACGTTTGCGAGTGGTTCACCGCAAATGGATTTGATTCGTCATAAGCTCGATATGAGCCTTGCCGAACTCGACCTCTCTGTACGTGCTACCAACTGCCTTGAAAGCGAAGGTATCACTACAGTGCGTGATCTTGTCAGTCGCTCTGAAGATCAGTTGCTGACTGTACGCAACTTCGGTGAGACGACTCTCAAAGAAGTTAAAAATAAGCTCAGCGATCATGGACTTGTCCTGGGTATGGACATGGCCAGCATTCGCTGATAGATCTTTTCTGAATCAATGGGTCGGCAATTTTGTTTGCTGACTCATTTCATCAATCCAATCCGATCGAATCAGGATTTAGTGGGGTTTAGTCATGCGGCACAGAATCGCCGGAACAAAGCTGAAACGTGAACCTGAGCATCGCAATATGCTGTTGCGCAATCTTGCGACATCGGTTCTTGAGCATGGTCGAATTACGACGACCCTGGCCAAGGCGAAAGCCACTCAGCCTGTGGTTGAACAATTGATCACACTTGCCAAAGGTGGCTGGGACTTGAACAAGTTCCGTCGCGTTTTGACCGTTGTGACCAAAAAGGACGTCGCCTGGCGACTGTTCAAGGAATATACCGACGGTGACGAGAAAACTCATAAGCCAATTGCTGCACGGTTTGCAGATCGCAATGGTGGATACACCCGCATCTACAAACTTTCCAAAGTTCGTCAGGGCGATTGCTCACAGATGGCTGTGATCAGTCTGCTTGGTGAATCCGAGACTGTAGCCAGCGCCAAGCCAGTTGCTCCAGTCGTCTCTGCTGAGTAAGATGGACCACTGTCGACATCACCAGCCGATCATGAAAGCCGTCCAAATTGGGTCGGCTTTTTTCATTCCTTTTCCAGATAGGACTTTGAATTTCTGTGAATCCAGAACAATATCATACCGACCCAAACTGTTTGTTTTGTAAGATCCTGAACGGCACGATACCTAGCAAAATTGTTTATTCAGACGATCATTGTATTGCTTTTCTTGACATTCGTCCTGTGAATCATGGGCATGTTTTAGTCGTCCCTCGACATCATCACAAAGATATCAGGGAACTGCCTGGCGAATTTGCAGCCTTGGTTGCAACCGTCATTCCCAACCTTGCTAGAGCTGTAGTACAGGCGACATGTGCAGATGGGTTTAATATTATCATCAACAACGGGCTGGTGGCTGGCCAGACGATCTTTCACGGTCATTGGCACATCATTCCACGATTCCTAAACGATTCTGTGGACTGGCCTTGGCCTCACAAAGCTTATTCTGATGAAGATAAGGATCAGATGGCCTTGTTGATCGAACAAGCGCTGGAGTCCCAAAAAACTGACTGACAGTATATCCTGTTGTTTATCATGTGCTTGGGCATATTCGGCGAAAACATCAACCTTAAAAGCTGCGTCGCTCCTTGTTGCTGGATGGTGGTAGTCGCAATGGTGTTCGTGTTGGTGTCGGTTTTGTTGCAGCGCTGCCGGGTTTGTCCACCGTGGGTCTGCGTCCACTGTTTCGATCGACAAGCTGAATGGATTGAGGGTCGACCAGTTGCGATTCGCCTGTACGATTGTTGTAGACCAAGGCTGTTCCGCGAGCAATTGATGCTGGCTCACCAGGCCGGGATTGATGAGCCATTGTGACTTCACGACCATTTAAGCCAATGACATGGAACAAGTCTTCTCGCGAGTCGAAATGGATTTGATCACCTTGGGTCGACATGCTAGAGGATCTTGCCGTGGCAGTGCCCTTGGCCCGAATCAGGTTTCTTGGGTCTTTCGGGTTGGCAGGGTCGCCCAAACTTTCCACTTCCAGCCATTCCGACGAGAGAAATACAAAATCCTGCGGTGGTTTATCGATATTCAGATCTCGAAACTCGTCACTCACCTGAGCATTGATCACCTGAACATTGCCGAAAAAGTCAGCGGCCCGGTTTGTGCCAGTGTCGTTAGGCGCGTCAGGGTCGTAACCAAGTCTGCCATGCATGCCGTTATAGAATGCAACTCGTGTCAGATTAAAGGGTTTATTCTCTGTTGGCCGATTGCTTGCAGGTTTCTTATCCGTGGAACCTGGTAGAGTCTTTCCAGCTTCACGACGTTGATATAGCCGAACAATCCCAGCGCCGTCGACTTGTACCATATCTTTCGCCTTATCATACATCAGGCGCGGGCCTTCAATACGTTGCAACTCTTGTACAATGCGCGAATTGGAGTCGCGACGACGATTTAGGATCGTGACATTGCCTTTGGCGTCAACGAATTGAATTTGTGGTTTCTGGTTGTTGGTCGAGCGCTCCTCTGTCAGGCCACCGCTTGATGATGGTGTGGGGATTGGCTTGAGCTGATCCAATGCAATTCGCTGGTCAAAATAGGTGTCGAGTTTTTCTGCGGAAAGCAAGGCGCCTTCAGTTCTTACGATCACACCATTGGTGAAGTGTGCTCTGGCGTCCAAAGGATTTCCGTTGGCGTCGAGCGGCTTACCGAAGAAGTCCATTCGAGTTTTCCAGGTGATGGTGGCCTGTTGCGGTTTTGAATTGGCAGATGCGGATTTGGTACCTTCGGCCTTAAAGCCATCCTGTTTCAGAAGTTCCGAACCAATCCATTGCTTAATCGTTCCTGCGCCGTTGACCCATGCGGTGCTTGCGGCTTGGTCCAGGCCCAAGATGGGGCCTTCGAGATCAAATTGATCTGAAGTGACTTTCACTGGCTTCGCTTTGACCCGATTTTCAGGCTTACCGGCAACTGGGTCGGTAGGGTCGACATGGAACGCCAGCAAGTGATAAGCCGCTTGCCCTTGATTGACAATATCCACAGCCTGGGCTTCGACATGTGCTGGCTGTTTCTTTGGATCGGCATTCTCTTGATGGAATATGACATCGCCCCGAAGTCGGGCTTCGATCAGCTCGACACCACCCATGGGCGACATCGCAGGCTTGGTATTTCTTGCCTGTTTAGGATCCCCGGAAGATGCTCCTGGGCCGAGTTTTACCCAAACCCTTTTGGCGTCGATACTCACTTTGGCTGGAGATGGTTGGGCGGCAGCAGTCTGAGCCGCCCCGGCTTGGTGCGTTGCGGACTCTGAATCCGCATTGTTGTCGGCGTCGCTCAAAACAAACAGGGTCGGTTTAAGTTTCGGATCTGTGGTGGCTATGGCCTGCGGATTTTTGTTGGGCGAGGTTGTTGTGCCTGGTAGAAACTCGACATCCAGACGTTCTTTGGCATTGACATAACGGTTGTCGGCGACGAGCTTGACGTTTTGGTGTGCTTCGACAGTCTCAATTTCATAACTGCTGGATGATAAAGAGGCTGCGGCTTCACGCTGGCGTCCTGGTTCAATACCGGAAGCTTTTGCCACCTGGGCTTTTGCACCTGATTTTGCTCTTGGCGAGAGCCAGACGGCCAAAGATTTTCCAGCCTCAAGGGTACCGGATTTGCGATCCCAAACCATAGCATTGCCGGTCAGGGTGATCACCTTTCGAGCGGATGGACCATCACCTTCGGTCAACATGATCGCCTGTTCCGACCATTTTGCCGACCTGGTCACAGGCTGGTTACGGCCATCCCTGATTTCCACTTGTCCAGCCCCTCGGGCCACCACAGTGGCAACTTCCACAGCGGTGTTGGCAACTTTAGCGGCTGTGCCTAAGGAATCGGACTTTGGTTTTTCATCAAAAATGGTAACATCATGCGATGTCAGAGTTTCAATTGATCGGATCTGTTCTGTTGCAGATCCATTCTTGTCGTTTGTATATTCAATTCGTTCCACGACCAGTGGGTTTTGGTCGGATCCGCGCAGATAGACTTCATCGGGTTTTTCTCCGCCTGGCCGTTTCAGGATCAATTCTTTTCCGTTGGCGGTAAGACCTTGAGCTTGGCTTTTCAGGAAAACCTTATCGCCAGTGACTCTGGCCCATTTCAGGTCCAGTTCGGTCATAGGTCCTGTCGTGGTGGCGGTTGAGTTCTTTTTTGAATCGCTTTTAGTGCTTGAGGAAGCAGTGGTTGCAGCAGTCTTGGTGGACGGGAAAAGTTCCGCCCTGAGTGCATCGCCAGTGACTTGGTCAGGCTGGTCTTTGCCACGTTGGAGCAGAACATTTTTTGTGAATGTCGCGATGGTCGGTTCAGGTGGGCGTGGTGGACCGACCTTTGGCGGTAGGTTTTGCCGGGGCAGATCGATACTCATTGGGCCATCGCACTTTAACCAGGCGGGGATTTGCGTTGTTAAGTCTCGCGCTTGGCCCGGCAGAACGTTTGACTTTCCGACATTGGCCACTTCGATACGGACCTGGCTGGACAACTTGATCGATTTGGTGCCTGTAAAGCTGACTTGATTGGATGATTCAGAGGGAGTATCACTTTTGATGGATGTGGGTGCGAGAATTTCTCTTGGCCAAAGCTCGATGTGCATGCCACGCCCGGTGATGAGCAGGTCGCGGTCTTTGATTCTGACATCCGATTCGGAATGGATTGAGAGCGTGGGTTCATCAAACAAAATGTCTGCCAGGGGACCGATTTCGAGATCATCTTCACGGCCAGTCGTGGCTTTGTCGTCGCGAATCGAGACATTTCCGCTCAGAATGGCCTTCACAATTTTGGAGGGTTCCTTGCCTGGCTTGATCACACCCAGAGGCTGACTCATTTCAAGGATTGCCTGATCCCCGCCGCCGTAAATGAGATTGTGACTTTCAGACGATTGGGTTGGAGAGGTTTCGCCGCGCCAGATAAAGACCACTGGCCAAAATCGTATGGTATTACCCTTGACTGACTTGGATTCATAATTTTGGGCATAGATCCAGAAGCCACGCTGGGCGTCGTAAAACCGGATTTTGAGATCTTTATGAGCAGACCAGTGATCAGAACCAAAGGCTTTTGCAGCAAGGGTTCTGGCTTCCTGAGCAGACTTGGAAAGGGTGGCCGGACCAGCGCCATCGGAGTGCATGGCAACGGTTTTTGGCAAAGGCGGCGCGAGCTTTTTCTCGACGAGGGCAAAGCCGACTCGATAAGCTTGGGAACCGGCGGTGAGAAGTCCCGCCGTGATCAGAATCTGAAAGGTTTTCTTGATCACACCCACTTGGTTTTTGATGCCGCCTTTTGAAGCCTGTGTGTTATGAGTTGTTGAAGGATTTAGAAGCGTTTGGTCAGGATCATGCACCAGATGATGATGCATGTTCGAAATACCACTGGACATGATCTTGCCAGATACCTTGCGTTTTCATGAGCCGAGAGAGCAGGTCGTGTACGGCACCTTGGCCCCCGCGGTTTTGGCTGATGAAATGGGCTTTGGTCCTTATTTCTTCGACGGCATCGGCTGGGCAAGCCGCAAGCCCGACCATTTCGAACAAGGGGAGGTCCGGTAGATCGTCGCCCATGAAGCAAGTCTGGTCGAGATTCATACCTGTTTGTTCAAGAATTTGAAGCAGGCCGTTGATCTTTTGAGGGTTGCCTTGAATCACTATCGGGATTTTGAGGTCTCTGGCACGATGTTCGACACATTGTGCAAATCGGCCGGAGAGGATTGCGACTTGCCGACCGGTTCGAATCCAGCCCGCCAGTGCCGAGCCGTCCCGCACATGAAAGTGTTTGAATTCTCGTCCATCGTCATCCATGCCTATCACACCATCGGTCAGGACACCGTCCACATCCAGCACAATCAGCCGAATTTTGGAGGCTTTGGCAAGCAACTCATCGGTCAGTTCGTTTTGGTGATTCCATGGGTTCATCAGTGATCAGCCTCTTCGTCGAAGTCGAGGGCAACGAGACCAATAAGATCGGTGACATCGATCAAGCCAACAGGCTGAGAGTGGTGGTTGACGACCGGCAATTCACTTAACTTTCTTGATTTCAGGGCTTCGACGGCATCAGCAACCGTGGCGGAAACTGTGATTACGCTTGGGTTTGTGGTCATGCTTTCGGAGATGGGTCGATCGAGCATGTTGGCACGCCCGCGCTCCAGCAGGCGAACCAGGTCGCTATCGGTAAAGATTCCGACCAGTTCGCCGCCCTGCTCTTTGATGACCAGAATGGCACCTGAGCGGCGTCGTGCCCCACCCAATCTCGTAATGACATCGCGGACCAGTTCCGATTCATAGGCGATCCGAACGTGGCGCCCGGTGCGCATGATCTGATCAACGCCAGCCAGGCGCCGGCCCAGTCTGCCAGCCGGATGATTTGCTGCAAAATCCTCTGGGAGAATACCTTTAATCTGGGCGGCCAGGATCGCCAGGGCATCGCCAATGGCCATCATGGCGGTGGTGCTGCTCGTCGGTGCCAAGCCCATCGGACATGCTTCCTGGAAGCGTCCGAGCTCGATGGTCAGGTCTGACAGTTGCCCAAGCGGATTCGATTGTGATTCTGTGAGTGCTATGATCGTTGTACCGGCTTGGCGAAGAGCTCTTGCCAGTCGGAGAATCTCTTCCGTTTCACCACTTTGCGACATGGCCACGACCAGATCGCCACGCGCCACCCGGCCCATGTCTCCATGGACAGCTTCTGCCGGATGCAGGAAAAACGCGCGTAAGCCCAATGATGCTGCAGTGGCGGCAAATTTCTGGCCCACCCAGCCCGCCTTGCCCATGCCTGTCACATGAATAAGGCCTGTTGATTCGGCGATCAGGGTAGAGGCGTCGTAAAGCGAGTCATCAATTTTATGTATAAGCTGATTCAGGGCCTGAACTTCAAGGCGCACGACATCGCGGGCAAGTGCCAAACCACTTTCCCGGTCGATGGTCTGATTGATAGTCACCGATTCGGCAACGATCCCCATGTGCAGCCTCCCTGCTTTCGGTACCGGAACCATCGTGGTTCCCGGGTCCAGCCGATGACTTTTGAGTTGAGCATCGGGTCTGGCTTCCACCTTGTTTGTGGGAAACATAACCCGACTTGCCTTTTAGGTCAACGGCAACTCATGAAGTTGCCTGATCGTGATCCAATCCGCCTTAATTCCAGTATCGGTTATGGCTCTGGACGGACTTGCGATAGCGTGAAAAACTCGTTGGAAAGAATCAGGTTCATCCGATCCCGCCGGAATTCAAGGGAACATTGGACATAATGTGCGAGCATGTGGCCTGATATCCCAATTGGGTTCTTGGTGTTGTGGTCTTGGC
>CAMBEP010000059.1 GCA_945865635.1 Candidatus Kuenenia stuttgartensis
TTGATTCAAGTCAGTCCTTCTCCACCGGCCAAGCGGGTTGGGCCGGCAGCAGGGCTTCAAATTCGGCGATGCGGGCCGCCATGTATGTGCCGCCGTATGTGCCGGCAAAGAAGTGGGGCAGGGCTTCGCGGTAGAGCCGCTCCCACGAGGCCTCTTCATGGCCGGGGTTGATCGGATAGAAGAGCACGCCGTTGGCCTCAGCCGCCTTGCGGTCGCCGGGGGCGTCGCCCACCATCAGCACGTGGTCGCGGGCATAACGCTCAGGGCCCGCCGCGAGTTGCAGGTGCTCCACCTTCGAGCCCTGCTCCTGCCCGGCGATCAGGTCCACCATGCCGTCAATGCCATGCTCTTGCCACTCTTTTAGCAGAGACTTCATCGGAGTGGCCGAAACCACCATCGTGTCGGCCTTAGCCTGCAAGAACTCCAGGCATTCACGCACGAAAGGGAAGGGCGGCAGGTTGTGCACCAGGGCGTCAACCGACTCATTCACAGCCACGCTCCAGCTCAGCAGGTGCTCTAGCTCGGCGTTGGTGGTGGCTTCCACTTCGAGTTTCAAAGTCGGGTTGGCCAGCTTCGATTCCCGCTTGATCCAGGCCCGGGTTTCAGGGATGGCCGGCAGCTTTGCCCCACGCTTTTTCACTTCGGGCCGCTGGGCCATCAGGTCAAGCGTCTTGGTCAGCCCCGGGAAGCGATTCACGCCTCGATCCTTGGAGTAAAGGTTCGCAAATTCCCAGCACTCGCGGGCATACTTGGCCACACCGGCCAGGTGATAAAACTCAATGAACCGAGGGATAAAGCACTCTTTATGCTTGACTTCCATCGAGTCAAACACGCAACCGTCGGAGTCGATGCCCACAAAAAACGGATGCCTGGTTTGAAAATTACGCAAGACGGCTTGTGGATCCGACATTTTTTTAGATTCTTCTTAGAGCTTGTGAGTTCCGTGTCGTAACGGGCCGAACTTGCGTATCATATTCCATGAAGCGTCTGATGAAAAGCGCAAAAAGACTGGTTCAGCTTAATAAAGGGGTGTCATGCGACTCATCGTACGAATTGGAACGGATCCGACTCCTCAGAATTTACCATTGGCCGTGATCCCGCTTGTGGCATGGGATCGGGCGCCGATTTGGGCCCGATTTTTGAGCTATATGTGGGCCTTACCGACATCGGCGGTGGCGTTCCCTTTGGTGATGGCCAATGGGGTCTCGGGCGGGCAGACCATTCTGTGGCATGGAGTGATTGAGATTCAGGGACCTCTGGTGCGATATTTTTTAAGCAGGAGCTTTGTGAGGGCTTCGGCCATGACCTTGGGGCATGTGATTTTGTGTTGCGACAACGACTGCCGGAATCGCTTCAGGGCACACGAACTGGTGCACGTGCAGCAGGCGGAGCGCTGGGGACCGATGTTTTTGCCGTTCTATTTAGGAATGATGGCTTGGACATGGCGTCGGACCGGGCAAGGGTACTGGTTTCACCCGTGGGAGATTGAGGCTCGCGAGCTGAGCCGCATTTGAGAATCTGCAAGCCTTTCACAATTGAAGCGATTTTTTGAAGGGCTATCTAGTGAGCGACTTTTGAACTATGATAAGGTCCTGCTTTTGGGATTCCCCACCCAGCAACCACTCTTCCATATTAGATAGAGCACTGCCCACCATGACCTGCAAATCATTCGCAACATTTCTGGTGCTGGCCAATTCATGGCTTTGGGCAGCATCGGCACATTCAGAGGTCAAGCACTCCGTTTTCATCGCTGGCCCGAACTTCACGGGAATTATGGATGAAAACGGCAAGGATGTATGGAATTCGGGTAAGCCTGGCGCCCGCGATGGTTATGTTCTGCCCAATGGGAATATCCTGATCGCCTGGGGCACCGAGGTGATCGAATTCAAAAGGGATAAAACCGTTGTATTTCAATACAAACTGTCGCCTGAAAACAAAGAGCTTGGAACAGCGCAGCGTCTGGACAACGGCAATACTCTGATCACAGAACTTGGTCCAAAGCCAAGAATTCTGGAAGTCACAACCGATGGTAAGATTGCAGTCGAATGCCCTCTGAAGCCTGAAACCGACAACGCCCACATGCAGACACGCATGGCACGCAAGCTGCCGAACGGGAATTATCTGGTGCCACACCTTCTGGCATTTAAGGTCAAGGAATATAAGCCAAATGGGGAAGTCGTTCAGGAATTCAAAACCGACCTGCCTGAAGTGGGTGGCCGGAAGGAAGAAAACTGGCCATTTACAGCCATTCGACTGAAAAATGGCAACACGCTTGTGAACCTGACACATGGCAATAAAACTGTGGAGCTGGATGCATCAGGCAAGATTGTCTGGAAGGTGACCAACGAAGACCTGCCCGGCAAGCCATTTGCAGACCCATGCGGCGGCCAGAGGCTACCCAATGGCAACACCGTGATTGCAAGCTATGCAGCGCAGAAGGGCGTGAAGATTTTTGAAATCGATCGCGACAAGAAGGTTGTATGGACATATGAAGGCCCATTCCGTGCTCATGAAATACAAGTCCTGACAACCAACGGCGAGCCCATTGAGGGCAAGCCACTCAAATAAGTGTGCTGCTAGTGCTGCTGATGGTATCAATCAATAGGAACCAATCCATTCGCCTCCGGCTCGGGTAGATAAAGCCTGATAAAGGCCAAAACGCTCGCCGGGGCGGAGCTTAAAGATGGTATCCCAAAACGGGTCAGGACCAACAACATAAGGATCAACTGACGGCACAGCCCATAATTGCGCATGAGCGGGGCCTGGGTCGAATAGTTTTTTCGGGTTTGGCTTGAAGTTCATAGTTCCGATGGTTTCTCGAATGGGCCTGACAGAACCATCGGCGAATGCAAAGTTTGCCGAAATAGCGTGGGAACTGGATGCCGAAAGTGCAATGATTTCAGGCAACAAGTCATGTTTCCAGGAGTTGATCGGAAACATGGTGGACAATAATGTGTCTCCATGATTGCCACTGACCCACCAGAAAATGTCATTATGTTTTTCGAACGGAATAAATTCAAGGGAATGCTCGCCAAACATCAATGTCGATGAAGTTCCGTCTGTGACTTGCTCCAGCTTGATAAAGCTGCTGATATTGAACATACCTAATTGATTTCTTATAATTTCTTGGTAATTGGATCGCTCCCCTTGACCCATCTCTGAGATTTTCCAGGTATTGACAACCCACGGACCAGCAACAGCGGCATAACTTGATTTAGCCATAAGATGTTTGCCTGATTTGGGATGAGGACCGACCAGGGTCGTATCCGTCAGTTGGGAGTATGTTCTGATCTGTGAATCCGAAGGGCAGTAAAACTGATTGACCTGAAAGCTGCAAACCGATGTATTGACAACAGAATGAATATTGTGATCAAAATTAATAGAATGATAGAGGAAAGATTTTTCGAGAAACGGCAGGATTGCAACAAGGGGTCCATGACCACTGGCCAGAGAAGCCTCAGACGCATTCTGGCCCGGTATCACAGACCAGAAAAAACTGGCTGGGAAGTAACCTGTGGCGACCTCATATTGATTGGCAGCGCTGGCAATCTGTTGCAAGTTCAACTGACAGCTTGCCGACCTCGATTTTTCGCGTGAATTCAAGACCAAAGGCATCATCAGGATCAATGCAATTGCACTGATTGCAACAAGAAAGATCATTTCAATCAGAGTCATGGCTTTGGGATAATGCTTCATCGGTTTCACATCTGAACTGAGCCATCACAAGCTTCGCGAACGCAAGCCTATATTAAGCTATATTAAACTGGGTTGCAAGTTTACTGGCCTAGAAGTTCGAAATTCTCGATCAACCTCAGTCATAAGTAATCCGATAAAAACTCTATCATCATCGGTTAAAGCAGTTTTACACCATTGGAAACTGCCAATGATGAAACCACTTCATCGGGCAGTTGCGAAAGATCGGTTTAATTTCAGAATCGGCGTCAGTAAACCTTGGTCAAGACAAGGCCAAGTCGAATTTAGAGGACAAGTTCGTCAAGGGCAGATTTTGCCACACATTTCCATGAATTTTGTAACTCAGTGACCCGACAAAGAGCGTCTTGGCTTAAATGCATCAACTTTTGTTACCCCTGATCATCGCATTGACTTGTAAGTGCGAATGGCTTTGAGATATGATGATGAGGACTTTGAAGCTCACCTAGGTCGGTGAGTTTGAGTCCAGCAATAAGCTTGCAACTTTTGAAAGGGATTTTTAACATGATCCGCTGGAGCTCTTCATAGCCGCCTGCTCGCTGGAATTATAGCTGGAGTGCTTTAATCATTGATCTACCTGCGACGAGGCAGACTTGGAGAAGCTGTGACAGCCCATGCCATCACAAACCTGATGATTGCCATTTTTGCCATTGCAACAGGGGCTTGGTCGCTCTGGAATTAATCTAGCCGATCTCCTTGGAATACATTGATCCAGAATTCATTGAAAGCCCCAGTCCAAGAGCATGACAATCACAGCAAAGCCCTACCTTCAAAGCATTTTCATCAAGTCAGATGCTTCATTGGATTTTAATTCTTATCCATTCAACATCCCAGCTGTGGCGAAGTTGGATCAAATACGGTTTCATCCGGATGCCACATTTTTCGTGGGCGAGAACGGCGCGGGCAAATCCACTGTGCTTGAGGCTATTGCACTGGCTTTGGGATATAGCCCCGAAGGTGGCACACGCAATGTTCAGCTTGAGACGACAAAGTCCGTTTCATCGCTTTATGAATCGATCGGGCTTGTGCAAAGCTATCGCAAGCCACGCGACGGTTATTTCCTGAGGGCTGAGACATTTTTCAATGTCGCCACATACATGGATGAAGTGGGCTATCTTGATGGCTATGGTGGCAAGTCGCTACATTCCCGATCACATGGCGAAGCTTTTTTAACATTGCTGACAAATAAGTTTAATGGCAAAGGGCTCTATCTGTTGGACGAGCCCGAAGCGGCCCTATCGCCCAACCGTCAACTGGCGGCTTTATCTGCAATTCATCAGCTTGTCCAGAATGAGTCTCAATTTATTATTGCAACACATTCGCCCATTCTACTGGCTTATCCCAACGCCAAGATCATTCTTTTTGATGAAACTGGCCTTTCGGAGGTCACTTACGAACAAACCGACCATTATAGTATTACTCGAGATTTTCTGAATCACTATGACCGAAGACTGGAACAACTTTTTGGGCCTGATCCAGACGAAAGTTGATTGGATTCGGATGATTTATTCCTCCCGATCATACAATGCAAGAAGTCTGCTGCCTTGGGTACAACCTGATCGGCCCTATGGGAGTCTCGGCTCAGTTCCACACATAATGCAAACGGGTAATTCATATCGTGAAGGGCCTGAATGATTGGCTGGAAGTCCATTGTGCCTTCGCCAAACATCAAGTGCTCATGCACGCCGGGCTTCATGTCTTCGATATGAATATTGATGATGGATGATTCAATCTCCCGGATTTTATTTGCGATTGGCTCTTCGCCCAGGCAGTGCAAGTGGCCCAGATCGACCGTGAGTTGAAACCAGCCGTTCTGGATCAGCCTGTCCAGCCGTCTGAAATCGTCGAGAGTTTGAATATACATCCCCGGCTCAGGTTCAAATGCAATTGGCACCCGCAGTTTTTCCGCCAGCGGCAGCACTTCAAAAATACCATCGGCCAGGCGCTGGTCGGCCTGCTCCTGTGATATTTGTTCATCGAGCCTGCCCGCCCAGAATGAAAAACAGGTTGCATTACATTCAGCAGCCATCATGAATAATCTTTTGAGATAATCAATGCGTAAAGCACGACGCTGCCCATCGGCATCCATCAAGGTTGGATCGTGCTTTTTGCAAGGGTTGATCAAATAACGTGCGCCGCTTTCCATCACGCACTGCATTTCAAAACGTTCCAGCGTTTTTACTGTCTCTTTTAATTGTTGATTTAAGCTGACAGCATCTTGATACGGGTCAAGCCAGTTGACATCAGGCGTGATGGCCACTGCGCCGTAGCCGTTGTCAGCCAATAATGCGACGGCATCTGCAAACCGATGATGCGCCAGGCCGTTGGTATTATAGCCAAGTTTCATGTTTTTTTTGATTGTCAGGTTGTATAGAGTTTGCGGGCCGTCAGTCGAGCCAGGCCGAAGAGTATGGCAATGGGGATGGTGGCCAAGGGGCCAGTCACGGCCAACACAATGGCAAAGTCAAACAATGGCAAGTTGATGATTCCGGTTTTCACAACATTTTGAATTGTTTCAGGCCTGGGCTCGGCAAATGCTGTTTTCCAAACTGTGGTCAGACGCTTCATCAACACGATTAATATAAAAAGCCCGCCCAGCAGCGGCACATCATTTTGAATATCAAATCCATAAATCGTGCGGTTTGAATTGAGCAGCATCGCCGCGATGACCATTGCCATGCCAGCAATCAGCAGAATAAAGCCTTGTCGCAGGCCTTTGGTCTCGCCGGTTTTGGTTTCCTGGCGGCTGATGTAAGTTACGCCGGCGATATAAATACTATAGCCCAGCACAGCCAACACGCCCCATCTGGCAACAGGCTTCACAACCAGTCCCAGGGCCAGATTCAGGCCCCGGCAAAGGCCCATATTCCACGGGCCCAGCGCATTTTTTTTGGTCCAGCGATCGTATGAAAAAACGACCGATAAAAGAATAATCGCCAACACGCCCACCTTGAGTGACACCAGCGCGGCAAGAATGACACCAATCACTGTCAGCAGAATTGAAATAAGCCAAGCCAACCGCACAGAAACCTCACCTGAAGGCAATGGCCGTGAAGGCCGCTCTCGACGATCTTCTTCGAGGTCAAAAAGGTCGTTCCATAAAATACCGGCCGCGTATATGGACATCGAAGACAAGGCCAGCATCAACAAATCTGGCCAACGATTCAAACCAACCCCAGCGCAAAGGGCGCCGGCCAGACTGTTGCAGGCTGCGGTGATGACGTTGGGCAGACGAATCAGCTTGAGAAACGGCTTGAGTTTCATTTGAAAAACTGGAGCCGCCTTGTGAGCGGCCCTCGTTTAAGTCTCCATCGAGTTGGAATCATTCAGCCATGACCTGAGCCAGGAGTGGCTTCAAGACTTCAATCGCTTCGCGAGCGGCACCGTCCGGGTCATCCACGTTGGGGTAAAGCTCAACGGTCAGCCAGTTGTCATAGCCAATCGCTTTGATGGCTCTGAAGACTTCAGCAAACTCGATCGCGCCCTGACCTGGAATCAGGTGGTGGTGGTGCCGCGTGGCGGCAATGTCTTCCAGGTGGAAGTGCTTGATATGAGGTGCCAGTTTGCGAATGGCTGTTGGAATGTCTTCCGAAACACAATAGGCATGACCAACGTCGAAGTTCAGGCCAATGGCAGGCGAATCAACTTTATCAGCTACTTCCAGATATTGATCTGTCGTCTCAAGCAACAACCCAGGCTCAGGCTCGATCAGGAAGAGTACACCTTCACGATAGGCGTGTTCGGCAAGTGGCTTGAGAATTTCGACAAAGAGATCAATCGCCTTTTGGCGGTTTTGTCCAGGCACAAGCGGCCCGCCTGGTTCGGTGGTGATATGGGGCGCCCCCAGCTCTTTGCAAAGGGTAATGGCGCGGCGGGTGTGGTCGATGCGGACTCGGCGGTAGTGCTCGTCGGGTTCGATAAACGAAGGGTACCAGTAAGGCTGACGATAGTCGTTGATGGCGTTCATCATGAAGGCATTTACGTTTGAGAACGTCAGGCCATTTTTTTTCATGGAGGCTCGAATGGCCGATTTCGTAGCCAAGGGAAGGTGGGCTGGCCAGGCATGTGGCACATCGGCCATGAGTTCCAGCCCCTCGTAGCCAAGCGCCGCAATGCGCGAGCAGGCTTCGTCGAAGGGGAAGCGTAAATAAGCGTTGGTAGAGAAGGCAAACTTCATGAGAAAGCTCATTTTAGAGTAGGTAAAGCGAGCCAGATTGGTTGGCCAGCTCGCTCAGAATTTGGAATGGATCAGGCCTTGAGGCTTGCCACATAGTCTTCAAGCATTGACCATTGGTGAAAGAAGTGATTGTCTTCGACACCTTCAGGGCTCTTGAAGAAGCAGGCGAGATGCTTTTGCAAGCCCTTGCCACCACGCTGTTTTTCGAGGTCGGTTAGTCGTACCATGTCGATGGCCAGCGGAGCGGCCAACAGGCTGTCGCAGCCTTGCCAAGTGAACTGGAGTGTCATTTGAGCGCCCAGAAAGCCCTGGAAGTGGATGTGATCCCAAGCTGTTTTCCAGTCACCCATGTCGGGGATATATTCGATTGTGACGAGCGTATTTGGCTTATAGCCAAGAATTTGGGTGGTCACCCAGTCCTTGGTGTTGACCTTTGCGGCCTTGTTTTCAGGGTCGTCCAGCACCACGCCGTCACGGTTTCCGAAGATGTTGTGGCCGACCCAGGATTGAACTTTAAGGTTGCGCTGGGCAAACATTGGGCCAAGCACGGTTTTCATCAAAGTTTCGCCGGTCTTGCCGTCCTTGCCAGCGAGGAGGCTGCCGGTTTTTTCGGCGAGTTCCGTAATGGCAGGAAGACTTGCTCCCAAGCTTGGAGTGAAGTTCACATAAGAATGCCCACCACGCACGGCGGCCAGGGCATAGAGTGAGCTTGAAGGCAAAAGTTCGGGGCCGCCGGTGGGTAAAGCCGCTTCCAGAGCCGCCCAGGTTTGGTGAACATCACCGAGCGGGAAAACCGGTTCGGTGCTGGAAACGCTCAAAACGATCAGGTGGTCGATCTTCTCTGCGGCCACAAAGGCTTCAAGGTCGCGAGAGATGCGCTCGACGGCTTCGAGAGCATTTTTGGCGGGCGCCTCGTCGCCCCAGGTACCCATCTTGCTGATGGTGCTACCGCTACCCAGCTTGGTGCCAGGGCGAACCCGGGCTGAAGCGGCTTCCAGGGTTTCGCGGCAGGCTTCGATCCACTCAGGCTGAAATACGCCGGAATTGGTGCGAAATTCGTTGGCCGAATCGATGAACGAAGTTTTCCGGATATCATGGCCACCGACGATGAACTGATCAGGCTGAGGAAGACTCAAACCTTGGAAGAGTGGCAACTGGGTTGTCAGGCCATGATCGGGAGCGATCTTTTTAGCCAGGCAGGCCAGACCAAGAGTAATCGTAGTACCAACACCACCAAAGGCTCCTACGAGCCAAAGTCCCACGCGACGTGACATGGCAATTCAATCTTTATCCTGAGAGTATCGTTGGGGAAGATCGTTCGACTTTCGGGGGGGCAGAACCAGGCGGATGCCCCCACCGCAGTAAGGGCGAAGGCAGGTGATCCCGCACGGCCCTAGATATGCTGATTATTGTCGTAATTGTGGAGATTCTGCAACTGCTGACTGATTATTGTCGCAAATCATCTCAGGCGATATTATTTCCAAGTCTTTGTCACAAGCCACCGTATTATTGGTATAGAGTTTGACCTGGCTGATTAGAAACCTTTCATAATCAGTCGGATTCACCAAAGTGGCTATTACGTCTATCGACTTGCTATTAACGGATATCGTGGTGACAAAATGGTCGTTCGTACTCTCAGGAGACGATTCGGCGCAGGACGCGTTACGTCTTTGATTCTGGTCGTTTTCTTGCAATGGCTGGCTAGTCCTGCGTCTCATGCAGACTTCATGTGGATTTCTGACTGGAAAGTCACGAGTCTGTCGAGTGCGACTTCGCCAGGAAATTTCAATGTCCTAGCCACGGGGATTGCCGACCCACCACAGACAGACTTCATTGAACTTTCTGTTGAGTCGGTATTTGCATCGCAGAAACCTGCGGACACACACACGACTGTTCAATACGCACAACGTGAATTCCAGTTGTCAGGCTATTCAGAACCCGTTCAAGTCTCGATTCAGACCGTCATCGATGGCTGGGCCACATTCAATACTTTTGGAATCAAGGCAAGCATATTTGGCGAGACCGGGATCGATAACAACATGCAAACGTATCAGAGATCCATGATCTTACCGGGCACAAACCATCTCACGATCAACCAGACTCGCGACCTGTATCTCCCAAACGGCACTTACACGTTCATGTCGAGCCTGAAACCTTCCATCACCCCGTCGTCAATGATGCTCACAAATGGTGTGGGCCTGCTCGACGCTAAGATGCTGACCAGTATCACTGTGGTGCCTGAGCCATCGGCCTTCGTGGTGATCGGCATTGGCTTGTCCATTCTCATGGCCAGGCAATCAAGACTTCGCTACTTGAAATCAACGCGACCCAAATAAGGTTTCCACAAGTCCAGGATCAGGCCCACCAGGTATGACGAGGCGGTCGCCAGGGAAGATCTGGTAATTTGTCATCGTTTCTCCACGGTCGCGAATGGCGATCCAGTCCACCGCCATGATCTGGTCGGGCATTCCCTGGGGATGAGGCCTGACTAGATACGTCTTTTCAAGAATCGCATTCGACTTAACTTGTGACTGCATAATGGCGTCGAGCACGGTCTCCCGACCCGTCACCGCAAATCGGGCCTGCTGCACACCCTTACCCAGCACATAGAAATACTTGCTTTTACTTTCATCAAGCCTGATGTTGACCTCTATGGGCTCATCAAGCGTCTTTTTTTGTTTCTTGGCAAAAAGGCTGAGCTTTTGAGCGACCACGGATTCCGCTTGGTCGAGTTGCAAGCCGGCGACATAAACTCGGCCAGCAAAGCCCAAATCAATCACCCCATCTGCTTGAACAGTGACTGAAGAAGGAATTGCACCAATGGTGTCGGGACGAATACGGACTTCCAAGGAATCCGGAGGCTCGATGACATATGGAGCGTTTGCCGAAAGCGACATCTCACGATGCTGGGCCGGATCAACCGAGCCAAGTTGCTTTACCTTACGTTCCGCTAGTCGACGCCGAAGCACACAACCGGTGGAGGTCAGGGACATCAGGCCCAACAGAACGTTACGCCTGAGCAGGGTCCGTGTTGAGGGCGGTAATCCAAAAATCATCGCAGCCATCCCTTCCATCGGGATATATCCATTGCGTGGTGGCATCATGCCAAGCCACGGCATCCAGTCTCTTTAAACGTATTCCATAAAACGGGCAGATATCGTAAACCTCGCGAATTTCTAAAATTTCTTAATCTGTAAAATCGAAAGAATCTAAAAATCTTGCCATTCCTGATGGCTTTGACTTCAATATACAAAAAGCACGACGATAAAATCGCCGTGCTTGAGTAGGTTTTTAAAGTTTTGATGGGAAGACTTCCGAGAGGAAGCATTCGAAATCAACGCTTGGAGAATTGGAAGCTCTTACGAGCTTTCTTATGACCGTACTTTTTACGTTCAACCATGCGGCTGTCACGGGTCAGGAGATCCGCGTGTTGCAGGGTGGGCTTGAGATCGGGACGAATCTCGATCAGGGCGCGAGCAATACCAAGTGAAACAGCGCCGGATTGAGCGGACTTGCCGCTTCCGTTGACGTTCACAAAGATATCGAGACGACCGGCCATTTCCGTGAGGACGAGTGGGCAACGAACCGTGGATTGCTGAATTTCGTCGACGAAATAATCGTCAACATCCAGGCCATTCACGACAAATTTGCCGGTCCCTTCAAGAACCCGAACACGGGCTACGGCGGTCTTACGTCGACCTGTACCCCAATTTGGTGCGGCTTTAACGGCAGTACTCATGAGTCAATAAAATCCTTGGATTCTCGGTGATTCAATTAGACCGTAGCCGGTGCGGCTAAGCGACGGCCTTCGGCAGCGGGACGCCCCTTGATCGTTTCCATGGGAATCGGCTGCTGGGCCTGATGCGTATGGTTCGGACCAACAACCAGCTTCAGCTTCGTCATCATCTGACGTGCCAGCTTGTTCTTCGGCATCATTCGAAGGATGGCGAGTTTGAGAATCCGTTCAGGATGTCGGGCGAAAAGCTTTTTGGCCTGTTCGTCACGCTGGCCACCTGGGTAGCCACTGAAGCGTTGGTAGGATTTTTGATCCCACTTGTTGCCTGTAAAGACAACCTTGTCCACGTTGGTCACGATGACGAAATCGCCAGTGTCCACATGAGGTGTGTAAGTCGGGCGATGTTTGCCCATCAATATTGGAGCTATTTGAGCCGCCAACCGACCAACCACGGCATCCGTAGCGTCGATTACATACCACTGGCGATTCAGCTCATCAGTCTTGGCCAGATACGATTTCATGGTCTGATCGTGAGATCCTAAGTACTCTGTCAACGACGAGGCTTACGCCGTCACGTCGAATTCGATTCGATTGAATGTGATAGACTAACGCCATCTCTCCGGATTGTCAACCTGCCATAGCCGGTGATTATCCAAAAAGATGACCTGACCCACCACCGCCCATTGCCGTGCCTCTATTATTCTTCGTCACGAAAACGTTCAATAGCCACTCTTTAACAAAAAGCCGAACTTGATCCGCTCATAAACTTTATTCTTAATGGTCAAACAGATTAGCCCCTTCACAAGCCAATCGTTCCATGCTCAAGGACCTCACCAACCACTTCCCGGTCATTTCTCCGAATTCATGATTTAATGCGCCTTAAACACATTACTGACCCCAACAGGCTTCCACCCCCTCGCCAGACCTCTCAATTTCCATGGCCCTTCTAAAACTTCCTGTTTCTGACTCGATAGAAATCTCTCAAATTGCTATTCTTGAGCATGTCTTGAGGATTGATGATCTGTCCAAGTGACCAATCTCCAATCTGGTTTCCCTATCCGATTCATTCACCCTGTGCGCCAAAGTACCATGAAAACGGACGAAATTCGCGAAGCCTACTTATCCTTCTTTGAATCCAAGGGTTGCGTTCGCAAGCCAAGCGACGTACTGGTGCCAAACGACCCGACCGTCCTCTTTACACCTGCCGGTATGAACCAGTTCAAACGTGAGTTCATGGGCCTGGGCGACCCGACCTTCAAAAAAGCCACCACCTGCCAGATGTGTATCCGTACGGGTGATATCGATAATGTCGGTCGTACGCCCCGACACATGACTTTTTTTGAAATGCTTGGCAACTTCTCATTCGGCGACTACTTCAAACGTGAAGCCATCCATTGGGCCTGGGAATTCCTGACAAAAACCCTCAAGGTCGATTCAAACCGTTTGACTGTAACGGTTTACATTGACGACGATGAAGCATTTAATATCTGGAATCAAGAAATTGGCCTGGCACCTTCCAGAATCAGTCGACTCGGAGAGGACGACAACTTCTGGCCAGCCAGCTCTCCAAGCCAAGGCCCCAATGGAGTTTGTGGACCTTGTTCTGAAATCTTCTATCAAGGGGATGGTCTCGAACCGGTCGAAATCTGGAACCTGGTCTTCACCCAGTTCAATCGTGTAGGCTTCCAGGAACTCGAACCGCTTCCCTCAAAAAATATCGATACCGGCATGGGCCTTGAGCGAATGGCCGCCGCCATGCAGGGCGTGCGCTCAAATTTTGAGATCGACATTCTGAGCCCATTGGTCAATGCGGCATCAGAAGCCGTCGGTATCAAATATGATCGCGATTCCGCGGACGGTGTCCGGATCCGGCGCATGGCTGACCATGCCCGCGCCCTAACCTTCACCATTCATGAAAATGTCCGTCCCGGGCCAGAAAAGCAAAGTTATGTCGTGCGTCGCCTGCTCCGCCGCGCGGTGCTCGACGCTTATCAAATGGGTCGTCGCGATCCGTTCCTTTACCTCATTCCGCCAGTTGTGGCAGAGGTCATGAAATCGTCTTATCCCGATATCGCCCAAAGTGTTGTTCGCGTTCAAAACATCATCAAGCTTGAAGAAGAGCAGTTTCTGAGAAATCTGGAAAACGGACTTAAAGTCCTTTCGGATACGTTCCGAAAAACCACGGCAGGTGGAAACGACAGAGTCTCAGGCGATGCGGCATTTGAACTTCATGCCACATTCGGGATCCCAGTCGAGGTAACTCAATCTCTGGCTCAGGATCAAGGCCTTGGCGTTGATATGGAATCGTTTGAAAAAGCCCGGGTCACGCATTCCGCCGTCTCAAGAGGTACGACCGAGGCCGCTGCCGTTTTCACACTTGGACCGGTGGATGAGGTCAAAAAACAATCTGGTGGGAAAGCCACAGATTTCCTTGCTTATCAAGGGGTTGAAGCACCTGCAAAAGTCGTCGGCCTGATTTCCGGCGACGAGCTTCTGGAGTCTGCCAAGTCCGGTCAAGCCTATCAGAAATTGATCGTCGTGCTGGATCGATCACCGTTCTACGCCGAAAGTGGCGGACAAGTTGGCGATTTGGGGTCCATTACAGGCCCTGGCTTCGTTTTTGCGGTGGACGACACTCAGAAAGAAGCAGACCTGATCCTTCACATAGGTCGGCTGGTGGAAGGCGAAATCAGGTCGGGCCAGGATGTGATCGCAAGGGTTGAGACCAATCGCCGCCAGGCCATCCGACGCGCTCACTCAGCCACCCATGTCCTGCACCATGCCTTGCACATCCATTTGGGCAAACATGCACAACAAGCCGGATCGAAGGTGGAACCAGATCGGCTGAGGTTCGATTTCTCGAACCCGGAATCGGTTGGCAAAGAGCGTCTCAAGCAGATCGAACAGACTGTCAATCAACGCATTCTCAGGGCAGAGCCGATTCACTGGTCGATCATGCCGATTGTCGATGCCCGCGCCAAGGGAGCCATGGCCTTGTTCGGCGAGAAGTATCCCGAAAATGTGCGTGTGGTCGAGATGGGCGATTTCTCAAAAGAGCTTTGTGCTGGGACACATCTCGACAATGTCGGCGAAATTGGTCTGGTACGAATCATCAGCGAAGAATCCGTTTCTGCCGGCACCAGACGACTCACGGCCCTGACTGGCCCCGCTGCCCTGGAACTGATGGCCACCGAGGCCGAGACCCTGAACGAAATTGGAGCTTTGTTGAAGGTCTCACCCGGCCAGATACTTCAGCGCATCACTTCCATTTTGGATGAAGTCAGGAACCTCAAAAAGCAGGCACAGGCGCGAAAGACCGATGGCAGCACAGGCAAAATCGCTCCGGACCAGCTCCTGGCTGATGCTCCAACCGTTGGTCAGGTCAAAGTGGTTGTCGCCGAATTGCCAGGCATGACTACGGACGACTTGAAACAGATGATCGACGTTCTGCGCCGGAAATCGAACGCCGAAAATCTTGCAACCCTACTCATCACCACGCTTGAGGATGGCAAAGTCACCGTCGTAGCTGGCTTGACTCCCGACCTGGTTGCCAAAAAAGTTTCTGCCGGTGCGTGGGTCAAAGAAGTCGCACCAGTGGTAGATGGCGGCGGCGGCGGCAAGCCTGATATGGCCACAGCCGGCGGCAAAGACCCTTCAAAGATCGCTGAAGCCATGCAAAAAGCCCGCGAAGTGATCGCCCGAATGATTGGTTCATAAACCACTTACGCCGATACTCCGAACGTCCTTTTTAAAATCACATAGCACGCATCTGACAGACAGGTCAGATGCGTTTTTCGTTTTAGCCGGTTCCAGTTCTGACTTGTCTCGAAAATTGTAACCATTTGTAACCGAATCTGTTACAGACTGTTACAGTCACATACTCATTTTTGTCCGTTATTGTACTTGTCTAAGACATCTCATGTCTTGGTGAAATCAAGACTGTTGGGCAGACATCACCGCGTCTCTGAATCAAATTCAAGGGGAAGTTAGATGAAAACTCATTCACTGAAAAAGCGATCCGATAAATTCCGGATCATCTCCCAAACCGGTTTATTACTGATCAGCCTGACCGCATCACAGGCTTATGGCCAAAACAACGGCGGAGGCCCACCTCCACCATCTGGTCCAGTTGATGGTGGTCCACTGGCTGGGCTACCACCCGATTTGCTCACACTTTTTAACGATGGAAAAACGGCGTTCGAATCCGAAGAAACGCCTGAAGAAGGACTTGGCCTTGTTTTTAACGATAATGCCTGTGCCAAGTGCCATAGTTTTCCAGCCACGGGTGGTGTGAGCACGACACTTGTGACAAAATTTGGCCGAATTAATCCAGATGGTTCATTTGATCCTCTAGTCGCCTTTGGCGGACCTGTCATGCAGTCCAAAGGGATTGGTCAAGTCTCACCGACAGTGGTGATTGGAGCCGAAAAAGTTCCTCTGCAAGCCAATATCGTGGTCAAACGCCGCACTTCAAATCTTATGGGATTAGGACTTGTCGAAGCGATCCCTGGGAACATGATCCTGGCCGAAGCCGTTCGTCAGGCCACACTCAGCCCTAAGACAGCCGGCCACGTAAATCAGGTGACCAACATGCGTACTGGTCAGTCTACGATCGGCCGATTTGGCTGGAAGTCTCAGCTGGGAAATCTTTATGACTTCTCTGTGGATGCTTATAAAGAAGAGATGGGCGTTGTTGTAGCTGGGTTTTCAACCATTGATCCAAGCACTGGGGCCAGCACCCTTCACCCGTTCCCAAATGGCGGTGATGGACGTAACCCAAGTCAGGAAAATGCTCCGAACGGAAACGCTGCACTACTCGCATTCGACCCGATCCCAGGCCCTGACGATGAAAACGACGACTCCATCAAGGAGCTGGCCAACTTCCAGGCTTTGCTCGCTCCACCGATACGTGGAAAGTCCAGCACGGATTCGATCGCCGGCGAGAATATCTTTAACTCCATTGGATGTGCCAGCTGCCACACGCCTAAATGGAAAACGGCGACCGATCACCCGATCCCAGCCTTCCGCAACATCACCTTCCAGCCCTATTCCGACTTCCTGGTTCACGACATGGGCAAATTGGGCGATGGCATGCCAGAAGGTACAGCGGGACCTCGCGAAATGCGCACGGCTCCACTCTGGGGGCTTCGGTTCCAACCCTTCTATCTACACGATGGTCGGGCTAAAACGCTCGACGACGCAATTACGGCTCATGCTGGACAAGGCACTGTTGCTGCCTCAGCCTACTCAAGAAGTAACGCGGACCAAAAACGCAAGCTCATGGCCTTCCTCAGCTCGCTCTGATTCGCTTCTGAGAATCGGCCAAGCCTGATCTACAAGAAGCAGTCTAAATCAAAAAAGGTTCCGGAATTTAGAATTCCGGAACCTTTTGGTTCATTCCTGCAAAGGCCTTAAAAGCCTGAAGTCCCTCTTTGAAAATGCTTACGCAGACGGATACAAATCGTTACTGTCCGTGCGTGACGGATTCGAATATGATAGGAATTGTCGCGAAGAAGACTTTGCGTCTTCGGGGACCATACACCTTTTTAACGAGAGCAGACGATGACAACAACAGCATTCAAGGTCATGGCAACAACATTCGTCATGTCATTGACACTCACGGCTTGGGCACAACCACCAGAAGACGGACCACCTCGGGGCCGTGGCGACCAACAAGGTAAAGGCCAACAAGGCAAGGGTCAGTTCGGCAAAGGCCAACAAGGCAAGGGCCAACAAGGTAAGGGCCAACAAGGTAAAGGCCAACAGGATGGAAGGCCGCGTTTCCAGCTTGGAACAGTGATTCCACCGCAAATGCGCGACGATCTGAACCTGACCTCATCCCAAGAGAAAGAAATCAATGGGATTGAGAAAGACGTAAAATCTAAACTCGAGAAAATCTTGTCAAAAGATCAAATCAACAGCCTGAACAACCCTCCCATGGGCGGTGGCCCGGGTGGTCCGGGCGGTCCTGGTGGCGGGTTTGGGCAGCGAGGTCGCGGTGGTCCGGGCGGTCCACCAAATGGCCCTGAAGGCGACGATGCTCCTCCGCCAAAGAAAAAAGGTGGTCAGGCCAAGAAAAAAGCTCCTCCACGCGACGAAGACAATTAAGCAGCTGGATGCTGATCTCTGAGTCCTGTCCCATGGAATGATATTGCGACGATTAAGTGGGATGAGTTCGATTGTGAATTTTGACAAGCCCCATTAAAATAGGACTTGTCATTCTCGTTGTCGAAATCATCCCGAATTTCTCTTTCTGAGTTGGAATTCATGTCAAACCATATTCTTGAGAATTCCCACGGACCTCTTAAACGCACTCCCCAAGCCCGTTACTTTGTCGATTCTGAATATTTCAAGACGGAAATGCAACAATGGTTTGCCGATCGATGGGTCTATGTGGGCCGGGCTGATGAGTTACCCAATCCTGGAGATTACATTCTAAGAACCATTGCGGGTGAATCCATTTTAATCACACGTGGAAATGACAGTAAAATTCGCAGTTTTTTTAACATCTGCACCCATCGTGGAACCGTGTTGGTTGAATCCGAAAACACTCCCACCCGAGCTTGCCAGTTTTCATGCCCTTACCACTCTTGGACTTTCGATTGCCAAGGCCATTTGATAGGCGCCCCTGGGATGAAAGATGTCGATGGTTTTCGCGAGCAAGACTGGGGCTTGAGACCCATAGATTGCGAGATCTGGGCTGGCTTTATTTTTCTGAATCTCAAGCAAAATCCACCGCCACTCGCAGAATTTCTGGCAGACCTTCCGGAGAAGTTCAGCAACTGGCCGATTGAGGAAATGCGTATTGGTGAAAGAGTGGAATATCATGTTCAAGCCAACTGGAAACTGATTATTCAGAATTACAGCGAATGCCTGCACTGCCCGAGTGTGCATCCGGCACTGGCCCGATTATCGCCTCCAACAAGTGGTGAAAACGAACCGGCAAATCTCTGTTATGCCGGCGGTCGGATGTCGCTCAACGAGGGCATTGCCTCAATGACCACATCCGGATCAACCAATCGCCCCTTGATATCAAGCCTAAGCGAATCTCAAAAACGACATGTGTATTATTATTCCTGGTTGCCAAATTTATTACTAAGCCTGCATCCGGATTATGTCATGACGCACAGAATCGAGCCACTTACAAATAATCAGACACGAATCGTCTGCGAATGGCTGTTCGAAAAAAGTACGATGGCAAGCCCCGGTTTTCAAAGTGAAGATGCGGTAGCATTTTGGGATATGACCAATAAACAGGACTGGCACGTGAGCGAATTGACACAGCGAGGGCTTTCATCTAGTGCCTATCGCCCTGGGCCTTATTCAAACCGGGAAGAGCTGCTTTATGATCTCGACCAGATTCTTTTACCGAAAGAAGACTGATCGAAAACAATCGACAGTTATAGGACAGTTCACTCCTTAATGAATCTGCAACCACAAATCTTCCGCATGTTTTTGTATTCAGTTAAAATTGATATCATCGAGGATGAGGCTTGCTGGCCCAATCACTTTGTGATCCATATTGGCGAGATTCCGAATCCGGTGCCTGCCGATAATCGTCTTGTTTTATGTCAAGAAAGGTCGGTTTAATGTTGTAAATACCATTCTTTTCTGGGATCCCATGACTTAAAGGCCTGAGAACACCACCCATTTCAGACCAACAATTCGCTTTGAGTTCAAAACTCGCCGAATCAGTCCCAGGCCCTATATTGGTAGATTGAGAAACCTGATTTCCATTGTAGAGCACCAGATTTTTTTCGATAACACCTAGACGGCAACGGACAAATCGCAAATCCTGCTGTTCTTGAAGAATTCGAAATAGATATTTCCCAGGGTTGATAAAGGTATTCTGCCTCAGAATCGCTCCATCCACTCCAACAAATGCAATTGGAGCATGTGATCCAAGAACTAAGCAATCAATCACTTTCAGATTCCTTGCTTCATAACTCGCATCTTTTGGGCTGAAATATGCCAGACCAGTACTACCGCCCAGATTCACAGCCCGACTCCCAGCATATTCAAACCGGCAGGCCTGAATTGCAATTTCTGAAGATCCACCCTTTGCCTGCACTCCGTTGCTTTGATCATCGCCACGGCCTCTGAAAAGTGTTCCGTAAATCAGGCCGTCATGACACCCCACCATGTCGATAGCTGATCCACTACCGCCCCAGTTCTGAATCTGACAGTTGCTCACTTGAAAATGATCGACTCCTGAGAGTTTAATACCATCGTGGTTGCCACGACCACCAATCTCGCTGATCGTTAAATTCTTGAGTATGATATGATGCGAAGGATTGCTGGTATCACCTCCGTGATCAATGTTCAAGCCATTCGCCGTACTTTTTGTAATTTCGAGTCCATCTATTTTCAAATAACTCACTTGAGAAAGATGCAGAGCACTCTCGCCGCCTACAAACACAGGCCTTTGAGTTGGGTCAGACGCGCTAATGACAATAGGTTTTAAGGCCGATCCCGCCAACCCTTTTAAATATGTGCCTCCCTTGTATCGACCTGGCTTTATACGAATCTCATCACCGGGTTTTGCACCAATCAAAGCAGACTTCAAGGATGCGTCGTCACCAACATGGATTTCTTTGGCATGAATTGGTCGTAATGAAACGAGAATGATGCCCATGATAATAAATATCGGTAAAGCGTGATTCAGTTTTATCAGACAGTATCTCGCAAAGCTTGTTGATATGACTGAGGTTTTATAGTTTTTCAAAGCCCACATTTTAATTACCCTGATTCTTTTCAATGAAAACTGTGAATTTTCCTGACTGTACCAAATCCTGTTTCAGAGCCACCAGAATTTTCCTCCAGGCATCGCTACTTCGATCAATAAATCCTGCCCACTCAGGTGGCATTTCATGCTCCAGTTGTAATCGACACCCCGACTCTGTAGACACAATATCGAGCCTGACAACCGAATCATTCAAAGTGATTTCTCCAATTGCCCAAGTGAATTGCTGCTTAAAGGGACGATCAACAATTAAATATCGCCCAACATGATCGACCTGTACGCCCTGCCTACCAACTAGAAACGAGAACAATCCGCCAGGCACTGGATTTGCTTGAATATGCATGACTGTTTCATCTCGTATCGTTGTGCCAAACATCTATCTGAAAATACAATCCGGCTGAATCCATGCCGCAAACACAGACTCAGCAGGACATTCGAAATCTGCTTGAACCATTGCCACAGGTCTCATTGGGCAAGAAAACGGACTGCGTTTTCCAGCACTTTAAGTGTTTCCGTTTGCCTGAAAACAGGGTAAGTTTCATGGCCCGGGCGGAAATAAAAGACTTGCCCTTTACCCACTGTCCAAAGACACCCAGATCTAAAAGACTCGCCTTTATCCCATTTCTCTTCAAAAATCACAGAGTCAGGCTTCGGCACATGGAATGGCTCATTATACATCTCCGTTTGTTTTACGTCCCATTTTGCTGGAAGACCTTTGGCAATTGGGTGATCAGGCAAGATTGCAGTCACATGGCTCGGGGCACCATCTGCCCGCCAGGATGGAAACACGCAAATCGGCGGAAAAAGAACCCATACACCGTCTTTCAACTCCACGCGAGGCGTCAGTGGTGAATCAATTTTGACGGAACCTCGCTTCAAAGGAGCACTAAAATTGAATTTCCCTGCAACGCGATCCGATTCCGGAATTTGTTTCAATGCGTCCTGCTTCGATCGCTCATGCATCAGGCTCATGAATGGGCGTGAATAGTGGGCGGAATGAAGCGCGATCAAATGCAGTTTTCCTGCCAAAACACGATCAACAACGGACTTCAGATGGGCATCTGTCACCGCATCGTGCTTGATATGGCCCCACCAGATGAGCACATCGGTTTGATCGAGCGTATCCGAATCCAGGCCCTGTTCCGGCGAGTTTAAATTCACAGACTTGACTTGTACCTCAGGCAGCGATTTCAGATAAGTTGCAATCGCATCACCCAGAAAGCCATCATCATAGGCTTTTTTCTGCTCAGGTTGCTGTTCATCCCAGACCAAAACACGAACAGTGTCTCTGGCATGAGCCATGAAAGGCATTGAAATCAGCAATCCGAAAACAGCAGTCACTGCTGTAAATATTCGGGTTTTAATCACTCGGCGATCTCCTTAAATTGTCATCCTGTTGTATTCTTCTGAAACATGAGCCAATGCAATCAGGCTTGGATTGGAGACCAGTCGAATCGCTTGCATTGCCGGAAGAATGTCAAAGGGTTTTCAAACACAACCTTTTGAATATCCAACTCGCTGTGGCCACGTTTTTTCATCTCAAAAATGAATTCTGGTACAGCCAATGGATCGGAATGGCCCCAATCGCCCGCCGAATTCACCATGATCCGATCGGTCCCGTATTTTTCTACCATGTCAGCGGCACGCTGTGGTGTGCATTTTGTGATCGGGTAAAGAGTCATCCCTACCCAGTGGCCAGCGTCCAGTGCAAGTGCAATGGTATGCTCTTCCACATGATCAATACAAACTCGATGAGGTGTAATTCGCTGATCGCCTTTGATCATATCCAGAATCATGCGAGTGCCTTGATATTTGTCGGCCAGGTGCGGTGTGTGCACCAACACCAGTTCGTCCGTTTTGGCAACCAGATCGAGATGCTCTAAAAATACCGTCGATTCATTTTTGGTATTTATATTCAGTCCAATCTCGCCAATTCCCAGTACAGTGGAGCTTTCAAGAAATTCAGGAATCATAGCGATCACTTCCCGTGAAAGCTCGATATTCTCTGCCTCTTTGGCATTAATGCAAAGCCAGGTGTAATGAGCAATTCCATAACTGCGTGAACGCTTGCCTTCAAAGTCGGTCAACTGGCGAAAATAATCGCGAAATCCTTCCACACCCGAGCGATCAAAACCAGCCCAGAAAGCGGGTTCACTGACCAAGGCGCAGCCGGCCAGGGCCATGCGTTTGTAATCGTCTGTCGTGCGCGAAACCATGTGGATATGTGGATCGATATAGCGTGCCATGATAGCTCTTTTTGATCTGGAGTCTTTTTGGGGTCGAATGGTTTCATCGGGTTCATTGAATCGGAATCAGCTTGCTGACTGAATCAATTCTTCGCTTTTAAAACCGCCGCTTCAGACCAAAATTCTCTTGCCAGTCAGGGTCGTATGCCAGTGAAAAGATGCGCTGAACGGATTCGGCACGGGGGCGGTCGGATGTGGAGAGGGCGGCGATGCCTTCGCGAATTTGGGCAAGGCGGGGGTCAGGTTTTTGATCAGCTTCTTCGAGAGCCGTATCATAGCGATCAAGCATGGCAGCCAGGTCGAGAATCCTCTGACGAATTTCGAGAAAATCTGTCTGTAAAACGTCTGATTTCGATCGTTCACGCATCGTTCAAGTACCTTTTCTGACTATTTTTTGAGGCTGGCTCTCAACCGCTGGCCATTATGGACGAAATCCAGATGTTCTGCCAGACAGGACAAAGCAATTATCCGCAAGGCTAAAAGTCTTGTATGCAAACCGATCCTGGATCAGTTCCGTCGTACGCGCAGACGCTGATTAAACGCCACCGCCAAAACGACCACAAGCCCCAAGATAAGTCCTTCAATCTGGGTGCTGTCAATCCCCTTGAAGGCGAAGGTACGCCATCCCGGATTCAGCCAAGGAGCCTCAGAAACCAGTCTGATCCAAGGCAGGCTGACTTCAAACTCGCGAACCACCTGGCCTGTGCCCTTGATGATGATCTGGATGAGACAAAGCCCCAGGACAGTTCCCCGGATTGACCCCACGCCTCCTGCCAGGCTGCATCCACCAACAACCGCTGCTGTGATGGCCCAAAGCTCGTACCCTACGCCCAAGGTGCTCTGTCCCTGACCACTTTTCCCGGTAAACATGACACCGCCCAGGGCGGCCAGCATGGCCGAAGTGCCGTAGGCAAAGGCTCTCAATCGACGAATTCTGACACCGCTCAGGCGTGCGGCCGTTTCATTGCCACCCATGGCATAAAGATGCCTGCCAATTACGGTTAAGCCCAGAATTGCGCTGAAGATGATGGCCACGATGGCAAAGCCGATCAACGAGTTTTGCCACTCTTTGCCAAGCCACCGGAAGCTATTGAACGAAACATTGATCGACCGGTTTTCAGACAGCAATGTGGAAATACTTCTTAGGCCAGCCATGCTTGCCAAGGTTGTAATAAACGGCGGAAGGCCAATTCTATCAATAACTTGCGCGTGCAGAACCCCGATCAAGAGCCCTGCCAGCAAGGTGATCAGAATTGCAATCAGAACCGTCAGGGCACTAGGTGGATTTGCCGTATCGGTCGATGCGCCTGGCAACCAGCTTGTGACCAGCTTTGCCGATAAAACCGACGCAAAAGCGGCCACAGATCCAATCGACAAGTCGATCCCGCCACTGATAATCACCACGGCGGCACCAATGGCAAGCACTCCATAAAGTGCAATCTGGTGGTAAAGGGTTTGCCGACTGTAGCGACTGAAGAAAGCCAGCGAGCTATCAAGATAGGCAATGATCCCAATCGAGAGAAGAATGGCAATGAAAAGGCCAGTCTCCGGGGCACGGAGAATCGCCTTTCCTGATTCCAACCAATGACTTTGTGGCGAATGATCTCTTGGTCTCACAGCGCTCATGTGGATTTCAGGCCTTTAGATAAAAGCCAAGCTTTCATTTCTTCAATACTGATGACATTGTCGCCTTTGACTGGGCCCGATTTGTCGGGCACAACGATTCGCACACCAGTGTCGCGAACCTTGCCGTCCGGAAGCACTTCAGCAACAGCTTTATCATCCTTGTTGATCAGGGCTTTTAGCAGTTTCACACCCTGAAAACCCATGTCGTAAGGGTTCTGGCAGACAGTCGCATCAATATTCTTCTTTTCAAGATGCCCGACAGCCAGTTCATCCAGGTCAAAGGTGACCACGCTGACCTTCTTGCGAATCTCGGCTGTTCGAGAAACCTCTTCCGCAATCCGAGGGGCATTGTAGCTCCAGAGTCCAACCAGAACTCCTAAGTCACCATACTTTGAAAGTGCTGTTTGAACATTCACTTGCGCCTTATTTTTATCCGTCTGGTCTTCAAAGATTTCCACTTGGGCAAACTTTGATCCAGCACCTGCAAAAAAGCCATCGCGTCGTTCGCGTGCATTGGCTGCGGCGGCTGTGCCGACAAACACGGCTGTTTTACCACCCGCAGGACGAATGGCGGCTGCGGCTTTGCCAGCGGCTTCACCAGCCTTGACATTGAATGTCCCGATGTAAGCCCTTCGGGCATCGATGTTATTGGCGGCGATGTCCGAATCAACGGTGATCACGACTTTGCCAGCTTCCTTAAGACGTCGAAGAGCATCGGCAATGCCTGGAGATTCGGCTTCGAACACCGATACAGCCACGCCTGAAACATCGTCCAGGCTGAGTGCGTCTTCCAAAAGGCGGATCTGGCCTTGGCTTTGCCCTTCATTTCGACGCATTTCCGCAGTCACGCCCAGCTCGGTGGCGGCATCCTGCATACCTTTCTCCATGGCGTTCCACCAGTCGGCGTTGGAATTCGTCACGAAAATGATGCGAGTTTTGCCACCCTTGGTCGCCGTGGCAGCGGGTGATGCGCCGCCGCCGCCAGCAGATGGCGCTGGAGCCGATTCGCTGCCGCAACCCGACAGGCCTAATGTTGTTATGATCAGAAAGAGCACTGAAGCTCCGAATTGTCGTCTTAGCACAGCCGATGACCCCTCGCAAATTTAGAGACTCATGATGAAGGATAACCCTTTGGGCTGGCTTCCGGATCAAGCTGAAACGGAAGGGCAGGGTACCTGTTTTATGTGGCATGATGAGATAAATATAACGGATTACAGATGCCAATGCGAGAACCAACCTCGATCTGAGGGAAGGAATACGCCTTGATTTTTTTTCTGAATCCACGAACGATAAAGAGCGTCGTGCCAATTCGAACCTTGATCAGGGAAGTTTCAAAGACATCATGATTCAATGGATAGATCGCGTTTATGGGCTTGTCGCAATCCAAAATCCATTTCTGGAGAATCTCATCCAGTCTCCGACCATGAGACGCTTGGGCGGTGTGAAACAGTCTGGCCCATCCGCCTTGGTTTTTCCGTTCAAAACCGTCAGCCGGCTTGAGCACAGCCTTGGGGTCTATATTCTCTTGCAACGGCTTGGGGCCGCTCAGAAGGAATGCGTAGCCGGGCTTTTGCACGACATTTCGCACACAGCCTTCTCGCACGCCATTGACTTTTTGATTACGTCCGATGAGCAGAATCACCACGAACACCTGAAGGCCGAATTTTTACATCGTCCCGACATCGTCAAGGCTCTTGAGAAGATCGGTTATGAGCCCAACGATTTTGAAGACGATTCCAAATATCGATTGCTCGAACAGCCTCTGCCTGGCCTTTGTGCTGACAGGATCGATTATTTCCTGCGTGATGGGCTGGCATGCGGCGAGATCGGCCGGCCGTTTGTGACCTCCTTTCTGAGTCAGCTTGTGGTCGCCGAAGGGGAAATTGCGATGGCGGATTTGGGTGTGGCCCGAATGGCTGTGGACCTGTTCGCCCGAATGAACTCACACTGGTGGGCCAGCGACTCAGAAGCCTTCATTTACAATCAGTTTGCAGACATCCTTCGCCAAGCCATGGCCGCTGGTGTGATCACCGATGCCGATCTGCTGACATCCGACGATGAAGTGATTCAACGGATCGAATCCACTGGCGACGAATCGTTGAAAGCACTGCTTCAAGCGATTCGCAGCTTTTGCCCGTCGGATCTGGGCGGATTTGTTCCCAAAGTCATCCCTAAACATCGCTGGATCGACCCGCCCGTTTGGAAGAATGGCAAGTTAGGACCATTCTCGGAATGGAATTAACCAAGGCAAAAAATGGGGGGCAATTTCCGACCCTCCACGTTTATTTTGACCACTGATCAGGCGACTTTGGTTGCTATCAGCTTGTCGATGGCCTCGAGAGTGTCCAAATGATCTGCGCTGGCTTCGTGGGATTCAAGAGTCACGCCAAACTGGTTTTCGAGATAAACAACCAGCTTCAGTGTACCGATCGAGTCGAGAATTCCGCCTGTGATCAAGGGCGTATCGTTTGTCAGGTTTGCAGGATCTTCCCCAGGAAGGAAGTTATCCAGAACAAAGGCTTTCACATCGGTTATGATCTGGCTCATGAAAATCGCTCCTGTGGATACAGTCTGATTAGTACAATGGAATTTCTGAGGAGTTTGACTGACGTGTGCTTACAATCACTTTTCGGCCTGAATTCGGTCGAATGTGTGGTTGATAAATCGAATTCTCGGCCTGAGTGCCAATGATTCGGCCTTCCATCGATTCAGGCGGCTGAATGTCAAGCCACTTGAGTATGGTCGGTGCAATATCCTGTACTTGGCAGCGACTGATCCGCCCCGATTCCAGGCCGCTGCCCTTCAGGGCCACAACTCCATCGGCATAGTGTGTTCCTGGCTGATTCGTATCAGGTCTGAAAAGCCGCACTTTCTCTTTGTGGTTCCAGTTAGCCCTAGGCTCATAGCCATCCGCTGGAATTGCCATGATATCAGGCCAGCCGGTAGCAACCGGATCGATTCCCCATCGATTTGCGACTGGAATCACATCTGAAAAGACAGGTTCGCCACTCTCGGGCTCGGCGATCAGTCGAAAGATTTCGGCCACTTCATGAGTCGCCCGTTCGGCGCGTCCTTCATGAGCTCTTGCTTTATCTGTCAGGTAAATGAGCCCGGAATGCTGGCCAAACGGTGCAAAGGCCAGCGAGGACGACCAATCGCAAGCATGCGACAAATCAATCGATCGATAAGCCTTACGACTGGCTGGAAGGCGCTCTGCAAGCGTGCCAAAGGCTCGCCTGGAATGGTGGAGGATTGCCCCACCCAGACTTTGGCGTCTCTGAATGCCGTGGATCCTCAGAATTCCATTGACGTTCACCAAGGCTCGACAAGGGCCAAATCCATGGTCGGAAACTACCATCAAACCTGCTTTTTGCTTTTCTGCAAGCTCCGCAAGCCGACCTACAGACTGATCCAGTGATCGAAGCGTATCGCGCACAATCGACAGCCATTCCGGTCGAGCCAGGATTGCTGTGGCATCAACCTCTAGCTCTGGCCAGAAAGCATGCTGGAGTCCGTCCAAATCCTGAAAATTGACATGCATTAATGCCCAATCGCCCTGCTTGTCAGCGAATTCTGCCATGTCAGCCAGGGCAGCATTATGTAACTTGTGACGTTCAGCGACCCCGACAGCCTCATCGACAGATTTTGGCCTGCGGTTCCAAAGTCGGGATTGCGACCAGTTGCAGGCAATACTCTTTGGCAGAGCCAGGTCGCTAGTCGTTCTTGAACCTCTGACCGGAGAATCCGAAGCTGCCAAAATCCGAACCCCTTCGGCTTTGATTCCGAAGCTCAGTGGAGCATGAATACTAACCACCGATCGCCCAGCCCGGCTCAGAATCTGCCAGAGGTGCGGGACCATGATTCGGCCAATATGAGTCTGCTGGATGGTTTTACGATCAAAAGCGAGAAATTCCGGGTCGTATACACCATGATGTGGCGTGGTTCGGCCCGTCATCATACTTGTCCACGCTGCCGATGCATTTGCAGGCTGACTGGAACGCAGGCTACCACTGACGGAACCAGACCAGATTGAAGCCAGGTTAGGGAGTTCATCACGATCAAACCATGACTTCAGCATGGAATCGCATCCACCGGCAATGCTGATCATCATCAGGCGTTGCTGAGGCCGAAAGATCATTCGATTGCAAGCCCCAATCCATGGGTTGATGCTAAAAATGCCATGTTTCTTGCACCAGTCATCTGCCGGTGATCCTTCACCTGACAAAAGCATGTGCGTGTTCGGTCTTCATTCCAATCAATTCCAAGAATTGGTCAAGACCAGATCCGATTTCTCTGAAAATGAAAAAGTGATCAGGATCCTCTGAAACCTCTAAATTACCGGTGGATTTAAGATCAGAACACCAAGGCCCTCTGGCCTCGATTCGATTCCAATAAGCGTTGCGACAAATCCACTTGACCAGCGAGGATAAAGACCTACTCAACCCTCTTATTATACTTGTCGCAGTCAAGAAAGAGACATCCCGTATCAGAATGATGCCGGAGGCATCAAAGCAAGTAGCCGGTGGTTGAGCGAAGCGACACCTTCCGGTCATGAGGTCTAAAAAAAAGCTGCTGGCACCCCGGCAGGGGTGCAAGACCTTATGTCGCGTCTTCGTCCGGTGGTGTCGTCGCTGACGCTCCTCAACCACCGGCTACTGGCTCCAGATGCCTCCGGCATCGTTTTGATCAAAAAG
>CAMBEP010000060.1 GCA_945865635.1 Candidatus Kuenenia stuttgartensis
CAGGTAGGGATTGTTCTTGGTTCGTCCGCCTGTCCCAGGCCGTTGGCCTGGGCTGGTATGGACCGCACCGTTGGTGCTTAAAGCCGAATGTGATAACATTGTCATACTTTCATCCAAAATATGACCCAAAAGATGTGCGTAACAACGAGATCTCATAACCGGTGGTATCGCTTGGCTCAACCACCGGCTAAAGGCCTAGGTGCCACCGGCATCGGTTGAAAATTTGATGATTAGTACTACTTGATGTACAAGGATTCGCTGTTGAGAAACCATGAATTTAGTGTGAAACAAATAATTTTTATTTCACTGCAAATTTCAATTTGTCTTGTAGAAATTAATGGCAAAGCCATGAAATATGATCTACATTGTATCTGCTGTTTGCTATAATTTCGTCTTGTAAAATGTTTATGCGATTCAGGCTTTGTTTAATCATAGAAACTCTCCAACCAATTCATAAATCGATATGGCGATTGTCCAATGTAATAACAAAAACGCGCGATCCAAGGTCTTCGTGAGTGTGGTGCCCAAAAAGCAACACTGGGCCAGTATTTAAACATGTATTCTCTGAGTTCTGGCCTTAAATACTTTTTTTCATTAAATGGGTCCAATCTCTCATGCCATCTTAAATTTTCTTTAGTCTGGAAAACCAAAACTCTCAAGTAATAGGAACTCATATATCTAATATGTCCTTTATCGACACCTAATTTGCCTAATTTACTACACAAAAAAAAGTATCGAATTGCGCTTTCAATACTAATCGCAAGTTTGATTTCATCATCATCAGTAAAATTGTATCTATGATTATTAATTTTTGAAAAATATTGCTTGTACTTTAAATTGTATACTGTAGGATTTTCTATTTCAATCAAGACTGCCTGATGAGTATTATATTCTTTCTCAAGAGAAATCAGAATCTCGGCAGCCTTAATTCGTAAATTTCTTTTATATGTACTCCATGCAACTATAAATCCAGAAATTCCCAAACAAATTGTTAAAAACCTTGGATTGTCATTTGCATATTCTTTTACAGTTTCGTAGGTATCTAAAATCAAGCCTATCATCGGTTACCCCTTACTCTTCTGTTCTCTTAAGTCCCAACCATCTCCCGAGCGTTTGTCTCGGAATCAGTTCGTTTTTGTGGGGATCGTCTCACTATGAGCAGATCCACGTCTTGGCTCCTATCCACAAAGTTAGACTAAAGAGAGTGGACACGTCAATGTCCTGATACGGCCGTCTTTTGCTCTAAGTGTCTTATTTGCATATAGTTAAAAATTCCAAGAAAAACTTTTAACGGGCAAATCGCTTTCTTGATCGGGGGGGGGAGGAGGGAGGATCGACTCTTTTGTCATGTCGCCTTGTGCGAGCCCTGACATTGGATTTAGAAAAGCACTCTGCGACTGTAAGAAGTAAAGCCTTTTGCCGTTGTCAAAATCCCTTACCAGCGCCAGAGGATGGTTCCCCAGTTGAGGCCTGCTCCGAAGCCGCAGGTCAGGAGGAGATCGCCTCGATTGATTCCATCTTTTTCGAGAAGTTCGTTGAGCGCGATCGGGATGGATCCGGCGGATGTATTGCCATAGCGTTCGAGATTTTTGAAGACGCGGTCGCGGTTGAATCCCATGACATCGCTTGCGGAATGGATGATCCGGATGTTGGCTTGATGAGGGATGAACCAGCGAATGTCGTCGACGGTCACTCCGGCATATCCGAGCACATCCTGCGACGAGTCAGCCAGAATTCGGACAGCCCACTTGAAGACGGCCCGGCCGTCCATGGTCAGGTATTGGAGGCCGTTTTCGATGGCTTCAAACGAGGCAGGGATCCGGCTGCCGCAAGCGGGCCGGTTCAGGAGGTCGCCGCCCGATCCATCGGAGCCGAGCTGGTAGGCGATCATGCCCTGATCGGGCGAGCCGGGGGCCAAAAGGACAGCGCCTGCGCCGTCTCCAAACAGGGGGAAGCTTTTCTGGTCGCCTGGGTTGATGATTCGGCTGTTGCAGTCGCCACCGATGACCAGAGCGAGCTTGCTGTTGCCTGTGGCGACAAACTGGCTGGCTGTGACGAGGGCATAGGCAAACCCCGCACAGGCGGCCTGGACATCAAATGCTGGGCAGGTCAGGCCAAGTTGGTCCTGAACCTGACAGGCAACCGAGGGGGTGCTCATGTCGGGCGTAAAGGTGCCTACGATCAGGAGATCGATATCATTGACATCACACCCGACCTTCTCAATGGCTTGCCTGGCGGCACGTAAACAAAGATCGCTTGTGGCATGATGAGCCGGTGCAAAGCGGCGTTCCTGAATTCCTGTGCGATTCAGGATCCAGTCCGGATCAAAGCCGTAAAGTCTCTGGAGATCTTCGTTAGTGAAGACTTCTTCAGGTACATAGTGCCCTGTCCCGAGAATCTGTACGCCAGTCAAACGGTGAGTCTTGTGTTTGGCGGGCTTGGGCTCATCTGCATTCATACGACAGCGGTGCCAGGAATTTGTGACTGTCTTGGATTGTACCGGATTCAGGGCGGAGACCATTTTCCAAAACTTCTAATACGGAATATAGTGGATTGCAGCGCTAATGGAAAGTCCAAATCCATCCCCGAACTCAATTACGACGGATTAAAAGGCAAAAAGACGATGAATCGAGTGCATGTGATCAAGCTTAGGGGCGGCTGGAAGCTCCATTTGGAAGGATCAGCGGTGCCCTGGAATTTTCCGAGCACAGCACGCGAGCTGATCCAGGCCGGACCCTTGCTGCGACTGAGTCGGCGGTTTCAATCGCCGCCGATGCACTGCGATAGTCAGAAGACGCATTTGAAATGGGCGAAGATTGAAGGCACGCAGGAGCTTAGGATAGATCAGAGGGTGGTTGACCTGAGCGGTGAAGAGCCGATTTTCTGGGCGATTCCGGATCAGAGGGAGGCGCACCTGATTGAGTTGGTTGTGGCGACGGACCGAATGGCTGTGGATGGTGAATTTGGCGAATTTTGGCTGGAAATTTTTGAGTCGTGAAGCGAATCGTAAAAAAAAAGGTGAAACCCGAGGGCTCCACCTTTTTTTGAATATTGATTTTGAGTGAGCAAGGCAAAAGCTTGCGCAGGTCAGTGGCTGGAATGAGCTTCGGATTTGGTTTCGATGGCGAGATTTTCGCCGAGTCGCCCGGTTCGTCCGACGATCAGCAGGCCGACACTTTCGGGCAGATTTCGGGCGATGGACATGAGGATGTCGCCCTTGAGGGCGGTCCACATGGATCCACGCCGGGTGACTCCAAGCATGAGCATGTCGGCGCCGTGTGTTACGGTGAAGTCGAGGATGGAGTCGGGCACATCGCGGCTGACGCCGTAGAGGAGTCTGAGAGGGACCCCTGCGGCTTCGCATTTGTGCTTGAGGTTATCGAAGAGGTCGAGGGCATCCTTGTCTTCGTCCAGGGTGATTGAGACCATGGGTCCGAGAGCCTGAACGGCGACGTGCCGGATGAAGAGGAGCTGGAGCTCGGCCTCCCAGGCCTGACATTCGCGAATGGCGTAGTTGAGGAGCTGGGGGTTTCCCTGAGTGGCGACCATAATCCGGTTTTTGGCCTTGTATTTGCCGGCGAAAAGCATTTTGCGGCGAACGCGTTTGGCGCCTTCGGCGGCGTGTTCGTCGTGGCCTTCAAGAAGGCCAGTCTGAAGGCCTTCGCGGCGCTGGGCCCAGTCGCTCAGGTAGGCGATGCCGGCTGTCAAGGATGCAGCCAGGAGGAAATCGAGCAAGGCGCCGACTGAGATGAAGGCATCCTTTCGGGCAGCGATGGCCGACCCGAATGGAGAGAGGCCAATCACGGCGGCAGCAAGACTTAAGAGCACGGCGGCTCCGCCGATATAGGCAGACTTGCGGTTTTTGGCAAGCTTCAAGGTCGGGTTTAAAGCCAGGGCAATGACACGGGCCGCCAGGCCAACGGCCAGAGTGATCAGGGCGAAGCCGCGGGCCTCGGGCTTGATCTGACAGATTGTGGCCTCGATGGCGATCATGATCACGGTCAGGACCAGCATGACATTGCGCTCAAACTTGGAGAGGGCCATTTTTCGGTTCGTAGAAATGGTTGCCAGATTGATGCCGATGGCCCCCACCACGCCGATGGCGTAGAGGCCCGAAAGAGCGGTCACATTGGGGAATATGAGAACAACGAGCGCCGGCAGCAAGGTTCCGACGATAAGCGGGATCAGGGGCATCCCAAATTTATTGAGATATCCGAACGAGGTCGGGAGCTCCTTGTCCCTCGCCAGCATGAACATGGCAGAGACCAAGGCCCCGATCGCAGTATTCACGGCCGAGATCAGCAGGAGAGCGAATATCAGCGAACTGAATGTTGCAAAGGTAGGTCCGACATAGGTTTCAGCAATCAGGTGCAGCATGTTGTCGGTGTGCCGGGGCGGCATCCATTCGGGGCTGAGCCTGACCCCGCGTTCCACTTCCTTCTGAATATTGTAGTTTTCAGGCAGTTTGTCGCCTGGGGAGTAATACAGGAGGCTGTCAGGAAGGGTGTGCATGGCAGCGGCCAGGATCAGGTTCATGACGACGATTTCGATCAGAACCGGGCGGATGGCCAGCTTGCTGGTCTTCTGCACGGGCTGGACCATGATGCCGGTCATATTGGCAATGGCCTCGACCCCTGAAAGCGCCAGCACGATCTCTGTAAAGCCCACCCAGGAATGCCAGATTGAACCTTGGGGCTGCATGACCTTGAAATGATCGACGGCACTGACTGTCACAACCCCGACCCACTGCCCCACAATGTTGATCCCGATCCATGTGGTGAGCACCACGGTGGCCACGGCCACGAGCATGGCCAGGGAGCCGGTCTTGGTTGGTCCAAGGGCATTGAGAAGGCCGATCAGGATGATGGTGAAAGCTGCCATGACGGCCTCAAGCGGCATTCCCAATAGCTCGAGCCCCTGAATTGAGATCAGGTTTTCGAGGTAGTGGAAGGCATCGAGGCATGAAAGCGACGCCGTCACGACATAATCAGCGCAGAGCAGCAAACCGCCAATCACAGCCAGTAGCTGGGATCTCTGCCGGGCAGCGGAATAGACGCCGCCGCCATCAGGAAACAGCTTGCAGACAACCTCATAGCTCCAGCCGACAGCAAGCAGCAGAATGCTCATCATCAGCAGAAACCAGAAGCTGGACCTGCCGTTGAAGGCGAAGGCAAGACCAAGCACATAGAGTCGGCTTGTGCCCCAGTCGCCGAACAACATCGGGCCAGCGTGAAACCATTTGAGTACACGTGGACGCTCGCCAATGCTCAGCATCGGTAGAACTCTCTAGATTCTCGTTGTGTGGCTGACCAGAAAATCGGCATTCCCCATTGGTCCGATATATCTGGAGAGCGATATTGCTGAATCCAATCTCGCCAGTCCATTGGCCTGTTGCCTATGATGGAATGAGCACATATACAATCCACATCCGGCGCCGAGGCCGCTTTATGTTTGATCAAACTGACGACCAGGAAAAAGCCGTCCAATTGAGATGGATCACCTATGGTTTCGCCGCCAGTGGCCTGGGCCTCGCCCTGCTAGTCGTTGACAGCACACTGGAGATGGGTTTCATTCTGTCATTCGCCCCTCAAATCCGCAAGATCCTGGTCAGCCCAGTTTGGGCAATTATGGTCGGGGGGCCCATCACATTCCTCACTTTCATCGGCTCGTATCTGCTCTGGAGCGGCATGAAGAGTCGATCCTGGACACAATTCTCCACACTCCTGCTCCTGATGAATTCCGTACACATCGGCTTCTGGATCGCTGATCATCATTCCCAAATCGGCCTGCCTGACCAAAAATTCGATCACCACTGGCTCAGAACCCAAATCAGCCAGATGCTCAACTGGATGGAATTCCTGCTCTGGATCAAACTCGTTGAAATCCACACTGACTATGTCATCTACAAACATCAACAAAACAGTGACTTAAGGCCAAGATTCGGGCTAAGCTGGATAGGGCTTTTGGCAAGTATCGCAATCGCCACAGGCCTGACCGACTGGTCCAGCGGGTGGCCTCTGGTCCGGGTGCGATGGCTGAACCCCCTGGACAGCCTCATGCTCGCCACCCTTTCGACCATGCTGACCCTTTTCGCCAGTTTTCAGATCATGATTTATCTCATGAAATCAGCGAGACTTGCATACTTCTGCGAGAGCATCGCTTTGCCTGAAACCGAAGCTCCATTCCAGTGGTTTCAAGAGGAATGGGACGACGACCCCTGGAACCAGATTCGTAGGAACTAATCCCCGCATTTCTTGTTTTGTGCACGCCGTGTGCCTTCGCCCGGCGGTTCTCGGACTGAAACAAAAAACATCCATAAAATCATCTTCAACATGGCTTTAGTTGCTTTTACAAAAAAACACAAACCACGCCGGGTGAGGGCACCCGGCCTTCTGATTTAAGATCCCGTTTTCCAGGTAATTGCGGTTTGGAGAACTTTTCTGATTTTTTTGAGGCCCTTGGGGCGAAGATTTAGTCGGAGTCGAGGAAGGTATCCCCCACAGCCGGGTCGACCATACGATTGACTCCAAGATTTCTGCAGAGGTAGGCGATCAGGAGATGCTTGGAAATATTCAGACCGATGATGCCCCATAGAATGCCTTGCCGGAATAGCCATAAATTTATAGCAATACAAGCGATAAGCAGCATCAGGAAAGTCAGGCTGAATTGGCTGGAACGTCGGTTCATGGAACTTTTTTCCGGGCTCATGGAGAAGAATTGCAGAAGGTTTGGCGGGAACCTCTAGCAAAATGGCTCGCAAATGTCTATTGTATGGTAGAACTTCCGCGATAGGAATCCAGTCGTTTTGCAATGAGCGTTGGTCATGAGCGTACAAAGCACAGCCCGCCCTGAATGGACCGTTGTCATCGATCCCGTTCTTCAAAAAGAACTGGAACAGCATATCTTCGTAACCAGCTGGCCCAAGCTGCTGGAGATGGTCGATACGATCTATAACTGGGGGCGGCGATCGAGCCTTTGGCCCCTTGGTTTTGGACTCGCCTGCTGCGCGATCGAAATGATCTGCTCAGCCTGTAGTCGATTCGACATTTCTCGATTTGGCGCCGAAGTTTTCCGAGGCTCTCCACGTCAGGCCGATGTGATGATCGTTTCAGGCACCGTCACCAAGACGATGATGCCGATGATCGCCCGTTTGTATGATCAGATGCCGGAACCCAAGTATGTGATCTCCATGGGAGCATGTGCCAACGGTGGTGGCCCTTTCAAGGAAGGCTACAACGTGGTTTCGGGAGTGGACAAATACCTGCCTGTGGATGTTTACATTCCCGGCTGCCCACCTTCTCCGCAGGCTCTTCTCAATGGGTTGATTGCCCTTCAGAAGAAAATTGATGGAGAAAGTCTGGCCGATGCCGTCTGGTACAAGCCGGAAGTGGAACGCGATATTCCAGTTCCCGTGCTCGGCCCCGACCTGATCGATGTCCGGTTCCTGGAAATTACGGCCGAAAAAACGGCTCAGGGCCTTCTGGACAAATCTCAGGCGGCCATGCCCAAGCCCCTGATCATTCCAGCCCCCCAGCCTGAGAAGCCAGCGGTTGAAGAATCGTCGGCCGCTCCGGCCGTGGTCTCGGCGGCCGATCGCTTGCGAGCGAAGATGTCCGGGGCCATAGCGCCTGCGGCCGCAGCACTTGTCTCTGAAGAGGCGAAGCCAGCCGCCAAGCCGGCAGCACCTGCCAAAAAGATCAAAAAGGCGGAAGCTCGGCCGACCTTGGTCTGGCTTGGTCATGAGAAGCTCAAAACATTGAGCGACCGGCTGAATGAGAAGTTTGGAGCGGGTTCGAGTACGATTATTGATGCGGGGCTGCTGGTACCTTCGGAGAAACTTCGCGAGGTTTCGAAGTTCCTGAAAACCGATTCATCGACCCGCTACGACTATCTGGCCAGCCTCCAGAGCGTTCATTATCAGGATTGCATTGAAGTCAACTATCACTTGGATTCGACGTCTAATCCTGGGACAGTGATCATGCTTCGGGTTCGGTTGGCAGAGGCGGAGGGGCAGGCGTCGGTGCCGAGTGTGACCGACATCTGGCCAGGTGCCGACTTCCAGGAACGCGAAGTTTTCGACATGATGGGTGTCAAGTTTACGAACCACCCGAATCTGACACGGATATTGATGTGGGAAGGCTACGGCTATTACCCGCTTCGCAAAGATTTTCTTGAGCCTTATTATGAAGGCCCAACGAAGGTTTTTGACAGTCGGGTGGAAAAGGGGCATGGCAACCATTTTCGGGCTGAGGAATTGAATCCTTACGGCACGAACATGAAGATTCCCCAGAACTTTACGGACTGGGACAGCCTTTCGGCCCTGGACGATGTCAAGGGCAAGAATCTGATGCCAGGTGGAGTTCAGATCAGCGAGCTTGACACGGATCAGTTTGTGGTGAGCATGGGTCCCCAGCACCCGTCGACCCACGGTGTATTCCGGATGAATCTGAGGGTTGACGGCGAGACGGTGGTCGGCCTGAAGCCGGTCATGGGCTACATGCACCGCAACCACGAAAAGATTGGCGAGCGGAACACGTATCTGATGAACTTTCCGTTCACAGACCGCCTGGATTACCTGACGAGCATGGGCAACAACTTTGGTTATGCCCTTGCCGTCGAGCAACTCATGGGCGACGACACGAAGGTTCCGGAGCGAGCGGAATACATTCGTGTGATCATGGCCGAGCTGACACGTGTGGCGAGCCACATGTGGGCGATCGGTTTCTTCCTGAACGATATTGGAGCGTTTTTCACGCCAGCCCTGTATGCGATTGAAGAGCGGGAGTTGATACTCGACCTTTTTGAGTGGGCCAGCGGCAGTCGTATGATGTGCAACTACTTCCGGTTTGGAGGAGTTGCGTTTGATTTGCCGAAGGGGTGGAAAGAGCGATGCCACCGGTTCGTATACGACCGTCTGGACGGGAAGATTGACGAACTCGACCGTTTCCTTTCCGCCAATGAGATCATGCTCGATCGTTGTAAGGGAGTGGGAGCCCTGACAGCCGAGCAAGCGATCGCCTTCTCGACGGCCGGGCCGGTTTTGAGGGCTTCGGGCGTGAATTACGATATCCGCCGGGCGGCACCGTATTCGATTTACGACCGGTTTGACTTCAATGTGGTGGTGGGCAAGTCAGGCGATCTTTATGATCGTTACTATGTCAGGCTCATGGAGATGCGAGAATCCGTCAAGATTCTGAAGCAGGCCATTCGGGACTTGCCGGAAGGTCCGATTTTGCCTGGCAAGAAGACGTATCAGATCAAGGTTCCAGCGGGCGAGGCTTACAGTCGGGTTGAGAATCCGAAGGGTGAGCTTGGCTTCTATGTGGTTTCGGACGGATCACCTACAGCGTATCGGTATCACATCCGGAGCCCGTCGTTCATCAACCTGACGGCACTTGAGACGATGTGTGTTGGAGCGACGGTGGCGGATGTGGTTGGGATTCTTGGCAGCCTTGACATTGTTCTGGGCGAAGTGGATCGCTGATCTGTCAACAATCGACGTATGAGGCCTTTTTTTTTGGTGAATCAAGATCCAAAAAAGAAATGCCTGAATCTTTCTGGCCCAACTTTGTGCGAGATTTCCCGAAGTAACCGACCATCGGATCGAGTGAATCTGATTTTGTGATGGTTGTGGAGGATGAGTAGAGACCATGGCACTCGGCAAAGGCATTCTGATTGGTCACTTGGTCACGATCAGGCGATTTCTGTTGACCTTCACGCACGACTTCAAGGCGGGCAACTTTCTGAAGCGTCGTGGCGGTGGCGATTTGCCGGTTGACTTTTATACACGACCGAAGAACCAGACGACGGTCTATCAGGACGACAAGACCGAAGGCATTTTTACGGTTGAGTATCCTGACGAACGGTTGCCCGTTTATGAGCGTCTGCGGGTGCTTCCGGTTCTGATCTACGACAATGAGGATGGCAATGTGCGCTGCACGTGCTGTAATATTTGTGCGAAGGTCTGTCCACCTCAATGCATCTGGATGAGTCAGGCGCACAGCCCGGAAGGCAAGCCTGTGACACTTCCCGAGGAGTACTACATTGACATGGATGTGTGTATGAATTGTGGGATGTGTTCGGAGTATTGCCCGTTTGACGCCATCAAGATGGATCATAATTTCGAGCTTTCGAATTATGAGCGTCACCAGACTCACATTTATTCGCTTCAGGACCTTTTGGTCTCGAGTGAATTCTATGCCAAGACGCACCCGGATGCGTATGCGAGTGTGGAAGAGGTGACGGAGCGAGGCAAGGTGTCGAAGAAGAAGGATCAGAGGCTTCAGAAAGCGCTTCAGCTTTCGCGAGGCTGATGGATGAAATTCCAGAAAAAAAGCCCATTTCACTTGTGGGTCTGCGTCATCCTCTGTAGCATAGCGTTCTTGAATACAAGGCAAGCCAGACAAAAACTGACCGTATCAGTCCGAGAGCGAAACGAAGATGATTCCCCGACCTCAAACAATGGAACCGACCTGGGCGGCTGGCACTCGGGTGAGAGTGACGCACAATGTCCGAGTTGGGCATCGTCAATGGACGACGACTCGTGAAGGCACCGTGGTATCCGAATCGCTTCGCCCGATTGGCGGGATGGAGATGGGGTCGAAGGCCGCGGCCTTGAACCAGCCGACCTTGCGATTGAGGGCGGATGACGGAGAGATCACGGTGGTGGCGATTGACGGTGGAACAAAAATCGAAGCGCTTTGACCGTAGCGATCTGAAAGGTCTTTTGGCATCATGGTTTACAACTACATCTTCATTGGCCTTCTGATACTCGTCGCGGTTCTGTTTGCGGCGGGTCCGCTATTGGCCGTGGCGTTGCTTGCCCCGAAGAAGAAGTCTGTGACGAAATCCCAGACGTATGAATGCGGAGTCCTGACGGTGGGCGAGAGCTGGGTGAAGTTTCGTATGCAGTATTATCTCTATGCCATCATGTTCGTCCTGTTTGACATCGAGACAGTCTTTCTCTACCCGTGGGCGGTAAGCTATGGCGGCCTTGGTTATTTCGCACTGGTCGAAATGATCATTTTCGTAGCGATGCTGCTGATTGGTCTGGCCTATGCCTGGGCACGTGGCGCCCTTCGCTGGCAGTGATTGGCCGATTTTTCGAGTGTTGGTCCGGATTCCATGTTCCTTCCTGCGTGACTTTGAGCCTATTGCGAGGTTAGACGCGTGTCGCCGACAGACTTCTTTGCTCAATTGGAACTGACGCCCCTGCTGGCTCAGCGAATGTACTATGACCAGGTCAATCTTTGGCTTTGGTTCCGCTGGGTCCTGTACCTTTTTGGCGGCTTTTTCGGTGTCTTTCCGCTGATCGTGGCCTATATGGTGCTGGCTGAACGAAAGCTGGCGGCACGATTTCAGGACCGGATCGGTCCGAACCGGGTCGGTCCGTTCGGGCTTCTCCAGCCGTTTGCGGACTTCATCAAGCTGATCATTAAAGAGTGCATTTTGCCGATAGGTGCCAACAGTTTCGTGCACCTACTGGCTCCGATGCTGACCTTGATCTCGGCCTTTCTGGTTCTGGCCGTGATACCGTTTGGGATTGGCCTGGCCCCGGTGGATCTGCCGAGCGGATTGCTCTATATGGTCTCTGTATCATCGATTTCGGCGATGTCGATTTTTCTGGCAGGGTGGTCGAGCCGGAACAAATTTTCTCTGCTTGGTGCGATGCGTGGCGTGGCGCAGCTTGTTAGCTATGAGATCCCGCAGGTGATGTCGATTTTGCCAGTGATTCTCTGGGCGGGAAGCTTGAGCTTGGTTTCGATTGTACAGACCCAGCAATATGATCAGGGCTGGTTTCTGTTCAGCCCGCCGGGGATGCTTGGCTGCATGATCCTTTTGATCACGAGCATTGCCGAGGTGAATCGAGCTCCGTTTGACTTGCCTGAAGCCGAATCGGAAATCATTGCCGGATTCCACACGGAATATTCGGGCATGCGGTTCGGGCTTTTCTTTTTGGGCGAATATCTGAATGTGTTTGCGGTCTGCTGTTTGATAACGACTTTGTTTCTGGGGGGCGGGAGCCTTCCGTTTCAGGGTTATTTTGCAGGCGAGGCGCAGCACATGCTGGCGGCACCGTTTGATGCATCGACCCAGTCGGTGTTGAAGCTCAATGCGAACCATGAATTTCCAGCGAACCCTGGTACAGGCTTCCGGATCAAGGTGACCAACATTCAGGGCGTGAGCCAGACGTTTCAGGTAGCGAACCGGGTTGGCAACGATCTGGTCTTGATGGCCAATCGGCCATTACCGTTCCAGGCCGGGGTGAATTCGCAGGTGACGGCATCCGCTCGTCAGGATTACACAGGGCCTTGGCATTTTTCGAACTTGATCATGATACCAGTGTTCATGGCGAAGGTCTTTTTTCTGGTCTTCGTGATGTTCTGGATACGAGCCACACTGCCTCGGGTCCGGGTCGACCGGCTGATGAGTTTTGCGTGGAAGACGATGGTTCCTCTGGCGATAGCCAACATTTTCCTTTCTGCGATTTGGTTTGAGATTGTGGTTCGACCGGCGGGTGGATTTCAGGAGCGGATCATAGGCTGGGTTGTGACAGGGCCCTTGACGGTTTTGACGGTCTGGTTTGTGTTCCGTCTGAATCGCAACAGTTACAAGTCTAACGATCCGGATCGTCGACCGACCCTGATCAGCCGTACTGGGGAATCGCTTTTGGCGACATCGAACCAGGGCAGATGACAGACGAGTATTGAGCCGGATTGTGTGTGTGTTTCGTAGATTCAAGAGACTGATTGACCATCTGACTAGAGGATTCCTGCCGTGATTCAAGCCCTTTTCATCGCCCTTTCGGGCTTCGGCCTTTTGATGGCGCTGGGGACGGTTTTTGCCAGGAACCTGGTTCATGCCGGGCTTTATCTGGTTGCGTTTTTCTTTGTCGTGGCCTGCCAGTTCGTGCTGCTTGAAGCGGAATTCATGGCAGCGATCCAGGTCTTGATCTACATAGGTGCGGTGGCAGTGCTTTTGATGTTCGGGATCATGTTGACCCGTAATATTCAGGGCGATGACACAACGATTGTGACCAAGCAGTGGCGGCTTTTGGGTCTTGGCGCGTTTGGGTCGGTTTTGGTGGTTCTGATTCTGGGGATCAATTCCCATGAGCCCTGGACACAATTGGCGGTTCGGCCTGAATTTCCGGTTGATGCCACGACCAAGACCGAGCGGGGCCGGGCGATTTTATCGATGACGCCGACGGTTGGTCGCGAGATGATGACGCGTTATGTTGTTCCGTTCGAGCTTGCTGGCCTGCTATTGACAGCGGCCCTGGTGGGTGCGGTGGTACTGGCACAATATGACAATGCGGATGAGGCAGAGGCTTTGGCGGAATCGGCCAAGCCATCGGCAACCCAATCCTGAGTTCCCACAAGATCCCTCTTTTCAGGCCTGAATGAGCGAGACCTACTGACGCCATGACCCAGCAAATACCTCTGACCTGGTTTTTATACTTCGCAGCGGCGTCGTTCGCCATCGGATTGATGGGCGTATTGATGCGTCGCAACGCGATTGGTGTATTGATGGCGATTGAAATCATGCTCAATGCGGCCAACGTCAATTTCATCGCGTTTTGGCGATACGGTACCCCGTCGGCCAGTGAAGGGCCACTCACAGGAGTGATGATGGCCCTTTTTGTGGTGACAATTGCGGCGGCCGAAGTGGCTGTCGGTGTGGGATTGATTCTGCTTTGCTACCGTCGTTGGCGATCGGCCGACGTGGAAGAATTCGACGGACTTTCAGGCTGATCCTGAAAGCACAAACCAAAAAAAGACGTACAAAAAACGACCTGCGGACCATTCACCGCCTCACTCACGACGATCACGGGACCACCATGCCATCCGGCCTTTCCATCCAAGACTTCGTGATATTCAGCCCCGTCATTGTGTTGACAGTGTGGGGGCTGTTGTCTCTGATCATCGACCTGACACTTTTAGCGGGTCAGGATTCGACCACACGCAACCGCTCATTGGGCATGTTCACCCTCTCCGGGCTTGTGGCATCGCTTGTACTGTGCCAGTACATATCCTACAAGTACATAGGCCCATCGCCAGGAACGGACCCTTTGATCTTTTTTGGCAGCCTTAATGGTGGGGTTCTGTTCAATCAGTTCGCATCTCTGGTTATCTTGTTTGCGGTGTTGATCACATGTCTTTCGATGGTCTGGAATTTTACGAGCCATTGGGGCGAGTATTACGCCATGCTGGTCTGGTCGGCCGTCTCGATGATCATCCTGATCGCGGCGGAAGACCTTTTGACCCTGTTTTTGGCACTTGAGACGATGACCATTTGCCTTTATCTGATGACGGCGATGGAGAAGTCCAAGCAGCGATCTGCTGAGGCGGGCCTGAAGTATTTTGTCTATGGCTCTGTCTCATCGGCCCTGTTTCTGTTTGGTCTGAGCTTGATTTATGGTTTGACGGGCAGTTTGTCGATTTCTGAGATCGGTCTGGTTCTGTCTTCGACGCAGCAGCCTGGCCTGACGGGCAATGTGGTGGGCGCAGTGGCGGTTCTTCTGATTTTGGTAGGATTTGGGTTCAAGGTTTCGGCGGTACCGTTTCACCAGTGGGCTCCTGATGTTTATGAAGGGGCTCCTGCACCGGTATCGGCGTGGCTTGCATCGGGATCCAAGCTGGCCAGCCTTGTGGCGATGGTTAAAGTGATGGGTGGTGGTTTGGGGTCGTGGGCAGCGACGAGCACTCCGACCTCTCCGGGCTGGGTTGGCTTGCTTGCCATGATTGCAGCGGCCACAATGACTTACGGCAACTTTGCTGCCCTTGGCCAGAAAAATTTGAAGCGGCTTTTGGCCTATTCATCGATTGCCCATGCTGGATACATGCTTGTTGGGGTGATTGCTGTGGGCCTGAGTACAGAGCCTGAAGAGGCGGCTGCGGCCTTGTTTTTCTATCTTGTGGTTTATGGACTGACCACGATTGCCGGGTTTGCCCTTGCTGCCTGGATTGATCGTGACCGAGGAACCGAAGAGGTTGAGGATCTCAATGGTCTTGCCAGGCGTCATCCTTATGTGGGAGTGGCGGTTTGCATCCTGATGCTTTCGATGATTGGGATTCCTCCGACAGCCGGCTTTTTCGGCAAGCTTTACATGTTCATGGAAGCCTTGAATGTGGGCGGGCCGGACAAGGTCACGATGATGGGTCTTGTGGCTCTGGGGCTTTTCAATAGCGTGGTTTCGGCGTTCTACTACGTTCGCATCCTGAAGGCCATGTTCTTCCGCGATACGCAACGTGCGGAACTCAAATGGATGGGGCCAGAGATTGCCCTGCCTCTGGGTTTGGGGACAGTTCTGACCCTCTTCTTTGGCCTGAATTCGTCGGTATTGCTGACAGACATGGAATCTGTTTCTCGCAGTGGCTTGCACATCACACGGCGGAATCCGGATCCTCTGGATTACAACAAGCCTGCGCCGCGGACGACCCGGCCTTCGCAGTTGAAGCCGCCAGAACCATCGAAACCTGCTGAGGCCGCCAAGCCTTCAGGAACCACGAAACCATCGGCCGCGGCTAAGACGTCTGCAGTCATCAATGCTCCGGCAAAAGCGGAAGGGCCAGGTTCGGCTGCTTCAGCCAAGCCTTGACCAACGGCGACTCTGGACCAAACGCATCAGGCTGACCTTAAAAAAAACAGCCGATTCCCCTCACTGACAGTTCACGGACATTTTTTCAGAGGCTCATCGAACATGGCAATTGTCAACAACCTTCAAAAATGTCTTGAAAGCCCGTACCTGTTTGAAGACACTGACGCCCCTTCCCGGGTACCCGCCCTGCTGAATCTGGCGGCCGATCGTCTGGAAGCAGCGACGAATATCCAGACCTTTAACAAGGGCGACAAGGCGGATATCATTTTTCTCTCTTATGAGGCGATGTTTGCCTGCATGCGGGCCCTGGTTTACAGCAAAGGCTTGCGTGAGTATGGGCTTCGATGCCTGATGATTGCGACCGAAGTGCATTACGTCAAGACTGGTCTGCTGGACGGCGCTTTGATTCAGAAGTTTCAACAGCTTCAGCAGTTGAAGTCGAAGCCCGAAGAATCATTGGACGTGGCATCGGCATTCGTCAAGCGCACCCTTGAAATTCTGAATGCAGCCCAGGTGGCAAAATCCGCCTGATCAAGGCCTTGATTTTGCCAACCTGCTAGATGAAACTTTCATGCCTGCAACGGACATTCCGACCGACCCCACTCGTGGCGACGGCTTTAAAGCCTTTCGAGTGCCCGGGTTCGCCCGTTATTGGATTGGTTCTGTGGCTTCGATCCTGGGTCAGCAGATTCTTTCCGTAGCCATGGGCTGGGAGCTTTACGAAATCACCCGTTCGGCCACGGTTTTAGGCTTGGTTGGGCTGGCTCAGGTGATTCCCATTCTTGGTCTGGCGCTTTGGTCCGGCGCTTTGGCCGACCGTTTTAACCGACGTAATCTTGTGCTCATTGCGCAGGCCATGATGGCCATCTTTGCGGCTTTGGTGGCGCTGGTTTCCAGCCAGGTGATCAAGGTTCCTGATTGGGTGATCCTTCAATTTGGGAATCGCTCGATTATGGCATTGGCGAACTTTTTGGGCGAATCCGAGGCGGATTTTCATGACCCGAGGCTGCCTTTATACTTTGGTTTGCTTTTCTTTATTGGTGTCTCAAGGGTGCTCAACAATCCGTCGCGGGTTGCGATTGTCCCACGCCTGGTGCCGGGCGATGCCCTGACCAATGCCGTGACCTGGAATTCGTCGGCCATGCACATTGCTGCCACCGTCGGCCCAGCGATCGGGGCCGTTCTTGTGAGCCTCTGCACACCGTCGGCCCATCAGTACGCTGTGGCATATCTTGTGGACATGACCTGCGCCCTGATCATGTTTTTTGCTTTCTGGGGGCTCCCGAAATCGGTTGGTGTGCCTCTGGCCAGACAGGTGCCGAAAGGGGCTGAGAAAGGCCCCCATTCAAGCTGGCTTGATGGACTGCGTCATGTGTTTCGCGAGCGTGTCCTGATCGCCTCGATTTCGCTCGACATGCTGGCTGTCCTGTTTGGTGGCTGCACGGCTCTTTTGCCGATCTTTGCCCGCGAGATTTTGCATACGGATGTGGTTGGCTATAGCTTCATGCGAGCGGCCCCTTCGATAGGGGCCTTGGCGATGGGCTTTTTTCTGGCGTATCGCCCGCCCAGAAATCATGTGGGCTGGACGCTTATGGTGTCGGTTGTGGCATTCGGGCTGGCGACACTGGGGTTTGGGCTCTCGAAGAATTATGCATTATCGCTCTTGATGCTGGGCCTTCTTGGGGCGTTTGACAATATCAGTGTCGTGATCCGCAATACGCTTGTGCAAATCCGGACCCCCGATGAACTCAGGGGCCGGGTTTCTGCCGTAAATGGGGTTTTTATTGGCACTTCAAACGAGCTTGGTGCGTTTGAATCGGGTCTGACCGCCGCCATGTGGGGGCCTGTGCCGAGTGTGGTCTTTGGCGGATTTGCCACGATTTTCGTGGTGATGGTGGTCGGACGGATCTGGCCTGAACTGGTGCGGCTGGCGACTCTGGAACGAGAGACCAAAGGCTGATAGGATAGGATGAATCATTGATCCATCAAAATCCGGTCCACGCGCGATCTCTGCCCCATTGAAGGGAACCTGAAGATGAAACTCGGATTTGTATCAGCCATTCTGCCAGAGCTTTCGCTGGAAGAGGTATTGAGAACGGCGTCAGAGCTAGGCTATTCGTGTGTTGAGCTGATGTGCTGGCCGGTGGGTTTAGCCGACCGCCGATATGCCGGCGTCACGCATATTGACACAGCCCGACTTGATGCCGCAGAGGTGGGCAGGATCCACGACTTGCTGGCCCGATACCGGGTCAGCATCTCAGGGCTTGGTTATTACCCGAATCCACTGTCGCCGGTAGAGAAAACGGCGCAGGCGGCCGTGGCTCAGATTCATTCGGTAATCGATGCGGCTGGGGCCCTTGGAGTGGGAGTGGTCAATACATTCGTCGGCCGTGACCCGAGGCGGACGATTGAGTCCCAATGGCCGGATTTTCTGGAGACCTGGAAGCCAATCATTGCGCATGCCGGGGCGAGTCAGGTACGGGTTGGTATTGAGAATTGCCCGATGTCGTTTGGTGAGGACGAATGGCCTGGGGGGCATAATCTTGCGATTTCGCCCGCGATTTGGCGGAGGATGTATACAGACATTCCCAGCCTGAGCTGGGGGCTGAATTTTGATCCATCGCATTTTGTGCTTCAGATGATGGATTATGTCTCGGTGCTCTCAGAATTCAAGGATCGACTGGTGCATGTGCATGCCAAAGATGTTCGGATTGACCGCGACAAGTTGAACGAGCATGGCGTATTTTCGTATCCGAAGTTATGGCATTCGCCGAAATTGCCGGGAATGGGCGATGTCCATTGGGGTATGTTCCTGGGTGCCCTTGCGGATACAGGCTATGATGGGCCTTTGGTGGTTGAGGTGGAGGACCGTGCCTTTGAAGGCTCGCTGGCCCAACGCATCGACTCGCTCAGGATCAGCCATCGATACCTGAGCCAGTTTGTCGCTGGCTGAGATCCGCTCCCTCCATTCCTTCAAAAAAAAGACGAAGAATCGACTCCAAACCAATGCTGACTTCGACCATCGACCTTTCGATTATCATTCCTGTATTCAATGAGTTGGAGAATGTCGGCCCGCTTCATTCTGAAATTCATGAGGCGCTGGACTCGACCGGGATTGATTATGAGATTTTGTTTGTCGATGACGGCTCGAAGGACGGCACATCAGGAGTTCTGAGAAAATTGCAGGCCTCAGACCCGGATCGAACCCGAGTGGTGCTTTTGCGGCGTAATTGTGGTCAGACGGCGGCACTTTCGGCGGGCCTGGATCAGTCGCATGGGGCGGTATTGATTCCAATGGACGGCGACTGCCAGAACGACCCGGCGGATATCCCACGCTTGCTGGGCAAGCTTGGAGAAGGGTTTGACGTGGTCTCAGGCTGGAGGAAGAATCGTCAGGACAAGTTCCTCAACCGGCGATTACCCTCAAAGCTTGCAAACCGATTGATTGCGTGGCTTTCAGGTGTGGGGATCCACGATTTCGGCTGCACAATGAAGGCATATCGCCGGGAGGTGCTCGAGGGAGTCAGGCTTTATGGCGAAATGCACCGATTCATACCGATTTTTGCTTCGTGGCAGGGCGGAAAAGTCTCAGAGATGGTGGTGAACCATCGAGCCAGAACCGCCGGTGTGACCAAATACGGAATTGGGCGTACCTGGAATGTGATTCTTGATCTGATTCTGATCCGATTCCAGCAGCGGTATTCCCAACGCCCGATCCACTTTTTTGGTCGCGTGGGACTCTATTCCGTGCTATTCTCGATCACGACATTCTGCCTGATGCTGTATTATAAATTTCTTCACGAGCTGCTGACTGGCTATCCGGAAAAAACATTCATCGAGACCCCTCTGCCGCTGCTGAGCGTGATGTTTTTCCTGACCGGGGTGAACAGTGTCCTGCTTGGCCTGGTGGCTGAGATGGTCATGCGCACTTATTACGAGTCGCAGGACAAGAAGACTTATGTCATTGGCGAACTTGTTCAGGCAAGAGAGATTTCCTCTGAACCGAGCCCATCAATCTAAAAGAAGAAAAAAAAGGGAGCATCCTCGACCATGCCACTTGTGAATCATCCGACCGGGAATTATCGGTTTCTGCCTGGAATTGCGCCTTATTCGTGCGGAGTGGTGGCCATGCCGGGCCATGAGGTGGTGCACGTCATTTTCTCAGAACCCTTAGGATATAGGGCTGGTTTTGAGAAGATTGAGGGGTTTCTTGATTCTCAGGATCGCCCCAGGGCTTCGCTTTGTTCGATTGAGTTGCGATCACCGAAGCCATTCAGTTTTCAGGGGTTTGGCGAGCTGAATGCGGAATACGCAGAGATCTTGAAATCGTGGGGCTTGTTCGTGGATGGTGTGAACCCGGTGGCCAGGACGAATGTGAGCCCTGAATTCCTGGCGAATCCGGAGGTGGTGATTCATGGATTCGCTTATACCCGCCCGACGGTGCAGCACGCGAAGAGGACATTCGTTGTGGCAGGCGGCGGCGAATTGCCAGACGGATTTCTGGATGCCGAATCGATTGTCGAGCGAGGCAATCTTACGCCTGAGGGGCTGAGGCTGAAGAGCGAGTTTGTGATGAACCTGATGGAGTCGCGACTGTTTGGGCTTGGCGGGACTTGGGCGGATGTGACATCAACAAATGTCTATACGATTCATGGAATGGATCAGATTGTTCCGGGAGTGATCGCGGCCCAGGCTGGCCCAGCTATGCTTCAGGGAATTCGATGGTTTTACACGCGGCCACCGATTGTCGAGATTGAATTCGAGATGGACCTTCGTGGGGTCGTCCACGAAATCTATCTTGCCTGATGATAGGCAATCATGAAGCGGCGGCTTCATCTCTGAGCGCTTCTTCAGTGAAATGCTCTGTATGCACCATGCCTTGACCGCTTCGGACTTTAAGGGCGACGAAGAATTTGCGTCTCATTTGCCGGAAGGGCATGGCGACGCCCCTGTGGACGCGAATCCACCAGGGTCTGTCCACAGGCTGGGCGGCGGCGTGGGCATCAGGGAGGGATTTTCGTCGCAGTTTTTCGAAGTGATAATCGTCGCTTTTCTGGAGGATATTGAGGATAAACCGGGAGGAAGGGAGTCGGCCGAGGAAGCCTGAAGGGGAAGCATAACTGATCTGGAAGTCGATGAGATAAGGCTGACCGTCGTCGCCGACGAGGACATTTTCGCGTTTATGCAGGTCAACGTAGGCGAGTTTACGGTCGTGCATGAGGCTGAGCAGGTCGCGGAGCCTGGCAAAGAATTCGACAGGAACAGGCTCTTTGTGTCCGAGTGGGTGCCCTTCAATGAAACGGCGGGAGATGGCATTGGAGTGAATCTTGCCATCAATTCGGACTGGTCCGAGGATGATCGGGACCTGGCCTGAATCTTTGAGACGATCGAGGATTCTGGATTCATTTCGTGCCAGCAACCAGCCGAGCCATCGCATGGGGATTGGTCCGATGGATTGGCGTCTGTTGAATTTGCAGATGGCCTTGCCGAAATCGGGGCATTCATAGAGTGCGGTGGCGGCCCAGGAGTCGTGTTTGAAGACTCGGATTTTTTCGAAAATTCGGCCCTGGATTTCGACTTGTTGAGGGGGGTCCTGGTGCCCCAGAGCACGAAACATGGCGGGCCGGGGCCTGACCACGGCTTTTTGGCCATTGGGCTGATTGGACTTCTGTTGCGAATTGCCCGCTGATTTCTCGTCCATCACGACCTCATCCGTTGGTCTTTTCACGTTTTTGGGCTGAAAATCGATTTTCAGGCGTTTCAAGCGTGAGTGTCCGTCCTTGAAATTTGAGCTGGAACCGACCCGAAAATGGAATCGGTCCAGGTTGATTTCAGAATTATGCCGTAAGTTCTTATGACCGTCAAAGTCAGATCGTCAATTTTCTCGGCAGTTCTGGCCATCGGGATGGAATGATGATTGGCAGTTTGGAAAATTGATCCGGAATGGGTGCGAAAAGTCTCAGATTCTATAATTTTTACACATCCCGAAAAACCACGTGGCCACAGGCACCAGTGGCTGATTTGAGTGGGGCTGATGCCGGCCCGGAATTACGATTCAGATTTATTCCCTGTGACAAAATTGGGAATTTAGGTTAAGATGAAATGCTTGCGAATTTTCGGAGACGGGCCTATGGGGCCTCATGTTCGGGATCGTGGGCAAGTGGCTGGCAACCACGGAAGAGATGGCACTCAGAACAATTTTTGGACAGGAAAGATGTCAGAAAATCCGGTGCAGAGGCGAACCAGTTTGAATGTCAGGATTGGTCTGATTCAGATGCGCTGCGTGGAGGATCCGCGTGGTAATATGGAACATGCCATGGAGATGATTCGCACAGCGGCGGCGCAGGGAGCTCAGGTCGTATGCCTTCCGGAGCTATTTCGCTCCCTGTATTTTTGTCAGAGGCACGACATCAATCAGTTTGACCTTGCCGAATCGATCCCCGGCCCATCGACAGAAGTGCTTGGCAAGCTGGCCCGGGAGCTGGGGATTAGTTTGGTATCGAGCTTGTTTGAGCGGCGTGCGGCGGGCGTTTATCATAATACTTCGGTGATTCATTTGCCGGACGGGACCATGACGGGCCTGTATCGCAAGAGCCACATCCCGCACGACCCGTTATTTTACGAGAAATATTACTTCACGCCCGGCGACACGGGTTTCTTGAGCAGCGCAACACCGCATGGCCAGCTTGGGGTGTTGATTTGCTGGGACCAATGGTATCCGGAAGCGGCGCGGGCCACAGCACTGACTGGCGCGCAGGCGTTGTTTTATCCGACAGCGATTGGTTGGCACCCGTCGGAAAAAGCCGAATTTGGAGAGGCCCAGTATTCTGCCTGGCAAACGATGCAGCGGTCGCATGCCATTGCCAATGGGGTATTTGTGGTGAGCGTGAACCGGGTGGGCCATGAAGGCGACCCGGGTGGTGGGATTGAGTTCTGGGGAGGCTCGTTTGTGGCGGACCCGTTTGGACGCATCCTGGCGCAGGCCTCAGCAAGCCGGGAGGCCGTGATGCTGGTGGATTGCGATTTTGGGCTGATTGAAGAGACACGCCGCAACTGGCCGTTTTTCAGGGACCGAAGGATCGACCTCTACGAACCCCTAAGCAAGCGTTTTATCCCTTGATGGATCTTCATCAAAAAAAACGACCCACTCAGAAGTAAAACCATGACAAAAATCTTTGACGAAATCCCTCAGGATCCTGACACACAGGCGTTATCGCCAGCCCAGCTTGGGTTCCGGCATCCTGCCGAGTGGGAGGAGCACGAATCGACATGGATCGCCTGGCCCCACCAGAAGCAGGACTGGCCCGGCAAGTTTGGGCCTGTGCCCTGGGTCTTTGCGGATATTGTCCGGCATCTTTCGTTTTCCGAACGGGTGGATCTGATCGTTCCGACCAAAAAGAAACGCGATCAGGTGGCAGGAATATTGGTCAGGCAAGGGGCACAACTGGCCAATATCCGGTTTCACGTCTGGAAGACAGACCGCGGCTGGCTTCGCGACAGTCTGCCTTCGTTTGTCGTTCGCCCGGGAGTTCAGGAGACGGAATCAGGCGAGATCCAGTCGGCCAGGGCTGCAATCTGCTGGCAATTCAATGCCTGGTCGAAGTATGAGAACCACACGCGTGATGCCAAATTGCCGAAACGGCTGACTTCAGCTTGTGAAATCGACCGATTCAAGCCGATTGTTTTGGACGAAGAGAATGTGCGCCGGGTGGTGCTCGAAGGTGGGGCCATTGACACCAATGGCAGAGGTGTTTTGATGACCACGGAAGAATGCCTGCTTTCTGATGTTCAATGCCGCAACAAAGGCATGGGGCGATTGGAATACGAACAGCTTTTTGCCGAAACCCTTGGCATTCATCAAACGATTTGGCTGGATCGGGGAATCGCTGGCGATGATACACATGGGCATGTTGACGACATCGCCCGATTCGTCGCCGAGGCGACGGTTCTCACCATGGTCGAGCCTGATAAAGGCGATATCAATCACGAGCCACTGGCGGAAAATCTGAAGCGTCTGAAAGCCGCGAGAGTCAACGGAACGCCCCTGAAAATTGTTGAATTGCCGATGCCTGCACCGGTCATTTTTGAGGATCAGCGACTACCGGCCAGTTATGCCAATTTCTATATCGCCAACAAGGTGGTTCTCGTACCCACTTTTAACGACCCCAACGACAGGACAGCACTGGGGATACTAACCGAACTTTTCCCTGATCGTGAAGTTCGGGGCATTCATGCGCTTGATCTGGTATGGGGGCTGGGAACCCTGCACTGCCTGGCCCACGAAATGCCAGCAGAACCGAAGCCCATTGCAGCACATGAGCTTACAGAGCAACAGCCTGCCATTGAAAGTGATTCAAAGGCAAGGCGTAAAAAGTCGGCACACTAATTCAAGGTGATGAAGCTGAAAACCAGTTTTCAGATGCCTCAAATCCGCAGTTTTTGAACTACGCAGACGCAGAAAGATAAGCCCAGATATGGCTCGCCCAAGCAGTAACCGCTCCGACTCCCGCAACGACCGCCCTGGTGGAGGTTCATCCAGAGGCCCGGGAGGAGGCGCCCCCCGACGTCCGTCATCAAGCCAAGGCCGCCCACCACGACGCGACGACGGGCCGCCACGCGAACGCCGGTCATTCTCAAGTGAAGGCCGCCCACCTCGACGCGACGACGGTACGCCACGCGAACGCCGGTCATTCTCAGGCGAAGGCCGCCCACCGCGACGCGACGACGGCCCGCCACGCCAGCGCCAGTCATTCTCAGGCGAAGGCCGCCCGCCCCGCCGCGATGATGGGCCACGCCGTGAAACCTCAGGCGAAGGCCGCCCACCACGACGCGACGACGGTCCCCCACGCGAACGTCGCGAAAGTTCTAGCGAAGGCCGCCCACCACGACGCGACGACGGTCCCCCACGCGAACGTCGCGAAAGTTCTAGCGAAGGCCGCCCACCGCGACGCGACGACGGCCCGCCACGCGAGCGCCGCGAATTCTCAGGCGAAGGCCGCCCGCCCCGCCGCGATGATGGGCCGCCACGCGAGCGCCGCGAATTCTCAGGCGAAGGCCGCCCGCCCCGCCGCGATGATGGGCCACGTCGTGAAACTTCAGGCGAAGGCCGCCTACCGAGACGCGACGACGGTCCCCCACGCGAACGTCGCGAATTCTCAGGCGAAGGCCGCCCACCACGGCGCGACGACGGTCCCCCACGCGAACGTCGGTCATTCTCAGGCGAAGGCCGACCACCAAGACGCGACGATGGTCCGCCACGCGAACGTCGGTCATTCTCAGGCGAAGGCCGACCACCACGACGCGACGATGGTCCGCCTCGTCGTGAATCTTCAAATGAAGGCCGTCCGCCGCGACGCGATGGTGCCGAGCGGCCACGTCGCGGCTCACGACTGGAACCTGCCACCATCATGGACGGGCCAGAGCGTCTTCAGAAGATCATGGCGCAGGCTGGTATTGGATCGCGCCGAGCTTGCGAACTTCTCATGCTTGAGGGGCGTGTGACCGTCGACGGCGTAGTCGCCAATGAATTGGGAGCCAAGGTTGATCCAAAGCTGGTGAGAATTGCTGTCGACGGACAGAAGATTCAGCCTGAGCAATGCGCCTATTACCTGGTTTACAAGCCCAAGGGCTATGTCAGCACCTCCAGCGACCCATCGGGCAGGCCCCTGGTTCAGGATTTGATCCCCAAGGCCAAGGAACGGATCTTCATTGTAGGCCGGCTCGACCGACACAGCGAAGGCCTGATGCTTCTGACCAACGATGGCACACTGGCCCAGCGCCTGACACATCCCAAATATGGTGTGGAGAAGACCTATCGAGTGACCGTCGCCGGCGATGCCGGGAACGACATCATTCAGAAGCTGACGGACGGTGTCTGGCTGGCTGAGGGCAAGGTGCGAGCACGTCGCGCCAGAATTGTCAACAAGCGCGGCAATGCCACGGTTCTTGAGATCGTTCTGGCCGAAGGGAAAAACCGCGAAATCCGCCGGATGCTTGCCAGGTTTGACCATAAGGTCATGTCGCTGCTTCGGGTTGCAATCGGCCCCCTGCAACTCAAGGGCCTCAGCGAAGGCGCATGGCGAGCCTTGACAGATTCGGAAGTGGATATCCTGCGCACGGGTGATTGGGCGGAAGAGGAAGATCACGGCAAGAAGCCATCGGTTGCGTCCCGGATCAAGTCGGCTGGGCCGGCTCGGGATCGCACAGATTCTGCGGGCCCACGAAGCGATCGGCCATCCGACTCCGCCACCTCACGATCCGCCTCAGCGGACCGCCCCCGCAGAAGTCCGGAAGAGCGACGCCCGGCACGATCCCGTCGCGACGACGATGATGATAACGACACGGGTGGCGATGAAGAGGTTGTCTTCACAGACCGCATGGAGACAGGTGGTAGTGATCAACCCCGACGATCAGATCGCCCAGCCGCTCGTGAAAATCCGGACGAAAGCCCTCGCGGACGATTCGAAGGCCGAAGCGATGGTCCACCGCGTGGACAATTCGGGGCCAGAAGCGATGGTCCACCGCGCGGACGATTCGAAGGCCGAAGCGATGGTCCACCGCGTGGACAATTCGGGCCCAGAAGCGATGGTCCACCTCGTGGACGATTCGAAGGACGAAGCGATGGTCCCCCGCGTGGACAATTCGGGGCCAGAAGCGATGGTCCCCCGCGTGGACAATTCGGGCCCAGAAGCGATGGTCCGCCGCGTGGACAGTTCGGGGCCAGAAGTGATGGTCCACCGCGTGGACGATTTGCGGGGCGTTCCGAGGCACCGCCCGAGGAATCCAGAGGCCGATCACTGGATCGTGAAAAGCGTACGCCTCAGCGTGACGACCGCTTGTCGGGCCGCGACCAAAGCGGGCCAGGCCGGCCACCCCAGCGTGCCCCGAGGCCGGATCCACGCGAAGGCGATTCATCGGAACCGCGCCGCACGATACTTGGTCAGTCGCGAGAGGCGGGCCCGGTCAAGCGCCGAGGGGGGCCATCCAGTGGCTTGCCACCGCGTAAACGCCGCCGACCATCCTGAGTCAGAACGTCTTAACCAAAGTCTTTTTTGCATATGGATCAATACAAGCGGATGAAACCATCTTGCTCGCCCGTTCAAATGGATGCCGGGATCATGGCTGCCAAAGCCTTGACCCCGGCGATTTTTCGTCTTGATTTGGAGGCCCCTGAAATGGCCTCCATCATCAGGCCCGGTCAGTTTCTGATGATTCGGCCCACTTGGGGCGACGACCCGCTTTTGGGCCGGCCGCTGGCCGTCTATGATGTTCTGAGGGGAAGTTCCGGAGAGGCCATTGGGCTTTCCGTGGTGTATCAGGTCTTTGGCCGGGGCACGACCCGACTCTCGCAATTGTCGGCAGGTGATAAGGTTCGGATCTGGGGCCCGCTTGGCCACCCGTTTGAAGCCACTCCGCCCCGTGGTGATCTCTGGTTTGTAGCAGGCGGGATTGGCTACACCCCATTTCTGGCACTTGCCAAATGGTGGATGGGGCAAGAGCAATACGGCGAAAGTGTGGATCGGGATCAGCCTGCTTGCAGGATTGATTTTCTATATGGAGTGCGGCATGCCGGCCTGCTTCCTCCGCTAGACGAATTCAGAGCCTCTGGGATGCATCTTGAGCTTTGTACAGAAGATGGCTCAGTTGGGGCGAAGGGCCGCATCACCGATCTGATGACCCAGAAGCTCAACGGGCCGCCCAATGCGCGACCAGCCCTGATTGTGGCCTGCGGCCCGGAGCCGATGCTGGCAGCGGTTTCGAAATGGTCGCAGGGCCATGGGATCAAGTGCTTGGTTTCGCTTGAGAATCAGATGGCATGTGGGTTTGGAGCCTGTTTCAGTTGTGTGGCACCGATCATTCAGGCGGACGGGAGCGTCGATCTTCGTCGAGTCTGTCTGGAAGGTCCGATCTTTGATGGATCTCTGGTGGATTGGCATTTTTAAAGCATGGCATCATTTACGATGAGTGTGGCTTGCGTGACTGGAGGTTTCCTGGGTTGCCGGCTGAGAGCTTTTCCAGAAGGTTGCCATTGGATTCGGTTTAGAGCAATTTCGTCGAATAAGATTGCGATTTTGGGTTAGAAAAAACGCTCTGGGAAAATAAAAGAACCGAATGCATGGGCTTTTCCACTGGAAAGAAACGGCGAGGTTGGTTATTCTGAAGAACTTGATTCGGAATCGAACTGGGGCATGGTGTGGATTTCATCAGGATTTGGGGCGAAAATCCGAGTTCTGATGCTGCGGCCAACGAAAGCACAAATCCCAGCCCAATCGTGACGCAATAAGGACTGAACGAGGATGGCCCGTAAAGTACAGAATCGCAAAGAATTACGCCGACAACACGACGCGGCTGAGCAGATCGATCCAGTGGAATCTGACGCCTTGGATACCGATTCTGACATTGACTTGGAAGAAGAGCTAGAGGCTCCTGCCAAGAAAAAGAAGGCAACCAAGGCACCTAGGGTTGTCAAACCGAAGGTTCCTAAAGCGGCTGCCCGCAAGCGAGTGATCTGGGTTGTTTACAACGACTCGTTTAAGGCAATCGCGCAATTCGAATTCAATCAGAAGGATGAGGCAGATAAAAAAGCCCAGGAGATGACGGAAAAAGGCAAGGGAACCCACTTTGTGCAGAAGCAGAAGGTGGAGATTTCGCCAGATGCTCCGGGCCTTGGTGCCGCCATTCCGCGTCCTGAGATCATCGAACTGACGGACATTCATTCTTCAGACCCGGATGATCCGGATTCCGAAGACGATGACGATTCAGACGACGACGATTTTGATTCAGACGACGACGATTGACCCGAGTCTAAGCAGAGCCCCTGCCTTTGATCACTTCCTGAAATAATCACCGACCAGCCTGGATCCTTCCAGAGCTGGTCTTTTTTTGAGTTTGTTAGGTTTGATTGCCTTGGGCGGGTGAATTGTTGGATGGCCCATTGCTTGCATGACACGACGATTGGCCAGAATCAAAACTGGAAGGGTTGCTGTGCCTGTGAAAAGCGGATCGCGATTCGGATAAATCTCCGCAAATTATATGCGGACTCGACGACTTAGGATCAGGCCAAGAATAACTTGCTCAATTGGTGAGCCTTTGGTGTAGGCCAGGTCCTCTGACCTCGTTGTTACGCACATCTTTTGGGTCATATTTTGGATGGAAGTATGACAATGTTATCACAGCGGCTTTAAGCACCAACGGTGCGGTCCATACCAGCCCAGGCCAACGGCCTGGGACAGGCGGACGAAACAAGAACAATCCCTACCTGATTCCCTCCCGCCTCCACTCCCGGACCAAAGGTCCGGGAGT
>CAMBEP010000061.1 GCA_945865635.1 Candidatus Kuenenia stuttgartensis
AGGGCTTACAGGCGAATCGGCACGACGGTTCATGAGTGATACTCCCAGCCAGGAATTGAGTGTTGCGTTGACAAACTCAAATTACCACGGCATGGAAGATGGGGTTGGCCGGACGCTTACGATAAGCCACGCAAATCTGAATCAAAAAAACGCCGAGCCCCCTGATCGCGCGACCCGCGTCAGGGGACGCGGCCTACATTTGAAAAGAAAAATCATGTCGGCCCGATGCCCTCATCGGGCGCGCACGACAGATAAGCCACGCAAATCTGAATCAAAAAAAACGCTGCCCCCCCCAAATCGCGTGCTGACGCGTCAGGGGGACGCTGCTTACATCTGACATCGTTGCAGGTGGATCATCTACAGGTCGAATTCAAAACTGGAAAGCGGATCACTCCTCGTGCCGTGATTCCTTCGCAATCTTGGCGCGGCAGATCCCGATTGTGGAGGCCTTGCAATAAGCGATAAATTCCTGGACCTCCGGGATCTCGCCAAATTGCCGTTCGGCCTCGATCAAGGCATTCGGAATGGTCAGGCCTTGAAAGTACATGATTTTATAGACTTTGCGAATGGCGTCGATCGACGCTCGCGGAATGCCAGCCCGGCGCATTCCCACCACATTCACTCCTGTGATCGCATTCTGGCCCACAGCCATCAGGAAGGGGGGCAGGTCGCGGGTCACCCGTGTGTGCCCGCCAAGCATGGCCAGTCGTCCTACACGAGATCTCTGCTGGATCCCTGAATAGGCTGAGACCAGGCAATTGTTGTAGAGGATCACATGCCCGGCCAGGCTTGCAAAATTGATGATTGTGCACTGGTTGTGCACATGGCAATCGTGCGCCACATGGGAGCCGGTCATCAAATAGTTGTTGTTGCCAATTCGTGTGACACCGCCGCCATCGGCTGTGCCTTTGTTGATGGTCACATATTCGCGAATTTTGTTGTCGTCGCCAATAACGACAGAGGTTTCTTCGTTCTTGAACGCCCTGTACTGTGGTTCGCCACCGATCACTGCACCCACGCCAATATGATTGCGATCACCAATGGTGACAGGCCCATAGATGGTAATGTGCGAGTCGAGCGTGCAGCCTGCCCCAATCACGACTTTGCCTTCGATCAGGCAGAAAGGCCCAATACGAACATCGTCGGCCAGTTGCACGTCAAGGCCAATGATGGCAGTCGGGTGAATTCGCGGCAAGCTTTCAGACATCGGTTCCATCCGATCAGCGGTCCAGAGGCATGGACGCAGACCACGCCCATTTAAGTAAACGGTTTTTACCTGATTACCCCAAATTAATCAAGGCGATCTCAGCGTACGACCCTTTTTTGGTTTATCCGATCTCGTTTTGATTGAGACCAGAATTTTTAAAAAAAGGCTTGAATCGTTGCAGACTCAAGCCCTTTAGGTGTCATGTTCAGACTGTTTTTCAGGACCATGCGGGACGTGTTTTTTCGAATGTGTCGATGGCCAGCCCGTTGTCGCTGATGGTGATTCCGATGGAATCCAGGCCATTGAGCATCTGGTGACGCGCCGATTCAGGAATGCTGAAGCTGGCTTGGGCCATGTGGCCGTCGGCAGGGTAGTAGACCTGCTGGGTTTCCAGATTGACCGTAATCTCGGTCGAGGGTGAGCCTTGGCCAAGCGAGACCAGATTTTTCCAGTCGGATTCAGCGATTTCCGCCACCAGAAGTCCATTGTTCAGGGAGTTGCCTTCAAAAATGTCGGCAAAGCCTTCGTCAGGCACCGGGGCGATTACGGCCTTGTAACCCGCTTGATGAACAGCCCATACGGCGTGCTCGCGGCTTGAACCGCAGCCGAAATTCGGGCCGACCACCAGAATGGTCGCACCTCTGTATTCAGGCCGGTTCAGAGGGAAGTCGGGGTCATATTCGCCGGCGTTTTCCGGTTCGTCGGGCAAGGGGGCTCCGCCTGGCACATATCGCTTGTCGGCGAAGAGCAGGGGGCCATACCCGATGCGTTCAATGCGCTTCAGATAACGGGCAGGAATGATGAGATCGGTGTTGACATCCGACCAGTCCAGGACGGCCATTCGGCCTGTGTGCGTACGAAACGGTTCCATGGTTTGCCCTCAAGGAATTTTGGAGGAGAGTTGTGGTTGATGATCGTCGAAGGATCAGGCCAGTAGCGTGCGAACGTCTGTGAAGCGGCCAGTGACGGCAGCCGCAGCGGCCATCGACGGGCTGACCAGGTGCGTCCGTCCGCCGGGCCCCTGACGCCCTTCAAAGTTCCGGTTCGACGTGCTTGCCGACCTCTGGCCAGGCTTGAGTTTGTCCGGATTCATGGCCAGACACATCGAGCAGCCCGCCTGCCGCCATTCGGCGCCAGCTTCGCTGAAAATCTTGTCCAGCCCCTCGGCCACAGCCTGAGCCAATACCTTCTCCGAACCAGGCACCACAAGCACTTGCACCCCTTCGGCTACCTTTCGGCCCTTCATCACCTTGGCGGCAATGCGAAGGTCTTCAATCCGCCCATTCGTGCAACTGCCGATAAAGACCACATCCACAGGCACTTCGCTGATCGGTGTGCCCGGTGTCAGACCCATATATTCCAGCGATCGCCGGGCATCATCGGCCGTGGCAAATGGCACTTCATGGGGCTGCGGAATCACGCCTGTGATGTCCACCGTCATGCCGGGATTGGTTCCCCAAGTCACTTGCGGAACAAGCTTTGAGGCGTCGATATGGATCTTGCGGTCAAACCCGTTGTCGTCGTCCGTGATCAGGGTTCGCCAGTCTGCGATGGCAGCTTCCAGAGTGACTCCCCTGGGTGCATATTGGCGATCGATCGAGCTGATGTAGTCAAAGGTCACATCGTCAGGCGCGATCATGCCGGCCCGGGCGCCGCCTTCGATCGACATATTGCAGATCGTCATCCGCCCTTCCATCGAAAGGGCACGAATCCCCGGCCCATAGTATTCCATCACGTGCCCGGTGCCGCCGCCGGTGCCGATCTGGCGAATAATCGCCAAAATGATATCTTTTGGCTCCAGGCCAGGTGCCAGCATGCCCGTCACTTCCACACCAAGGCTCTTCGGCTTGCGGCCTTGCCAAAGTGTCTGGGTGGCCAGAACGTGCTCGACTTCGCTGGTGCCAATGCCGAAAGCCAGTGCGCCGAATGCGCCGTGGGTGGATGTGTGGCTGTCGCCGCAGACCATCGTCAGCCCAGGCAGAGTCAGGCCAAGCTCTGGCCCGACCACGTGGACAATCCCCTGGCGACCCGAGCCGATATCCAGCAAGGTGATCCCAAATTCCTTGCAATTATTACGAAGCGTTTCCACCTGACGCCTTGAAAGGGCATCGCGAATCTCAAGCTGATTCACTGTGGGCACATTGTGGTCAGGCGTGGCAAAGGTCAGTTCCGGGCGGCGAACTTTGCGGTTGGCAAGCCGCATGCCGTCAAACGCCTGCGGGCTCGTCACTTCATGCACCAAATGACGATCAATATAAAGCAATGTGGCTTCATCAGTCTGGCTGACGACATGACGCGACCAGACTTTATCAAACAATGTGGCGGACACGTTAGGCTCTGTCTCCCGGGAAGTTTTTCTTGGGCCGTTAAACGGGCCTTCAGGGTTGGTTGTTGGTCAATAATAGCATATTCCAACCTCCGGCCGCCACGTTTCGTCCCACAAAAGCCTTCACAAATCGGGCGCCAATCTCCAAAAGCCATACACCAGGCCCAATGAGACATTCCTGAGCATGCCGGGCTTGTGGCAGAGCTTATAAAAAAGGGAGGGGGAGCATCACTTTTTTGAAGAAATGCTCCCCCAAGGTGGTCAGCCTGTCAGGTCAATTTGATTCAGAATTTCGCCATTTCATCCGCGTGATAGCTCGACCTCACAAATGGTCCGCTGGCGACATCCACAAACCCCAGCCGGCGGGCCAGAATGCCGAGTTGGTCGAATTCCTCAGGCGGCAAATATCTTTGAACCGAGAGATGCTTGGCCGATGGCTGGAGATATTGGCCCATGGTGATCAGGTCGCAGCCGGCGGCCCTCAGATCGCTCAGGGTTTCCAGGATCTCTTCCGTCGATTCCCCCAAGCCCAGCATCAGGCCCGATTTGGTGCGAATCTCAGGCGCCGCCTGCTTGACATAAGCCAGCACTTTGAGGCTGACCTCGTATTGGGCTTTACGCCTTACAAACTGCTGGAGCCGATTGACGGTCTCCATGTTGTGGTTAAAGACTTCTGGCTTGGCAGAAAGCACAATATCCACAGCAGACAGGTCGCCATTGAAGTCGGGCGTGAGCACTTCCACGGTGGCGCCGGATCGCTCACGAACGGCCAGAATGCAGCGGCGGAAGTGATCCGCTCCGCCATCGGGCAGGTCATCGCGGGTGACCGAGGTGATGACCACATGCCGCAAACCCATGCGAGCAGAGGCTTCCGCCAGTCGCTCAGGCTCGTCGACGGCCACCTCTTCCGGGCGGCCTCGCTTCACGGCACAGAAGCCGCAGGGCCGGGTGCAGGTCTCGCCCAGCACCATAAAGGTAGCGGTTTTCCGCGACCAGCACTCCGTACGGTTAGGGCACTTTCCGCTTTCGCAAATGGTTTCAAGCTTTAAGTCGGCGATCAGGTCGCGGGTAAAGCCGATTCCACCGGCGGCTGGCAATGGCCGCTTCAGCCATCGCGGCAGGGCCGGCCGCCAGCTTGGGGCCGGTATGAAATCGGTGGGCTCAGGCTCCAGAGGGATCTGGACCAGCGGTTCATGAGTTGACATGGCGATTGACAACCTCCGGCAGCGGCGAGAAACCACTGGATTCTGTAAATACTGGCCCTGGCTCAAGCTGGAACGTATCCCGAAATTCTTCGATCAGCCTGCTTCGCAAGCGGGCGGGCGAGACGGGCCGCACACGCACAGCCTCCATCGAGGTCTGCCTGAGTGCCCTGGAATCGTCCGGCCCCGGCTCATCAAGCTGCTCGAAGGGCCGCATGTAAGGGCCTACGTTGAGCAGGAATCCATAGTGTACCATATCTCTCAAAACCGACACGCCCAAAGCGGCCACCCGTTTGCCACCGACATACAGCCCAGCGTGGTTGGCCTCGCCTGTGGCAGGCACATCAAAGTCGGCCATGACACGGAGAATCGCACTTTCCAGAAGTTCCAAAAACTCTTCCACAGAATCGGCCAAAACCGACAGGCTCCCCACCAGATAGCCGGCCACCTGGCCAGGCTGATGGAGCCAGCAGCCGCCCCCACGCGGCACCCATTTTGGTTTGAGGCCGTCGATTTTCAGCTCGTCGTCATCAGGACTGATATGGGCCCGGCTGCCGGATCGGCCAATGGTCAGGGCCAGCTCATGCTCGCAGAGAATCAGGGCAACTTCGCCCGTCTCCTCAAGCTCGAAAATCAACCGCCGCTGAGCCGCCAGGATCGATTCCACCTCAACCATACCCAGCAGGTAGGTCGTCAGCATCGGCCGAGTTTTAAGCGTCTGGAGGTCCGGTAGAGTGGGCATTGTAGTGCGGCAGTGCGGTCCCTTTTTGGTCGACATCCAGCATGGTCGGACTGGCCGGTTCCTGTATTGAATTTTACGGCATCGGCCCGAATTAATACAGGGCCCAATCGCCATCCATTCTCAATTCCGGGTGTTTTTTTGGTCTCTAAACTTTTAAGCTGCGAAGCGATTTGGCTCATTTCGATAAAAAAGGAGAAGTCAGGCAGATTTTGATTGACTTCGCTTGACTCCCTCATGGTTTCCCTGTTTAATCAAATCTTCTCTTCTCACTGCCAAAGCTCAGATTCATCAATTCTGCAAGCCTCATTCATACCTGTTCCGCATGCAGTCTGGACGCCTCTGGCAATACTTTCATGAAGGCACTTTGACTCATGTTGAAATGGAATCGAAATCGATACCGGCGCATCGGCAGTTTTATCCGTTGCGGTTTCCTCAGTTGCCTGGCACTCACCTCCAGCGCACAAACAGAGCCGCCCAAGCTGCCCGACCCGGCCCGAGAGCGACTCTTGATGAGCCAATTTGAAAAAAGCCCGGATTTAAAAGTGAGCCTGCTGGCCGATTCGACAAAGATGAGCCATCCGATTGCATTTTCAATCGACGACTTTGGCCGGGTTTTTGTGGCAGAATCGTTTCGGTATATTGATCGGAAAGGCGGCTGGTCCGATATTCGATATCGGTTGCCATGGATGGACGAAGATTTGGCGAGCCGCTCAATTGCGGATCGCAAGAAGCTGTATGAATCGCGTCTGGGCGATGAATTGCCGGCCTGGAAAGTGGCATCAGAACGGGTTCGGCTTTTGACAGAGCCCGACAAAAATGGTGTTTTCCAAAAGTCATCCGTTTTTGCGGACGGGTTTCAGGGCCTTCTCGATGGCACCATTGCAGGCATTCTGGCCACTCGCGAGAAAGTCTATATTGCAAATATTCCAAGCCTATGGGTTCTTGACGGTGCAACCAAAGAGAAATCCATATCGCGAAAAGCACTTCAAACAGGATTTGGCGTGCGTCTGGGCTATCTGGGCCACGATCTGCATGGCCTCTGCTGGGGCCCCGACGGCCGATTGTATTTCAGTATGGGCGACCGTGGCTCGCGCATTGAAAAGGACGGCAAGGTGCTGGTCGACCTGCCCGACACAGGCGGTGTGTTTCGATGCGAGGCGGATGGTTCGAATATCGAGCTTTTTGCAAAGGGGTTGCGAAATCCTCAGGAATTGACATTCGATGCCTTTGGAAATCTCTGGACATGCGACAATAATGCCGACCGGGGCGATAAAGCTCGCTGGGTCTGGGTTTTGCCAGGTGGCGACAGCGGCTGGCGAATCGGCTACCAGCATTTGAATAAACCGGTTCCACTCGGCCCATGGACCTCAGAAAAAACCTGGTTTCCCGCCCATCCTGAGCAATCTGGCCACATCGTTCCGCCTGTGGCCAGCCTGGCACAGGGGCCCTCGGGCGTGGCCGCTCACCCCGGCACAGGCGTGCCTGTGAGTTATACAGGACAATTTCTGGTCTGCGATTATCTCGGCGAGGGTGGCGGGATTTATTCTGTCAACGTCAATCGTAAAGGGGCAGGCTATGAAATGCAGGCGCCCGGCAAATTTCTCTGGAAATCTGGAGCCAACGACGTCGATTTTGCGCCCGATGGCTCGGTTGTATTTTGCACCTGGACCGGTGGCATTTCCCTCGATGCAGGCGGCGGGCTTTATCGGGTGCAGTCGCCAGGCCTGAGTTCTGATCCGCTGGCGCGCAGCACCGCCCAAATATTGAAACTTGATCCCTCAAAAATGGAAATGCAAGTGCTGGGGCAGTGGCTGAATCATCCGGATATGCGTGTGCGTCGGCAGGCCCAGTTTGAGCTTGTCAAGCGCGGCAAGAATTCATCGCCCATTTTTCTTGATTGTATCCGGACAAGTCCGAGCCAACTGGCCCGAACCAATTCGCTTTGGGGGCTGGCTCAGTTGCAACGATTAAAAAATATCACTTTGCCTGACGACTGGGCCGCTTGGGCCAATGACACAGACCCCGAATTCCGGGCCACATTGGCTCGAATTCTGGGCGAGACCAAGCCCAAGGGGGCCGACAAAACGCTGATTGCATTTCTGAAGGATCCGGATCAGAGGGTTCGCCTTTGGGCCAGCCTTGCACTGGGCCAGGTGAAATCGGTTCAAGCGGTGGAATCGGTCGCGAAACTGGCGGTTGAAACCCGGGATCAAGACCCCTGGCTGAGACATGCACTGGCCGTGGCTCTGGCCGGCAGTGCAATGGGCGATCAATGGAAGTCATTGATCACGAATGAGTCGGATGCACTTCGGCGGACAACACTTCTGGCCATGAGCCGTAATGGGATGCCGGAAGTCTCACTGTTTCTGAACGATAAAAATCCGCTGATTGTCGCAGATGCCGCACGCTCGGTTTACGATGGCCGAATTCTTGCCGGCCAGAAAATACTGGCCGATTATGACGTGAAAACCGTTTTGAAATCAGAATGGACGGATTTGATCCGCGAGGCTGTGGCAAGGCGCTGGATGCATGCCAATCTGCGCGAGGGGCGTCGCGAAAATGCAACTCGATTGATTGCATTTGCCGAAAACAGGAAGTTTGCAGAATATCTTCGGGTCGAGGCGCTCGACCTGCTCAACCATTGGGATAAACCATCAAAATTCGACGGCGTCCAAGGCCTGTTTTATGAAATTCCGGCCGGCAACCGCGAGCCTGCTTCCGCAGCCAGCGAGCTCCAGACATTTGCAGGCGAATTCCTGGCACCCGATCAGCCCGAATCCATTCAGGCCGGAATTCTGGCATTCCTCGAAAAATACCCTGCCCAATATCATGACCAATTCAAATTGATCCTTAAAGAAGCCAACCGCTCGGCTGCGATCCAATCCAAAGTCTTGGAATTATTGGTCAAGGGGCGAGATCACGAATCCTCTTTATATGTCAAAGAGGCCTTGAAAAGCCCGCTTCAGGAATTGAAACTGGTTGCGATTGGTTCGATATTGAGTTTAAATCCAGTGGATCGCGAACCGGTGATCGACCTGATCATGGCCAGTGGCACAATTCCTGAGAAGCAGAGGGTCATCAGCATGCTGGCCGAAATATCCGACGAAAAAGCGATTTCCAGACTTTCTAAATTGCTCGACTCCAGAATCGCCGGCAAGATCGAACCGGGGCTGCGGCTGGAGCTCAATGAGGCCGTTCATTCGCTCTCCCAGGAGGGCCGGGGCCTGCGCAAGCGGCTTGACGATCAATATCAGGAAGAGTTGAAAATTGAGCCACTGGCCAAGTGGCGCGATTCCATTTCAGGCGGAAATATCGAAGCTGGCAAGGCGATCTTTCTGACCCGAACCGACATTTCGTGCCAGCGATGTCACTTGCCCGCCAATGCCAAAGAGCGGGTCGGGCCAAGCCTGGAAGGGGTCGGCTCAAGGCTTGGCCAGGAAGAATTACTGCAATCCATTGTCAAGCCTAATGCAATTCTGGCTAAAGGCTTTGAAACAAGCGTCTTTGGGCTGAAGGACGGCACAACGGTCTCTGGCGTGCTCGAACAGGAAGAACCCGCTCGTCTCCTGCTGAGAACCAGCGAGGGAAAGCAGGTGGCCCTCGAACAAGCCAATATCGAGGAACGCGCCAAAGGCGTTTCGCTCATGCCCGAAGGCCTCGGAGATCGCTTGAAACCAAGGGAATTGCGAGATCTGACTGCCTATCTGGCGAGCCTAAAGGCGGTTGAAAAAGCTCCAGAAAAAGCTCCAGAAAAATCGCCGAAATAAAATTGGAATATCAAGACAATCGGGTGAATCTTCGTTCAGAAAGATTCACCCGATCGGATCCGGATCGTTTCAAGTTGGCCCATTGCAAAGCTGGGCAGGCCCCCAAAAACCAAAGTTCGGGCGGGGGCCCATGGTGGCTTATTTGGGCGGGATGATGGAAGGCAGTTCCATGCGATGGCTGCCCATATCCTTGAGCATTTGGTGCTTGGCCTGGGTGGTCTGCGACAGGCCGTGGATTTTGATGAACCCCTGGGCGGCCGATGAATCGTATTGGTCGCCTTCCTCGTAGGTGGCCAGCTCGTGGCGATAAAGCGAGTGTTCGCTCTTTCGCCCAGTGATCATGCAGTGGCCTTTGAAGAGTTTCACGCGGGCCAATCCGCTCACATATCGCTGATTCGAAGCCACAAAGGCCATCAGGTCCTGGTGGAAGGCTGAGAACCAGAGGCCGTTGTAGATCATGTCGGAATAGGCCTGGCTGACATAGGTGCGGAACCGGAGAGCGTCCTTTGACAGTGTCAGGAATTCAATTTCACGGTGCGCCTCGTGCAGCACAATCGCGGCCGGAGCTTCGTAAATCTCGCGGCTTTTGATGCCCACAAGGCGGTTTTCGACATGGTCGATCCGGCCCACTCCATGCTTTCCAGCAATCTGGTTGAGCTCTTCGATAATGGCGACGGGGTCTTTCTCCAGGCCGTTCAAAGAGCACGGCCGGCCCTTCTCGAAGCCGATTTCCACTTCCTCAGGCTCGTTCGGCGCGTTGCGTGGGTCGGCGGTCCACTGAAAAGCGTCGGCAGGTGGTTCGACCCAGGGGTCTTCCAGAATTCCAGCCTCAATCGAGCGGCCCCAGAGGTTTTGGTCGGTCGAGTAAATCGACTTCTTGGTGGCTTCCACTTCGATATTGTGCTTGAGTGCATATTCAAGCTCTTGGGTGCGTGTCCACTTCCATTCTCGCACGGGGGCGATGATCTGGAGCGAAGGGTCGAGCGTCTGCACTGTCACGTCGAACCGGACCTGGTCGTTGCCTTTGCCGGTGCAGCCGTGAGCCACGGCCGAAGCGCCTTTTTCCTGAGCCAGCAAGACCATGCGCTGGGCGATCAACGGGCGGCCCAAAGCCGTGGCCAGCGGATACTTGCCTTCATACAAGGCACCTGCCATGAGCGATGGCAGGCAGAAATAGTCTGTGAACAGGGCACGAAGGTCCTCGGCCACGGCGTCCGAGGCGCCTGTGCGGAGCGCTTTCTGGCGAATGGCTTCAATGTCCTGCCCCTGACCAAGGTCGCAGGTGTAGCAGATCACGTCCATGTCATAGGTTTCGTTGATCCACTTGACAGCCACTGAGGTGTCCAAGCCACCGGAATAGGCCAGAATGACTTTCTTGCGTGACATGATTCGATTGTTTCCTAAAGGGTTGTAGATACTATTACAGACTTTTCCGATGTGTTTTTTTGGTTAGATGTCGAACGCCTGCTTCAGAGCGTTCAGGCCAATTTCGCCAAGTGCCGCATCGGTCGCCACGTTGATGCGCACCTCGCTGCTGTTGATCATGGAGATATTGATGTCGGCCGACGCCAGAGCGGCAAACATGCGGGTGGCTACGCCTGTGTGCGACCTGATCCCGACGCCCATCACCGACAGCTTCGCAATGTTCGGATCAACCGCCACACTATTCGGGCCCAGCAGTTGGGTCAAAGCCTCAACAGCCCGGCTCACATCGCGCGAAGGAATCGAAAACGAGAGCAGGGTATGAGCCTCTCCGCCCAGCGGCGGCTCACTGATCCCCTGCACAATCATATCAACATTGATCCCTGAATCGGCAATGGCCCGAAAGACCAGTGCCGCCTGGCCAGGCTTGTCGGGCACATTCAAAAGCGTGATACGGGCCTGGCTTGCGTCAAGCTCCACATCACTGATCACCAAGTCCTCCATGCCGGGCGCTGCGTCCGCAATGGCGGTTTCCGTCGAGACCGGTTCCTGATTCTTCTGAACCAGCGAAACGGCAATCTCAGGTGGGTCCTCACTGAATCTCAGGTCGCATGGAATGATCTCAAGCTCAAAGGCCTCGTGCACTGCCCTCAAGGCTTCCACGCCCTGCGATCGATCCACCAGAACACTGATCTTGATCTCGCTGGTGGTGATCATCTGAATATTCACACCCGCTGCCGCAAGCGACTCAAACATTCGCACAGCCACGCCCGAATGCGTCTTCATGCCCGAGCCGACCACCGAAACCTTGGCCACTTCGCGGTCGCTCTGCACCGAAGCCGCCCCTTGCGCCTCTGCCGCTTTATTCACAATCGACAAAGAACTCTCCAGGTCGTCTTCGTCCACTGTGAAGGTCACTTCCGCCAGCCCGTCCTTGGCCACATTCTGGACGATCATGTCCACCACAACATGTCGCTCAGCCAGTTCCCGAAACAGGCCATGCACCACACCGGGCCGGTCTGGCAGGCCACGCACTGTGATTCTCGCCTCTTCCTTGGCCAGAGCCGCACCTGTCACAACCGCTCCCAGCCGGCGGGCCGCAAGCTCGTCCACAATCCATGTCCCCACATCCGGCTTTGAGGCATGCCTTACATGAATCGGAACATGATACTTTTTGGCAAACTCAATCGATCGTGAATGCATCACGCCAGCACCCAGGCTAGCCATCTCCAGCATTTCGTCGTAACTAATGGTGTCCAGCTTCCGGGCCTCGGGCACCAGCCGTGGGTCGGTGGTGTAAACCCCGTCCACGTCCGTAAATATCTCGCAGGCATCTGCACAGATCACGGCCGCCAGGGCCACCGCCGTCGTGTCTGACCCACCACGCCCAAGGGTCGTAATATTGTAGTTGGCATCCACCCCCTGAAAACCGGCCACGATCACAATCCTGCCGTCGTCAAGCGCGGCTTTCATACGATCTGTAGAGATGTTCCGGATCCGCGCCTTGGTGTGGAAGCTGTCTGTCACAATCCCAATCTGCGAGCCCGTAAAACTGATCGACGGTACACCTTGTGACGCAATCGCCATCGCCAAAAGGGCCACCGATACCTGCTCGCCTGTCGAAAGCAGCATGTCCAGCTCACGCGCCGGCGGCCGAGGCGTGATCTGCCTGGCAAGGTCGATCAACTCGTCCGTCGAATGGCCCATCGCTGAGACGACCACTATGACTTGGTGGCCCCGTTCATGATGATCTATCGCCCTGCGTGCCGCCGCCTGAATCTTTACGGCGGTTGCAACACTCGTACCGCCAAACTTTTGCACCACAATGGCCACGGAAGGAGTCCCCATCAGGCAACTGGTTTCATCTGCATCGATCGCAGGAAGTTCATCCCTCAAAGCTTATCAAATCGAAGGAAAAAGTGATACTTGGAACCGCTTTTCAACCCCCAGGTTTTTGATCCCCACAGAGCGTTCAAATCCGGTTATAAGGGTCAAACGGCTCGGTTTGCCCACCCTTATTCAAAAAAATATCAACCATCCCAGACTCGCCAATCAATCGTTCCACTCCCTCCCCCTCATGCCTAAACAGCCTTCACCTGGAAAACCGGATTCCATCTCGGCCGGGTGCCCTCAACCGGCGCTGTTTATTTTTTTTTGTAAAATACACCTAAATTCGTCTTTGTTTTGATCTTATGCTTGATTGATGGTTTACTCCGGGAAACGCTGGATGAGGGCCCCCCCCGTCTTTCACAAAACATGAAAACTCCGGCCTTCAAAATGAACTGGCTTGAAATAAAAGTCGCCTGACGTTCGAATCAATCCCCGAGCGACTCGTGTACCGTTTTTTTTTCGATATCGACCTTTCCATCCATCCTGTGATAAAGTTGTCTTTCAGAACTGTCGTTATAAGAATTGGGCCGCTGGAAAATCTGGACCGACCATGAAAATTGTTCACATCATCACGCGCCTGATCCTTGGCGGAGCCCAGGAAAATACCCTCCTCACGGTCGAAGGCATGCATCATCGACATAAGGATCAGGTCATTCTGATCACTGGCCCTGCCGAAGGCCCCGAAGGCGATCTCTTTACCCGTGCCGAAAGTCAGGGCTTCACCGTCCAGCGCATGCCCGAACTGGTCCGGGCCATTCGTCCAGGCACAGACCTTGCCGCTTATCGTGCCCTTCGCAAAAGCATTCGCAGGCACAAGCCCGATGTCGTTCATACGCACAGTTCCAAGGCCGGCATTGTGGGCCGGGCCGCTGCCTGGCATGAGGCCGTGCCGGCCGTCGTCCACACCATTCACGGAATGCCCTTCGGCAAGTTTGAAAAATGGCATAAAAATCTGGCTTACATCACTCTCGAAAAATGGGCCGCCAAGCGGTCGCACGCCATTGTAAGTGTCGCCGATGCCATGAGCGAGCAGGCCCTGGCCGCCGGTGTGGGCCGCCCTGAACAGTTCCTGACCGTCTATTCCGGGATGGACGTCGACTCCTTCCTGAACCCGCCGCGACCGCGCGAAGAGGTGCGCCGCGAGCTTGGGCTGGGCCCTGACGATGTCGCATTTGCGACCGTCGCCCGACTCTTTGAACTCAAGGGCCACGACGATATCCTGGCCGTCGCGGCCGATGTCATCAAAGCCAATCCCCATGTCCGGTTCGTCTTCATCGGCGACGGCATCCTTCGCGACCGGTTCAAGGCCGACGCCGCTCGCATGGGCATCGCTCATGCCATTCTCTTCACCGGCCTGGTGCCCCCTGGGCGAATCCCCGAGCTGATCGGGGCCGTAGACGCCGTGGTTCACCCCAGCCTGCGCGAGGGCCTGGCCCGTGTCCTGCCACAGTCGCTCATCGTGGGCCGGCCCGTGATCAGCTATGACATTGACGGCGCCAAAGAAGTGGTTTTGCCCACCACGGGCCACCTGCTCAAGCCCCAGGATTTGCCCGCCCTGAAAAATGCAATTCAGGATCTGGCCGGCAATCCTGAAAAGCGGGCCCGGATGGGTGCCGAAGGCCGCCGTCGATTCGCCCACCAATTCCGCAGCGAGACCATGGCCGACGAGCTGAAGGGCCTTTATGAGCGGCTCCTGGCCGGCCAGCCCGTGCGGCCCGAGGGCTTGGGCTGGCGCCGGGCCGATTGGCCGGAAGGCGTAAATATCAGCTCTCCGCCAAAATGATCAGGCCCGTCGGGACTTCATAGCACCATGGAATCTCAAAAACGACTGCAACTGGCCAGAAAAAAAAACGCGGTTCCGACCCGTTCCCCAGACCTGGCATTGTTCCAGAGCATAAGAATTAGGCCCGTCGATCAGAAAAAAAGGCATACTGATCGACATTCTCTTGGGCACAGGCTCATCAATTATCGAGCAATGTGCCTGGTTTCGGGCTGACCTTGGCAACTTCAAGTTTCGTAATATTTTGATCCAAATTATAAGAGCTTAAAAGTACTGAGAAAATAAACACCAGATCTTCTTTATTTGGGCATTTGAATTCGCCAAAATTCGGATCCATTCCAATGAAGCCTGTTTCATCTTTGGCAAATGCCATGGCGTGACCGACTGTTTCACCTTTAAATATTAGCATGAAGGCTTGAATAGCTGCTTGCTCCAATCGAGGAGATATCAAATTTGTAAGAGGTGCTTTAAACTCATCAGCATCCTTACACTCAAACTTGCAATCTTTAACAAAAGTTTCAACACCATCTCCATGTGCAAAATTAATTTTATCAAGATGTAACTTAAGGTAATCTGGACTCTGACATTCTCTTATTAGGGATTCACTTTCTGCTAAAGCATCTTGGTGCTGCTTGATTTCATCTGGAGTTAAATTCCTATATGCAAGGTTTAACACATTATTACCAACTAATATTTGTTTATCTATAAGAATTTTATTTAATTCAGTTACACGGCTTCTCTGTTCATTTAAGATCTCTTGAAATTTGTTATCATCATTCAAATATTTAAATTGAAGCAATTGTATTACTGCCTGGCGAAGGCCCTTTTTAGTTAAACGATCTTTGTTCGACAATGGCAATTGGGTTGTGACCTTCCTGGAATTGATAAAAGAATAATTTTTCTTGACAACCACTCTGCGGCACCAATCCAAGCTGATACCAAAACACATACCGCCTTTATCTGTCTTAAAACTGGACTGCCCAAATGTCTCTAGAGATGCAGCACTTCTCTGGTAGGCATTATTTTGTGTAGACACCCTGCCAAAACTTGGAAACCAGCCCGCATCTAAAGTGTTTGTCTTAACAATTTGTAACAATTTAACATCTATTTTGGTTTTGATACGCTTTTTTAAATCGTCAAATTTTGTATAGTTTTCCCGGCCTCTGTAATAATCACCAAGGCACGAAAGCCCCGAGAAAGCTTTTAAATATAATGCTCGATTTAATTTACCTTTATTCTTGGGTTCGGACATGCATTTATAAGCAAAGTCAAACAGCGATTTTAAGCTGCCGATTGTGAAATCAGAAAGCAACGAGTCATCATCCCCACGACCCTTAAAAGACCAAAAACCAGTGCGTCTTGTGAACCGACCTTGATCATCAATTTGAAGCTTCGTGTTTTTATCTGTGCCAGTTCGAAATTCTCCAAGCAATTTTAGGTTGGCGCAAATGAGGTCTGGTCTATTTGCATAGTCAATGGGTAATCCTCTTGGCATGGCTTTATCGCTTTCTTGAGTTTTGCGAGTGTTGGTCAGATGTGATCATCAATCGAAAATGGGTCGATCGCTGTCTCTGTGATCTGGTCTTGCGAAGTCTTCGACCTGGTTTGTTTTCCTGATGGCACGTCCATCACGAAATTTTGAATTACCAGAGGTGAGTGCTGTCTGATGGCCTCATCACATCTGATCGGTTGCAAGAAGCACCCTCAAGCATCGTCAGTTTCGCTTAAAAGTGATGGTCGTCCGATAGATCAAAATCGAGGATCGATTCTTGTCAAATAAACGGGCGCATGTCAATGAGAGGCCTCGAACTTTCTCCAGCATAGGCGTGCTTTGCATGTGGACGGGTTTGCCAATGACCTGTGGGGGCTTATGGTTGCATGTCAAGAAAGATCCGTCGAAGCGACCTGATCGAAGGAAACGCTTTTTTGTAGCGAAAAAAAACTCCCATTCAAATATTTCAGATCGAAGAATTCTTCTGTTCCAATTTTTTTTTAAAAAAAAGACCCGCTTCTTCGAAAGAAGCAGGTCCTTTGACGATGAAACCGTCAGCATGTTTCAATCCGGATGCGACTCAATAAGAGTCGGCGCTGAGCACTTCGCCCAGGTCTCGTGTGCCGAGAGCCCACCAGGTTGTGCGGCTGATGGTGTCTTTGATGAATTTCACACTGCCGTCGGCCATGGCCACATTGACTCCACCCGGGTGAAGGCTGGAGGCTGGGTAGGAGACGGAGTTGTCCATATTGCAACCTGGCCCGCAGCCAAGGCGGCAGAAGTTCATTTTGTATTCGTTGGGAGTCTGGATGTGGTTCATCATGGAGTATCCCGTGATGCCTAGTCCCCAGCGATATCCGCGATAATCGACAATGTTGTTGCGTTTATTGAAGGCCGCAACGCAGGTTTGGAGAGCTGCTGTGACTGTCGCAGGATTGACAGCGGCATTGAATTTCAGATTCTGCGGCCATGAACCTTCATCGCCGCCAACGCCCATGGCGCCATTGCCACGATAGCTGTTCTGGCCATTGCCACTGCCCTTGGCATCGCCCACAAGGGCTTCGGCAAATGCAACCGTGTTGGAGGTTCCATCCGTAACGTCAGCAATATTTGTCGAGGCCCATGTCGCGAAAATACCACTCGTCAATCCTGTGAAACCGCCCTGAGCCGAACTCGTGCCGGTGCTGCCATGATAGCTGTTGAGATTCGACTTGCCGGCATTGCCGTCGGATGGGCAGAGGAATGCCGCAATTTTGGTCTGATAGGCCGTCGAATTGATCGGGTCGGATGTCGAACCGTCGCCTGCTGGGGCCCAACTGAAGTTGGCTGAGTTGTAAAGCGGGGTTTGCTCCAGGTAAGGCAAAAGCAAAGCCTGAGCGGACCATTGGGTCCAAGGGTCAAAATTGTTGTTCGCATTGCCGCGTGGGGCCCTCGCAGCGCCTAACGGGAATCCGCCATGGGCACTGTGATAATTGTGCAGGCCAAGGCCGATTTGCTTGAGATTGTTGATGCACTGGGCACGGCGGGCCGCTTCACGCGCTGATTGGACAGCAGGAAGCAGCAATGAAATCAGAACCGCAATGATCGCAATGACGACCAGCAGCTCAATCAGTGTAAAACCGCGATGAGACCGGGATTTCATTATGGTCAGACCTCTAACGACAAAGGGAAAAGATGATGAATCACATCGATATATGTACAACTGCCAACATGCCAATGACCTGCGGCCTGATGCGCAAATCATTTCATGGAATAAATCACGGAAATATAAGTTTCCGAGACTAAAATTCGTTCTTCAACGAAAATTAATCGGAGAAAAATGAATTCTATGAAATAGATTCCGACAAAACCTTGTCAAGTTTTGCCATGTATTTTTGACTTCAATCTCGACTTCGAAAACAGGCCATCAGTTTGAGGATTTCTGGTTCGCTCGGATCATGTCCGCCTTGGACTGGGCTTCAGTCCGGGCGGGCTTCTGATTTTTATAAGCGTCCTTGATCATCTGCTCTTTGGCTTGTTCGGCATTTTTATCAACCTGGATCAACTCATTGGGTTTTTGGCCGGAACCGCCACAACCCACGACGCTGAAAAAAATTGTTGGCACCATTACCAACACAGCTTTCAGCAAGCTTTCTGACGAAAAGGATTTCATCGATGTCCTTAAAATCCGGGCTGCTAGTCACCAGCACAGATCTGGTAAAATGAGACTTTCGGAGATTGTTCTGCATGGGGGGATTTGACGCGAACGCCTAAGAATTATCATACATCTGGATTCATTCCATGTCAATAATCTTTAAAAGTGGAATTTTTAGTGCCGGTCTTTCAGGAAATTCGTTAAACAATTCGATTCAATTCGTGCATCCTTCGATATCGATACCATTTGGGATAATCATCCATGCCTCTGGAAGCGGCGTTTGCCACAGTCTTATTTTTTTCTCTACGCTCAAAAAGTCCGATGGCCGGTCTGCACCAGCCTCAGGCATCCGTTTTCCTGACGTTCCCGATATGGCCTGACGGGGCACCACTTCCCGCCACCTTAATGCTGGCGTTGTCTCGCGTCAGGCAAAAACGGCACCAACCTTGGCCTGAGAGTTTACTGGTCCTCGTGGATCAGTCGCTCAAGAGTGCCTGAGGTGATCGGGTGATAGCCGCTTCGGGCCTTTTCAAACAGGCCCATGACGCGCTTCTGCCCATTCGGCCTGCCCAACAGGGCTTTATACAGGGGTACCACAAGCTTGCGCCGGCCGATCCGGCTGATGTAGGCATCGATGGCTCCGTCGGCGGCTTTGTAGCCACTACGAATGGCCAGCAAATACCAGAGATGGGCCACCTCTGCATTAGACTTTTCCGTGAGCTGGGCTTTTTTGTCCAGCTCCGCCATCAGGGACAGCGGCAGGGTCAAGGGCTGATGATTGAGAAATGCAAGCCAGTCCTGTGTCGACCATTCACGAATTTCCAGATCAGCGGTTTTCAATGCACCTTTCGACCACTTCTCCGCCAGTTCCACCTGCTTTGTCAATCGTTCTGAAACAGGAATCGTGGCACTTGCGGGAATACCCGGCTTGTTCAGCCATTCGCCCAGATTCAGCCCCTTCAACGCAGGGTCTTGTTCTGGCTTGAGTTCCGCATTGTAATACGCTACAAAATCTTCGCTTGTAACACTTTTCCAGGCGTTGTTGGTAAACCAGCCCCTGAGGAAGCTGTCAAACCGCTCGCGACCCAGGCGTGATTCCAGTTGATAGAGCAGCAATCGGCCTTTTTCATAGGGGATGCGTGTCACTCCGTCGTCCGGGTCGCGGCCTGTGAAGTCGGGAATCAGCCTCTGATCCGGCTCGGGCACTTCCTTGAGCTCTGCCAGGAGCTCCTCATAGCCCAGCCGCCGCTCAAAGTCGCCCCGCTCAGGGCCAAACAGGTCTTCCATGATCCGGCCCTCCACATAGGTCGTAAAGCCTTCGTTGAGCCAGAAGTCGCGCCAGGTCGCATTCGTGACCAGATTGCCCGACCATGAGTGCGCCAGTTCATGAGCCACCAGCGAGACCAGCGACTTGTCGCCCGCCAGAATCGTCGGTGTGGCGAAGGTCACCACCGGATTCTCCATCCCACCGAACGGAAAGCTCGGCGGCAGCACCAGAAGGTCGTAGCGGCCCCAGGCATAGGGCCCGTATCGCTTCTCAACCGCCTGGATCATGGCCTCTGTGTCGACAAATTCGGCAGCCGCCTTCTCAAGCGTTTCCGGCTCGGCATAAACCCCCGATCGCGGACCGATCGGCTTGAAATCAAGCCTGCCGACAGCCAGAGCCAATAAATACGATGGGATCGGCTTGGGCTGATCAAACTGGAATATGCCTGAGGGCCTGTCGGATGCCTGTTCCTGTTCCAAGGCACTCATCACCACACGCAAGACGGGCGCCACATGCACCTTGGCTTTATAGGTGAAGCGCACGCCGGGCGTGTCCTGGCAGGGAACCCAGCTCCGCGCATGAATCGCTTGCGACTGGCTGTAAAGGAATGGCTGCTTGCCTCCCGCTGTGCCCTCAGGACCTACCCATTGCAAGCCCGATGCGCTCGGGGCCGTCCGGTAATGGATCACGATGCAATGGACACCCTCGGGCAGGTCAACCTCCAGCCTGGATCCGAAGATCGGATCATTCGGGCTGATCCTGTGCGACAGGGTCTGGCCCTGGGGGGCCGTCCTGATGCTCAGCAGGTCAAGGCCACGGATGTCCATGACCAGCGAAGCCTGAGGGTCCTTGCGATCAAGCGACCATGTGGCCCGCCCTTCAATCACCCGCTCTGCAAAGTCAACCCTGAGATCCAGATCCAAATGCCTGAGAGCCACCCTCGAAGGCTGCGAATAGGAATGCGGGTCGGCCACAGTTGCACCCCTGATCGGTATCATTGCAGTCATGCACATGAGCAAATCGAGAAATCGCTTGAGCCAGTGGATTCTCATGGATCGTTCGCCCCTGTCATGGCCTCGCGTCTTTCAATATAAAGTCACGTCTCACAGTCTAGAAGCCTAACAACTGGAGAGGTAAAAAGCCACAGGCTTAATTTAACGATCCAGTTCACGGCTGACCCGTCAAGGCTTGCACAAAACTTCGGATCCCCACGTTTTTTTCTCTAACAGAAACTGAGCTGGACGAAATCTCAAAAACATGATCTAAAGATACGTGCAAAGTGACACGTGCAACTATGGAAATACGCATTCGCCATTTCAGAATGAGCATCCATTGTGACCCCGCGAATGGATTCGTCGGCCAATACCACTGACCAGGATTCGCGCGTCGGCCGCCGCCTTGAAGCCAGCTTGGTTGTGCTCTGTCTGGTGATGATTTCAGGCCTCTTCCATGCCCCGTCTTTGTTCCTGCCATCGCAATTCCTCTTCAGCCCGTCGGATATCACCGGACGTCAGCCGGAATTTGGCGGATCGGCGGTTTTTGAGCCCGCCAACCGACTCTTGATCGACCCGATCCTGCAATTTCAACCGTGGGATTTCTTCGCCCGCCAACAGCTTGACAAAGGCCAGTTCCCTTGGTGGAACCCCTACAGTGGCGCCGGTGCTCCATTTGCAGGCAATGGCCAGAGCCAGCTTTTTGACCCCGTCAAAATCCTCTTCCGATGCCTCCCCTCACCATGGGCCTGGGCCGCCGAATCCGCCTTTCGGTTTGTATTGACGGGCTTGGGCCTTTACGGGCTCTGCCGACACAGCCAAGCCGGCCCATGGGCCCGCACCTGGGCCGCCCTGGCATTGCCCATGACAGGCTTCTTCACACTCTGGCGGCTCTATCCGCTTGTGGCCGTGGGCAGTGTCATGCCCTGGTTCCTGCTGGCTTTTGAGCGGCTCCAGGCTCGGCCATCCCCGCCCCGATGCCGACTGGCCGCACTGGCCACGGCATGGCTCATTGTCTCGGGCAATGTTCAGCTCGCAGCCGCTGGCTGCATGGCGGTCGGCCTCCGATCGCTTCTCAGCCCCCCCAAGGCCCTGATCCTTAATAAAATCACCTGGATGGTGCTCTCGCTCGCCATCGGTTTCCTGATTTCAGCACCTGCATGGGTCAGCCTGGCCGACTACATCCACCAAAGCCCGGTCTGGGCCGATCGCATTGCCGAACACTCCGGAGAAGGCCGCGGCGCCTCAGCCCGGTGGCCCGATCTGCCCACCCTGATTGCCCCTTACGTCTACGGCAGTGAGCGCCGGGGCGACCCCAACCTTCATAAGGCCATCGGGGCCGGCAATGTGAATGAAGCGGCATCCGGATACGTCGGCATGATCAGCCTTTTGGCACTGATTCCCGCAGCCTTTCTCAACCCAAAGATTCGCCTTTCGCCATTATTCCGCTATGGGGCCTTGCTCTGGCTGGCTGGCCTTCTGATCGGCTATCGCCTGCCGCCTGTGGCCTGGCTCTGGCCGCAACTGCCGATCCTGCAAGGCATCGACCCCCGACGATTCCTGGTCGGCATGAGCCTGGGTGGAACCATTCTCGCCGGCCTAGGCCTCCAAAGCCTTGCAGAAGGCTTCAGGTCGCCGTTTTTTGATCGCCTGGCATTACGGATCTGGCTCGCCCTTGCCATCAGTTTCAGCCTGGCGGCCACCGCCCCCTGGCTATTCAAAACCCGGCTTCAAGGGCAGGCCACCCGGCATTATCAAGCCTCGATCGAACCCGGCCCAGATCACGACTCATTGGTCAAAACGCGAGTCGCAAGCCAAATTCAGTCCATCACCAAGGCCTGGCCAGCCTATATGGTCAGCCGATCCCTGCTCATTCTGGCCCTCGGTGCCGCCTTTTTGGCCTTCCCCAATCCGTCCAGGCGGCGATGCATTGCAATCGGCCTGCTCTCGCTTTTGGAATTGTTCCATTTTGGCTGGTATGTCAACCCACACGTGCGCCGGAGCTGGCTTGCAGACGTGCCTGATCCAGCCTTGGTCAGGCGCTTGCATGAGATCTCTGTCAGCGCCCTTGGCGAAGGCCTTGAGGCCCGATTTCTGGCCGTCGGCGAAGCCCTCCCACCAAATCAGCTCATGCACTTTGGGCTCAAGGATCTGCGCAATTACGACTCCATAGAACTGACCCGAAATCTTGCCAGGTTCGACACGCTCTATGAGCCAAAGCCTGATCAGGAAAGAACATCCCGCCGATCCATCCGCTGGTCAGGCGTTCAAGCGACTCAAGCCCTGCTTCAAACCATGGGTGTGGTGGGTGTGGTCGGCCTGACCGAGCCGCCGGAAGGCGTTTTTGACAGTGTGGAGACGCCGCTCAAGGGCGTCTGGCTTGGCCTTTGGAAGCCTCTCGGGCGATGCTCATCCAGCCATGCAAGATGGATCATTGACAAGCCGGGCCATCTGCGGCTTAGTATCGATCCTGCGGACACGATCGGCGCAGGGGCGGGCTCAACCGTGATCAAGCCTGTGATTATCCGTGAGATGTATGACCCCGGCTGGCGAATCAGCACGGAAGCCGTGAATTCCGGAGTCAGGCTTGGCGAGGATCCGGCAACCGGCTTTCTATCGTTGCTTGTGCCCGTCGTGAACCAGCCTTTGGAAGTCGACCTGAAATTTCAACCCTTGCACTGGAAGGAGTCCTGCCGTGCCATGATGCTGGGAATTCTGGTTTTCTGCACAGTTCCAGCCGTTTGCAGGATTGGCCAAATAAAAATTGGGAAGTACACCTTTCCATTCGTCAGGGATCAAGGTTAAAATACACTTCCATTCGAACCCTTCATAAAAAACGTGTCAATTCTGATGCGGGAAGAAAACTCATGATTCAATTCACTTGTGACTTATGCGGTATTCCGATCAATCCGGAAACCAGTCGGCGTTTTGTTGTGAAGCTCGAAATCTATGCGATTGAGAGCAGCCTTGAAATGGTTCCTCTGGAGAACAGCACGGATCCACTCGAACTGATGGAGAAAATTATCGAATCAGCCGAAGATGATATCGCAGAGGAATTGCCCAAAAACAAGACCGAGCGATTTGATCTTTGTTGCAATTGCCATACGAAATTTAAGAGCGACCCGCTTGGTCGCAAAATGAACCGGAAAATTCAGTTCAGTTCCAACTGAATTGCAATATCGTCAATATCGGACTAGGAAAAATGTGGATCCTTCAGTAACAAATCTGTTCTGGTAAAGGCGGAACCATTGAATCGTCGCCGTTTCATTCAAGCCTCTCCAATTCTTGGCCTGAGCCATGCCCTTGGGCATGCCCAGCCCGAATTGATTGCACAAAGTACAGCCACCGGTCCTAAAAAACTGCCGATTCCGATCGGTTCCCGCCGGGAGCTGTTCATCGACCGTTTTCTGATCGATAAAATGACGGGTACGGCATTAAAGCTGAACACCCCCCAGCCAGCACCAGCCTCGGCCCAGCCTGCGGATCATATGGAATATGCCACTGTCATCAAGGACGGCGACTTATTCCGGCTCTACACGCGTGATGGCCGCGGCGCGGTGCACGATGGCGATTCGCCGGAAGTCACCCGATACTGCGAAAGCCGCGACGCCATAAACTGGACCAGGCCCAATCTGGGGCTCCATGAAATTGATGGGTCCAAGGCCAATAATGTCATTTTGCATGAGCCTCCATTTTGCCATAATTTTTCGCCATTTCTGGATACCCGTCCCGGCATTGACGCCAGCGAGCGTTTCAAGGCCCTTGCCGGAACTGTCAAATCATCACTGGTTGCATTTTGTTCCGGCGATGGAATCCATTGGCAAAAGCTGCGCCCAGAGCCCGTCATTCGATATACCCGGGAATATGCATTTGATTCCCAGAATGTCTCGTTCTGGTCGGAACTGGAAGGTTGTTATGTCTGTTATTTTCGTCACTTTCTTGATAAAAAGCTGCGATCCGTCTGCCGCACCACTTCAGCCGATTATTTGAACTGGTCAGAGCCAGTCCCGCTCAGGCCAAACTTTCCCGGCGAGCACATCTACACCACCTTGACCCACCCCTATTTTCGGGCCCCCCACATTTATATTGCAACTCCCACTCGATTCTTCCCCGATCGCGGCGAGAGCACCGATGTGCTCTTCATGACCGCCCGCGGGCCAGGCCCGTTCGACAGAACCTTTCGCGAAGCTTTCATCCGGCCTGGGCTCGACCCCAACCGCTGGGGCAACCGCTCCAATTATGCCGCCCTGAATGTCGTGCCCACTGGCCCTGAAGAAATGTCGATCTTCATGACCCCATTCCGAAGATTTACCCTTCGTACAGATGGCTTCGCATCGGTCCGGGCCGGTTCCGACGAAAGCGAAATGATCACCCACCCATTGCAATTTCAGGGCAACCGCCTTTTTCTGAATTATGCAACCAGCGCCGGCGGCCGGATTCGGATTGAAATTCAGGACATCCATGGGCAGCCCTTGCCCGGCTATGCCCTTGAAGACTTTCGTCCCCTTGTGGGCGATTCAATTGATCAGCAGGTCGGCTGGAAACGGGGCGGGGATCTCAACAAGCTGGCCAGCCAGCCCATTCGCCTGCGATTTCTGATGCAGGAAGCCGATCTCTACGCATTGCAATTCAAGGTCTGACCAGACAGCCGGGCCGATATGCACCAAGCCCCCTTGGATTAAAGTCATTCAGATGCTTTCAGGAATCGATCGATATCGCTCTGGAATCAGAATGTTTTTATGACCCTTGCGAAACTTTCTTCCCAAAAAAGGGTTGAACCTCATATCCAGGCTCGGCAATAACAAATCACTCCATCAGGATTCAATCATGCGAAATCCGTTCCTTTTCATCAGCATCGGCCTGATTCTTATTGCAGGCAATCTGGCGGCCCAGGAGCAGGAAAACCGCAGGCAGTTTCAGGTTGAAACCGCGGCAAGAGAAGCATTGGTTTTTACGCCTGCCAAGGCCAGGTCTGAAAAAACACCTCTGGTATTTGCATTTCACGGCCATGGCGGTACGATGAAAAATGCTTCAATTGCATTCCATTTGCACACACTTTGGCCTGAAGCCATTGTGGTTTACCCTCAGGGCGTGAAAACCCCAGGCCGATTGACAGATCCGGAAGGCAAACGCACCGGGTGGCAGGCCCGTCCGGGAACTCAGAATGATCGCGACCTGAAATTTTTTGATGTGATGCTGGCGGATTTAAAAAAAGAGTTTCAAGTGGATGAAAATCGGATTTATGCGACAGGGCATTCCAATGGTGGCGGTTTTACGTACATTTTATGGGCTGAGCGTAGCGATATTTTTGCGGCCATGGCTCCGTCAGCATCCACACGATTTCGCGAACTCGGGCCGCTCAAGCCGAAGCCGGTGCTGCACATTGCCGGCGAAGGCGATGATCTGGTGAAATTTGAATGGCAGAAAATGACGATTGAAACCCTGAAAACGCTGAATAAGACAAGCTCTGCAAAAGATTGGCCCAAGGGCAAGTATTGCAAGATTTATGATTCCACGGATGGCCCGCCAGTCGTGGCCCTGATTCATCCGGGCGGCCATTCCTACAATCGTGAAGCCCCAGAGGCAATCGTCGCCTTTTTCAAGGAATATCCGAAGCCAGTAAAGCCTTGAGCCATGATGATGCATGGTCGCCAGAGGTGTTTGGCCTACAGTCGCGACAAATGACAGACGCTTTGATCAATGCTTACAATGATATCAGGAAGGGGCTTTGTAAGGCAGGCCAGCGGGATTATACAATAAAGGGTTCGATCAGCAATTAAATCAGAAAGGCCACGAGGGTTGCGGCTCCAAAAATTCCAGCCAGAATGGCAAGTATGGCGTTCCACTGGGTCAAGGATTGAATTCTCAGGTCTTTGGCTTCGATTTCTGATTGCAATTCCAGCAATTGATCGGCTTCGTCGAGCGAATCGCCTTCGCGAAGTCGTCCGAATTCGCTGACCGATTGCTGGGCGATGTCTGGCGGCTGGCCTGCGATCAGGTTTTTCAAGTCGTGGATCAAGTCTTTAGGGAGTTGGTAACGGTTTTTGCGATCCTTGGCCAGAAGGGTTTCGACGACCACTCCGAAGCCGCTTGAGATCTTGTCGTTCAGATGGTCCGGAGGGGCGGCAGAGAGCTTGAAATCGGCGTGCTGGCGGGTGACCTCCGAAGAGGTCTCGCCCTGAAACGGAGGTCGGCCCGTCACCATGTGGTAAAGCGTGGCCCCCAGGCTGTAGAGGTCGGTGCGGATATCAATTTGCACCTCGCCCCGGGCCTGTTCCGGGCTGATGTAATAAGGCGTGCCCACGGCCAGCCCGGCTTCGGCCAGGGCCCAGGTTTCGTCGGCGGTGGGGCGGGCCAGACCGAGATCTGCCAGCTTGGCTCGATCGCGATGGATCATGATATTGTCAGGCTTCACATCGCGGTGTATGAGGCCCCGTTCATTGGCGTGCTGAAGCGCCTCGGCCACTGAGAGGGCAATTCCCAGAGCCTCTTTTTCGTCGAATTTGCCGACTTCCAGCAATCGCTCACCCACCGACTTGCCTTCAACATATTCCATGACAAAGAAATAGAGCCCACTGGCCGAGCCTGCGTCAATCACACTCACCAAGTTTGGGTGCGAGAGTGCGGCGGCCATTTTGGCCTCGCGCACGAAACGCTGCACATAAGAGGGATTTTTGGCCAGGCTTGGGAGCAAAATCTTGACCGCAACAACACGCTCGACACTCGTCTGGCGTGCTTTATAGACCACCCCCATACAGCCCCGGCCGATTTTTTCGAGGATTTGAAAGCCAGGAATTTCGATGCGTTTTGGCGTATCGCTGACAATCTCACGCGTCATCCGCTCGCTTTGAGCGGTCGTAAGCACCCCACGATCCACCAATACGCTCAGAAACGCAGTTCCCGAAGGCGAAGCGCCCGGATTCGAGCCGTGTGAATTCGCGGCCGACAGACTTAGCCGGGCCCTGTTCAGATCCTCATGCGTGGCCAGACCACGCGAAATCAGGGCCCGCTCAAGGATCGCCAGGGGGTCTTTCCCCTTACGCTCTGGAATGGCTGAATTCGAGTCGGTCTTGGTTTCCGCTGGAGTGGACAAGGGTTTGCCTTTTTTGGCTCAAGTAGACCAGGTTTAAGCTCAGGACAATACCATTCGAGGAAATCTCAGACTATTGTCCATGCGAGAATATCGTCAAACCTTCATCAATTCTTTGCCACAATTCATTATACGCCTTTTCGATAAAATTGTAGTGGGGCTTGCTCAAAAAAAAACATGAAGAAATTTTTATTCCCAAACGGCATTTACCTGGAAAGCCAGTTTTTATGTAGGACGGGTGCCCTCACCCAGCGTGGTCTGTTTTTTAAAAAAGACGCCTAAATTTATGTGGAGTTTGATCTTATGCATGATTAATGTTATCATTCGAGAAACGCCGGTTGAGGGCACCCGGCCTTCACAAAACAAGAAAAACTCCGGCTTTCAAAAGCAACTGGGTTTAGCGGGTTGTGTCGGGCCAAACCTTGAAACTTGGAAAAACAGATCTTGAGATGGTCGAAATTCTGATCGGGATTTGTTAAAATTAATGACTATTCAGAGCGAACCTGAATCGCAGCAAAAACATGGATTCGCATGGGTTTAAACCATGGTCTGCAATGTGGTTGCGAGATTCCGGCTGACAAGTCGATGCACACCCCCCTGAAGATTTTGGAGCGTGGTTTTGTGTTCAAGATTGGCGTAATCGCTGGTGATGGAGTCGGGCCAGAGGTGGTTCATGAGGGTCTTCAAACCCTTCAGCTTGTGGCCAAACGCGAAGGCTTTGAGGTGGAATTGCAGCATTTCGACCTCGGCGGCGAACGCTATCTGCGCACAGGCGAAGTCCTGCCGGCGGAAGACAAAGCCGCCCTCAAGCAGTGCGATGCCATTCTTTTGGGTGCCGTGGGCACACCTCTGGTGCCTCCGGGGGTTTTGGAGCGTGGCCTCCTCCTGGACCTTCGGTTTTCATTCCGCCAGGCGGTGAATCTTCGACCGATCAAGCTCTATCCCGGAGTGGCCACCCCACTCAAGGACGCCACACCAGAAAAAATCGACATGGTCGTGATTCGTGAGAACAACGAAGATCTTTATGTCGGTGTCGGCGGGTTCACGCACAAGGGTACCCCGGACGAAGTGGCCATCCAAAGCTCGGTCAACACCCGTCGAGGCGTCGACAAGTGCCTGCAGTATGCCTTTGAGCTCGCCCGAAAGCGTGCCTCAGAAAGAACATTCCCCGGCCTGACCGACTCCGAAAAGGCCTCTGGCAAGACGGCTCGGGTCACTTTGGTGGCCAAGACCAACGTCCTGACCTATGCCCACGACCTCTGGCAGCGCGCCTATAACGAAATGGCCCCAAAGTATCCGGAAATCGCCACCGACTACAATCACGTTGACGCCTGCTGCATGCACATGATTCGCGTGCCTGAGCGATACGACGTCATTGTGACCACCAACATGTTCGGCGACATCATCACCG
>CAMBEP010000062.1 GCA_945865635.1 Candidatus Kuenenia stuttgartensis
ATCGCCAGCAAGGTGTGACCATTATCTCCTACCCCGACCTGCGTTGGGGCCGCTGCGACATCAAAAGCACCAACCTGCTGGCCAATTGCATGGCCCTGGAGCATGTCAAGCGCAAGGGCGGCTTTGAAGCGGCACTGATCGACCACGACGGGCTCCTGACCGAAGCCACACACAGCTCATTGCTCTGGGTCCGCAATGGCCAGATCGAAGGCACGCCCCTGAATGAAAACATTCTGCCCGGCTGCACGCGCCTGATCACGAATCTGCTTACGGATCGACTCTCCATGAAAATACACGACACAAAAATTGACCTGAATACGTTGCGACTTGCCGATGAAGTGCTCTTGATGGGCACCACGATTGAAGTCATGCCCGTGGTCAAGGTGGACGAGACCACCATCGGCAATGGCCAGCCTGGCCCAATCACCCGCAAGCTTCAGCAATCGTATAAAATCGCGATCCGCGAATGGCTTGAACAAACTGTTGTCATTCGCTGAACAGACAAATCATGACAAATCCATCCACCGAAACCGAATCGGAACAGGCCCTCAGCGAACCACTCGACGCATGGTCGGCAAAGCTTGTGCGCAAGCCTCTGGCAAATGCTCAGGTTGATGTGATTTGCATTTCAACAGTCACGGAATCCTCAACCGCCGAAAATTCCTCGGGGGTGGAAACCATCCGCCGAAAGGGCCGACTCGGCAGCGTCATTGGGTTGCATCTGGATGAGACCACAGAAATTGGACCTGCAATCCAGTCCGCAATCAGCCGTCTGAGTTCGCCACTTGTGGTTTTTACGGACTCCCATTCCGAGTGGAATCGGGATATCATTGACCGGCTCCTGAAAGCCATCAATAGCAGCGATCTGGCCATCGGAGCCCGGCCAGCGCAGAGCCTTGCGTCCAAATACAATCGCACCATCGCAGCCACATTGCGGGGCTGGTTCTGGGGCGCAGGCGTTCTCGACCCGCTTTCGCCTTATAAGATCGCCCGCTCAGAATTTCTCAAGAAATTCCCGCTCCAGTCAAAGTCGCATTTTGCCGAGGTGGAAATCATCGCCAAATGCAACTTTCTGGATGCCCTGATCCACGAAGAAATTCTCCCGGCAGCGCCGGCCTGGATCGCACCCAATTATGGCCGCAGGGCTGGTTCCGACAAGCGAACCCTATTTCAAAACCCACACTTCAAAATCCAATCGCCAGAGCATGAGCCATCCCATGGCCTTGAATCCTGAATCACTGACCTTTTTTTCATGATTTGAAGCCAGACTGATCAATGGATTGCTCTCGATTGCAACCTCGTTATTTCACGGATTCTATCTGTATGCCTTTATTCTGGGTATTGGGCTCATATCTGCTTTTGAGCCGTTCCATTTGTCTAAAACTGTTCTGCTGATTGATCCCTCGCAGGTTCTGGTCGAGCGATTGCGACTCACCGCCTTTTGATTCCGGCAAATTTGGCTGGCCTGACGGTGCAAACTGTTGCACCATGATGCCTCCTAGCGGCGTTTTTCCTCGAAAAAACGCATACCTGCCGGCCGATTGGCGCACCACCACAGTGACAAGTCCATTGAGGCCGTCGGCCACATAGACGCCACGCATGTCCGTGAGACCGTCACGAAACACTTGGCCAAGACTCGCGGAGAGTTTCACCTGCAACTTCGGCAAAGGCTTGCCTGAAAACGCCTCGCGGGCGGTCACACGCACTCGCCTGGCGTCCGCCTCTTCCATCACCTCAAGCTCGATCGGTGTTGCCAGCACAATGCCCGATGCAAACAGATCACCGCCCCGAACCATCACCAGATAAGCCCCTTCACCGGGCACCTGCAATTGCAATTCATGCGATTTGTCGGCAAAATCCTTGCCATCGCCCAGATTCACACTCGACTCCATCAATGGCTTGATACCTGCCAGATCCACAGCACCAATCTGATCAAGGTTCTGCTTCGATAAATACAATCGCAGCAAATCTACAGGATAGACTTTCAATTCGAGCTTTTCCATGTTGCGATAGCTGATCCGGATTTTCGCCGTAACCGGCTTATTCTCCGGAGTGGTTGGCAAAAGGGTCACTTCAGGCAGGCCAAGCGCCTTGCGCTCAAGGGCTTTGACCGCCACAGCGGCGTCCGGAAACTGGTCCTTCACAAGCCTGTATTGGTCCAGTGCCTTCGGAAAATTGCGCCTGGCGTCATAAATCTGGCCCATGATATAAAGGGCCTGATTCCGGTTGGGGCTTGGCCGCCGCACTCCGCCTGGCTCTTCGTAGGTGGTTTCGGCAATTTTTTGGGCAATTGCAATCGCTTGATCGAGCTCGCCCAGATTGAATCTGGCCAAGGCTTCACCGAATTGGAAACTGTCCAGAAATCGGCTCTTCGGATAAAGCCTTGCGGCCTGTTCCGCCAATTTCACCACAGCCTGGTGGGCATCAAGGCTTGCCAGGTCGCCTATGAGGGCCAGATTGGCTTCATCGGCCAAGGGGTCGTTGGGTGTAAGTGTGAGAAAGATTTGGGTCATGGCAATGGATTGCAGCAATAAGTCTGAGCGTGTGACTTGCGCCGTCATCAAGCGTCGACGCAGTTCCGGGTCTGATTCCGATGATGTCGCAAGCTGGTTGATCAATCGTGAAAGGCCGAAGAAATCGCTCTGCTGACTGGCAGAGCCTGGATAGCTTTGCCAGGTGTTGATCAGATAAACGACCGATTCCAGTGGTCGCCCCGTCTGCGAGAGCGTCTTTCCAAGCTGGGCTTCGGCGATATAGCCTGCATCCAGCACAGCACGCCAGACCAGCCAGGCCCGTTCCGATTCTCCGATCGCGGCATAGGCTTCGCCCACGGCCCGAATTTTATGGATTGGCAGAACGAGATCCGCCGCCTTGAGTTTCAGGATTTCGAAGTCCTGAACAATCTTGCGGGGCTCTTTTGAGGCAATGTGGGCATCAAGCAACATTCGGGCCGTTTCGCGGGCGGGCCCATCCTGAAGCGTGTAGCCTGCCGAGAGGGCCTCCAGGGCGGCGGCCGATTCGGCCAGACGGCCTTTTTCAAAGAGCTTCTGGCCCCGCGCATAAAGCTCATCGGGGGTCGGCTTGTAATTGTCGGACAGTTTGGAACCTGCTGGCAGGAGACTCAGGTCGAGTTCCGCCGAGGCATGAACAGAACCTGGCTGGCTGAGCGTATAAACCCGTGTCGGCCGAAGTCGGCAGCGTCCTTCAAAGGCGCCGAAAACCTCGTAACCGAGAATCACATCGCCCAGCGTCCGGGGGTCGAGATAAAATCGCAGGAGCCCGAGTTCCTGCTCCGTGCGCAGCACCGTTCCAGTGATTGAGCCCTCCACAAGACGCACACCGGCGGGCAATGATTCCTCGACCACCACCAAATCGCCAGAGTGGGCATCGGCGTTGCCATCGGGGGTGCGGCTTACGTGCAATTGCACTTTTGCCTTGCCTCCCGGCAGAAGCTGGCTGACCCGATTCTGAAACACAGAGGGATTGACCACGGTGCCGAACCCGGACGGTAGACGCATGCCGTCAAGCTCCGGATCAGAGGCCAGAATATCGCGGCTTCGAACCATGAAATGCTTGCCTTCAGGCTTCTGCTCCAGACGGAAGTCGCGGCTGAAGCCGGTCAGCTCAATGCCATAGCCAAAGCGGGCGCGGCCCTCCACATCGAAGCTGATTTTATTCTGGCCGGGTTTGATCATCGCCGCCGGGACATTCCAGACCCTGACCGCCGAACCACTGACTCCATCCACGGCAAATTGATCTACGAGTTGATCGTTTACCCGGACGGCCATCCGGTATCGGTCCTCAGCCGCCTGAGCCCGCCCATACCATGCCGAAAGCGCGGCCACGGATGCCCCCTTGGTCTCATAGGGGAGCCAGCCGGGGCCAAACCGGTGGGAATTGAGCCAATCCACAGCTTGTGGGAGTCCTTCTGCGGCCGGACGCACCTCTGCCACAGCCCAGGTGGCCCAGGCTGTCGTGATCTCAGTACCCACCACACCTGCTGGCCAATATCGCTGCACGGGCTTGCCTGGGGCTGTTGGCGTGGCCAGGCTTCGTGCCAGCAAGGTGGTCAGAACCTCGTCGGCCAGGGCCCTTCGCTCCAGCTTGACCCAGGCCAGGGCCAGCGATGCCAGTTCCAGACTATCCAATTGCTGACGGTTCCGGCTCAGAGCATTAAGCTCCTCAAATCCAATCTGCCCCATATGGGCCAGGGCCAGTAGCTGCCAGGGCCTTGATTGCCCGCCTGTGGCCTTGACATAAGCCGCGGCCTTGGTCAGTGTCTCGCCCGGGTCAACCACTGCGGCCTGTTTGGCCAGGGCCAGGGCCAGCAGAACCTTGGCCGATGAGACGGGATCGCTTCCCATTGGGGCCACTGTGGCCTGCAATCGCTTGGGGCCGGGGGCAGTCAGGGGCCATCCTCCATCTTCGTTCTGGCGAGCCACCAGCTCTGCCGAGAGGCCTCGGATCCGGTCCACCAGCCGGCCTTGATCCAAGGCCGTGGAACCACCACCCACCTGCCTCAGATAAGTCAATGCCGAGGTCACAGCCAGCAGGTCAGAGGCGCGGTTGCTGGTGGTGTCCCAAGGCGGTGGCAGGATGCATGTCCATCGGTCACGCGGCATCGGCCAGACCTCCGCACCAAGCGCTGCCGCCAGCACCTGACGCTCAAGGGTCGGGGCAATCGTGACCATCATTCCCAAATTTTCATAGGCCCGACCTTCTGGTAACTGCACAAACAAAGTCTGATCGTCGCGCCCCGAACCATGCGCAGAGGCGAGCACCGGAGTGCCCCAAAGATTGACCGGCACAGTGCGCGTTTCCTTGTCTGTCACATCCCCTGCTCTGGCTGTCACTTCAAATCGGATCTCGCGACTGGCGGGCACGGCCAGCTCTTCAAACCCGATCATGGTCACTCCATCGCCGGAAAGCACGATCGTCTTCGGGTCGCGGCTGGTTTGACCATTGGCATATCGCTCCAGAATGATCGCGACTTCGCCCTTGACACCCGCGTGGTGAAGCCTGGCCGATGGCTTGATCCGGTCCGCTTCCGTCAAGTGATTCGGCACCAGAAGCTCAATGAAAAATGGCTTGCGCACCGCCAGATCCGCCGTCGCCTGGCCCACAAGGGTCTCAGTGGCCGTCACGCCCTTGCCGTCAAACTCATACTCGCCCAGCGCATTGGGCGCAAGAATCGATATCTTCGCCTTGCCCGATGAATCCGTGACAATCGATGGGTTCCAATATGCCGTTTCAATCAGCCGCTCACGTGCTGGCGGCTCCTGACCAGCCTTGGCAGGACTATCGGCGAAAAAAACCGATGCTCCCAGCTCGACCCTCTGTTTGGAATCGGCATCCGCCTTGGCCATCGCGCGTCGGGGCTGCTGGCCAGGCACTGCGAGTTTATCGGATTCCTCCGCCACTCCATCGATTTCCCGTTTTCCGCCACTTCGATCCTGATTTCGCCTGCCACCACCCATTCCGCCCATCGTCCCACCGCGATTATCAAACCCGGGTGCCCCCTTTGCGAGCATATCCACTCCCAGCCCCAAGCCTTCTCGCAACCGCCCCTCAGGCGCGGCAGGGGCGGCGGCGGCAGGGGCTGGCATCTGATTTACTCCAAAACTTTTAGAAGCCGTTTGCGATTTTCTTTTAGCCTCTTCCAGGCTCGCATTATTGGCCATCTGTGCGGCCTGCCGCTCGGCTTCTTCCACAAGGGATTCCGGCACCCGAATTGTGGCAGGAGTGTACTTGAAAACATTCGTCGTGGTTGTCGCAAACGCCCCAACCCGCGACTGATCATAGAAATAGCTCTGCAAATTCGGGCGATTGTCGCCAAAAAGCCTCAAAAGAGCTTTATCCACCAGCCCTATGGATAGCTCCGCAGCCACCGGCTGGCCATTCTGGTCCGTTGTCGTCAGCTCCACTTCCACTGGCTGGCCCGGCTTGACCTGATCTGCCAAGGGCTTGATCGACACCGCAAGGCCGCGTTCCACCCGCACATCCAGCCGGCTCACATCCTGTTTCTGGTCTCGCATCCGGGTGGCCGTAATGGTCATGTTCGGAAACTGATTCTCGACAACCTTCCATCGAAGGTTGTTCTCGCCCACCTTGATCGGCAAAATCTTATAGCCCAGCATCCGGTCCGCTTCAAAACAGACCAGAACCTGGCCTGGCTGATGCCGCGCATGCAGAATCACGCTGGCATCTGTCCCCAGCTTCCATTGGGTCTGATCGGCAATCAGGCGGAGCCCGCTGGGGTCATCCAGCCCTGAAACTTCAAGCACCAACTCTGCCGTAACAGGCCTCGAAAACCGGTCTAACCCCAGGACGCGCACCACATGCGTGCCGCCCCGCTTGTCCTCCACCTTCAGTCGCCCCAGGGCATGGCCGGTTGAGGCGTCCGTCTGGATCGTCTGGCGGCTCACTTCCTGTTCGATCAGGCGGCCACCTTCATGCTCGCGCCGCGCAAGAACCAGCGTCAGTGGCTGACCTGTCGGCTTGCCAAGCGCATCGTCCGTATGAATGCGAACCGGTATCGTTTCGTCCACCAGATAGGTCGATCGGGACGTGCTCAGTTTGGCTGTAAACGAAGCGCCGGGAATCGCAAATTGAGCAGCAGTGCTCACCCCCTCGTCGGGCAGTGTCGCATTGATGGTGTACAGGTTGTTCTCAAAGAGGTCGTCCGATGGCATCTCAAACGCCGCAGTACCCGCCTCATCGGTCGTCAGCTTACGTGTCCGGCCATCGGGCAGCCGAACCAGCACCTGCCGGCCCGCCAATGGTGTCCCATAGGCATAGCGGGCCACCACCTTGCCACTGACTTTCTCGCCCCTCTCAAAAATACTGCGTGGCAGCTCCAGGCTCAAAACCACCTTCGGTAGCTCATATTCCTCAACCATGAACTGCCCGCCAAAGCTTGATCCCCCCTGCTGAAACAGCCGCACCGCATAAGTGCCCAGCGGCGCCGTCCCGTCCAGCGGCACACTGGCCGAGAAGGTGCCGAATCGGGTGATCGTCACCGGCCGGCTTTCCAGCCTGCGCCCGCGGCTGTCAGAAACCTCAAGCGTATAAATCGACCCCTCACGTGCTTCAAACCGACTTTGGCTGATCTCTCGAACAATGCCCCGCAACTGCACCGTCTGACCCGGCCGGTATGCAGGCCGATCCGTCAAAATCAAAGCCTTGGCCGACAGCCCACGGGCCGACTCATTCGGCGTTGTGGCGGCCGAGGTCGTGGCCACTTGCGGGCCGTCCATCACCAGAACCCGGTGGTTTGAGTGGTTCGCCCGCGGCGCTGGCCAATCCTTCAGAAGTACACCGTCGGCCCCAGTCAACTCATCTACCAGCACATTGGCACCGTCGCTCACCAAAACCCGGGCCGCCGGTTTCGATGTTCCCTGTGCCATGTTCTGAACGTAAACCAGCAATTGGTCCCGCGAGGTTTTTACAATCGCATCCAGGTCCGATCCAATCACCATTGTCGTGGCCTGAAATGTCTTGTCGTCCGTCACCTTGACCACCCAGACACCCGGCAAAACCACTTGCTTCAGTTCGTATTCCAGATCCACTGGCTTATAACGCGCCTGACCCGGCACCTCCACCGACCACTCCGCATCGGGCTTCACCAGACCAATATCCAACTGCTCCACATTTCCCAGCATATGCTTCTTCCGGAAATATGTCTCAGGATCGATCCTGTAAGCCGTAAATGTGAGCCTTTCAATATTGCGCGTGCTGATCTTGAGCTTCGCCGTCTCATTCGACCGAAACACTCGTGGAGTAACCACCGCCAGACTCTTCTGCTCCATCATCGCCACTCGCTGAAGCGCCATCTCATGATAGGGAGACGAGATCACCTTGCGATACGTTTCAATGGCCAATGACAACTCGCCAAGATGGTTCTCATAGACCATGCCCGACTGATAAAGCGCAGTGTCCGACTCTGCCGACTTCGGGAACCGGGCGATCAGCACCTTCCAGGCCCCGATCGCTGCAAGCCAGTTTCTCTCCTCAATAAACGAATTCCCCACAGTATACAAAAGATCCGGAACACCACGGTGCAAGGGATTGGCCGCCACGAACCGCTTGACCGACTCCCGATATGCAGCATATTCCTTCTTCAGAAGCTGCTGAACAGCCTTCGCAATTTCAATGTCAATCACCTCCTGAAGCGCCTGCGCCGTGTTCGATCCATCAGGATATTTCTTGGAATAATCCAGAAAAGCTGCCTGGGACTCGTCAAATCGCAGAAGCATCCTCAGGCCCCTGGCCAGCTCAAAGGCCGCTTCAGGCTTATACCTTGCCAAATCCTTCTGCGCAGTTTCCGATTCCGCCCTGAACTGAGTTCCTGCCAGAAATTGACGCCATTGCTCCACAGCCTCAGCCGGCTTCTGACTTAGCATGCTGCCCAACACAAACGAGGCCCGCACCGCCCGCGCATTGGAAGGATCATTCTCAAGGGCCTTGCGGGTCGCCTGCACCACCCTCGACAAACGCTGGTCATTGCCTGTCGGAAACGGCCGCACCGGCGTTGGAGCCACATTCGGCTTCTGCTCCAGATCCCACTCCATCATCAGGCCCAATGCCATGGATGTGGCATACAGACAGTCTGCCCTCAAGGCCGCCGCGTTCCGATCCCTGGCCGTCTCCGGCTCCAGCTCTCTCGCCAAATCCGCCCAGGTCCGACGCGCCAACTCCGAATCCCCAGCCCCATATTGCGCCAGGCCCAAATCAAAATGGGCCGCCCGCTTGCGATCCACACGGCTCTCCTCCCTGACCAGACGGGCCAAACGATCAATCGCCTCGTTCGGTACCCCCTGATTGATCGACAAGCGAGCCAACTCATACGTCAAATCGTCCTTCAGCCCCTGGCTTTCTGCCACTTCCAATGCCTGCTCCAAAAACGGCCGGGCCGCACCATAATCCGGCTTCGTCAATAACTCCGATGGCTCCAGCAACTGCCTCGCAAAACCCCGATAAACATTCGCCAGAGAATCCTTGCGTGCCCCGCTCAATAATCGCTCCACATCCGCACGCGCCAGAGCCTGCGCCTCTGACGGCTTGCCCGCCGCAACTCTACAAGCTGCAAGCTCGCCACGCAGCTTCCCTGCCCAGCCGCTTGATGGGTCCGCCTTCAGCCGCTTTTCAATCAATTCTGCCGCACGCTCCGAATTCCCCTCCAAACGAAAACTGATGGACCTTACCAAATCATAAAACGCCCGAGTATCCGCATCCGCCACCGGCCTGGTGGCCTCCAGATTGTCAATCGATGCTCGCGCTTCACCATATTTCCCAGCTTGCATCAAGCCCGCAATCGCCGACGGCCAATCGGCTACCAATGATTTCTTGATCGCTTTCGGATCAGGCAGCTCCACACCCGGCAGCTTGCCCGACGACTTCTGGGCCAATACCCAGGCCGTTCCAATAAAACCAATACCGCACAGCAAGCCAACGGCCATTATCCCAAAACCACATCTGGTGCGCATCGATCCAACCCCCCTAAAGAAAGGTCTGTCAAATCCGGCAAGTCCACGCAAGTGATCCAAGCCTTTTAATCCATACTAACAAAGTAGACGGGCCACTGCCGTGATCCTTGGAAAAAAATCGGGCTTTCGCCGGTTCCGACCAGTTAAAACCAACACTCCTGGCAAAGTTTTCCTCTCAATCCGGTTAAATCATCGCAAGTGCCTGACATTCTCATTTCCCACAACGAAAAACAGCCTGACGTTGTGATTGTATTTCCAGAGAGTCTCCAATCAACAATGCTTCACATCCGTATGTTTCATCTGAAATTGGTTTTTACGCTCATGATCGAAATCGCCCAACACTCCAAATCCGCTCTCCACCCTAACCCTGGGAATCCCAACCAGGAAACTCCCTACGAAATCCCAACAATTCCAGACTCGGCAAAGCCCCGGCGCCAAATCCTCCTCTTCCCGCCCGGGTTTGACAGCCACAGCCTAAAACATTTCAAACAGTCGCATTCAATTCGAAAAGTTGCTCACACCTGCGATTTCCAGGATTCAAGCTGGTCCGCCGCACAAACCGACGATGCCGAGCTTATCGTCTTCGACCGGATCGGTGTCGGACTGATCACCTTGGACGACCCCAATCAACTCTCTGTCCTAATAGCCAAAACCCGACAGAACCGCTCCATAAAATTCATTCGGAGCGAATCGGAAATGCAACTTTCCATCTTGCCTGACTCCCACTCCTCAATCCTCGATGAATGGGATCCAGATCAGGATCTAAATGCCCCGACACTAAGCCCGATGCCGCGAATCCAGCGTGCCTCCGACCATTCTCAAATCTTGAAGGGCTTTGAGGACGACCTCAAACAAACCTGGGCCATGCAGGCCTGTGGAGTCAATCAGTTGCGCTGGTCCGGCAAGGGCGTGAAAATCGCAATTCTTGACACCGGTATCGACTTGAATCATCCCGACTGGACCGGCCGACAATTCAATCATCGAAATTTTATCGACCAGTCCATTCTCGATCTCCACGGCCACGGCACCCAATGCGCAGGGCTCGCGGCCGGCTTCTCAACCGACAAGCACATGCCTCGCTTCAGCGCAGCTCCCATGGCCGACCTCCACATCGCAAAAGTCCTCAATCCCGACGGCAGCGGCCCCGACTCCGCAATCCTCGCCGGAATCGACTGGGCTCTGAGCCAGGGATGCCAGATCCTCTCTCTCTCTGTGGGCACCCAAATGGCCGACTCCAAGCCCGACCCAGTCTACGAACATGTCGCTCGCCAATGCTTGAAATCAGGCTTGCTCTTCATGGCCGCCGCCGGCAACGACAGCTTCCGCCCAGGGCTCATCAGGCCCGTCTGCCGACCCGCCAACAGCCCATCTGTCTTCGCCGTGGGCGCCATCGACAGATACCTCAGGCTCGCCAATTTCACCAACGGCAGCTTCCTCAAAACCCGTGCCCAAATCGACGCCGTCGCACCCGGTGTCGACGTCTTCACCACAAGCATTGGCCCCAAACCTTATGGCCGATTTTCAGGAACAAGCATGGCCGCCCCAATATGCGCCGGACTCGCCGCCCTCATCGTCCAGGACGACCCCGACTGCCTCGGAGGGCTGCTCTGGCAGCGACTGGCAAGCCTCGCAAAACGACTGCCACTGCTCTCAACCGACGTCGGCATGGGCCTCGTCTCACTCCCATCCAGCCGTTCCAACGCCTAAAACCAAATATCACCCTTGGCCGAATGCCATTATGCCAAGATTTAACCATTTAAAATCAAATGACTTATCGCCAATTCTACTTTCATTCGGAATCAATACTGGGAAATGTCTGGCTCTGATGCCTCCAGCTTCCGGAATCTGCTGTCTTGCATTTTTCGTAATGAACCATCAACCAGTGAGCCAGGAAATTGAGACAGCCTGGCGAATGAAATCGTCCGTTTTCATTAGAATCCGTAAGAACCGCATTCCATGCAATCGCCCGCTTGCCTGAGCACTTCTCCACTAGCATCTCATTTCCAGCAACCCAAAATTGCAAAAAAAAGAAACGCGAACCAGAAGGCTCGCGTTTTTGATCGATCCAAAATGTTGTTGCAATCGGAACAACGCTGTCTCAGGAGACAGCGTCTTTCAGAGCCTTCAGCAAGCCAGCCTTGATCGCATTTCGGGCCGGTTTGGCCTTGATCGTCATTGGCTGCTTGGTGAAAGGATTAATGCCTTGCTTGGCCTTGGTGGCAGGCTTCTTGTAAACCTTGAGTTTCAAGAGACCAGGCAAAACGAATTGGCCCGGGCCTTTTTTGCCCAGTTCGTCTTTTACCAGGCTGGAAAGGGCATCGAATACAGCGTCGATATCCTTCTTGGTGACTTTCGAAGCTTCAGACAATTTGCTGAAGATTTCGGCCTTGGTCAAAGGCTTGGCGCCGACTGGTGCGGCTTTCTTTTCTTTGGGTGCCGGTTTGGCGGCAACTTTAGGAGCGGCTTTCTTAGCCATGAGACTCAAACCTCCATAATTTGGAGCTGTCCGGTTGAGGTCCCGAACGTTGCGACTTGCTTTTCGACTTGCCTGTCACTGTTGCACCTTCAGAGCAAGCTCTGCGATGCAACATCTACATCAAATACGAAGATCGCGTTTTGTGCAATCGAAATTTTTCGAGAAAATCGCTTTTTTTCTGCATCGCTCTCCCCCAAGACATCGATTCGGACGCCAATAACTCGCCATCAGATCAAGTGCGAATGTGTTGATGCATGAACGTAAGTCAATATAATAATTAACTTTGCATCGATATACGAAAAACCGGTTTATTCCCCGGAAGCGGCCCCCTCGCCTCGGCGCGGGTCTGGCAAAGCCACCAAAAAATTTTTCAAAAAATCAACATAAATGGAGTGTGCATCCCCTTGCGCCGAGACGTTCGAGACTTCCCAGCCGCGGTTACGGAGCTTTTTAAGGGTCTGTTTTGGCCACGACCGTTCCAGAATCAGCTTGTCCGGAAACCACGACTGGTGAAGTTTGGGGGCCATCTGAATCTCCGCAGGTGGCAATTCGAATTCCAACGCTCCCAAAAGCATCCAGAGAACCGTCGACGGAATCGTACGCCCGCCCGGCGACCCCGTCACCAGCTTGACTCGCTGATGCTGCACCACGATTGTCGGCGACATCGAGCTGACCATCCGCTTGCCAGGCTCGATCACATTCGGCTTCGTCCCTATGTTTCCGGCCGTGTCCGTTCGGCCTGGAATCAAATTGAAATCGCCCATCTCGTTGTTCAACAGAAAGCCCGCACCGGGCACCACACACTTGGCCCCATAGCTCTCCTCAAGCGTATAAGTCAGCGCAACAGCATTGCCAGCCGAGTCCAATACCGAAAAATGAGTGGTCTCTGACGATTCTGCCGCAATCACCGGAAATCTGGCCAGACTCAAGCTCGGTGTCGTTTTCTCACGATCAATGCTGCCAGCCAATTGGGCGGCATAAGGCTTGGAAATCAGCTCTTTGATCGGCACATCGACAAAATCGGGATCGCCTATTTTTGTAAATCGCTCATAAAACGCCCGACGAAGGGATTCGCCAACCAAATGCGCTGCCTGGTCCGAGCTTCGCCCATACTGCCTAAGCTCCATCGGTTCAATCATGTTCAGGCAAAGGGCCGTAATGATCCCGCCTGAGCTGGGCGGGCCCATGCCGAAAATCGTGTGACCACGATATTCCATACGAATCGGCTCGCGTTCCACCGCCTTGTAGCCCGCAAGGTCCGCCTTGGTTATCAGGCCGCCTGAAGATTCTGAATATCGGACGATCAGATCTGCTGTCAGGCCTGTATAGAATTCGTCAGGGCCGTGGTCGTCAAGTCGCTTGAGAGTCTTGGCCAGGTCTGGCTGAATCAGCTTCTCGCCGGCGTGCCAGGGGCTTCGGTCTGGCTTGGCATAGGCAGAAACCGATGCAGGAAAGTCTGCAAGGCGGTCCGTCGATGAGAGATTTTCCGCGATTTTTGTACCGGCATCGGGTTCTGACCGGCCAAACAGCTCGGCATTGAGCGATCCAGCCATGACGGGATTGAGTGCAAACCCCTCGCGGGCCAATTTCTCTGCCGGCTTGACGAGTTTAGACCATGGCAGCCTGCCATATTTCTGATGAGCCAGCGCCAGCCCACGCACCGTGCCAGGCACACCGGCAGCCCAGGGCCCCTTGCGATGGCCAGGCTTGAGCTTGCCCGATTCGTTCACGTACATCTTGGCTGAGGCCCCCTGGGGAGCCATTTCACGGAAGTCAAAGGTCGTGGCTTTGCCCCGATCAGCCTGGTAGAAAACAATAAATCCGCCACCGCCCAGATTGCCCGCGGGCGGATGGGTCACGGCCAGCGCCAGCGCCGTTGCCACGGCCGCATCCATGGCATTGCCCCCCTGATTGAGAATCTCCCGGCCAGCCTCCGCAGCAAACGTTTCACGCGCCACCACCACATGCCTGGAAAATGCAATTGCCGGCGCCGGTAGTTTCGGCAAAGGCGCAGTCTGGGCAAAACCCTTTGGGTTGCATATCACGATCATCAATGCCTGAAAGAATAGAACCCTGAGAATTCGTCGGGAGCAGGATCGGAAGAATTGCATCTGGGAAAGCCGCCTTTGGGATTGCTGAATTCCAAGTGGGGAGATCGTCTGTCATTCATTTTGACGAAAACCGGCGGGTAAATGCCAGAGCAGGCTGGTGGGAAGATTGAAATTGGTTTGCAAGCCGTGTTGGGAATGCCCGGTATTTTGATTTCCGGAATCGGTTTGCTGGCCGAACAGTAGTCCGAGCATTTCAGAGAAAACTGCGATTGACCGTTTTGGGAATAGGTAGTAATGTCGGCTTGAAAGTCGATTTTGCTGTCAGTTGTCCAAGGCTTGGAAATCAAGCCACGGGCCACCGAAGGCGGTCGCAAACCAGAAAAAACAATGGATGGTTAAGAGAAACTTGATCGACAGGGAGGTCAGTTCATGCGTTTTCCACTGAACAGGCAGGCTCGGGCCGGAATTTATACCACTTTGACAATCGCCGCACTGGCGACTTCCGGCATGGATGCCCAAGCCCAGACGGCTCGAAGCAACCCGAAGCCGATTTCTACCCAGGCCGCCGCCAAAAATCAGGCCGACGCGCAACAGCAGGTGGACCCAAACGCACCCAAGCTGAAATCGACTCGCATTCCATCGTCGCCCAATGATCCCGTAGCCATTGTCAACAATCAGGTGATCACGCGTCAGCAATTGGCAGAAGAGGCCATAGCTCGCAAGGGCGAGGAAATTCTTGACACCTTGATCGCTCGGGTCATGATCGACCAAGCCTTGAAGAGCAAGGGAATTGCGGTCACGGCCGATGAAGTCAATGCCGAGATCGAAGCCATGGCCCAGCGCATGGCCGGCCTTTCTCGGGACGCCTGGCTGAGAACACTCGCCAAAGAGCGGAACATCAGCCCGATCCAATATGCCCGCGACATTATCTATCCATCGCTGGCCTTGAAGAAGCTGGCAGAATCACGCGTGCAGGTGACCGACACAGAAATCACTGAAGCCTACGAGGCCATGTATGGCGAAAAGCTGCGAGTGCGTGTGATCATGGTCGACAAGATGCGTGCGGCTCAGGAAGCCTGGGAAAAGCTCCGACTGAATCCCGCCAGTTTTGAAAAGCTGGCCATGCAGATTTCCATGGACCCAAGCCGCTCAATCGGTGGCCTGCAATCAGACCCGATCGCCCGGTTTTCCTACCCACGCACTGTATCCGATTCCGCCTTCCGCCAGTTGGTAGATGGCGACACAAATGACAAAGACGCAAAGCACAAGCCCAAGGACGGCGATTTCACAGGCCCGATTCAAATCACCGAATCCGCCTGGGTCATCATCAAGCGCGAAGGCGTGATCCCACGCAAGGAAGTCGACAAGAACGACCCGAAAGTGACGGAAAATCTGCGCCAACTCGTCTTCGACGCCAAAATCAAGGAGAAAATTGCCGAAGTTTTCTCGGAGCTTGAAAAGCAGACCTCCATTGAAAACCGACTTTCAGGACGTGTCAAGGTGGCCAACGAAGAAGCCCAGCCCGAGGCTCAGGACCTGCCCAAGAAGCAGACCCTGGCAGAGCAGACCCCCGCCCGCCAGGCCGGTGTCGCCGACCCGGCTGTCAGGCCCACCACGGCCGCCGCAACCGCTGCCGCCCGCAAACTGAACTTTCCGGCACCCAAGTCGGTGGATCCATCAGAAATCAATCGGATCAACCAGCTTCGCCAATCGGCTGGATCCGCAGCCGCTCCTCGCTGATTTTCAGCAGCTCTGATCGATCCATCAAACCAATGACCCGTGTCCCGGCAAAAGAAAAGTCGGGGCACTGGTCGTTTTTTCATGTTTCTTGAACATCGATTTGTCTGATACAATATAGGCAATAGATCAAGTTTGACGGGGCGATGCTTTGAAGAGAGGGTTCCGGCCGGCTCTTTTTAAAGAATCACCCAAAGATACGACTCAGGACACGACGAATAGCCATGATCGACCCGACACAACTCTTGGGCGCACAACCCACCGAAGGCTTTGACCCGGAGGCCAGCGAGCCCTGGGCCATTGATGTGGCTGATCGCGTCAAGAATCTGCCGCCATACCTGTTTGGCAAAATCAACGAGCAGAAGTACAAAAAACGTCGCAAGGGGATCGACATCATCGACCTTGGGATGGGTAACCCGACCGACCCGCCCAACGAGCTGGTCATCGAAAAACTTCGCGAAGCCGTGCTGGATGATCGCAACCACCGCTACTCTGTGGCTCAGGGCGTTTACAACCTGCGTCGCGAAGTTGGCGACAAATACGAGAAGCGATTTGGAGTGACGGTTGACCCTGACGCTGAAATTGTGACCACGATTGGTTCCAAAGAAGGCTTCAGCCACATGTGCCTGGCCCTGCTGGGCCACGACGACACGGCCCTGGCACCCGCCCCCTCGTTCCCCATTCACATTCATGGCGTGGCCCTGGCCAGCGCCAATACGATCGCCCTCGATGTCCGCGATTCCGATGTTTTTCTGACCAACATCAAACGCGTTTGTGAAAGCCTGCTGCCCCGGCCCAAGGTCCTGATTCTGAACTATCCGCACAACCCGACGGGCAAGTGTGTGGATGTAGCGTTTTTTGAAGAGATTGTCAGCCTGGCCAAAAAGTACAAGTTTCTGGTCATGCACGACTTCGCCTATGGCGATGTTGGTTTCGACGGCTTCCAGCCACCTTCGTTCCTCCAGGCCAAGGGAGCGATCGACGTCGGCTGTGAATTCTCGACCATGTCCAAGGGCTATAACATGGCCGGCTGGAGGGTGGGCTTTGCTGTGGGCAACCGCCATATGATTCGGGCCTTGAAGACGATCAAGGGCTACTACGATTATGGTCTTTTCCAGGCTGTGCAGATCGCCGCGATCATCGCACTGCGACATGGCGAGGAAGGCCGCATGGCCCAGGTGGCCGAATACCAAAAACGGCGCGACATTCTGGTGGATGGCCTGAACCGAATGGGCTGGAATGTTCAAAAGCCCGAAGCCGGCATGTTCTGCTGGGCCGAGATGCCCGAACCATGGAAGAGCAAGATGGGCTCCATCGACTTCGCCATGAAGCTGCTGGACGAAGCCGACGTCGTCGTCAGCCCCGGCCGTGGCTTCGGCGAAATGGGCGAAGGCTGGCTGAGGCTTGCTCTTGTCGAGAACGAGCAGCGTCTGCGGCAGGCTGTCCGCCAGATTGGCCGCTGTCTGAAGGGCGAGCGGGAGAAGGAGACGGAGAAGGCTGGGGTTTGATCACCAGTCTTCGGCTTCTGGATATTTTTGTTGAAACAATCGCCCGTGAATTTCATGGGTGATTTTTTTCCTGGAATTTGTGTTGAAAAATTAATTGTACTGCCGTTCTTTTCAATAATCCCCGGCGCCAATCACTTCACCGCCGGATCTAGTAGAAAGTGATTGCCAGACGCCTTGGGGTGGCAAATTTTGATAAACTGACATAGAATCCTTGGTTGAACCTTTAGGCTCCAATGTATCCGGATCAACCGGCCAGCTTTGAACACTTGATTTTATGAATCGAACCGATCCATCGCAGAAAATGACATTGACTCCTCCAGGATGATAACTTGAAAGACTGGTAACTATGGATATAAATTCTGGCTGTCGCATTTTGGTTAGATCACGGCTAAAAGAGTTAGGAGATTGAGTTGTTGTTGCGAGAGCATTAAATAATCCGGCAGTAAACCAATAGCCAGATGTTATTTCCCCATATGATTGATTCAGGAAAGTCATAGCGCGGTCGCCCCCAAGCATGGTTGTGCTTAAACCATCGGTCATTGTTGAAAACGAAATGGTGCGCCATGACATCGCTCCGTTATGTGCTTGAAGAATTGGCCCGGGCACCTGGCAATTATATTTCTCCCATGAGCCGGTAGATACCATCGTCGTGCCGCATAAAGCGGCATATGAACTTGAGTAGGATAGGGGCGGTGGGCCTGTGACCGGAAAACCCACGGCTTTTAATATTTTCGCATTTCGTGGCAACTTCTGTCCGCTTTGTGGCTCAGAAGGACAAGTGTAAGCCGCAACTACGTTTGAAGTAGATGTCCAGTTTTCATAACTCCAAATCCATGTTTGTTGATTGATTGAATCATAGAGTGGTTTTTGCTCGATGAATTGGAGAATCGGAATCAGCCAGCTTTGGCCGTCAAATGCTCCACCACATTTATCGGTTTACGCCTGCCTGGAATCATACGAGTAATTAAAACCGATCGGAAGGCAGTTATTTAAATCATGATACTGATGACAAGCAATTCCAATCTGCTTCAAGTTGTTCACACACTGCACCCGCCGCGCAGCCTCGCGTGCCGACTGCACGGCAGGCAATAATAAAGCGATCAAAACGGCGATGATCATGATGACCACCAGCAGTTCGATCAGGGTGAAGGCCGGGCGAGCTTGTTTGGGGCGATGCATGGCCTGTGGTCTCCAAAACGACCGCGATTTCCAACCCAATGCAATTACGTTTTTCAGAGTAAATCTAAATAAAACGGGTGTCAAGCGGGAATCAATAAGAAACCCGGGGCCGATCGACTCACCTGGCGGCCCCGGGAATTTCCGTGGAATCAAATCAGCCCGAGGGTTTCATCCAGGCCGTTCATCAGGTTGAAATTCTGGACGGCCACACCGGCCGCGCCTTTCAACAGATTGTCCAGGCAAGCCACAATCAAAATACGCCCACGCACCACTCGCACGGTCATGTCAAAGAAGTTCGTGAAGGCCGAATCCTTGGTGGCCGGCAGGCCGTCGATCACGCGCACAAACGGGCAGTCTTCATAAAAGTTGCGGAACAGCTCCATCAGCTCGCGCTCGGTCACGTCCCGCTTGGGTGTGGCGTAAATCGTGGCCAGAATGCCTCGGTCCATCGGCACCAGGTGGGGCGTGAAAAGCACTTCCACCGGGTCGCCCGTCATGCGTCCTACGTCTGTCAGAATTTGGTCAATTTCAGGCGTATGGCGGTGGCGGCCCACGCCATAGGCTGAGAAGCTCTCATTGCATTCGGGAAAATGCGTGTTCAGCTTAGGCGATCGGCCCGCTCCGGAGACACCGCTTTTGGCGTCGATAATCACGCTGCGGCGGTCGATCAGGTCTTCAGCAACCAACGGGGCCAGCGACAGGATGGAGGTGCTGGTGTAGCAGCCGGGATTGGCGATCAGGTTGGCCGTGGGGATCTGGTCGCGGTAGATCTCGGGCAGGCCGTAAACGGCTTCAGCCAGGCCGGCCGGGTCGTCGTGCGTGTGGGCGTACCAGTCGGCATAAACTGCGGCGTCTTTCAGGCGATAGTCGGCCGAAAGGTCGATGACCCGCACGCCCCGCTCACGCAGCTTTGGCACCACGGCCAGGCTGGCGGCGTGCGGCAGGCCCAGGAAGGCGAAGCGGGCTTTTTCCGCGAGCTTGTCGGCGTCAAACGGTTCGCAGGCCAGGTCCACAATGCGGTTCAGGGACGGGTGCAGGCTATCCACGCGGGTCGATTCATCGGCCCGGCTTGTGGCCATCACCAGATCGGCATAAGGGTGCCGGGCCAGAATGCCCATCAATTCCCTTGCCGCATAGCCTGACGCACCTACCACAGCCACTGGAATCATCGTTCTTGCCCACTTTTGCTTCTGAAGGATCTGCCCTTTTCAAAAGAGTCAAAACTCTTTCGATTTTGCAGATTATATCATGAATTGACTCTGTTTTACGATAACGAACCCGAAAAACCCGAGCGCACAGGGGCCTGTGCCGATATTGGCTTGGCGTTTTTTTTGTTTGAAAAGGCGAATGGCATATTGACGATCGAAAAATACCAATGTTGGCCATGTCCCCAGCCATGGCACGCGCGATCAGGGGGGCGTGGTCTTTTTTTTATTTATTCGAAAAAGCCAGGCTTATGGGTCGTGCGCGCCCGATGATGGCATCGGGCCGACAATGTTCTGGCATATTTTATAATTTGATCGGCCAATAACGACACATCTTCCACCCATGCCAGAGACATCTCAAGGCTCTTGCTGGTCTTTTGAGCAAAGCGACACCACCAGTGAACGACCGAGATACATAACACGTATTCTAATGTGAACTGACGCGTTGATTGGTCATTTCTCATGAGAATCCGTATTAGGCAACTCTTATAAAAAATGCCCTTGTCAGAAATGTCGGCTTTGGTAAACTTTCCGCCAGTGTCCGTCTGGTGAATGCGGTATGATTGGCCGATGCGCCTTGAATCATGCTTTGGAAACCCAGATGGAGTGTGACTGGACGCATCGAATTCGGACATCCCGCAAGGATGGGGGATCACCGATGACCGATTTGAAAAAATCATCTGTTTGTGCCGGCTTATGTGCGATTCTTGGATTCGCCACCGGCGTTAATGCACAATCGCAGGCGACAGGCCGGACTGGCTTGGGCGGCCTGATTGGTCGTGGCGGTACCACGGCATCGCAGACCGCTTCAAAACCGCCTGCAAGCGGTACGACCGGTGCTTCCCGCACGCCGGGCCTGGCCCCGTCGGATACAGCAGTTCGGCCTGCAGCCAGCAGCGGGACTTCGGGTATGAAGCCAGGCCTTGGGCTTCAGAATGCGCCGAAGGATTCTGGGGCGATCAAGACGAATGGGGTTCTGCCTCATTTGACACCCGTCGAAGAGCTTGGCCGGGCGACGATTGTTTTGCCCACGGAGCCAATTGAGCCGTATTTGCTGACGAAAGAAGCTGGCCCGTTCATGGTTTTGGCCCACACCTTTCGTGGGCCTGATTCTGTGAAATATGCACAGGCTTTGGCGATGGAGATTCGATCCGCTCATCAGCTCAGGGCTTATATCTATTTCAAAAAGATCAAGCCGATGAATTCGAATGTGCGTGGAGTTCCGCCCACATCGAGGCCATCGGATGGCGACGGCCGGATATCCGAGCCGGAAATTTATCGAATCTACGACGAAGCGGCGGTATTGGTGGGCGATGCGCCGACCATGAAAGAGGCGGAAGATCTTCTCAAAGTGGTCAAGCGGATCAAGCCGACCACGCTTGAGAATGTCCCGTCGCTTTTCCCCTGGCGAGCAGGTGCAGGCTTGAAGAAAGCGATTGTGACGGCCAATCCATTGGTCCCGGCGCAGCAGCTTTTCGCACGCGAGGCCGACCCGCTTGTGGATCGGATGAATCGTGGCCCGAACTCAATATACAATGCTCCCGGGCCTTATACACTTGTGGTGGCCCGGTTTATTGGCCGATCGACATTCGACCAGAACGACAAGGAATTTCTTGACGATTCGAAGCTGAAAACCAGCCCTTTGGCGAAGGCAACAGACGATGCCGAGCTGATGGCAGCGGAGCTGAACAAGGACCCGCAGCTAAAGCAGGCTGGTTATTCGGCATATGTCTATCATGACCGGAAGAAGAGTGTTGTGACGCTTGGCAGTTTCAATACGAAGGTTGAGTCTGACAAAATCATGAAAGACCAGAAGGTGCAATCGATCCGTCAGCATCTGGACAAGCTCAACCAGAAGTATCTTGGGACAGGGAAGTTTGACACTCCCCTGTCGCCGACAGATATGATGGATGTGCCGAAGCGGGCAGTCCAGCAAAAGGCGACAACAGGGATTTTCCACTAAATTAAACTGGAATTTCATGGTTTTTCGCCAGATTTACCTTTAACGACCGTTCCCAAACCGGGAGCGGTCGTTTTATCATAATCAGGGATGGATCTCTGCGGAGTATGGATCAGGGCCCCCAAAAAAATATAGAATTTGAAAGCCACGTCACGACAATGCCACAACGCCTTATGATTGGATCGCGGAATGCCAAGAAGGTCAAGGAAATGAAGGCCTTGATTGTGCCGGATTGGGATCGGCCAGAATGGGCGGACGACTGGGCGATTGTTGGCCTGGATCAATTTTCGAGTGATCTGGAGCCGGAGGAGACGGGCGAGACCTTCGCGGAGAATGCGCGAATCAAGGCTTCTGAATTTGCCAAGGCCTTGGGCGAGTGGGTTCTTGCAGACGATTCCGGCCTGACGGTGGATGCACTCGGCGGCCAGCCTGGCGTCTATTCTGCCCGATATGCAGGTAGACACGGCGACGATTCTGCGAACAACGCAAAAATTCTTGAAGAGCTTGCTGGGGTGGGCCCTGAGCATCGGGGGGCAGCGTTTGTCTGCCAGCTTGCCATTGCCGACCCCAGTGGTGCGATTCGCCTGGAGGCAGCAGGGCAATGTCGCGGCCGAATCATTGAGTCGCTTCAGGGGGCGCAGGGTTTTGGTTATGATCCGCTCTTTTTTATTCCGGAATATCATCAGACATTTGGACAATTGCCTGCAATTGTCAAGCACCAGCTCAGCCACCGCTGCCGCGCCTTTGAGAAGCTTCGAAGGAGTATTGGGAAAATCGTGGTGTAAAAGGGGTCGCTTCAGGACCGGATCCATGGAAAAATGAGTTATGGGCTTGAACCGATGATCAGACCCGGAATGCACGATCGGATTCTGAGCGAGCTTTCTCTGATCGAGCAGGCAGAGGGTGTCCGAATTGTATTCGCCTGCGAATCGGGGAGCCGGGCCTGGGGCCTTTCTAGCGCTCACAGCGACTTTGACGTCCGTTTTCTTTATATCCGGCCAAGCCAGGATTACCTTCGGCTGGACGAGCCTCGCGATGTGATCGAGCGGCCCCTGAGCGGGAATCTTGACATCAATGGCTGGGATCTACGCAAGGCCCTGAAGCTGCTTCATAAGTCAAACCCGACACTGATGGAATGGCTTGGCTCACCCATGGTTTATCGCGAAGTACCCTCAATTACCCAAAAAATCCGCAACCATGCAGCCCAGAATTTTCAGCCTCTGGCAGCCCATGCGCATTACTTTCATATGGCCAAAAGTCAATTTAAATCGCAATTGCAACGCGTCGGCGTTCCCGCCAAACAATATATCCATGCCCTTCGGTGCGTCTTTGCAATGATCTGGATTGAAACCGGGATGGGCCTTGTGCCTGTTGATTTTCAAGCGATGATCGATCGCCTGACGCTCGACCCGCTGATAAGCTCAGAAATCCTCAGGCTCATCAATCTCAAGCGACAAGGCGCCGACCTTGACCCGGGGGGCCGCAATGAAGTCATCCACAATTTTCTGGAGCAGGAAATTCGCCATCGCGAACAAAACCCGCCCGATTTGCCTAAAATTGCAACCCACATCGGCCTGCTCAACGAAATCTTTCTCGAAAGCCTGGCCGAAGCCTGGCCATCATGAATTTCCCGGACAGGGCTCCTGAGAGCCACCCAAGGCAAGCCCCATCGTATAAAAATCCAAAAATGAAAAATAACAAAAGCCTTTGGCATAAACCAAAGGCTTCAATCAACCGGTCATATTTCTGGTGCAATTCGGCGGCAGTCTTGGAAAATCGGGGGCGCCGATTCAGGCTGCGTCGGATTGATAATTGGAGCTGACTTCGGGCATTTCTGCCTCTTCTCGAACCTCTTCTCGACGTATCATCACATCGGCCGGGGCTTCAATGCCTATACGAACGGAATTCCGATCGACTTTCACAATGGTAATGTGAACATCTTCGCCGATCTGAAACCGTTGACCGAGCCTCCTGCTCAGGACCAACATGGTGCAATCTCCTGGATCAAAACACGGTACGTTCATCAAAAGTTGCGTCTATCGGGAAGCCTTTGCAGACTCCTTGAAATAGATTATCGCAAGACCAATGCCAAACTTGAGAGAATCTTCAAGAAAACTCACTTTTCTTGAAAAAAAATACAGGTTATGCCAATTCAGCCCAGAATCGTATCTCAATCGACTTTTCTAGTTGTCAAATTGACCTACCAGAATTTACTTTTTTACAAAAAGTATTGTAAAAAGGTAAAACAGGTTCATCAAGATTCTGCCCCGTCGTATACTTTTGGGAGCCCTTCGTGCCTATCCTTCGTGCCAAATGGCTGGTCGCCGTCGGTTTGATCACCATTTTCTGGACAAATCTCGGCTGGTTTGGGCAGATGCCGGTCGGGGGCGACGCCTCCCGATTCGGCCTAGGCCTGATGGGCAGCCTTTCATCGGCACTCTCCGAAAATCGTGTCCCTGCCTGGAACAGCCTCTGGGGATATGGCTTCCCGGCCCTCGCCGAAAGCCAGCTTGGCGTCTTTTATCCGCCGCATCTGCTAATTTATAAAACACTTCCGCTTGAAGCCGCTTACTCGTTCGACATGGCCCTACATGCCCTTTGGGCCGCCTTGGGGGCCTGGCTGTTGGCTCGGCAGATGGGCTGTTCGCCTTGGGCGTCGGCCCTGGCGGCGGTCAGCTTCGTCACCTCCGGCTTCTTCCTCGTTCACGAACCCCACCACTGGAGCTGGCCCACCGGCTCGTGGCTCCCATGGATCTTCCTCGCCGGGCTCAGCCTCATGCGGCCCAATGCTTCGAAAATCTCCGAAAAGATCCAAAAAACGCTGCTCCTGGCCGCTTTCATCGCCATGCCTGTGCTCACAGGACACTTTCAGCTCGGCTTCATTGCCATGGTCTCGCTTTGCATATTTTGGCTGGCCATGATGTTTACGACTGATAAAAACACCCCCCATGGCCAAGCCTGGCCTGCTTTGCCCTTTCTCTTCGCAGCTTTTGCCATCGCACTTGCCTTGACCATGGTGCAAGTGCTGCCCACCTGGGAGCTCGCCCAACAAGCCAACCAGCAGCGAAATTGGGAATATCTCTCAGGCTTTGCCGCCCCGCCCTCACACCTCATCGGCCTTCTCTTGCCCGCACTTGGCCGCACCGCCACCTTCTGGCGACCCTTGCTTTGGGACCAATTCCACACCTCGCCCGAAGAGCTTTTCTTCTATGTCGGCCTCGTTCCGCTTTGGCTCGCCGGGCTGGCCATGGCCCGTCTGGTCCGAACAGAGCCTCTGGTCAAAGCCCTGGCAATCACCCTTTTGGCCGTGCTTCTGCTCGCGGCCGGGCCTTATGTGCCGGGCTTCTCCATGCTTATCCGCCTGCCCGGCTTCTCGTTCTTCCGCGCACCGGCCCGATGGACACTCGCCGCCACCCTCATTCTCGCCATTCTGGCCGCCAGGGGGCTGGATCTGCTCATGCATGAGCCCGCCCGGGCCCGCTCCTCGCTCAAACGCTTTTGCCTCGCCTCGCTGGCTTTGATCGCCTCAGCCATTGGCCTGATTGAAATCTCAGCCCGCCTGACCAGCCCACGCCCCGGGCAGGAATCGACGGCCCTGAGCCTGATCAACCAGGCTCGGCCTCTATTGATACCCGCATGGGACGATCGTAAAACCGTGGAAGACTGGGTCCGCCGCAGTCGTTCGACCGATGCCGCCGCCATTCCCGCCTATGCCAAGCCCTACACCAACCTCAGCCTGACCAGCTTCAATCGCGACCGCTTGGCCGCCTACTCGGCGGAAGTGCTGCCGCAGGTCGGCCTGATTCTCGCCCTGCTGGCAGGCGCAAGCCTCGCCGGCCAATCACGCCAAAGGCTTGTGGCGTGCCTTTCGCTGGTCATGCTGGCGGATCTCGCAATCCTCTCACGCCTCCGATCCATCGAAACCGCACCCATGAAGGCCATCGCTGAGCAAAGCCCGGTCATGGATCGGCTCAGGCAACTGGCCCTAAACCACGACTGGCCGCTGGCGACCTGGGGCGACCTGGGCAACTTGCCCATGGCCGTGGGTGCATCGCCTATCAGGGCCTATCGCACCATGGACATACCGGTGATGCCCGAGCTGAACGACCGCCTCATGCGTGGCCTTGACGAAAAATCGCTCGCCCTGGCACGCCTGGCGGGCGTCGGCGTGCTTGTGTTTGACCCGCCCACCTGGGCCCAGATTCGCGGCAGGTGGGCATCGGGCCAAAAGGTCGAAGAGATCAACGACCCGACCCTGTGGGCCTGGATGACCACCCGCGAACTGGCCAAAACCGGGCCGACAACATTTGGCCTGATTGCATTAACACAACCTCTGGGCCGGGCGTGGAAAATTGTAATGACCGACTTGACCAAAAATGGCATCAGCCAGACGACTGAGGCGACAAATGCTGCCAATATCGACCGATTGCCCGCCCTGGCCCGCCGTTTGGCCATCAATCGGCCTGTTCCTGAGCACATTCTCATTCACGATGCTGCAAACGGCAAAGAACTCTGGCTAATCGCCCAATGGGCCGCCCCTGGCTGGCAAGCCCGGTTGACCAACGATCAGGGCGAAATACAACCCGCAAATATCATCGCTCTGGCGGGCGGCTGGCAGGGTATTGAAATACCGCACTCCGGCAACTGGCAACTGGATTTGATTTATCAGCCGATTTCAGAACCTTGGGGCCTAAGAATATCTGGAATCAGTGGGCTGCTTTTCATCGGTTTCATGATTTATACGCAATTGAGCCAATCAGGGACACCAGAGGCAGAAAACCCAAAGTGACCGGGCCATTATAGTTGTCGCGGCCACACATGATACATTGTATCAAAATGATGCCGGAGGCATCAAATCAAGTCGCCGGTGGTTGAGCGAAGCGACACCTTCCGGTTATGAGATGGGGGTAAAAGCTGCTGGCACCCCGGCAGGGGCGCAAGACCTTATGTCGCGTCGTCGTCCGGTGGTGTCGTCGCTCGCGCTCCTCAACCACCGGCTACAGGCTGCGATGCCTCCGGCATCCATATTATGAGCCAGGTGTCATTGATTGGCGGCTTTTGGCCCCATGTTTTTTTGCGTCAGTCAGAATGTATGACGCATCCGTCTGCAAACGATGCCGGAGGCATCACAGAGTGTAGCCGGTGGTTGAGCGCAGCGACACCTTCCGGATTTGTGAGCGTATAAGAGGCTGGCACCCCGGCCGGGGTGCAAGAGTTTTTTTTTGCATCGTGTTCCGGTGGTGTCGTCGCTTGCGCTCCTCAACCACCGGCTACAAGCTGAGATGCCTCCGGCATCGACTCGATCAAAAAGTGTCATTCATGGTCGCGAAGAGTATAGCCATAAACATGGCCAAATTGAAATCAATCAAAAAATAGCCCCCTGATCGCGTGAGCCCGGTCAGGGGACCGTGCCAACACTATAGTTGTCGCGGCCACACATGATACATCGTATCAGAATGATGCCGGAGGCATCACAGAGTGTAGCCGGTGGTTGAGCGAAGCGACACCTTCCGGTTATGAGATGGGGGTAAAAGCTGCTGGCACCCCGGCAGGGGTGCCAGACCTTATGCCGCGTTGTCGTCCGGTGGTGTCGTCGCTGACGCTCCTCAACCACCGGCTACAGGCTGCGATGCCTCCGGCATCGTCGCGATCAAAAAGTGTCATTAATGGTCGCGAAGAGTATAAGATCATCGCGAAACAGAGAGTCGTCCTGATCCTCTATAAGCCCAGCCTTATTTCTGCCCCGGCTGCTTGCATTCACTGGGAGATGGTTTGGGGCGTCAGGGCATTTTTGGCATTCGCCCCTTGACAGCCCACTTGCGTTCGATCTGGGAATTGTTATCATGAATTTGTACTTAGGTCAGAACGATCGCCAACTCACAAATGCGGCTCAGTGTTATGGTTCGTGCCATCTTCTAAATTACGGATTCCACTAAGGTAAAAACCAGAGATTGCTACGAAAGGATCGAGCTCGATGATCAAACTCCCCAGCTCCCACCAATTTGCCGGTGCCTGCTTCAAGCGGCTCAGCTGCATCGTTTGCAGCTCGCTGATGATTCTGGCCTTCGCCATGCCCTTGCCGGCGGCTGACATACTTTATGTCACGTTAGGCAACAACACCATCGTCTCTTACGACACCACAGGCAATGTCGGCTCGACAATTGCCGCCAGCGTGGCCACCTTCATCAGTTCGAATCTGAGCAACCCACAAGGCCTGGCGTTCGATTCCACGGGCAACCTCTGGGTTGGGAATGTCGGCAACAGCCTCATTAGCAAGTTTAATGCGTCGGGTGGAAACGTCATCAGCTATAATATTAATGGTTTTACCGCAAAAGGCCTGGCGTTCGATTCCACGGACAACCTCTACGTTGCATTTTTGAGCAACAACATCGGAAAGTTCGGTTTTTCGGGTGAAACTATGATCAGTCAAAGCTATATCAGCTCGAATCTAAACGGCCCGGTCGGCCTGGCGTTTGATTCCACGGGCAACCTCTACGCCGCGAATGCCGGCGACAGCACCATCAGCAAGTTCAATGCATCGGGTGGATATATCAGCAATATCACCTCAAATCTGAGCGCCCCACAAGGCCTGGCGTTCGATTCCACGGGCAACCTCTACGCCGCGAATGCCCGCGACAACACCATCAGCAAGTTCAGTTCGTCGGGTGGATATATCAGCAATATCACGTCAAATCTGAGCGCCCCATACGGCTTGGCGTTCGATTCCTCAGGTAACCTCTACGCCGCAAATAACGACAACAGAACCATCAGCAAGTACGATTCGTCTGGCAACTTCCTGACATCTTGGAGCACAGGTTCATACGTCCCTGCATTCCTCGCCTTCAAGCCCGTCACCGTTCCCGAGCCATCCACCTACGCCCTGGCCGCCATCGCCACCGGAGTGATGGCCTATCTGGCCCGCCGCCGCAAGGCCCGCACCGCCTGATCCAACAACCCCCAAGGGTGGGACGGCAAAAAACCACACACCCTTGTTTTTATCACATCCGT
>CAMBEP010000063.1 GCA_945865635.1 Candidatus Kuenenia stuttgartensis
TGCGGCCCAAGGGAGCGAACAAATACCAAGAGGCCACGGGGCCGAATTGGCGCGACTGTAAGTCACCGAAGAGCCGCCGGTCAGGAGTCAGAGGAGCCATAGTAGCGATGAAACCGGTGAAAGCCGATGGAGCGAAGGGCTCCAGGAAAGTGGATGCCACATGACCAGACCAGACGAAGAACAACCAGCGCAAGTGCTTTTGGCTCAACAAGCTGGAGCGATTCCGGAGCGATGGCTCTGGGTCAAACGTTCGGCATGGACCATGCGCATGTTGACAACCCTTGAACAGGGAATCAAAGGAGGCAAATGGTTTCGTCTGATTGACAAGGTCCATTCGGAAAAGAATCTGCTGGCTGCGTTTACGCAAGTGGCTGCCAAAGATGGCGCGTCGGGTGTGGACCATATGACTGTCGAGGAATTTCAGGAGAGGTTGCCCGAGAGAATCTCGGCAATCGAGGCTGAGATTCGCCTCAGATCATATAAACCGCAATCGATACGTCGCGTCCACATCCCCAAGCCGGGAACCAACGAGACACGACCGCTGGGCATACCCACGGTGCGTGATCGGGTGGTTCAGGCGGCGGTGTTGAACGTGATCGAGCCAATCTTTGAACGTGATTTTGCGGAACACAGTTACGGATTCCGACCGGGTCGAGGCTGCAAAGACGCCCTGCGGCGTGTGGGCAACCTTCTCAAAGCCGGCTACACCCACGTGGTGGACGCCGACTTGAAGGGCTATTTCGACACGATTCCGCACGCTCGTTTGATGAGCCGTCTTGAGGAGAAGATCGCGGACGGGCCGCTACTGGCCCTGATTGAGAAATTCCTGAAGGCGAGCATTCTGGACGGGATGGAGGAGTGGGCTCCCGTAAAAGGGGCTCCACAGGGGGCGGTCCTGAGCCCGCTTTTGAGCAATATCTATTTAAATCCGCTCGACCACATGATGGCCGGGAAGGGATTTGAAATGGTGCGATATGCCGATGATTTCGTCATTCTGTGCCGGTCGGCCGAAGAAGCCGCGATGGCACTGGAAGAGATTCGGGTGTGGGTGCAAGAGAACGATCTTGTGCTGCATCCGACAAAGACAAAGGTCATTGACGCGAAGGCAGAGGGCTTTGATTTTCTGGGGTATCATTTTCACAAAGCCGGATACAAATGGCCGCGTGAGAAGAGCTTGAAGAAATTCAAGGATACCATCAGGATGAAAACAATACGCAGCAATGGCCTGTCAATAGAAGCAATCATTGCGAATGTAAACCGCACACTTCGTGGCTGGTATGAGTATTTCAAGCATTGCAAACGTTGGATATTCGAGCGTTTGGATCAATGGATACGCAGACGGTTGCGAAGCATAATGCGAGGTTATAATGGGCTGAGCGGGATATCTCGCGGAGGCCGCGACAACCAGCGTTGGCCGAGTGCATTCTTTGACGGATTGGGTTTATTCAGCCTGTTGGATGCCCATATTCGAGAATGTCAATCCTCATCGAGGTAAAACCACCAACTGGAGAGCCGTATGCGGGAGATCCGCCCGTACGGTTCGGAGGTAGGGGGAGGTGAAACTCTCCCTACCCCTATCTGTAGCCGGTGGTTGAGCGAAGCGACACCACCGGTCATAAGTTCTAAAAAAAGCTGCTGGCACCCCGGCAGGGGTGCAAGACCTTATGCCGCGTTGTCATCCGGTGGTGTCGTCGCTGACGCTCCTCAACCACCGGCTACTGGCTCCAGATGCCTCCGGCATCGTTTTGATCAAAAAGTGCCATTCATGACCGCGAAGAGTATAGATGCTTTTAGCTGCGGATCGATCTGCGGAACTTTTCATATCGTTTTTTCAATCCTGGTCCGCCTGCATCCGGATAGAGCAGCAGAGTGGCATCGATCAGCTTCGTGGCCTCCTTGTCGCGGCCTTCCCGATAAAGTGCTCTGGCCAATTCCAGGCGACCTAAAAACCACTGAGTGGTGCCTTCAGGTTCATGCCCAACCCACTCGCTCAGGTAGCGTATGGCTTTGGCCGTGGCGTTTAGGCGCAGAAGTGCGTCTGCAACCGCATAAAGCAGTGTCGGCTTCACGTTCGGGTTGGCGCTGATCCATCGATCCAGCCGCGGTTCGGCTGCCGAAGGCTGGCCTGCATAAATCAGGCCCCGGATACGCCTGAGCTCCAGCTCCTGATCCGTGTCTGGGTTTGAGTCGGGGCCACCACCTGGCGGGAGGCTCTCTGCAAGTCGTGCCATGGCCGAACCAAGTTGACGTCGTGTGACTTCCGTATCAATCATGTGGGCAGAGGTGTCCATGACCCGGCAGATGTCAAGAATTAGCGACGAATCAATCGACTTGTCGCGCTGATTCAAGCGGTTTTCCAAATCCAGCGATCTACCCAGCAGGGCATCGGCCATGATCAGGATGGCATTGGCCCATTGTCGCTGATAATCCCTTGTCAATAAAGGCATCAGGCGAAGGCAGCTCTGGCGGGCGGCATCGATCCGTTCCGCGCCCGGTGTCAGGTCAAGCCGGGCAATGGCCAGCTCCATAGTGTTTTTGTCATGAAGCGAGGGCGCTGAATCCCGAGCCCGCTCCAGCCGCCTGCGAGCCTTTTCCCATTGAATCCCAAATTCTTTGGTATCAGAAATCAAGACCAGTTCCTCAAGCCGCCCAAGGCCGATCTGAGACATCGCCAATTGCGCCGCGACCCATCGGGAATGGTCTGGCCGGATCGCTTCCCAGGCAATAATGGCCTCCTCCCGGCCGCCAGCGGCAAGATTCGATTCGCCTTCAATCCAGCGCACCTCTCCGGTAGTCAAATTGTCATTCGAAAATCGTGAAAGATGCGTGCGAATTGCTTCATTCAGGCTGTCCCTGCCACTCAAGCCCATGGATTTCAGGCTCATGACTCGAATCAGGCTTGCCTTCGGCCCTAATTCGCCGCTCTCAGAGCTCTCCACAACCTGACGCATCCGGTCCTGGGCCTGGCCCGGCTTGCCTGCCTTAAACCAGGCCGCACCCGATTGAAATTGATACTTGAGCTTCTTCCCAGGATTGGATTCTATCCCGGCTCGCTCCGCAGCTTTATCAAATGCGATAGCCGATGGCTCGGCCTGGCCATTGCGAATGTTCGCTTCTGCACAATTGGCCCATGCCGTGCTTGTCGCCGAATCATCGGGTTGGATTTTTGAAAGCGCAAGAATGCGTCTGGCAGCCACAGCATCCGCGTCATCCAGGTCTTTGAGCTTCTCCGCTGCCTCATAAATGGCCGATTGTATGGCTTGTTTCTCGTCGGGCTTCGTGGGCAGGGTCGCCCGATCCGCCCACAAGCCAATTCTGAGCTTGGCTGTAAGGCTTGGCGGAAGATCTGTGGCTTTTAAGAAATGGTCAGCTTCGTCCCATCGCTTGCATTTGGCCAGCACGGCAACCTTCACATCCGCCCAGGCAGACGCATTCCTGTGCCGAAATGATTCGCTGGTCTTTTCCAGCTCAGCACGGGAATCCTCCGACCTGCCCAGCTCCGCCATGGTCTTGGACCGAATCAGATAGGACCAGTCCAAAAGCGGCTCGGAATCGAGCTTTGTCGTCAGGCTCAAGATCCTCTCACGCACTGGCCGAGTTTTCTCTTCTCCAAGTTTCAAGTTTACGGCCAATTCGTCGGCCAGACACTGGGCTAGCAAATATCGGGCAGATTGAGAATATTGATCATTCGCAGGCCCATTGGTTTCAACCATCTTCTCAAACAACTGAGATGCCTTCTCGCGGTCAGCTTTGCCTGCATCCAAGGTGCTTGAAGGGTTTTTGCCCACTTCAATACGCGCCAGAAGCCGGGATCTCTGCCACCAGGCTTCCGCGATTGTCAGCCTGAACCGGTCCGACATCGGATGCCCCGGATTTTTCCGCCCAAATAATTCCGCCAAATCAATCAGTATGGACCAAACCTTCAAGGCATCGTCCGAATTTGGTGCCTCGCCCACTTTTCCTCGCAACATGCCAAGGGTCTCGGATGCAATCGCCTCACGACGTGCCACCGGGAACGCTGTATCCACCATCTGATCTCGCACAACCGAAAGATGGTCCGTAATGGACTGCAAAAAATCGTCCGGAGCCGTCGGCGAAACCTCAGCGGTCTTTCCCGAATTCCCCGCCGCCTTTGCCCGATCCACCTGGGCCAGCGCTTGGGAGCTGAATGCCAAGCCGATCAGAACGATCAAAGTCAGGGGCTTGTGCATGGTTCAATCTTTGGATTTGCGGGTTTTCGCAGCGATTCAAAAGGCCCGTGGAATCACGGGCCTTCTCTCATCTATGATACGCAGATTCTTGTCAAGCGCAAAGGCCGCCGCCCGGGATCAGCTCCGATTCGCGATCAGGTCGGCGATCGCCTTGCGATAAAGTGGCTCTGACTGCTTGCTCACAAGCGATACCCCAGGCTCATAGCCGCCTTCCGCGTGCGATCTGGCCAGGGGGATATACCAAGGCCCGCCATCGCCATAGGCCGCACAGGCCAAAAAACTCCCGGGTCGCAGCTCCTGTGCTCCTAGCTGATACTCCACAAATGTTTCCGCTGGCAGAGTAATCACAGACCCTTTATTAATGTCGAGCCGACCAAGCAGGATCGGGCTCGGCGATTGCAATCGCTTTAGCCACCCACAAAACATCGCATTCCGATTGCGAGTCGTCGTCGTGTTCTTTGGGTCCGCGACTGTGGCCTCAAGCTTGTCGTAATCAAAATCTTCGCTCGGTTTGAAGCCATGCGGCCTTGTCCTCCAGCCAATCGTGTGGATCGATTCCAGCCTCGAATCGGCGTCCCTGTCTGCCTCCACCATTCCCAGGTGCATCCGGCCTGCCAGAATCGGCCGGTTCTGATGCGAGCCATCGTTGTATTTCCCGGCTGTGACATTGCCGGCACAACCTGTGAAATAAACGTGCAATACACCCGGCTCGTCGTCGTCCCGCTTCTGACGGGCCAAGCCGACAAAATCACTCGATACTCCGCCATTGGCATAATAGCTCATCGGGTGTGTGGCATAGAAATACAACCGGGCCAGCGGCTTGCCAGCACTGGAAAATGTGACCGATTTCAAAATCGGGTCCACCACCCCCTCAGGCGCTTCACGTGCCTTGGCGTTTCGGGTGGCGCTGGTTCTGCTGAATTGAATTTTGCCGTCAGGACCAATCACCCGCCGCGCTGATGCCACCTCATGCACCCGGCCCTGACCCAAACCCACCTGATCCACTGGCTTGCCGTCATTGGCCGCAGCCCTCACGGCCACCTGGGCCCGTTTGATCAGATCCGCAAAAAAAACTTCGTCATATGTGAGCACCGACGAATTGTATTTCTTCAAAAGTGTATTGGCATAAGGCTCGCAAAATGGAGCGTCGTGCTGGTGGACACTGTGCAGGCTTACTCGATCGGGCGTCGTCTGGGCCGCAGTCGCCAGCCCATCCCGAATCTGGAAATACGCCTGATTGCAAATCCCCGTCCAGTCAATCGCTGCCAACACAATCGGTGCATCATTCCCCTGAATGATCACCCCACGAAGCTTCAATGGGTCGTCCACCACCGTGGCTGGCTTGATCCAGCCACCGCATAAAGGGTGGCCCATTGGTACGGTGGCGTCGATGTCAAATCGGCCCAAGTGTAATCCAGGCATGCTGTCTGCTCCGTTTGATCCGGTTGGAATTGACCTCAAGACCGCCATATCCCCACTCAAGCGAGGTATAGCCTTTTTTACCTGTTCAACAACTTACCATAGAGGCTGGGCCTGTGCCATGAACTTATTCATGAAGCCAGATTAAATCCTAAGGAACTAAAGAATCCCCAAGCATGTTGAGAATCCGCTTACACTCGTCACCAACTCCAATCGTTTTCGACCACTCCGTTCAACCAAATGATCACCAGCCTTAAAAGACAGATCGACAGACAAATTTTATCGGAACATCAATCGCCAAATGTCGACCCTTGTGCATGGCTTCACGAGGCCACTTCTCTGGATCTTGTCTCCCGAAAAAATGAAATCGTAAGCCGACTACAATCGTTAACGCGACTTTCGTCGATGAAACGGCCGGCTTTGATCATTGGGATTGCTGGCCTGTTCGGCTCGAAGTCTGCTGTAACTGGCTTCGAGATCAATGATCGGGCGCGGGTAATCTCGACCATATTGAAACCCGAACGAAAAATTGCCCTGACCACCCTTCTCCATTCGCCATGGTTCGTGCACCATTTCTGCGGAGAGGCTTTCAAGTTCGGGTAGCCAGCTTTTCACATAAGTACCTTTAGGATCGTAATCACGAGCCTGTTTGATCACCTGAAAATAGCGATCCTGACGAGGGTCGTTCCCCACGCCTGCCACATAGCTCCAATTGCCCCAATTCGAACAGACGTCGAAGTCGATCAATTGGCTTTCAAACCATTCCGCTCCGGCCCTCCAATCTAGTCCGAGGCTTTTGACCAAAAAACTCGCGACATTCTGACGGCCACGATTGGACTGAAAACCCGTGATTCGCAATTCACGCATATTGGCATCAATAAATGGGATACCCGTTTGGCCTTCGATCCAGGCATTGAGCAAGCTTGGTTCTTGAATCCAATTCTTTTTGACATTACGAGGCCCAGTGAGATGAAAAAGAGACGTGCCGGCCTGAAGTGCAAAGAATCGGAAATAATCGCGCCAAATCAGCTCAAAAACAAGCCAGTAAGTGGAATCATTCTGAACACGATCGTGTTCATAACGTGCCACCTCGGCAGTGATTTGTCTGGACGAGATACAACCGTGAGCCAGCCAGGGAGCAAACTTTGAGGAATAATCAGCCCCTAGCAAGCCATTTCGGGTCAGTTTATACGATTTCAGGCGATCGGTTTCCCAGAAATAATGATTCAGGCGTTCGAAGGCCGCCGTTTCACCTCCCTTAAATTGCAACACAGAGCGTGGATCTGAATTTGGCTCTGGCAGATCAAATTCGTTAAGCTCCGGCAATAGTCCGAAATCGACTCCTGAAGGGGCGGGTGGAACGGTCGTAGGTGCTGCCAGTGGTGGTCTAACTTTGGCATTATTTTCACATGCGATACGAAATTGTGTGAAAACTGGCGGCAAATCTTTCACTTCAAATGGGAGATCCGATTTGTGATAAAGCGTTGAGCCCCAATAAGAATGGGACTTCACGCCCTGAAGCGTGAATGCTTTGACAAGACTTGTTTCCACCTTCATTTCTTCGTCGGTGGCTTCTTGATGATAATACAACTCACAGGGTTGCATTTTCTCGATCAGTTCAGGAACCACGATCTCAGGAAACCCACGCAGAATCAGCAAATCGTTGCCAATCGCCTGTAATTTTTTGCGGAGATCAGAGAGTGCTTCAAACAGAAATTTGGCTCGAATCGGGCCTGTTTTGGGAAAGTCAAAAAGAGAGGTGGTTCCGAAGTGGCGTGGATCCAGCACGTAAACGCAAACAACTTTCGCTGGACGGCTTTGCAAGGCACTCATCAGCGGTTCATGGTCGTGAAGTCGTAAATCGTTACGAAACCAGACAACGGCTGTACGGCTCAATTCACTCATAATTCGTCCTGTATTCGTTGGGCAATGGGGCAGACTTTTTGCGTGCCCTGCATTGGTCGGAGCAGTAAATCAGATTCCGCCAGTTTTTGGACCATGATTTACGCCATCGGAATGAGCGATTGCAAACCGGACAGGTTTTGACCGGCAATTCCGACTTTTCGATACGTTTGGCCATGTCACTCGATCCGGATGAATTGCGGCCGTTTCCATAGTGTCGCCATGAAGACTCACCATGATTAGCATAGGCCGGTGGTCAAGCGTGAAATCCGTATGCGGCAGGATTGGACTCGCCAAACATGCGGTGGGCTGGACCTGGCATGGCAATCACGATCATGAGCTTCGGCTTCCGAACAGATCCAGCAAAAGCAACGGAGAATTCACGTAAATGGCAACCATCACGCTTTCTCGGATCCTTGACTGTGGAATTTTTGGCTCTGATTCGGTCTGAAAAGCCCGACCAGCTCACTTAAGTGGTTCAAGCCCCAGAAACAATGGTGTCATTCTTCATTAAATCGTTTTGAAGATTGACGAAGGGCGAGATTAAGCCTATAAATATATAATGTATGATAAACACGTCTTGGAGGGTGGAAAAATGGACTGGCACAAAGTGGTTTCGAAGCTTTTCATCATTATGATCATAGTCTCAGCCATTGGGCTTTTTGTTCTGGCTGATGATGAGCCTTTGCAGAAGGTTGAGACAGACGTAGACATTGTTACGAAAAAAGCGAAAACGGGTTTGTCTGAGAAAAAAACAAAATCAGCCTCAAAATCGTTGGCTTTTCCCCGGTTCACGCGCCCAGATAGCTTCTGGCGGAAGAAGTTGACCCAAGGGCAGTATTATGTCGCCCGAAAAAAGGGTACGGAGCCTGCTTTCAGTGGAGCCTACTGGAGCCATCATGATGATGGAGTTTATACCTGTGTTTGCTGCGGCAGCCCGCTCTTCGATTCAGAGGCGAAATTTGACAGCGGAACCGGTTGGCCAAGTTATTGGCAGGTGGTTGATAAAAGTCTGATCAAACTGCACCCTGATATTACCGGCGGAGTGATTCGAAAAGAAGTCAATTGCCGCATATGCGGCGCCCATATGGGGCATGTTTTTGACGACGGCCCACGACCGACTGGCCTTCGGTTCTGCATTAATTCCGCTTCCATCAAATTCGTGCCTCGAAAAAAGATGCCTGAATATCTTGAAAAATGGCGAGAAGAGATCGGCTTGCCCGCCTTGGAGAAGGCTGTAAACGGGGCTATTTCTAATTAATTTATCTTTATTCACAGGACGTGTAAGTCGTCGAGTTGAATGATCCAAGTGTTTTCGTTTTGTCTTGCTGTCAGCTCTAGCGATAGGTCGGAAAGTCCTTCCTCGCTTGTCCAGAGCGGTGCAACCACAGACCATGTCGCTATTGCAACTCCAGTTACAGCTATGGAATCCAAATCCTTGTATGCATGGGCGGGTGGTTCGATCAGGGTACGCCCATAATCACGGATGACCTCTTCCAGGTCTTCTCCCGAAAGCCGCGAGTCAGAACAATGATTTACAGCATCTGAGTAATTTAGCTCAACCAATAGATTCACGAAAGATCTAACGGCATGTTCGAGTTGATCGTTTACCATCGCTTATCCTGTTTATGATCTTGTAGATGAGCGCAATGTACTTTGATTCGACACAAACTTCTGTTAATTGATGGATTATGTCAGGTTTTGTCGATTGCCGGTCGGTGTTACGTTTGCTCGGATTGCAAGCCTCTATCTAGTCAATTCTTAGGGCGATTTTAATTCTTGACGCTGATTCAATAAAGAATGCCCCCGTTGTTTTCTCCAATTTTTTTGAGAATCAGCTTCCACTCGTCACCAACTCCAATCTTTTTCGACCATTCCGCGATGTATCCACGATCAATATTCTCGCCCTGAACCAGAAGTAAGCTGGCGACATCACGAAGATGCTTCTCCGAACCGCCTTCCCGAAAGTATTGCAACTTGACAAGTATCAAATTCTCAGGGCTGGCAAACCAAGCGTCATAATGCCCCACACTGGTTAACCTCTGTCCGAGCGTAATATCAAGCTCTCCAAACTCTGTGTTTTTTCTTTGAATAATGTCAAGTTTCAGGCCAGATGGGAAATGGATAATGTTAAACTGATGGCGATTTTGGATCGCTTCCCGGATTGCATTTACGGAGAGATAAAAATCCGGAGCAGGAAACTCTTGGATGATTTCCTCCACATGCTCTTCTTTCAAATCGACCAATATGTCAATATCGTTCGTGAATCTTGGTTCGCTGTATGCCATGCTTGCCATCGACCCGACAATCCGATAGAGAATGCCTAGTCGCTCAAAAAAATCGGACGCCTTCTGCATCAATTCAAATGGCTTTAATTCAGCGTGGGACAATTTCTGTGACTCCATGACTCATGCGTCGGGCCGTCTCCCTCTGAATTTGCCCATCATCCCAATCAGGAAATTGGCGGATCACAGCCGAACGCACCATAATCCGAGCCGTCTCCCACATCGCCGAAGCCTGCGCCAGTCGCTGCCCGGGTGTCATGCGTCTCAGGCATTCCACCATCATGGGGTCAATGATTTCCACCACCGGCTCTCTACGCGACATGTGTTCAGCCCACCATGTTTTTCAGAACCTACACAGGCTACTGCATAATAGCATCAAGTCGGCCGATTCTGCTCTGTTTTTTTTCCATTTGAGCCATTCTAGAAGCTTCATCAAAACAAGCTTGTATCAATCCTAAAACAGACGCCCATACCAAGCGGTGAAGACGTCTGTCCAGCAACATATAGTTGTCGCGGCCACACATGATACATCGTATCAGAATGATGACGGAGGCATCAAAAGCAAGTAGCCGGTGGTTGAGCGAAGCGACACCTTCCGGTTATGAGATGGAGATAAAAGCTGCTGGCACCCCGGCAGGTGTGCAAGACCTTATGTCGCGTCGTTGTCCGGTGGTGTCGTCGCTTGGGCTCCTCAACCACCGGCTACTGGCTCCAGATGCATCCGGCATCGACTCGATCAAAAACTGCCATTCATGGTCGCGAAGAGTATAAATGGGGCATTCCACTTTGATGCGTCATAAACTACTGTTGATTGATGGCTTATGTCAGGTTTTTCCGTTTGCGGGTCTCCGTTACGCTTGCTCGGATTGTAAGCCAATGCCCGGAAAACACTTACGGCGTTTGGCTCTATTTGAATAAAAATGACTCCAGAATGCCCCCTTCTTTAGATTATGAGGTTAATCCCGGTAAAAATCTCGACGATGCCCAATCTTCACCACGATCACGATCAGCTTGCCATCCTGGATCAAGTAAACAATACGATAATCGCCAACTCTGAAACGGCATAAGTCGATTTCGCCATTGAGCTTCTTACATCCATCGGGCCTTGGAACCTCTTTCAGCGAGTAGATCTTCAGCGCCAACTGATTCCGAATCATGCCCGGCAGATGATCCAAGGCTTTCTTGGCCGATTTCTTGAACTCGACTTTGTATGAGCCCATCAGATCAGGGCATATTCTTTCATCACGTCTTCCATGGGGATCGTGTCACTCAAATCCTCCATCGCTTTCATGGCGTCTCTGAGATCTTCTGCATCTTCCAGAGCTTCCATATATTCGACATCTTCCACAGGCACGATGGCGGCTTTCACACCATCGATTTCGATGATGATCCGCTCGCCCCCAGATGCACTTTCAGTGGCCTTCCGGAAGTCCTCTAAATCGTAAGGTCTTTTAATTGTGGCCACTGGCACAACCTCGTTCTTTCGTGGTCGATCGCTCTTATTTATGTATCATCGTCTGTTTGGTTTGAACAGTCAACCTTTGCAGGTCAGATACATCGGCATCCTACCAGACCGGCCGCTTTCTCATTTGAAAGTCACATTCAAAACCACCCAAAATAAATACAAAAAGGCACGCCTTCGCCAAGTGGCAAAAGGCGTGCCTGGGGATTCATAAATGAATCCTGATCAGACGATTTCACCTGTCGGAATGTCCGTCACCACCGTATTGGCATTGCGATTGGTCGGCTCCTTGAAAGCCACCATGAACAGAGCAAAAATTGCGGCTGACATGATCGCAGGGATACCCCAGATGGTCTGCCAGTCCATAGCCTTAAGCTGTGTCAGGCGAGCAGCCTTTTGGGCTGTTTCCAAGGTCGCAATTTCGCCAGCAGGGCCATTTGAGGCTTTGATCTTGGCAATCTGCTCCGTCAGTTGCTTGACTTGTTCGCCTGCGGCAATCGATGCAGGTGGTGTGCTCATGGCTTCCACCTGACCAGCCACTTTGGCTCCGATCGCCATGCCCAAGCCAAGTGTGAATAGAACCAGAAGGCCCTGAGCCTGACCACGCAGGTGGGCAGGGGCGGCTTGGTCGGTGTAAATCTGGCCTGTTACGAAGAAGAAATCGTAGCAGATTCCATGCAGAACAATGCCCAGCAGAATCATGAAGCTGATCTGAGAAGGAGCGCCGAATGCAAACAGGGCGTATCGTACCACCCAGGCCACCATACCCACGGCCAGCATCTTCTTCACACCCAAGCGGGCAAAGAACAGGGGCATGACCAGCATGAAGATGATCTCAGACATTTGCCCGTAGGTCATCGTCTGTCCGATCGGCATCTCGGCCATTTCTACAATCCGGCTGGTGATCTGATAATAGAACGAGAGGGGGATGCAGATCAGGGTCGAGCAGATCAAGAAGATCAGGTAGGACCGATCCTTCAGGATGGCCAAAGCGTCGAGGCCAAGAATCTGACGGATATCGGCCTTGCCGGTTGCTGTTGGAGGTGTATTTGGCAGCAGCAGAAAGCTGTAAACGCCCAAAAGTGCGGCCGATCCGCATGAGAGATAGAACATGTTGATTGAGGTTTCAAATTTCAGGAATGTCAGCGACAGGCCTGCCACAATCCAGCCAATCGTTCCCATGACGCGAATGCCGGGAAACTCCTTCTCAACATTTTTCATGTTCCGCAAGGCCAGGGTGTTGGTCACGGCCAGGGTTGGGAAGAAGGTCAGCATGTAGATGAAAATCATGCCAACGATCACCATCGGGCTCGCTCCCTGCTTCATCAGCACGGTGGCCAGAAACATCAAGCCTGCTCCCACCAGGTGGAGCACTCCCAGGACGCGTTGGGCCGGGAAAAAGCGGTCAGCAATCATGCCTACGAAGAATGGGGAAATCATGCCGGCGATTGGGCCCACGGCATAGAGCCAGCCGATGTCAGTGGCACTGAAGCCGATAGTTGTCAGATAGTTTGGGGCGGTCACGTTCCAGGTGCCCCAGACAAAGAACTGGATCAACATCATGATTGAAAGGCGGATGCGTAAGGACAGGTCCATTAGAGTGGCTCTCCGGTTGGTCGTATTTTTATGGCGATTTGGGTCATCATGTTCCGGCAATTGATAACCAGCAGCTAATGCTTTCGGTTGAATCTGCGGAATCGCTTCCCAATGAATTCAAACTCTAACCGATCGGCGAGATGGATTCCAGAAGACGATGCGCTTGATCTGCCGATTCTATCCAAGTCAGCCGGTATAAAGCGTCCAGAACGATTTCTGAACGCCGCGAAAAAGCATATTCCCAGCGACTTTCCTCCAAGCCGTCCCGGCATTGGTTTCTGAGAAGTTTTTTAACTTCATCCAAAAACTCCTCGTCAGTCTCGGCTATTCTGTAGAGACTTGCATACAAGCGGCATTCCGGTAGGGCCGTGGCTACAGTCGGACGGCCACTGCCCATGGCGTCCAGCAATTTTGTCGGCGAACAGGCCTGATTGAAACGCTGGCTCACTGCGTAAGGGATCAGATTTACGTCAAAAGCAGCGTAGACGCCGCCAATCATCCGCTGGCCAACGCTGCCTGTCGCGTAAACATTAGGCTTGCCCAGGGCTTCTCTGGCATGGGCTTGCCACAGCAGCCCGCCACTCAGGTCGGGCAGATTTCCGACCAGTACCACTGAGGCTTCCGGGAATTCATCGGCCAGTTTCCAGACCAAGGACCAATCGAGCCGCTCCTCAAGACCTCCCAGGTATCCCAAAATTGGCCGGGGTATCCCCTTGAGTTGATCTGGGATCGGGCCCGGATCAAATCGGGGCTTTTCGGGAATGGTCCAATCCGGTGCAGAATGCGGAACATGAAAAATTTTATGGGCTTCCTTCGGGTGCTCGGCTCGCAGTAGTCGGGCACGTTCCCAGGCCACACAGACGGTCCAGTCGGCACGGCCCAAGGCTCGGGCCTCCCAGGCTCGAACCAGATCGGCCTTTTGGGGCCAGTAAAGGGAGTAGTCGTCGAGATTGTAGTAAACCAGTCGATCGGGCTTTATCTGATCCGCCAAGGCCAGATAAAACGGATAGGTTATCCATAAGGCCGATTGGTCGAGCCGTGGATCCAGCCGGCCCTGCCATCGCTTGGCGGCTTTGGCCAGTGGTCGTTGACCTATGGCAGGAAAAGATTTCATCCATCCCGGTGGGAGCTCGGCGGTGACGAGAGTCTCCAATCGAGAGACTCTCCCAGAGTGTACGCCCCAGTTCCACGGCTTTATTCCGCGCGATCGGGCATTCTGCCAGTCGATCGGTTCGAACCGAAGCAGTGGTGATGCATCCGCTGAAACAGGCGGCCAAGTGGCCAACAGATTTCGTGTACTGTGCCATGAAGAGTCCGCAAAAATCAGTCCTCGCGTCATTTCAGCGCTCATGAAATCTCTCAGGCACTTCTCAAAACTCGAATCGGTCGTTAATGTTTCATATCCATCATCAGGCGGGTTTGTCCATAACTTTCATGAAAGTGGACCAGTTATGGTGGCCCGTCTGGTTTGTAGAACGTCTCGACAAGATATTCCCTGTATTTCCCGAATTTGGACCCCAGCTCGAATATGACACCGGAACCCAGCGAAAAGAACGTGGATCGAATGTGGAACTTCGCCAAAAAGTACGCCGAGAAGTCGGGTACAAGTTTCAGCCCGATCGAGGGAGTGACCGAGGCTGTGATCAAAGGCCTTGCAGTGCATCAGGATACACTTGGGCGCCCGCTCTGCCCATGCCGCTTCTATCAGGATAAGCAAGCGGAAATTCAAAGCCGGACATGGATCTGCGCCTGTGAGGATATGAAGAATTTCAAGTATTGCCATTGCCTCCTATTTACCAACCAAGAGGGAATGCCAATCACCGAATATTTACCGGAAGATCACGAAGGCCGTGAAGCCTGGGGCCTGATCCCCGATCCGACCCCGGACAAAGGGCGGGAAGGATCTCGTAAACCCGGTTCTTAAACCATAAAAACAGTGGGTTTGGGCAGATTGGGAAGAAAATTCGACGACAATCTGAAAAAAAACGTTGAACTATTGTCCTCAAAATCTCTACACTATTCCCAATCCCATCAAGGGACCCTGTCTGTCCCAGCTTGTTACGCATGCGTAATCGGCAAGGTCTGGACAGTTTCACAAGATTCCGACTTTCAGACAATCCATCTGAAAAAAACGCTACACCTGGGAGTTTCCCGCCATGATTAGCTTCGCAATCGTCGCCATGATGACCACCATCACAGGCTGCCATGCTCAAAAAGCTTGTGCAACACCTTGTGCTGCTCCAGTTGCCGTTGTTTGCGCTCCAGCCGCCGCGGCTTGTGCACCAGCTCCTAAGCACCACGGCATCAAGCTCGCTGGCCTGCTGCACCACAATAAAGCCGCCGCGGCTTGTGCTCCAGTAGCCTGTGCACCAGCTCCCAAGCACCACGGCATCAAGCTCGCCGGCTTGTTCCACCACAAAAAAGCCGCTGTTGCTTGCGATTCAGCCCCTGTGGCTTATGCCGCTGCGCCAGTCGCAGTTGCTTCACCACAATCTTCAGCCCAACATTGATTTGATACCGGCCTTGTCTGGCCGGACTTCAGATTGATCACAAAAACCCCGCCCAGTTTGGTCGGGGTTTTTTTCATTTGTTTTCCGGGGCTGACCCATCGCGGATTTCAGGGGCCAACGGTTGCGAAAAAATTGACCTTGGCGGGCGGTTCGTTCAAAATGTCGCTAGTCAGTTCCAGAATCGCATGGTCAGGGCCGGCCTGGGCAGGGGCTTTATAAGTAATGGTCAGCGTCTGTACGGACTGGTTCGCTGTTGCGGAGTTTGGCTTGGCAGAGACCTCTCCCTTGGACGACTTTGTCTCTGTCAGTTTAAATGGCTTGTCCGACTTGATGATCACCGTCTTCTGCACACTCGCACCCTTGGCCACCGTGCCCAGATTCAAGACCGATGGCGATGCTGTCAGAAGGCCCTGAATCTGTGCCGTCACGAAAATCGGTATCTCTGGGCTCGCTGGATCATTCGTCTTGAGCGTGATCTGATCCTTATAAAAGCCCAGCTTCGAGTCGGCTGTCAATGTGGCATTGAGTTGATAATTGACCTGGCCAGCCGACCGGTTCTGTTCGGTGACCCGCACTTTTAGCCGTGGCGAAATGTGGTGCGAGCCCGTGATTTTGAAGTCTGGATTCCCACCAAGATACTGAAATGTCAGGACCTGAGATGGGCCATCGGTCCGCGTGACCTGTCCAAAGTCGACTTGCCCGGGGGTCAGTAGGACATCGCCCCTGATAAAGCAATTCATGTTCAGATCAATTTCCGTAAAGCTTGGTCGGTCCACAATCAAGGTCAGGCCAGAGGCTTTCACGCCCTGAAACTTTGTCGTGTCCAGAGTGGCTTCAATGGTGGTCTGGGTGCCTGGCGGAATGGTGTCGGCCCCAATTTTCACTTCGGTGCAACCGCATTTTGTGCGGTATCCGCTGATATGGATCTCTTTGTCGGTGCTATTGACCACTTTAAAGCTGTGACGCAATTTTGAGCCCTTGGCGACCGTGCCGAAGTCATACGTCTTGTCAGGAAAAACTGTTGGAATCCATTCCTGGGCAGAGCTCGGGCGAGTCTCTGACAAAAAAACAGAGATTGCCAACCCGGCGAGGACTGCAAATCGTTCTAGGCGTCTCATGGCGGGCCTGCTCCCGGGTGTTTTGTGGTTCAGCAAGATCCAAAAACCGATCCTGTAGGATTAGAGTCACCCATATTCACCATCTTTTCACAAATCGGCGAAACCGAACAGTTCAATCCACTTTCATCCACAGAAGTCTCACATATGGGATCGGATTCTAGGAATTCCAATGAGTTTGTCAAATTATCACTAGCTAACGGACGAATTATCGGTCAAAATCAGGATGTCGTAATTTTACGACATACCTCGAACCCACTGCATAAACAGATTTTGTCTGTTGAAACCAGAATCCCTCGGATCGATCCGTACAGGATTTTCGAATTCCTGCTTTTCGATTTCGACTGTTTCATGATTCTTGACTGCCGGGGTATTATCGCCTAAGGAGATCAAAGACGTGTTGAAGCCGAGTGTGGAACTCCGTGAAGAGCCTGGAGTTCTCGTCGCTGAATTTTGGGACTGCCTCCGAATGGATCCAAAGCCAGTGGTCGATCTACGAATCCAATATTCCCAAGTCTCTGCCAGCTCGGGTTTGAAAAATCTGATCATCGACCTCAACGGAGTCGAATTCTCCGGATCTGCTTCCTTGAGCGGTTTTCTTGCCCTAAGCCGAACTGTCAAGCAGACCGGTGGGCGAATGGTCTTCTGTAATGTCGATATTAATGTCAAAGAAGTCTTTCAGGTCAGCAAACTCGACGCCATGTTTGTATTCTCTGAGGATAAAGACTCCGCCCGAAAAATCCTCGGACTCGAGGCCGCCTGATTCAAATCTATCAAAACTTTTGCCATAAAATAAAACGAAAGGCGGCCTTCCCAAACCGCCTTTCGTAAGACTTTGTATCAATTTATTCCGGCCTGGAAATCAGACTTTGCCCGGCGGGTTCGCTTGGTAAGTCACCGGTGCCAACAAGCCCGAAATCGTCTGGCCAAATGCGTCTGTGGCATTGACCCGGAACAGATTGCTGCCATCAGCCAGGCTTGCTGTCACTGTATAGTTGCCAGTCGCATCGGCTTGCGTGGAAACAGGTGGTGTCTTTGAGTCCACTTCTGTGTAAGTCACAGTGGAACCTGGTGTTGCGACGCCTTGGAATTTCACGCTCCGTACATCCGTAATCCTGTCTGCGGTTCCCGTGTCGCTGGCTGGATCAAGCCTTGCCGTGATCATCGGCGTCACTTTCACAGCAACTCCCTGATTCCCCTGCGATAGCTTCATATCCGCATTGTCAATGATGCCATTCCGGTTCGAATCCGCGTTGAAACTGTACTTCGTATCCCCAACCTTCACACCCATCAGCGACTTGATCGCTGCAAGATCCGTCTTGTCAACCTTCAAATCCCCGTTGGCATCGCCAGGCAGGTAAAAGCCCGACAGAAAATTGCCTGTGGTCGATGCTTTGTCTTTCACCGAAACCGTGTAGCTGCTGCTCTTCTGGCCCCGCCCAAGCTGCACATTCAAGAGGCTCGGAGTCGCCGCCTTGGTCGTAATCACCGCCGCTTTGACGGCTTTGCCGCCTGTGTGGTCGGGCGGCTGAATCACAGACTTGTTCGAGCCATTGACCACTTTGGAAATCATCGGCTGAACCGTCGACGCCGTTGTCGCGGCCACGGCCACTCCCAGAGTCGCCTTGCCCTTGGGAAGGGTGAACAAGTCGCTGGTCAGCTTGACTTGAATCACTGCCGGATCACCAGCCTTAGTGATCTCACCAGGTACGATCGCAAACGTGTTCCCTAAATTGCTCGCAGGCACATCGCGGCGCTCGAGCTGTGCGTCCTGAATCTCAAACATGCACTGATGATTCTTGCGTGGGCGTTCCATGATCCTGATCCTCCTGATCTATTTTGGCTTTCAAACTCTTGATTCTGAGACTTCGTTTCCTTAGTGTCCCCCCAAGGGAAACGAAAACGGCCTGGACTCATTCGCCTTCTTCAGGCCCATGGCCAAGCCGGAGCTTGTGTCTTCAATAGTAATGATCGGCTTGTGACGATCAGGAAGTTTAGTAAGACTTTTCCGATTCTACGAATTTTTTGGATTGGGAGACCCGTACATGCGGTGTGGGCAGGACCTTGCCAATGATCGAATTGCTCGCCGCAATCGACTCAACACGACTCTCAACAATATATTCCGAAGAACTTGAAGGCCATCCTCCCTCGCTCACCACCCGCCAGGCTGTGGCCAGAAAAATCACCACGCCAGCCCAGAAATAGGCTCCATAGAATTGGGCGATCTTATGCCCTTTACCCTCTGCAAACCAGCCGCCAATCTCGGACGACGTGGTGCCAATCAAAAGCATGGACAGGCCCAGTGATCCACCAATCAGCCATTTGTCCCGCTTGGCAATGTCAGGCCGGAACATGCGATAGGTCAGGTACATGATGGGCAGCAAAAGGGTCACATAGTGATGCTTCCAGCTTCGCTCGGAAACGAAAAGCATGGTCAGGACCACCAGAGAAAATTCGCCCAGAAGGCGTGGGTCATCACGTCGCGATGTACGAGTCCGGCAAAGCATGAAAAGCACGCATACCCAACCAATCGAGAGCATTTTTACAATTCTGGCAACGGTTTTCGGATCCCAGTTCACCATGTTCAGCTTCAGTGTGGAACCATACCGCCCAGGGGTTTCGTCAAGCACCATCAGCCGATTGATCACACCCACCATCGACTGATTGATTTCAAGATCACCAACCACTCCGCCCGAAACATACGGACTGATGATCCTGTGCCACCATGAACCAAGGCACTGGCTCGCCAGATCAGGGCCAAGAACAATCGTGGGGACGACAAACAAAAATGCAAATATTGCAACCGAAGTGGCCGCAAGCATCTTCCACGACCGCTTATAGAGGAAATATGGCAAGAATAGGGCAGGCGTAACCTTACAGGTAATGGCCAGCCCCAGGGCCGCTCCGCCCAGCCAGTCGCGTCCCTGAGTCCATGAATTTAGGGCTACTACGACCATGAAGAGTATCAAAATATTGATGTTGCCGTGCTGAAGGTCGCTCAGAATCGGCCTTAGGCTCATAATCGCTACGGCAATATAGCACCAGTTCGATATCGGCCAGCCTCGCTCGCGGGCCATTCTCGATACCATCTTTGCCGACCAGATCGCCAGCCCAACCTTGATCAGAAAAAACGTCACTGCTCCCAGTAGAGGTGGCAGCATCATCAAGGGGTAGAGGCTGATTGGCATCACGGGCGGATTTGGGTACATCTCCCGGTCATAAATATTACGACCGTTTTCCATGAGCTGTATGACTTGGTAACGCCAGCGCACGAAGGCGCTACGATCCTCAGCGGCTTTGTGCGCATAGGCAATCACAGCCATGAATGACAGTGCGCCCAAAAGTGCAATGAGCCACTGTTTGCCAAGTTTTTCTTGTTTGGAATTGAGCGACCAAGCATCCGAACTCATCGGCAAGCCCCTTCCTTGGAGACGAGCCACCACGTTTTTTCCTGTCATGACGATTCTGTCATGATCCGTTTGATTCCAATCCCCAAGGGTCCAGTTGAATCTCAACAGAACCCGATGCCGATGGACCAAGCAAAAGCTTCATGAAACGAGGAAGCGGCTCTTCCACAGCATTCTCTTGCGTGACCCGCACATCTGAGTGGCCAATCACGCGGAGGGTTGGAACCCAGTGATATCGTAGAACGACTTCCCGGTCAACTCCAATTCCAGAACTGTCGGGCTTGATCCTGAGCAATATACGCCCCGGCACGGCCTTGATCTCGCCATCAATATGCTCCTGACCACTCAAGGCCAAGCGTGGGCTCGCTGGTAAGCCCGTCTGCTTGCCCGTCAGAACCTTCGCCACCCGAAGCTGGCCCTGACTGAGAACCAATTGAAACTTATCGGGGTTGGCGTCGATCATCGTCCGAGGACGATCGCTCCAGGCCACAATCCACGAAATTCCGTATCGATCCTGCAACTGTTCCAGCCAGCCCAGATTCCATTCCCCACGCCCAAAAAGTTTTCCTTCACCAAACTGTGCCAAATTTGTGGTCAATGCGGAATGCAAGTAGGGCCCTCCAAGAAATTCAACACCCAGAGCACGCGCCATTACGCCAGAATAACGGCCGCCTTCAAAAATGTCGCCACCCTTGCCGCCCTCCTCATAAAGGACCCTGTCGCCGGGCCGGACCTGTGGTTTGAGACTGCTCAAGATCGCATTGTAGAGCGGCGGAATGGTCGATTTCAGTGGGGCCGTCTGTGGCACTGTCCAATACTTGCGACCCGCATCAATCGATGGACCAAAAATACGCACGCTGATCAAGCAAACGCCAATCACCAGACCAATCGACGCATAACGATTCACCCGCTTGATCTCTCCAAGAAGCATAGCCCCCAGAAATCCGCTAAAAACCGACGAGGCCAAATAAAATGCGTAGGTGTGCCGCCCCGGTTGGAGAAAGTCCAGGCCAGAAAATACGCCAGCCGCATATCCCCAAAAGAATCCGCCCAGGGCAAATCCTGACACGCCAGCCGCCGCAATTCTGCGCCTCTGAAACAGGATCGGCATACCAGCCAAAAGCCCCAGCCAGAGAAACGACTCGACCGGTGATTCGCTCCATGGAATTTTCGCCATACGCGACAATACACTCTCCTGAGAGTGCGAAAAGGCAAACGTGCTATCCCCCTTGGTCGCTGCCAGAACGATTCCAGGCCACCACCAGAAGGCGTTTGCCAAAGCCGCCACCACAAACGAAAATAAACCGGCAAAAGCTGTGCGAACTTTGGTTCGCGAAAACGACCATGCACCAGCCGCCGCTGGGCCAATCACCATAAGCGCCGTGAAGTGCACCAGAATCGTCAATCCTAAAAGGGTGGTCATCATGAACCATCGCCGAAAGCCACCGAGCTCCAGCCAGTCGCAACAGCATCGGAGTGTCGCCAGGGCAAGTGGTATGGAAAAGAAATAAGGCAGCATTCCAAAGCCAATATACTGGATCGGAAAATCAGTCCAGATATAAACCAGCCAGACCATGGCCGACAAAAAACCCACCGACCACGATTTGCATAAGCCAGCCGATGCCCAGGCGACGATCAAAGGCGCCAGAACTGCGCAAATCAGGACATGGAATTTGTAAGCCACCTCCGCAGATGCGATCGAAGCTGTCGACGCCACAATCAGTTCCGGAAATGTGCTCGACGCCGGAAAAACCGCCGACTTGGCGTAGCCGCCCATGAATGTCGGGTCATAACCTGCTGTCGTGCCGCTCAGATTCAAAAACGTTTTCGTGACCACCGTCGAATGCAGGTAAAGCGGGTGGTCATCCTTCAAAATCGGGTCCGCTGAGGTCAGCCCCGTCCATCCACCAAGTGACCGATAAAGTATCGATCCACTGAGTATAAAACCACTTAGAAACATCAGGAATAAAACCACCACGACCCAATCATACGAAGCCTTACCATCCCGTTTCTTCGGCGATGAGACAATCCCTGACGGTGTTAAAAGTTCATAAGGGGTTATAGAATCATAATTTGCGACCAAGGGCAGGGGTGGGTGATCAGGCTTTTGGGCCATGGCGGGTGATCAATCCAACCTTTTGGGCAAGAAGCGATTTAGGGGCTTTTTTTTTCATCAGTCGGTGCAACCAAAGGCAGTGCGGCCCGCAGGATTCGAACCTGCAACCAAGGGATTCAAGGAGGCCCGGAGGTTTCCCACCGGCTTGGACTATCTCACCCTCTGGTCGTTTTTTGCCCTTTTGAAGAGTAAAAACCCCAGAGGCCGGGCGCTGATTGGTCACTACCTGTAACCAATGCGGGGGTTATCGTTGAGGCTCACCCCGCTAGTCTCTGAACCTTTTCGGCGAACAATGCTCGGCCGAACTTGGCTGCGGATTGCCATTCTGATCTCTTGATCTCTCAATCAAAAATATCAGTGTAAGGTTTCCCGCAATTCACCCGGATCCCATCCAGCGGTCGCCCGCTGGTGGCACTCTTGTCTCTAAGAATGAGTCCCGTGCTCTGCCGTTGAGCTAGGGCCGCATGAACTCTATCTTAACACGAAAACAGGATCCGGGCAAGCGGAATCCTGTTGCTTTAGAAAGTTTCATGTCGCTTTTTCAAGGCTTTCCCTCGAGCGATCAAGCCCCAGAGCTGGTCGCAAAAGCACCATTTGACGGTTCCCTCGTCGACACGGACGCCACTTCGCCACTCACAGGCCGTAAGCCCGATTCTACCGAAGCAATCGCGCTCTGACGAATCGATTCGGCAATCGATGACGCCGCAACCCGTGTGGCGACTGGTGCCGGTTTCTTGTCCGGTTTCGCCACCTTCACATCGCTGGCCAAGCCCAGATAGCTCATCAACTTGATGGCCATGTAAGTCGTGTCGATTTCCCACCAGTCAAGACCGTGGGCGGCCGATGTCTGGAACGCATGGTGATTGTTGTGCCAGCCCTCTCCGTAAGTCACGACCGCGACCCACCAGAGGTTCCTTGAGTCGTCACGCGTTTCATGAGTCCGGTAGCCCCAGACATGCGTCGCCGAATTCACCAGCCAGGTCGAGTGCAGAACAAGCACCGTACGGGCAAAGAAACCCCACACCAGCCAGCTCATCCCCAACCCACCATAAGCCTCACCCGCAAAATAGATTGCTGCGCCCAGAGTCAGTGGGTAAACCAGGTGCGTGTTGTCGATAAATCGAAGCCCACGATCCTTGTACAAATCTGGCGCCCAACGCTGATAATACTCCACCGTGTGGTCCGAACTCGTCTCAGGCGTCATCCACCAAAACATGTGCGCCCAGCCAAAGCTTACTCGTGGAGTATGGACATCCTCCGGCTCGTCAGAAAAGGCATGGTGCCGGCGGTGATCCGCCACCCAGCCAATCGGACCACCTTCCGATGCACAACAACCAATCGCCGTCAATACATACTTCAGCCAACCCGGATGCACCTTAAAACTTGAGTGCGTCAGCAATCGGTGAAATGTCATGCAAATCCCAATCCCACCTGTCAGCCAGTGAAGGATCACGCAAATTATCACCCCCGACCACGTAAAATAAACCGGTGCAAATGCCAGAAGTGCTCCCAGATGCAGGAATGCCATCCAAATCAACGGCCCCCAGGCTATCTTTGACTTTTGCGCTGCGCCCGCCGCTTGTGTGCTCATAGAATTCCCTTAAATATTCGTGGTTCCAGTCCAACGGCTCGACTGACAGCTTCTGCCTCTACAAAACCTTACAGTAGCAGAGCGGCTTCAAGCCCAATACGTCCATTGGACACCCATTCTCCAACCGACCCACCCGGTCTTCCCTCTTATTGGACATCCTCAATTCGTAATCTCGTCGTTTTTTTTTGCCAAATCAAAAATAAGATCGACTTGTCCAGTTATAACCGCTCCGGTTTTGGACCATCCCAAAACTTCGCCCCGACTTCACTTTGAACAGGTTCGACTTGTTTTCACCCCTTCTGCCACCTATGATCACTCTCAACCATTTTCACGCCCCCCAAAAAAAACTCCAGAAAAAAGGATCTGTCTTCTCTCATGAGAGCACTCTACTGCAATGGCAAGCAGGTCCGGCTTGATCCATCCTTTCACGAGCCCACTCCATTGCCAGATGAAATCATCCTGAACGTCACGCATTGCGGAATCTGCGACACCGACGTTCAGCTTGCCTCCGGATATATGGGTTTTCAGGGTGTTCTCGGCCATGAATTTGTCGGAGTCGATGAATATGGCGACCGCTATACAGCCGAGATCAATAACCCGTGCCGACATTGCCACTGGTGTGCCAGAGGTCTTGAAACACATTGCCCAAACCGCACCGTGATCGGCATCTTCAGGCACGATGGGGCCATGGCCGATCGCGTGGCCGTGCCAAGAGCCAATCTGCATGCAATACCGGAATCGGTCAGCGATCATTCCGCCGTCTTTATCGAGCCCCTCGCCGCCGCATTTCAAATCCTCGAGCAATGGACCGTGTTTCGAAGTGACAAAGTTGCCGTCTTGGGCGATGGCAAGCTCGGCATACTCTGCGCCTGGGTCCTCCGCACGGCCTGTGAAAATGTCACTCTGATTGGCAAGCACCTCAACAAAATGGCCCTGGCTGGCCACGATATCGAAAAAATCCTGCTCGATTCCGCCTCACAGCATCTTGCCAAATCCTTCGATCTTGTCGTCGATGCCACCGGCAACCCGTCGGGCCTCGAAACCGCCATCCAGCTTTGCCGCCCACGTGGCACCATCGTCCTGAAAACCACAATCGCAGCCAGCCATCAATTCAATCTCTCACCCATTGTCATCGATGAAATCACTCTCATTGGAAGCCGCTGTGGACCATTCAAAACCGCCATCGATGCCCTCCAGGCCGATCGCTTCCCTGTCGAAAATCTCATCCAGGCCGTCTACCCATTCAATCAGGCCGAAGCCGCCTTCCTGCACGCCTCACAAAAAGGATCCACCAAAATCATCCTTCAAATGTAAGGTTGTATTAAAAACAATTCCATTCCCTGGTCCCTCATCCCTCACACCACCCAACAGAGATCCTCTTCAAAATGACACTTCTCAAACTCTCCATCATTGCAATGGTCATGCCCCTTCTGGCGTGCGGCCCATTGGCAATATCTGCCGAACCCACCCTCGCCGAAAAACTCGGCTATAAGCCCACTGACAAGCTTCTCATTATCAATGGAGATGATGTGGGCATGAGCCACAGCGCCAACATGGCCACCATCAGCGCCATGGAAAATGGACTCATGACCTCCGCCACCATCATGGTCCCATGCCCATGGTTCCCCGAAATTGCAAATTACGCGAAAACGCACCCGAAAAGCGATTTCGGTATCCATCTCACCCACACCAGCGAATGGCGATTTTATCGATGGGGGCCTGTCGCCTCAAAACACCTCGTCCCAGGCCTTGTTGACCCCGATGGTTACCTCTGGGGCGATGAAGACGCCGTCTATAAAGCCTCCAACCCCAAAGAAGCCCTCATCGAAGGTCGCGCTCAAATCCAAAAAGCCCTCAATTCCGGCGTCGATGTCACTCATATCGATTCCCACATGGGAACCCTTCAGCTCAACCCCGACTATATCGACACCTACCTCCAGCTCGCCCTCGAATTCAATCTCCCCGCCCGCATGGCAAGCGCCCAAACCTTACACCGATTCGGCCAAAGCGGACTCCGCGAGAAATTTGCCGCCAAGGGAATCGTCTTCACAGACCATTTCATTTACGACGAATTGCCAATGGCAAAAAATGGCGTCAAAAAATTCTGGATGCAAGTCATCAAAGACCTCAAGCCAGGTGTCACGGAATTATACATCCACGCACAGCTCACCACCGACGAAGCCAAAGCCATCTCTGGCAGTTGGAAAACCCGCACCGAAGAATACGAAACCTTTACCAACGACCCGGATGTCAAAAAACTGATCAAAGATCGAGGCATCATCCTGATCGGATACCACGCCCTTCGCGACCTTCAGCGTAAAACCAGCCCCACCCGCACCACTCCTACCAAATAATCGCCCCGAATGCGTCCCGCCGTCGTCAGCCAAGCGGGCGCCGGCCATTCTCAGCACTCTGCCATCGACCCACCGCAAAACCACACACACACCGATCATCAGCCGCCTGATCATCTCGACGCCAGTGAAATGTAACGCCCATCACACCATGCATGCATGAGTAAATGAATGCGTGCCTGTGTGGATGCACCCGCCTTGCGGATTGGTTCCGGGCGGCGGGCGGGTGGTGTGGCCTTTTTTATCGGCTAGCCATTTCAAATTGCTGATCTGGCTTTGCCTTTTTTTGGAGATCACCCCCGGCGGCAGCTTGATCATTGACATTTGTTCTCCTATGTGTTTATAGTTTTGGATTGTCCTTGCTTATTTCCGGAACGTGGCAAGTTCTATAGATTGTCTGTTTTTGGAAAGGTTTTGAAGACTGATATGGCTCGCGCTCGCCAGAAAATGGAAACTGACGGTCCAGCAACCACCAGCACAGCCACCATCGGCTTTGAAGCCAAGCTCTGGCTCACCGCCGACAAACTCCGAAACAACATGGACGCGGCCGAATACAAGCACGTCGTCCTCGGCCTGATCTTCCTCAAATACATCTCTGACACGTTTGAGGAACACCGCGCCAAGCTCCTTGCCGGTCAGGGCGACTACGCCGGGGCCAATCCGGAAGACGCCGACGAATACAAAGCTGAGAATGTTTTTTGGGTGCCTGCCGATGCCCGCTGGGCCCACCTCCAGGCCAACGCCAAGCAGCCCACCATCGGCAAAACCGTGGATGACGCCATGGTCGCCATTGAACGCGACAACCCGCGACTTAAAGGCTTCCTGCCCAAGGACTACGCCCGCACCGGCCTCGACAAGCAGCGCCTCGGCGAACTCATCGACCTCATTGCCACCATCGAACTCACCGCCGCCAGCGAGGGCGAAAAGACCCACCGCTCTGTTGATCTGCTCGGCCGCGTTTATGAATATTTCCTCACCCGCTTCGCCAGCGCCGAGGGCAAGAATGGCGGCCAGTTCTATACCCCATCGTGCGTCGTGAGATGCCTCGTTGAGATGTTCGCCCCCTACAAGGGCCGCGTTTATGACCCCTGCTGCGGCTCAGGGGGCATGTTCGTGCAGTCTGAAAAGTTTGTCCAGGCCCACGGCGGAAGGCTCGGCGATATTGCCATCTATGGTCAGGAGAGCAACCCCACCACCCGCCGCCTCGCTGTGATGAACCTCGCCCTGCGCGGCATCGAGGCCGACATCGGCAAGGAACACGCCGACACCTTCCGCCGCGACCTCCACCCCGACCTCCGCGCCGACTACGTGCTCGCCAACCCGCCCTTCAACGACTCCGACTGGTTCCGCAAGGACGACGACGTGCGCTGGCAGTTCGGCGTCCCGCCCAAAGGCAACGCCAACTTCGACTGGGTGCAGCACTTCATCCACCACCTCGCCCCGCAGGGCATGGCCGGCTTCGTCCTCGCCAATGGCAGCATGTCCTCCAACCAGTCCGGCGAAGGCGAGATCCGCAAAGCCCTCATCGAGGCCGACCTCGTGGACTGCATGGTCGCCCTCCCCGGCCAGCGCTACTACTGCACGCAGATTCCCGTCTGCCTCTGGTTTCTCGCGAAAAACAAAGCCGTCGACGCTAAACGCGGCTTCCGCGACCGCCGCAAACAAACCCTCTTCATCGACGCCCGCAAACTCGGCACCCTCACCGACCGCGTCCACCGCGAGCTGACCAACGCCGACCTGGAGAAAATCACCAGCACCTACCACGCGTGGCGGGGAGATAAAGGCGCGGGCAAATACCAAGACGTAGCGGGCTTCTGCAAATCCGCCACCACCGCCGAAATCGCCGCGCACGGCCACGTCCTCACGCCCGGTCGCTACGTCGGCGCCGAAGAAATTGAAGACGACGGCGACCCCTTCGAGGAAAAGATGCCGCGCCTCGTCGCCGAACTGCACGCCCAGTTCGCCGAGTCCGCGAAACTGGAGCAGGCCATCAAAGCAAACCTGAGGGGGCTGGGTTATGGCGGGTGAATGGCGAGCCAGCACATGGGGCGAAGAAATCTCGCTCGAATACGGAAAGGCCTTGCGCGACTACGACAAAGCGAGCGGCAAGTATCGTGTTTTCGGTAGCAACGGCCCGAATGGCTGGACTGACAAACCGCTCGCTTCCGGCCCAGGCGTTATCCTCGGACGGAAGGGTGCGTATCGAGGAATCGAGTTTTCACGCACCCCCTTCTTTGTCATCGACACCGCTTACTACGTCGTTCCGAAGTCCGAGTTGGATATGCGGTGGCTCTACTACGCCATCAAATATCACAAGCTCGGTGAGATTGATGACGGCTCGCCAATTCCATCAACCACGCGGTCTGCTGTCTATGTGCGCGACTTCGACGTGCCACCCCTCGCCGAGCAAAAAGCCATCGCGGCGGTGCTTGGGGCGCTGGACGACAAGATCGAGTTGAACCGGCGGATGAACGCGACGCTGGAGGCGATGGCGCGGGCGCTGTTCCAGAGCTGGTTCGTGGATTTCGACCCCGTCCGCAGGAACTTGGATTTCACGCGGAGCCGCGGAGAACGCGGAGA
>CAMBEP010000064.1 GCA_945865635.1 Candidatus Kuenenia stuttgartensis
CGCCTTCCTGTCAAGATTGTTGGTTCTAAACAAGCCATCAGTCAGGAAAGGAAGGTCGGAATGTTCGTTGTCAGGATGACAGCCGAATGGAATCGATGGATCGCAGACTTGGCGGCACCTTTGCACGGCAGAAACCGCTGGCGACTTCAATCGGTCATTGTCGGCATTCGCTTTGCTTCAGGCCGCCGAACCGTTTCAAGTTGGTGGCGAGCTTCCGGGGTCGGATTCCTGTACCGTTCCTATTATTACTTTCTCGATAGTGTCGGACGCAAGATCCTACCAGTCGCGACCGCTCTCCTGCAAATCGTTTTGAACCATGTCGAAGCCGCTTCCGAGCAGTTTCATCTATTTGCAATCGACGACTCCCCCACCCATCGGTTTGGCCCCAAAGTGCAGGGTGCCGGCTACCACCACAACCCAACACCAGGCCCGGCTGGCTCGAAATTCCTGTTTGGACATAACTGGGTTGTGCTCACGCGACTGGCCCGACACAGCCAGTTTGGTCTGATTAGTTTTCCGCTGATCGGCCAGCTTTATGTTCGCGAAAAGGAGATTCCCTTGCTGCCGAAAAAGCTCGGCGTGGTTTTTCGCACCAAGCTGGAATTGGCTGCCAATCAAATCCGCTGGCTGGGCTCACAACGCAAGTTCCTTTCCAAGCCCATTTGGATGGCAGTTGATGGTTTTTACGCTAAGAAACCGATCTTTCAGGCTGCTCGAGAGCAGAATATTGTGATTGCGACTCGAATTCGTGTTGATTCGAAGTTGTTCGAGCCACCCCCAAAACTAAAGCCGGGGCAAAAGCGCGGCCCGGGGCAACCTCCAAAGTATGGCAAGAACAAGATTCACCTGAGCAAACGAGATGCTCATCACCAAGGCTGGACCAAGATTGAGGTTTTGACCACGGAGGGCCGCAAGGTCACGAAGTACTACAAGAGTATTCTTGCGACTTGGGCAATCGCATCGGGGCTTGTTCGCATTGTGATATTGAAGGAAGAAGACGGTTCGTGGCGTCCACTATTGTGTTCGGATCCATCTGCGTGCGTGGAGCTGATCATCCAGGCATCGACGGATCGGTGGGGGATTGAGCAGAGCTTTTACGACTTGAAGGAAGTTGAAGGAATAGAGCAGGTGCAATTTCGTCGTTATTATTCGAATGTGGGAGCATTGAATTTGAATCTTTGGGTACATACGTTGACAGAGGTGTGGGCGTGGCGGAAGAGCACAGAGGAACTGGTCAACCGACAGGCAAGCCCATGGGATCAAGCGGATCGCCGTCCTTCACATGCGGACCGACGTAAGTCATTAAAGCAATATGTGATGCGTCAAGAATATTTACGTCTTGATATCCCCGACAGGTTACGAAAAAGAATTCAGCCGTTCGTAGAAATGCTGCAACTTCGCGCCGCTTGAATGCATTGCGTTTTGGCAAAGTGCAGTAAATAAAGGAAGGAGTGTGAATGGCCACACTCCTTCCTTAGATTTGTCAATCGCTGTCATCGCCCACTTTTAATGGGAATGACCGTGATGATGGCTGCTGCTGTGGCTATGGCCACCGGATTGATGATGCGATGGGGCAGGGGAATTGCTGGTCGTATTGGGAACCCTGCGATGTGAAATCATGGCCGCAGTGGGATAGAGCCTGATTTCCGTGTTGTAGTTGCCATATCCGTCGATCTGAAGGAATTCGGCTGCAGCATTCTCTTCGGTACGAATGCTGATGGTCAGTTGGGAGTCGCGTTCCAGTTTTGCCAGATCCTGCCGTTTCCTGTTGTTCAGGAAGTTGGCAACATTCGGTGAACAGGTGATATTGACACGACGAATGTCCTGACGGTTGGCGGAAAGGGCGAGAATACGCATGACTTCGATGGACATGCTCTCGGCCGATTTCACCACACCTTGGCTCAGGCAGTTCGGGCAATCTTCATAGATCGACCGTTTGATGCTCGGGCGGATTCGCTGGCGAGTCATTTCAATCAGGCCAAACTGACTCATGCGAAGGATCTTCGTGCGTGCGCGGTCCCGGCGGATGGCGTCGCGAAGGGCTCGCTCCACACCTCGACGATGACGCTCATCACGCATGTCAATAAAGTCGTTCACAATCACCCCACCCAAGTCTCGCAGACGCAATTGCCTGGCGATCTCTTTGGCGGCACGCAGATTCATTTCATAGGCTGTTCGCTCGGCATCGTTTTCGACCCGGAAATTGCCTGAGTTCACATCAATCGCCACCAAGGCTTCCGTTTGATCGATCACGATCGAACCACCGTCGGGCAATGGAACATGGCGCTGTCCGATTCGGGCAATTTCGTCCTCGATACCGTACTTGTGGAATAGAGGCGTTTTATCTTCGTAAAACTTGAGCCTGTCCACAAATTTGGGCATCACATTCCTGAGGAATTCCTGGGCCCGCTCAAAGGCCGCAGGCTCGTCAATCCAGATCGTGTCGATTTCGGAATTGAAGATGTCGCGAATCGTGCGGATGATCATGTCCGATTCCTGATAAATCGGAGCCGGCGATTTGGTCCGCTTGATTCGACGGAGAATGGTTTTCCAGAGCCTTAGCAGATAGGCAAGGTCGCGAGCAAGTTCGCGTTTGGATCGGTCCACACCAGCCGTACGGACGATGAACCCAAGCCCTTTAGGAGGGTTTAACTGGTTCATCAGGTCTCGCAGTTTGCGGCGCTGACCTTCATCGGCGATCTTGCGGGAAACACCCACCCGATTCAACCCGGGCATCAGGACAAGGTATCGGCCTGGAATGGAGATGTATGTCGAAAGGGTTGGCCCCTTCGTTCCCAGGCTTTCTTTGATGACCTGAACAAGTACTTCGTCAGATCTCTGAAAAACTTCCTGGATCGGCGGCTTGTAGAAACCACGCCCACCTCCTAGGCTTGCGGATCGACCCCCACCGGCACCCATGCCCGATCGTGGCGATTCGCGGATCTCTCCAGGCTGACGAATCCCAAGCTCAATCTCAAGGGCTGCAATCTCTTCGGCCTCCCGGCGAATTTCTTCCTCAAGCTCGGGCTCGACGATATCGTTAGGATCGATCGTGTAAGTGCCAGTCCCGGAATCGCTGAATTCGTCGTCCAAATCTTCAGAACCATCTTCGCCCGATGAAGAATTGCCCTGAGCAGGGCGATTGCTGCGGAACCGGCGTCGCTGCTGCTGAGCTTGACGAGGCCGTGATTCACGCGATTCGAATACATCTGTGTCCGATTCGACATCGGATTCACTGTCTGAATCCTCATCGCCTTCAAGATCGGCCAAGGGGTCACCACCGGGGCTTGATGACCAGTCGAGCTCAGCCCAGGCACCAGAATCTGCTTCTGGGGCCGGCGTTTCAAGATCATTCTCAAATTCGTCGGCGGGTTCTGATCCAGCACTGACTCTGGGCGGAACTTCACGCTCGTCGGGGCGGCGGCGGCGGCGGCGGCGGCGATTTTTATTGTCGCGCCCCCGAGGGTTCAGGCGTGGATCCTGCTCCGATGCCGTATCGAATCCCGAATCAGAATCTGGGTCAGCCAGGTCTGGGCCAATCGATTCGAAATCGGGCTCAGAGTCTTTAACAAGTTCTTCCCGGCCCGAGAAACCGGATGGATTTGTCGACCGGCGTTCGCGTTCCAGCCGGGGAACATATCGGCTGTCGCCAGGTCGTGGAGAGGGACGATCGCGAACAGGCTGGTCAGGAGCCTCTGTGCTAAGTGGCTCCCAGTCCGCAGCAGCGGCCTGAATCACAGGTGGTCTCGCACCATGAGATTCACGATTCCCTCCGCGATCACGGATCGCATCCCGACCCCGAGGGTTCCGAGGAGCAATCGAAGCAAGCGCATCCAGTGTACCAGAAACGGATTCGGAATCTATTGAAGGCTCATAATCAATGGCTTCGGATGATTCCGGAGATGGATCGGCTGAGGCGTCAGAAGGCCTGCGACTACGTGATCGTGAACGATCAGGTCCTACTCTCCGGCGACCTCGGCCACGTCCCGCGCTTTCGTCTGGCGCAGAATCATAAGGATCTGCTGACGGAAGGTCGGCGACTGGCTCAAGTGGCGTGAAATCCGACCAGATTTCTGGCTCGGCTGGCTGCGCTGCGTACCATTGTGAATTCCCTGAAGATTTCGCTGATTCGCCAGCTTCAAATGCAGAATGGACAGAGATTTCAGGCGATTGGGTCGACTCCGGAATTTCGGAATCATCGATCAGGCCGCTTCCAAAACGAGCCGGCTTTCTTGGCTGGGTCGGACGATTTGGAGGCGCCGGGGGCATGTGGTGCGTGACGGTCGACATCGAATCATCGGAATCTGGCTTGACCGGTGGCTTGCGGTTGCCGGGGCCGGGTGATTTCAGGTTCTGTCGTGAGGTCGATGGTCGAGCAGTGTCCCAGTCTTCCAGGCCGTCTCCGAAAGCACGACGTGATCGGCTGGGTGGAGTGGGGGGCGGCTGATGTTCCACAACGGGAGCAGAGATTTCCGAGGTGGCGAAGTGTGCCGGTGGTGCCGGTGGAGGCACTGGGTCGGCAATTTCTGCTCCAAATTGTCGTACGCGAGCAGGTTCTGAGACTTTACGGAATTCTGGGATTTCCAGATTCGCGGGTTCGTAGACAGGCTCGACGGGCACAACAGGCGTGATCCGGCGTGGCGGTGGATCGGTGTCGAGGTCAAGGTCGACATCAATGATATCGATAATATCGACAATTTCCGGTGGCTTGATTGGCTCACGTTCACGACCGATCGGCCTGCCGGCACGATCACGTTCTCGACCGGAACGGTCGCGCCGTGGTCGTTCGCGAGGGGCTTCCGGTCGAACGGCACGCTGGATCGGCATCTCAGAGCCAACAAAATCTTCAAAAACTACGGGCGATGCCGTCGCAGGATAATGGGCTGGTGTCTGACCATACCCACTGATTGGCTGATAGGCAGGTGGTGTGATCTGTGCCGGGCGACGGTCTTCCCGCTCGCGGCGACCCCGATCACTTCGTGGAGGGCGAACAGCCCGCCCGCCGGGCACGGCTGCCGGCGGTCCAAACGATTCCGCTTCGCCGGGTCTGGCAGCAGTCCGGCGAGGGTCGCGGCCACGGTCGCGGCCACCAAGCTCAACATCCTCACCGAGATGGCGACGATAATAGCGGGGTTCGACATCCGAAACGTGCAGAAAACCATTACGGCCGATCGAAAAGTCGACGAAAGCAGCTTGAATCGCCGGTTCGAGATTGACAATCCGTCCTTTGTAAATATTGCCCGTGTATGTCTCGTGACTGGTTCGTTCTACGTAAAGTTCTTCCAACACGCCATCCTCAATGATGGCAATTCTGCACTCCTCGGATTGGAGCACATTGATGAGCATCTCTTTTTTCATTGCAGCGGAATTCCTGAGTGATTTCTAACACCCGAAGGACAGGCGATGATGCCGAATGGTTCGAGGCATCCATGAGCACTGGCTCGGGCGATCGGTAGAAGACGTAATGATCGTGTATCGGCTTGCCATTTGCCGCATAGGCGGATCGGGCATGATCCGGGGAAACCCGGATGGCATGGAGATCGAACCGGAAGGGCGGTTTTATTGGTGTATGGCTGGGCCAAACGGAATGGGTCATGTGGGCAGCGCCGGGTCCAGAATTTTGGGATTGAGCGTTGCCGACGCTGACGACTGCTTTTCCTCTAGAATCAGATCGTGTCGGACCAATGTTCCGGTCGAGTACAAATCCTTCAGGCCGATGACTCCGAGAACTTCCTCGGGGCGGGCGGTTGCTGAAGGTGTCACTTTGAGACTCATACGGACATGACCGTTTTCCGACCAATCGAGATGATTCACCAGGGGTCTCAGGTCGATAGATGTGATGTTTCCATCGCGACATCGTTCGACACGGTGTTCGGGGGCATTGAGAAACTCCTCCATGGCAAGGCTGGCTGCCTCGCGACGTTCCTGATCTATATCTATTGCCAGTGTGTAAATGAGTGAACTAGCCTGAGCGGATCGGCGGGTTGTGAGCTCAATCACCGAAAGAAACTCAAGGCCCGGTGGGGCCGCTTCATTTAACCGGACTTTCAATTCTTCCAAAGGCACCGATTCGTCAAGCTCCATCTCAAGAACCTCACGGTATGCCTCTATCCCCAACCCTAAAGCCTGAACGAAGTTCAGCTTGGGACGCGGATTGAAACCTTGCGAGTGGGCCACCGGAATTGAGGCGCGGCGAATCAGTCGCTCCATCACCCGCATCAGATCCTGATGACCAATCCAAACCAAGTCCATCGTCTTGGCAAACCGTAATTGGTAACGGTACGTCAAGCTGGACCCATCTTTATTCGGATTGACTGTCACGGGCAATTGTTCGGTCATGGAGTGCTGGACTGTTGTTTCGTTCTGGATTTCGGGTTCTCTGGTCGCAATCCCGATTTGTCTGGTCACACTTGGGGAACTCGTTTAGCAGTCCCAAGTCGATTGGTCTTTCAGGTAGAAAGCCCTGAAAACTCGGGATCGGAACCCCTGAACGTGTTTCGTACAAGCTCACAATGGTGCATTCATTGGCTCGAAAAATCGAGCCTGAATCCCCGTTTGTAATCTCACACAATTTAATATAGACTCATCCATCGTTTCTGCCAAGCGAAATCGGCTCAGTTTATAACGTATGTGATGATCAATTGGGTAGTTCCGGTTGAAAATCAGATTCGACCAGTCGACACAGAGCCGACAAAGCCTGTAACGCATCCGGCCCATCGGCATGAATCAGAAGCGTGGAACCGTTCTCGGCAGCAAGGGTCGCCAGGTCCAAAATGCTCTTGCCATTGACAGTCTGATCATTGAAACTGACTCGGATTTCCGACTCAAACCGGGTCGCCACTCTAGCGAACAAATCCGCGGGCCGGAAATGGAGACCATATTCGTGGCGGATCATAACCTCACGAAATTCGCTGGAAGCGTTCGTCGACATGACTCCAAGCCTCGAATTCATAGAGAGTTCCGAGTCAATTGATTCTTGAGGGCTCATCTCGATAATTCCTCAGAAACGGGATTCAGATCCGCTGGCCAAAACCATTCTGCTGGTGCCAAAACATCTGCCGATTACCAATCCAGTTCGATCAATTCGTACCGTGTTGCTGATCCATGCTCCGAATCAAATTCAGAACCTGATCGCTGCTCTTGGCATGCCTGAGCGATTCTACGAACGAATCCTCACGCAAATATCGTGCCGCATTGTCAAGGGCCCGAAGATGCGGGCCAGGCTGGTTCGGTGGTGAAATCAGCAGGAAGAAGACAAATACCGGCTCCTCGTCGAGCGATTCAAAATCTACACCCTTACGGGAAATCGCAACTGCGGCGACCAGCTTTTCCACCGAAGGATGACGCGTATGAGGTACGGCCACGCCTCTGCCAATTCCGGTCGAGCCTAATTCCTCACGCCCAAGGATGGCTTTGATTACGCTCTCACTCTCGGTCGCGGAAACAGACCCAGCTCGCTGGAGTCCGCCCACAATCTCTCGAATCACGCCCTCTTTATCGGTCGACTGAAGATCCACATTGATCGCTTCAGGTACCAAGAATTCGAGCAATTTCATCAATGCCGCCTCTCTCGCCGATTCATTTTGCCATCCACCGGAATCATTGTCTGCAAACGCCATGCCCACGAGGGCATTCATGCAATGATCCATTTTCCAGTGAAGGCCTGTTTCTATGTTTAAAGTACCTTGACCCGCAGTTTTTTTCAATGAACTGGTTTCCGTCATTTCCCCTTTTCAAGCCTAAGTGATTATTATATATGGGGAACATTCCGAATAGAAATTCCAGAACCAGACCGCCAACCATTTGTAGAATCCGAAGCTGATCAAACCATGAGCACGAATCTGGATCAATCAACCCCACCAGTCGCAATCCTCCTGCGACAAGAAGATAACGTTGCCGTCGCAACACGCCCGATTCCAAAAGATTTCCGAATCAATATCTCTGGTTTTCCGGAATCAATCCTCGCAAGGGAAGTGATCGCTCTGGGCCATAAAGTCGCGGTCGCACCAATTGCGATGGGCCAGCCAGTCTTGAAGTATGGGCAGATCATCGGCTTTGCCTCAAAACCGATCGAGCCCGGCCAGTGGGTCCATGTGCACAATATTCGCGCAGACCTTTTCGATCGTGATTACGCTTTCGCCAGCGATGTGCCTCTCACACCGACAGCTCTCAAGCCACGCACCTTCCAAGGCTACCTTCGCCCCGACGGACGCGTCGGAACTCGCAATACCATCGCCGTCATCTCGACCGTAAACTGCTCCGCCTCAACCTCCCGGATGATCGCCGACCGAATTCGCGAGTCCAACGTCCTCAAAGATTTCCCAAATGTTGACCACGTCTTCGCAATCACCCATAAAGGCGGATGTGGACTACCATTCGAAGGCACCGATTTCAAAACCCTCGAACGGGTCCTGGCCGGTTTCGCCACGCACCCGAACGTAGCCGCTTATCTGATCGTAGGTCTTGGCTGCGAAGGAACTTATCCAAGTCACTTGGTCGATAGCCACGATTTGGTCGTGCTCTCCGCGACACCTGCCGGGAAAAACGGTGAAAAGCTGGTCATCCGACCTCAGATGCTTAATATTCAGGAGTCGGGCGGAATTACCAAAACCGTGGAAGCCGCTGTGGCCGGTGTCCTGACCTTGTTGCCCGAAGCCAATGCCTGGAAACGTACCGAACAGCCCGCTTCAAAAATTTGCCTGGGGCTGGAGTGTGGTGGTTCGGATGGCTATTCCGGAGTGACTGCAAACCCGGCTCTGGGGATTGCCACCGACATGCTGGTCGCCCAGGGCGGCTCGGCCATTCTAGGAGAGACAACTGAAGTCTATGGAGCCGAACATCTCCTGACTCGCAGGGCTGTCACCCGTGAAGTCGGCGAGAAATTGATCGAACGGATTCGCTGGTGGGAGTGGTATGCCAATGTCTTTGGTGGCGAGATCAATAACAACCCATCGCCAGGCAACAAAAACGGTGGCCTATCCACGATTTATGAAAAGTCGTTGGGGGCTGTGGCCAAGGCCGGTTCCACCGCCATGGTGGATGTCATCGGATACGCAGAAAAATGCGTCAAGCCAGGTCTGAACATGATGGACACCCCAGGGTTTGACCCTCCATGCACAACCGGGCTTGTGGCAGGGGGGGCAAATGTGCTGGTCTTCACAACTGGCCGTGGCAGCGTGCTTGGTTTGAGGCCGACCCCATGTATCAAAGTCACCACAAATTCTGCCATTTACCGCAAAATGTCAGACGATATGGACTTCAACGCCGGAACCATTCTCGATGGCGACTCAGTCGAGTCCGTAGGCAGCCGAATGTTTGACCTGATCCTGGATGTGGCCAGCGGCAAGCCCACCAAGAGCGAGGCCGCCGGAATCGGTGAAGAGGAATTCTCGCCCTGGATGATTGGGCCAACCCTCTAAATGGATTCGCCTCGATTTCAAGGGGTGGACTCGCTCGCTCTCGCGATCTCTCACTCTCCCTCAATCCGCTGGCTTCCGATCGTCAGGAATCACGTTTTCGATATCCTGTTAAACGGCCGCAGCCAGCGTTTTTTTAACGAATTCATGCCTTCCAAAGGTGACACCGTCGCAAATCTTATGGTAACTTGATGCCTGATCACCTCTGGCCAATTCAGGTGCCGATCACTTGTCAGACAAGCCTTTGCCGACCAATCGCCCCAAGGTATTGGTGAATCCCGAAACGAAGTCGCGCCGATTCGTTCTGGCGGGTGTAGTCATTGTCTTGCAAATGGCCTGGATCTGGTGGATCTGGCGCATCCCTTTGCCCAATGCCAAATCTCTGAATTCCGGCGACCCAATCACTCGCGGGCTGCTCCTGTTTTCAAATGTGCCGGGCCTCAACCCCGCATATCGCTGGTCCAGCAGTGTGATTGGCGATTCCTTCAACGAACTTGCAAATGTCTCCGCATTGATCGACCGGCTGCCCATCGTCGGCTACGCTCTCGCCTTGATTTGCGCAGCCTGGGGGCTTGGCCGACTTGCTCTGCTTCGGATTCATCCTCCATCAGACTCCGATTCCTCTTGGCTGCCCGGCGAAATCACTCTCGCTTCAATGGCCGTCGGAATCGCCAGTTGGGGGGCCATGACTCTCGCCCTGGGCCGACTTGGCCTACTCAATCAATCCATCTGGATCCTCATCGTTTTTGGCTTCTGTCTAGTTGCCGCCAAGCTTGCCTGGGAGGATCATAAAAAGTCGCAACTAATATCTTTAAAGAGATTTGTGCAATTTATACCCTGGCCGGCATGGCCGTTTGTCGGGCTGATGATTCTGGCGTCTATGCTTCCTACGATCGACTTTGACTGTATTGAATATCACCTTCAGGGCCCGAAAGAATACTGGCAGGCGGGTCGTATCCAATATCTTCCGCACAATATTTACACCAACATGCCTTTCGGTGTGGAAATGCTCCACACTTCGGCCATGAGCCTTGCGGGCGACTGGCGCACGGGGGCCCTCGTGGGCCAATTGCTCATAGGTCTGCATCCCATTCTGGTGGCGGGTTTTATGGTCTTTATTACGCGTCGCTGGGGCCGCCCCCAGATTGGCTGGTGGGCCGCTTTGTTTTATCTCACCACGCCCTGGACATACAGGCTCGCGGCCATTCCTTATGTTGAAGGGCCTTTGTGTGCTGCCACGATTGGGGCGTTTTGGGCGGTTTCAAGAGCCTGGGCATTTAGGTCGGCGGGCTCCTGGGCGATGGTCGGGATCATGTCCGGGTGGGCCATGTCCTGCAAATACACGGCGATTTTGCCTGTGGTTGTGCCTTGTGCGGTGGCCGTGGTGGCAGAACTGGTTCGTTCAAGGTCGCTTAAGCCTCTACTTTTTGTCATTTTAGGTGGCAGTCTGATATTTGGGCCGTGGTTGGTCAAGAATATTGCAGATACAGGCAATCCGGTCTATCCACTGGCCTGGAACCGCTTGGGCGGGCTTGATTGGGACACGGGGATGAACTCGAAATGGACATCGGTACATGGTCGCAAACCGATCGAGATCAAGCTCCTCTGGTCGAATCTTGTCGAGGTTTTGGCGCGAAGCGACTGGCAATCGCCGATCTATCTGGCGTTTGCACCATTGGCCTTGCTCTCCGATTCTCAAACCCGCAGGCGGCTTTTGCAGGTCTTGGGTATCGCTCTCTGGATCTACCTTTCCTGGTGGCTCTTTACCCACCGGCTCGACCGCTTCTGGCTCCCGATTCAGCCCATGCTTGCACTGCTTGCCGGCGCGGGGGCGGCCAATCTGCGTTTCAACCAAGGGGTTATGTGTTGGCGATTTTTCGTTGTGGCCGTGATTCTCATTGGAAACTGGATCTACACCCTGACCCCGATGACGGGCCTGAATGAATGGACACATCCATTGGCAATCCTCTGGAAATCCGTTCCGAATCGGCTTGATTCCGAGAGCCTTCAGGTCGACCAATCGCTCTCAGCCAGCGATAAAGTATTGCTTGTGGGCGAGGCCGCCGTTTTTTACTGGGATCATCCCATCCTTTACAACACGGTATTTAATCAGGAGCGTATCGAACAGATCGCCTCTGGTCGGACATCCGATCAGATTCGGGCCAAACTCAAAGAGTTGGGCGTAACGCATCTGCTTGTCAATTGGAACGAAATTCGCCGATATCGCCAGCCTGGCAATTATGGATTCACAGATTTTGTCACCCAAGCCCTCTTCGATGGGCTTGTCAGGGATGGTCTCCTCATGCCGTCATATCCTATTTCTTTGACAAAATCCCTTTATCGAGTCAGGCCATAACTCATGGCGAAAATCCTCTTGGCAACTATCGGTTCGCTTGGCGATATTCATCCGCTTTTGGCCATCGGCAGAGAGCTCAAAACTCTTAACCATCAAGTCACCATTGCAACCAGCGACCAACACGGGGTGCGCATTGAAGAATCAGGGCTGAATTTCGCGGAGATTCCTCCAAGATTTCCGGAAGAGTCTCAATATTCACTTCTGATGAAGCGCTGGATGGATCCCAAGCATGGTAGCGACCGTGTCGTTCGCGAATTTGTCATGCCCGCCCTGCCTGCCACGCATCAGGCCCTCAAGCCATTGGTCGAAGCCTCTGACCTGGTCATCATCCATCCATTCGTATTGTCAGGCGCTTACTGGGCAGAATTGATGGGCAAGCCCTGGATCGCCATCCCATTAGCCCCATTGATGTTCATGAGCGAATCCGAGCCGCCCATCGTGGGCAATTTTCTTCATCCTCAAAGCCTTCAGTGGCTTGGTAGTCGATACCCTCTGCATTGGCTGCTGAAGCTTGCAAAATGGCTCAATGGCCTGGGCTGGAAGGGCTTCACCCAAATTCGGGCCGAAATGGGTTTGAAGGCCGTTGCGGGGCATCCGTTTTTTGATTATTACATGAAGCGTTCCGCCATGGTGATCGCTCCATTTTCGATCATGCTTGGAGCACCACAAGCCGACTGGCCCAGCCAGACAGTCCAAACTGGCTTTGCTTTCCATGATCGCAACGACAATCAAATGCACACCTCAGAACCCGATCAGATCGAAGAATTCGTCGCCGCCGGCTCGCCTCCTTTCGTCTTCAGCCTTGGCAGTACCGGCGTTTTTACAGCCGATGATTTTTATGTTCAGGCCTGGGAGGCAACAAAGCGACTGGGCCGCAGGGCAATCCTGCTGGTGGGTCCTCAGAAAGATGTCGCCATTCCAGCCAATGCTGGTCGGGATTGTCTGATTGTTCCCTATGCTCCCCATGTACGGGTATTTCCTAAATCCTCTGTTGTAGTGCATCACGGAGGGGTAAATTCCACAGGCCAGGCTTTCAGGGCCGGCCGGCCGCAGCTTGTAGTGCCATTGGCACACGATCAGTTTGACAATGCCGCCCGGGTCGGTCGGTCGGGCTGTGGCCTGAGCCTCCCGAAATCCAGGTTTACTGCCGATCGAGCCGTGCCTTTGCTCAATTCGATCCTGAGCAATTCTGCCATGCAGGCCAAGGCCCATGCGGCGGCTGAAATAGTCGCAGAGGAACCAGGCGCCAGGGGAGCGGCTGAAGCGATTGACTCTTTCCTTAAAAGATTTCTGGATCGAGCCGAGGCAACTTCCCTATGATCTTACCTCCCCAGAATCCCGTCAATTTTGTGACCGGCGGTGGTGGCTTTCTGGGTGGCCACCTGGTTCGATTCCTGATTGAGCAGGGGCAGCGTGTGGTTGTCATCGAAAAGCCCGGTTTTGAGCGAAAAAATCTCGCTCCCGGAATCGAATTGCGGATCGCCGATATCAGAGATCGCAAGGCACTTCAAGTCGCACTCTCCGATTGCTCGGGGGCCCATGTCTATCACTTGGCGGCCAATCCGCATCTCTGGGCTCTTGATCCATCAGAATTTGATCAGGTCAATCATCAAGGAGCCGTTTCTGTTCTGGAAACGGCTTTGGCAAATGGCGCAATGCGGGTTCTGCATTGCTCGACAGAGTCAATACTTACCAAAAAAGTGCAGGGCTCGTCAGGCGTGCCGATTGATGAGCAGGTTGAGATCGCCGAATCGGACGCTGCCGGTCCTTACTGTCTGTCAAAATTAAGAGCCGAAAATCGGGCTTTGGCACTTGGCCAGCAAGGTCAGCCCGTGGTTGTGGCCAACCCGACCATGCCTGTGGGGCCAAATGACCCTGGCCCGAGCCCGCCGACCTGCCTGATCCGCGATTTTATCGAAGGCCGAATGCCGGGTTATATGGATTGTTCCCTAAACTTGGTGGATGCGCGCGATGTGGCCACAGGTCTCGCTCGTGTGATGCATTTTGGCATCCCAGGGCGTCGGCATCTTCTGAGTGGCCAGAATTTGAGCCTTGAGGAATTGCTTGAACTGTTGTCCAAGCTGACCGGTCGCCCCATGCCCCGGCTGAAGATTCCTTATCAGGTAGGGCTTTGCTATGCGTTTGCGAGCGAGTGGGCCGCACGAAATGTGACAGGCCGGCGGCCTCAGGCCACCGTCACAGGACTGAGGCTGGCAAGGCGCCTGATGCATTTTGATGGCACTGCCACACAAGTACTGCTAGGTTGGGAATCCAGGCCGATCGAGGAATCATTACGCGATGCGTTGACTTGGTTGAAGTTATGACCTAAACTGGTTGCGTGAAGAAATGGGGACGGTTGATCTTCTAAATTGGCCAGCGTTGGTTATCCGAAGAGATCGGTCTTCAGGTTCATCGGTGGAATCGTTGTGAAAGTCATGACATTAGAAATCTGTCCCTGAGTTCGGCTGGTGGGAGCGTAAAAAAAATGGTCAGTCGGCTTGTGGCACTCGACGGCACAATCGATATCCCCCTGAACTCCACACTAATTATCGTCGGACGACATCCGTCATGTGACATAAGTCTTGATTCAGTCAGGATTTCCAGAGTTCACTGCTGTATTTATAAAGACGATGGAAAGTTATTTGTGAGAGATTTGAACTCGACCAACGGAGTGAGTGTCAACAATCAGATTGTGACGACAGGCCTGATCAGCGACCAGTCGGTGCTTTCGATTGCACATCTCAGGTTCCGTTATGTCGCTCGGCCCACGCAAATATCGGTCACATCGGAAATGGGCGGCGGCGAACCGATTTCAGAGAAAAAAGAGCCGGGAAGTTTGCAGTTTCAGGATCCTGTGCCCCCTTTGGGATCGTCTTCTTTAAGTGCCCGGGAGATGGAAAAAGCCATCAGGGCAGCAATTGCACCAGTCGCGGGTTCAGATCGATGCCAGGTGGAAGTGAATATTCGCTGGCAAAAGTCCGACGAAATAGAAGACGTGCGATCACAAAAAGCAGCGATCTGAGCCCATTTCATGAATCTTTGTCTTGAATTCCTGAACGATTCAGAGCGACAACCAATCGAGTTGAGGCGGTCCATTCTGCTGATCGGCCGACACCCTGAATGTGATGTCAGGATCAAGCTTTCGTCCATTTCCAGGCGTCACTGCTGCATTGCACAGGTAGACCAGGCGATGATCATTCGCGATTTGGGTAGTCGCCATGGGGTCTGGGTCAATGGCACTCGCGTGGACGAAAAGACCTTGCAACCAGGCGATCAGCTTGCCATCGGGCCGATCATGTTTAAAGTTGCCTCATCAAAGGTTTCCGATGCGCCACCATCAGGCAAATTGAAACCCTCAGTCGAGCTTCATGAAAGCGAGCAGGACCTCGCGCAGAAACCGGTTTTTATCGACAACGAGATCTCCGAGCCATCGCCATTTACGGATAATCAGGCGGCTAAAAAGCCCGATCCGCAGTTTCGGATACAGGAAACCTTCTCCAATCCGGAACACCGAATCCATGAGGATTTGCAAGGTCACAACCAAGTCCATTCTGATTTACATGCGGAATCCCCGAAAAGTGATCCTGATCCATCAGCGGAGCCATCGAAAATGGATTCTGGGTTTGAGCTGGAACTTTGAAATAAGCATTGTAATCGTTATAATTCATCCAGCGAGAACAGATCCGTTGAAGTTTTTCGATCATTCCTTTTCCGTTTTTTGGGCAAAGTTTAACTCGCCTTTATCCAATGAATCTCATGAGATATTCGGTTCATGCCAATTTCACGGATTCATGAAACTTCACACTTGAAATAATCGTTAGACTTATCGATAAAATGTCTTGTATGATATAGAAAGATGACTGATGTGTGTCCCGCTGATCGTCAGGCGGTGAATAGCTTGAGAAGCATGGCTGCTTGACGGGTCGATAAAATCTTTTGATCATTGAGGGGTAAGAGGTCATGTTGAATAAGTCTAAGTGGATTCGACCAGCATTGGTCGCTGGTTTGCTGTCTTTGTCTGCCGGATCTTCGCAAGCTCAATACGGCGGCTTTGGTGGTTGGGGTGGCTGGGGCGGTGGCGCCAGCACTCCGATGCAAGGCGCTGGTATCGGTATGGGCGCAATGGCGATGGGTGAAGGCCAGTACAAGGTTGATTCGTCCATGGCCAGGTCCATGAATGTCGATACCAACCTGCGTTTGAGTCAGGCCATGGCTCAGTCGCAGCATTACATGAACTGGACAAACATGCTCCACCGCGAGCGTAAGTCCAAAGCCAACATCACCGCGATTGATGGGATTCAGAAGCGTTTGCATGAAACGCCTAACGAAGTCGATATCCGTTCGGGCGATGCCCTCAATGCGGCCCTGGAAGACGTATCGGACCCCCAAAAGGTCCACCCTTCCCAGCTTCGGCTATCAAATATCCCCCTCGAGCCTGAGGACGTCAAATCCCTTCCTCTGTTTTATGCCAGTCAGGCCGTTGCCTTCACCATCGGTGATCTGATCGATGATGAAGATTGGCCGCTGCTGCTCAGGGCCAACGTCTACAAGCCTTACCGCGAAAATCTCGCCAAAGCCATGAAAGCTTGCGAAGATGCTTCACTGGGCGGCCAACTGACGCCTGACCTGATCGATAATGTCAACAAGGCAGTGGCTGCCGTTGATACAGCCTTCCAGCAGAATGCCAAATACGGCGATCCTGGGCTGGTCGAAGCCAAGGCCCAGATCTCGTCGCTCAAGAAATTGACCAAGATGCTCTCGACCCCCAACTACGAAGAGATCTTGTCCACAATCGAAAAGGCCAAGAAGAACAACGTTCAGTCGACCGTGACCGACCTCATCGGTTTCATGAAGCACTTTAACCTCCGTTTTGGCGCTGCCAAAACCGAGAAGCAAGCCCAAGCCCTGATGGATCTCTATCCGAATCTGGACAAGATCCGCGACGAAGTCCTAGCGCAGACCCGCGAAGCGACCCCTCAGGAAATGGCCATCATGAACAAACCCCTTGCCCAAGTTCTTGATAAACTTCAAGTCGACGACAAAACCCCCGCTGCTCCAAAGCAGACCCCAGAACCAAAGTCCGATTCCAAGTGATTCGAGGCTGATCCAGATATACAACGCCTAACCAAAAGGGCGGCCCTGATTCAGGGTCGCCCTTTTTTTGATCTCCTTCGGTTCGCTATATTCGACGAAATCATCAAAGATGCATCCGCGAATAAGCCCCTTTTAATATCTGAGATCCGATTGCAACAGCTTGATTGTGACCCAAACGCGATTCAATCCACCTTGGCGGATCGTGGTCTTTGCAATCGCTCACGCACCAGTTCCGGAAGGTATTTCACTGGAATGCTGCCTTGCTCCAGTACGGCTTCATGAAACCGCCCCAGTTCGAATTTTTCGCCAAGCTCTTGCTGGATCACCATTCGGGTTCGATAAAACGCTGTTCGTCCTACAAAATAAGTCGAAAGCTGGGCACTCGATTGCTTTGATCGAATGATTTTGCCCACGGCTTCACCTTCCGTCTGAAACGCACGATCCATCAATAGTTTCCGAGCCTCTTCGTCTGTCATCTCGCCACAATGCATTTTGTGGTCGAGAATGGCATTGCAAACCGCCCTTAAATAAAACTTTAGTTGATTCAGGCGGAGCCCAAGATCGCCCTGACCGAAACCCTGGTCCAGCATTGTCTGCTCCGTGTAAACCGCCCACCCTTCATTATACGTGCCTGAACCAAGCACTCTTCGAATCAGTGATGGAACCCTGTTGGCATACTCCAGTTGTACATAATGGCCTGGATAGGCTTCGTGGATGGTCAGGATCTGAAGCATGGCCGAGTTGTATTCGCCCAGAAAACTCTCTACCCGCTGGGCCGACCAGTCGGCTGGTGGCGGGCTGATGGCATACTCGCTGCGAGCCTTGATATCCAGGGGCGGGGCTGGATTTAAATACGCCACGGAATTGCCCCTCATAAATTCAGGCATTTCAATGATCGCACAGCGATCCGGGGCCGGCAGTCGCATGATGTCGTTTTCACGGATGAATTTTGTGATCTCGGCAACAGTGGACTGCGCATCCCTCACCAGAGTATCAGGCTGGCCATGTTTTTTGGCAGTGGCTGCAAGTGCCTTGACTACAAGTTGCTTACGGCCCGCAGCGTCATCTTGGGGAATGGTTTGGCCGGGATAGGACCGGGCCCACATCTGGCGGGCGATCACCACCATTTCATTTTCCACCCTGAGGGCCTCTCGCTCAGCCTCAGCCAGAACTTCGTTGGCGGTCAGGCCGGCGTCAATTTCATAATCAAGCTTCTTTTCGAAAAGGGTTCGGCCGATTCGCCAGTTCTCTCCAGAGGTTGGCAGGACTTCGGTTTTCAGGAATTCCAGGTGCTTGCCAAGTGCGTCAAGAATTGGCTTGGATTTCTCTGTCAGTTCGCTATCATTTGCCGGCCGGCCGGTCACCAGGAAGATCTCTTTGGAATAAAAGTCGATCGCGCCTTGCGTTTGCAGGATCGCGGTCTGCGTCTTGGCCCGAGACGCGTTTTTAATGGTCTTGCGGGCAATATCGACAACCCCTGGAATCAGTTCCATGCGTTTTAATGCATTTTTCAGGTTGGTTTCCTTTGGCAATGTGGATTGCACCAAAGGCAGATAAACCGACTCCGTGAGATATTCGCCCCAAACCCGTGGGTCTTCTTCAAAAGTCCTGAAATTTTCTGAGTGCCAGATTTTGGATTCCAGATGTCGGGCCAAGATTTCAAAGTCAACCTGCGAGGCCCGGCTGAGGTTCTTGTAATTCACTGCTACAGGCAGTTGAATCAGGGCGTTTTTGTCGCGTTGGAGCCGCCTGGTTCGGGCCCCGGTCGAGAGATCTTCGAGCCGGTCATCGAATCTGTGGTCTCCAAGTCGTGTCGCGGTCATCGGTTCATCGGTCATGACCTGTTCGATATAGGCTTTGAACCATTGATCAAGCTTGCTGTCTGGGGGATTCTGGGCGTGGGCCGGGATTGAGCAAGCCCCGAGCAGCACAAGGAGTGCAGTCGCAGCGATTTGGCCAGGTTTGAGAATCATGGAGTTTGCCTTTTTTTTTGGGATGCGGTAAGGAGCTCAGTAAAGCTGCGTCGGTGTGCGTATTTTAGTCCAACGAATCTGCTGGAAGAAAGGCTTTGTATGAAGAATTCCGGATGGTTTTGAGCTTTTTATGAAAAAACAGAAAAATACATTGAAATGTATGCATAAGTCGAACACAATAAGGATTAGCAGTAATGATCGCCTTTTGGGCTAATTCAGGCGGGGGATGTAAAATGGACGATAATGTCTTGGATTCAAACGCTTCCTGGCAGAATCGCATGAGCGGTCTGGAGACCGTCGAGATGTCGATTGCAACCGAGCGTCTTGCATCAAATCCGCCACATGGCTTGATCGAAACCACATACAGCCCGTTTCATTGTTTATACAGTGACGCATTGCATTTTCATACCGAGTCTCGGGTTCGGATGAGCGTATCCGAATCTGAGGCAAGCCGTCTGGCGCGAGCGGCGCTTTCGCTTTATCTGGATAGTGCCAGTGCCCTTGTACATCAGTCCGCGGTCGAGTTGGGTCGCCCGGAGCTCTGGCCTTTGGTGGCAGATCCAAGCCGGCCGATGCCACTGGCGGAAGTCTGGCGTCTTTTGCCAGCCATTGTAGGCGAAGGGCCTGCTGGCTCGTTCCACCCGGATCAGGCGCCTTGGCCACAATTCACGGAATTGCTATCGATGCGGATGTCGTGGATTTATCCCGGCCCGCCGAGCGAGCGAAAGGCTTATTATAAGCAGTCGAACCTGGACGGATCGTTTGAAGTACTGGCTCCCCATGAATCAAGAGGGCTGGGCGGGCCGCCTCCGGAATTCCTGGTTTGGCCTCGAACAGGCCTGCCTCGTGAGCCTTACGCCCTTCGGCCTCATCATTTGGACACGGCTCGCAAGGTGCTTGATTCTGCGATTGAGGCGCTCGATCGCCGCTTGTTTGGCGCACTGACCCGTGAAAATCGCCACCGCCGCGAGCCAGTCCGTCGTGTTCCTACGCCTTGATAAATGGCTTGAAGGGCCCAATCACGGCCAGCCCCTGCTTTTTGATCTTGGGCGAAGTCGCGGCCTCTGGCAACTTTCTGCGATCATTGTTATTATTGGATCCGTTCAACTCAGGAACGGATCTCTTGCAACGGATTTGCGACGACCATGGCTTTTAGCGTCCTAATGACCACATCGTTCCCGATCCCAGGTGAATACGATGGAACGGCCATGCTGCCGATTAAAATTGTTCGTGAACTTAAAAAAAATGGGGTCAATGTCGTTCTCGCACATCTCAAAGCCAAGCCCACTGCCGGCCTGCGTATAAGGCAAAACGACTTCGAAGGGGTCCCGGTTTATACCTTGCCGCCTGCCCGCTGGATTGGTGGCTTGAAATCGATCTGGAAGCGTCATCGTTTCGATCTCGTACATGCCCAGCATTATGGTGGAGCGACCCGCTGCCTGCCCGCCTGCCTACTGCACGATTGGCCACTGGTCTATGAAATTCATTCGCTTTTGGGCGACGAAGTCGAACGCGACAGACTTGGCAGAGGTCTCAAATTTCGAACCACTCAATGGGTCGAACAGGCCGCCTGCAACCATGCCGCCCAGGTGATCGTTCTGGGCGAGCCTGTAGGCCGAGTTTGCCGCGAAGAGAAGGGGGTCCCTGCAGATCGAATCCATACCATCTATCCAGGCATCGATCTTGGCGAATACGAGCAGGACGTGCCCCCATTCGAAATTCCAGGCCTGGCCCCGCACCACAAAGTGATCATGTATATCGGCTCCATTGTTCACCCGAATCAGGGTGTGCCTTTGCTGATCGACGCCTTGCCCACAATTTTTGCCAGGCATCCTGATGCCCGATGCGTCCTCGTCGGTGGGCCATCCGCTGCTGCACTCGAATATCAATCCCGAATTGCACCATTTGGCGACCGCCTGATCACCATCGCTGGCACCACCCCCCAGCAGGTCGTCGCCCTGTCTCGCCGCGCCGATGTGCTCGTTCACCCACGCCTTGCATGTCGGGAAAACTACTCCGTTCAGTCCAAAATAGCCGTCTATCTCGCGGCGGGACGGCCGATTGTTGCCACCAATTTTGCCGACTATCAAATGCTATTGGGCGAAAATCAGGCGGGATTGCTGGTGGATGTCTCTCCTGAAGCCATCGCCAAAGGTGTGATCGACCTGCTGGATCATCCAGCCAAGGCCGCTTCTCTGGCCGCAAATACAAAACGTGTTGCCGAGGAGCATTTTGCCATGAGCCGGAATATTTCGCGATATATGGACGTTTACAAGCTGGCTGTCAGTCGTGGGAATCGCTGAACATACGGCTGCAATAATCACAGTTGGCAAGCCCGACACAACCAAGGCACTATCGCTGATGTCTAGCAATCATTTGAATTTGTATTTCCTGAGACATGGCCAGACGGCCCTCTCACGAAGCAACATGTTTTGCGGTTCAGGGACCGATGTGCCCCTGACGGAGATCGGTCATGAAATGGCCAGCCTTTTCGCTGAATCCTATCGGCACATCTCCTGGCAGGCCATTTACACGAGCCCGCAAACCCGGGCCATCCAGACAGCTGGTTATATAGGCAAAGCAGTGGGCCAGCAGCCGATCATTCGTGACGCCTTGCGGGAAATTGCCTACGGCGATTGGGAAGGTCAGTCTGTTGAGGACGTGAATCAGAAATATCACGACGATTACGTGCGCTGGACAGCCGATCCTGCCTGGAACCGGCCCAGTGGCGGTGGTGAATTGGCGGTCGAAATCAGTGATCGTGTGATGAGCCTGATCCAGGAAATTCGATCCGGTTTTGATTCTGGCAATGTCCTGCTAGTGGCCCATAAAGCGACAATTCGAGTCGCGTTATGTCAATTGCTGGGAATCGATGTCGGTCGGTTTCGGTTTCGCATGGCGTGCGCCGTGGCAGGGGTTTCCGTGGTGGAATTTGGCGACCACGGGCCTTATCTGAAAATGCTTTCCGAACGATCCCACCTGACCGAAGAGCATCGCAATCTGCCAGGCACTTAACCCCATCCGCTCACAACCGTCACGCCGGAAGGCCATTCCCCGGCAGGTTGCTGCATTACTCAGGCAAGTCGCCTGAAATTCAATCTTCAGCCTTGCCATCGTCCGACATCTTCACGATCTTTGGGTCGAATCGAGCCACGATCGAGACCAGGTCCGCCTGTTCGGCCATCACCTGGTGGATATCCTTATAAACGCCTGGCACTTCGTCGGCCCCAGCCGAGAGCACAGTTATGCCTTGAGCGGCCAGTTCCCGCCTTGTCGCATGATAATTGAATGTCTCTTTTGCCTTGGTTCGGCTCATCAGTCGGCCTGCCCCGTGCGATGCCGATTCCAGGCTTGCGGCATTGCCCTTGCCCCTGACCACAAAGGCAGGGGTGCCCATTGACCCGGGGATGACTCCCAGAATGCCTTCGCCCGCCGGTGTGGCTCCCTTGCGGTGAACATAAAGCTCGCGGCCCTGATGGATTTCTTTCCAGGCAAAATTGTGGTGATTTTCCACCCCTTGAAGAATTTCACCACCCAGTATCCTCACCACATTCTTGTGAATTACATCGTGGTTGGCGGCTGCATAGTCGCCCATCAGATTCATCGCAGCCCAATATTCCTGACCCGGTTCGCTGCTCATATCAAGCCAGGCGAGATCGCCGACAAACTCAAACTTTTTCGGGATTGACTGGCGGGCCAGTCGCGAATAGGTATTGCAGACGGAGGCGCCAGTCCCGCGCGAGCCACTGTGCGACAAAAGGGCAACATATTCGCCTGGCTCAAGCCCGAGATCGTTCGCCGGGTCGCTGATGGTCAGTGTGCCAAACTCCACGAAATGGTTGCCGCTGCCCGATGTCCCAAGCTGCGACCATGCCTTGATGTGATTCTCTCGCGTTGTTCGGCAGACGGACCAATCCTGGTCCATCACATCGTGGTCCATCCGCTTTTGATGACGCCCACCGACACCAAACACGGTGCCCTTGATCAAAGCGTTCTTAAAATCCTCTTTGCGCTGTTCCAGCATGCTCACTGGCCAGTCAAGCACACTCAGCTTCATTCGGCAGGCAATATCCACACCCACCGCATAGGGAACCAAGGCGTTTTCCAGAGCAAGAACACCACCAATGGGCAAGCCATATCCCAAATGGGCATCGGGCATGAGCGCCGCGCCGCGTGCCATCGGCAACTGGCAGGCATTGCGCATCTGAGAGTGGCAGGCCTCATCGATCATCGTGCCCCAAGTCTGATAACCTATCGACTTGAGATTCATTTCACGGCCAGCATCGTCCACCGGTTCTGAGATCAGACAATGGGCCAGCCCGGACCAAATGGGGTCGTCGATAAAATTGGCCGGATTCTCAATGCAGGCTTTCACCCCTGACTGCACAATTTGCCCGTGCAGCGCGTGCTCCCGAATCGCCGTAAGAACCTGAATCAGAGCATCCTGTACATATAAGGGCGGCACACCGGCAGATATCAATTGTTTGGCGTTCATCGAACCGTTCCCTCCACTTTCAGAATATCAAGAAAGTCTATGGATTCAAAGCTCCCACCAATTCAAAACGACAGGGAACGGTTAGTTCCGATATTTCGCAAAAGCTTGATCCACCGAGAACGGTTTTGGATTTTTAAGCGACATCCAGTTCATTGCATCACGGCCCCATTTACTCACCCGCTACCCCCAATCGCCAAAGCCTTGGCGAAATTGGGGGGGGGAAAATCGATCGGAAAGGGCCTTCTCTCAAAATCCCTTTCATCCCCGGCCTTTTGCGAATGTGTTTGGCTGCATTTTTCGCCTTACATGGCAATATGGAAAAATCCGAGACCAAGGATGATATAGATGCCAGCCATCATGGTTCCTTCCAGCCAGTGCGATTCGCCATCATAGGTGAACGTGCGTGTGACGGAAGCGGCAATAACGATTCCAGCCACCTCATAAATCGAGAAATTCAAATTCAAGGGCTCGTTCATCAAATAGCTGTAAAACACCAGCAGGGGTGAGACCAGCAGAGCCATTTGAACGGAAGAGCCCATGGTCGACTCAATGGCCAAGTCAATTTTGCCATTCCTTGCAAAAAGCATGGCATTCCAGTATTCACCAATATTTCCGCCCAAAGCCAGCAGGATGACACCTGTAAAGAGACTTGAGAATCCAAATTGCTTGGACATCGGAAGTAAGGACTCTGTCAGGACCTCGCTGATCAATCCGATCATCATGGAATAAATCGCAAGTCGAAGCAGGCAGTTCCCAACCGAAGATTGATGATGGACCGTTGCGGGTTCATGAGGGACTTTTGACACGACCGTTGTCATGATCTCGCCCTCTCTCGAGGAATCCCAAACCTGATCAACGGCCGCCTCTGACTCGACCCCGTAGTTCTTCGAATGGCTTAAATGCTTATGAGTGTAAAATGTAAAGATCAGGCCAAAAATATAAAGCGCCAAGAGCACCAATGAGATTTGCAGAGAGAGATGTTCCACTTCAACTGGGCTTGAGATATGGAACACAGCAGGAATCAGCAGTCCGCAACAAGCCAGGATGACCATCGACGAGTGAACGCGCGAGATCCGTTTGTTGAACTTGAGGATGGACGTCTTGAGTCCGCCCGCAATGATCGCACATCCCAATCCCAGTAGAAGATTCCCGATAATCGCTCCTGAAATGGAAGCCTGCACAATGTCAGACATGCCTTTGTTCAAGGCCGAGATCGAAATCAGAATCTCTGGCATGTTGCCCATGAAGGCCAAGGCCAACCCGCCAATGTTTTCGCCCAGCTTTTCCGATAATTCTTCCGCCGCAACTTTCAGGCGATCGGCCACTACAAAAATGCCCACCAATGCAATCAGAAATTCAATGCTTGGACCAAGTTGATACTGGTTTAGCGAGACGGTAAAAAGTATGACAGCCCATCGGATTAAATGCACAGCGTATATCATGACGTTTCCAACAACTCCTTTGGCAAGACAAATCTGCCTGAAAGCGTGTTATAAACCTGCTTTCTAGATTTAGACCGGAACGACACTTATATTCCAACATGAATCAGCTAATAGCAAGTCCTTACGCTTTTTTTTAAACCAGTTAATATTTAGGATTCCCATCTTATCAAACATTCTCTTCCAATGAGATTTTAACTGAAATCAAGGCGAAAAACAGGCTTAATTATAAAAGGTTTCCGCCATCAAGCCGTGCAAGATGGCGAAACCCCTTTTTTTAGAGATCGTTCATCATATTAGGGTTTGCTAAGATTGCCCGGGAAGAGCCCGGCCGCCCCGCCTGGCCCGATAGGCCGTGGCCCAGGCTTTTGTAAGGCGCTGCCGCCGCCCAGGCCGGGAGCCGAAATTGGTGAACCACCAAGACCCGGCAAAGGGCGATTGGAAGGCACTGAGGGGCGACTGGCAGCAGGGGGAGTTGTCTGGAACAGGTCCGGAGCCCCATTTTTGGCTGCTGCAGGTGGTGCGTATTTGTCCACAGGAGCAGGCGGCAGTGGAGCAGGAGAAGCCGAAAACGGATCCTCCCAAACGTCAGTCGTTGCGATCAGCAAGTTGCCATAACCCTGAGGTGTTGGGTAATTTGAGCTCAGATATCGGATCGCTGTCGATCGGTCGCCTCGATTATGCGCAAGCATGCCTATATTGGACGCCGCTCCCCACCGGAACATGTAAAAGAAAGGCTTCTCTGGGCTTGGCTCAGGGGTCAGCTTGAGCGTTTCCTTGAAGAAAAACTCGGCTTGCTTCAAGTCTGCCTGCCGAAGTTCCTCATCTTTCTCGCTGCGGTAATAGCTGTTTTCCAGGTGAGCAAGGCCAAGGAAATAGGTGCTGTAAAGGTCGATGATCTTTTGCAGTTCGGGCGGGATCTGTGTGGAGCGGTCACGCAGCAGGGCATTTTCAGCAAATCGCATGTTGACGAGTTTTTGCAATGCCTCGACCGGTTCGCCACGAAGCTGCGACGTTCTGGCCGACAAAAGTGGCAGTCGGAAATCAAAAATCTGAAGCGCGAATTGCGAAGCCTGCACAAATTCCGGGTTCGAAAAGAGCAGGGCCTCAACCTCAAGTGGAAGCTCCCAAAGCCTTACATCCTTGATTCTTGGCTTCATGACTTTGAAAAATTCCGATCGAAGTTCGGCAACGTCCCGAAACAGAATCATTCGGTTCTTGCCTGAGAGCCTCTGTTCCAGCAATCTCATCCTTGGCGAAAGATAACCCGTGGCCAAGTCGGCCAAAATGTTCAATTCCCCAGCCGCCAGTTCGGCGTTGGTAGGACTATAACTTTCGGCACCCGCAAGCTGCATGGCGTTGAGGATTCGGGGATCGCCAATCGCTTCATCCAAAGTGGCTACGCTCTTGCCGTCAAGTTTCAGAATCGGCGAGCCCATCCGACAGTCAAACAAATACGGCTTCCCTTCCACCAGTGCCACACTCAGCCACTGCCCGGGGGCCCGAGAACTGACAAGAATCCCAACATCGATCCGAATCTGGCGGGCTAAAGACATGAAAATCCATGTCCGTTCTGCCCACAAAGGACTGACCTCGGATGCCATCCCACGCAAAATACAGTCATAAGGCCGGGCCTGTGCCTGCTGGTTCTTGCCCGGAGGTGAGAGCGAGCCCGCTGGAACCAGCATCACATTGCGACAGGTCCAATCAAAAATCCGCCGCAATCGGGTCATGTCATCGCCGTTGCCCGCTATCCGATTGGCAAGCCCATAATACATCATGCAGTCTTCAATGTGGCGGGCATCGCGAATGCTGAATTTGGCTTCCTGAAGCGCTTTGATCGCAGTTTCCGCAATCTTGACCTGATTCAAATATAAAAGTGTCGGCTGACTCAGCGTAAATTCCGCTCCGGTTGCATTTCGGTTGAAGTATTGGTTCAACTGCTCCGTCGCAATCGTGAAATTGTCGCCCCCAGGATTCGATCCCGCTGTGGTCAGCAAGTGCAGAACACTATCCAGAATCGCCGCCTGCTGAATCACTTCCGGAGCCGTTGAATCCGTGGCCTGAGCCGAATTCTGATTCGTTAGCACCAGGGTCGATCCCGTGCCCTCTCGCGTTTGCCCTGGCTTGGTGATCACGCCAAGAGGTTGCTTCGGAATCGATGATTTTGACTTCTCCACGCCGCATCCAGCCAAGCCGAAAGCAACGAGAAATCCAACAAGAAATCGGCCGGAATGAGTGGGTTTGAATTGGATCACTTTGCGGTTTCTCGATTTAGCAGAACTTGGATGCCGTCACCAGGACCGACTTTTACAATCGATGCTCGCGGTGGTTCAGACTGGACTCTGTGATATCCTTTATTTTGACAAATTCCAAGCCATTCGGCGAGACCCATGCGACTTGAACCGATCGAAAACTATGACGGAAATGACGAAAAATACGGCCAGCATCGTTCCAGATTAGATCGCGACAATCGATTCACTGATCGCATCCCAAAGCTTCAGCCGAGCTTCAAGGGCCGTTAATCCCGCCAGCTTTGCCAGCTCCCAACTCTCAGGCACATCTCCGCAAAGACGTTCCAGAATCTGGAATGCCAATGGGCCGTGCTCCCCCTCATCAAGACCAATATGTCGATCCAGATAATACAGAAAACGGTCCGACTGAACTTTCCCACTCTCGTTTAGCCCAACGATAATCCCCCGAAACAGACCCGGGACCAAATTCTCCCGGCCAATCGTGAACGCCGATGCAATCGAAGGCAAATGGCCCGACTCAATGATCTCAAACGTGACTTTCATGAATTCACGGGCCGCCATCGGCACCTCTCGCCGATCCAGCGACCTCTCATAATCCTCACCGGAATTCAAGTCGCCTATCAAGCTCATAATTCGATCGGTCTCTGCTCCAACCTGTTGCATTGCTTGAAGATAAAGCTCAAAGTGGCTCGCGGGCCGACCATCGGCTCCAATGTCCGACTCCTCCTCCAACACAATCTGGTTGATCATCCGCGCTGCAACCCCGTCCGCAGCCGGAACCCACGGTATGCTCACGCAAGTCAGATCCTGCTGCAATGCTTTAAGTAAGCTCATAAAATCCCAAACAGCATAGACATGCAGCTCCATGAAACGCTTGAGCGCCTCGGGCTGAGCAAGCTGGGAATAGACTTTGTGATTCAACAGGGCTTGGCGGGAAACGTCTGTTGCTGCTTGAAGATCGGCAATTTTCATGGCTTTTTTCGATTTCCATCAATCAGATGTGGCAAGGCCAATGCATTTGTACCCAACTAAGTGTGACAGAACCCCACCCATCCCATATATTCTGCACACACCCCAACTCGCTCTAGATTATTATAGATTCGTGTCCAACTTTTTTGGGGCAATGGCAGGCGTTTTATCGATGAAGACCTCGCGAAAAACTCTTGAAATACAAGGCCATCACGGTATTTACAACCTCATGGCTTGCCAGGTCAGCCGGCACGCCGCCGAACGATTCAAGGAACGTTTCCTGCCCAATCAACCGAATCTTGCTACAGACCTCCTGCCAGACCTGCATGGATGCCGGAAACTTGGTCGAAACCAAAACGGAACCACTGCCTATATTACCGTTTATGGCGAAGACCCCCTGGTTTTGATCGAGCAGGATCATGTCATCCTCACCATGATGACTCAAGAGCAGTTTCAGACCGTCATGCACGATTTCGGTCGCAAACGCTGGCCCCGAAAGCCCAACCGATGGCTTGAAAGAATCAGGAAAGGCACTGGTCAA
>CAMBEP010000065.1 GCA_945865635.1 Candidatus Kuenenia stuttgartensis
TGGTGTGGAGAACGTCGCAATAGTGTTGGAATGAAGTTCCGCCCGAAAACCGCCAAGCAGTCATCAAGCCCTTCACAACGTCCCAGATTGTGGCACAATGGTCGGATCAACGCAAGCCATCCGTACCGGTCACTTTTTCCAGAAAAAAAGACCACCCCTTTTTTGATCCTTCCCGCTACGATCAGGAATGAAGGCATGAATCTCGACCAGGAACTGAAAAATTGGGGCCCCGATTCACTTGCCATCCGCAATGGTCCACCCTCGCTTCAGGAATCACAACTCTATTGCAAGAAATTGTCGCAATCCCATTACGAGAATTTTGTAGTCGTCGGACTCTTCACTCCCTACCGATTACGCCCCTCATTTGAAGCCATTTACGCCTATTGCCGATGGGCCGACGACCTTGCCGACGAAACCGGCAGCACCGAAACATCCACCACCCTGCTCGATTGGTGGCTCCATCAGCTTGAATCAATCTATCTCGAAATGCCATCGCCTGTGCCACTGCACCCCGTTTTTATCGCCTTGAAGCCGGTCGTCAAGCAGTTCAATATCCCAATCAAGCCGCTCAAAGACCTACTCTCCGCCTTCCAGCAAGACCAGGTCATCACCCACTATGCGACCCATCAACAACTCCTGGACTATTGCACCAGGTCTGCCAATCCTGTCGGCGAACTGGTCCTAAGGCTTTTCGACGCCTCTACAGACGAAAATCTTGCCATGTCAAATGCCATCTGCACTGGACTCCAACTCGCAAATTTCTGGCAGGATGTACGCCGCGACCTCGATAAGAATCGCGTTTATATCCCACAGGAAACCCTCCTCCGTTTCGCTCTGGAACAATCCGACCTCGCCCGCAAACCCGCCTCAGAATCCTTCAAGGCCATGCTCGCCGAACAAGTGGCCGAAACTCGATTATTGTTCCAAACCGGCCTACCCCTCACCCTTAAGCTCAAAGGCAGGGCCCGAATAGCCATCAAACTCTTCCACGACGGAGGCGTCGCCACGCTCGATTCCATTGAAAAGCTCGGCTATGATGTCTTGACCAGCCGCCCAAAGGTCGGCAAGATGAAGCAATTGAGCCTGATGATCAAAATCCTGTTGCAATCTCTCGCATCAAGCCAATAAATGGCACCACTTGCAAGCATCGTCCAATCCACATCATCCAAACCCTCAAAATTCACTTCATTCGAAAAGCCCGCTTCAATTCACATGGACGTTGAGACTAAAAAAACGCCTGATTTCATTCGCGATTTAAACCTGAGCGTAAACTCGCTTGCAAAAAGCTATGATTACTGCCAAAAGGTCGCCTCTGCGCAGGCCCGAAATTTTTATTGGAGCTTTCGGCTCCTGCCTCGCGCCCACAGGCTATCCATGTGTGCTCTTTATGCCTTTATGCGAGTGACAGATGACATCGCAGACGATCCTCGACCCGCAATCGACCGGGCAGAGGCTCTCGACATCTGGCAAATGCAACTCAACGAACACCTTGATGGAAACCCCAACTCAACCACCGCCTGGCAAGGCTTCCCAGCACTTGTGGAGACCGTCAGGCGCCACCACATTCCAAGGCAATATCTCATTGCCGTGATCGACGGAATGCGCATGGATTTAAATGCCGTAAGAATCCAGACCGAATCAGAATTTGATCAATATTGCTGGCATGTGGCTTCGGCCGTGGGGCTCTGCTGCATTCATATCTGGGGATTCCAATCGTGCGGCGGACGCGCCGAAAAAGCCGCTGAAATGCTCGGCCTAGCCTTCCAGCGCACAAACATCCTTCGCGATATTGCTGAAGATTACGCTAATAATCGAATTTATCTACCCGCCAGCCTGATGACCCAATATGGAATCCATTTCCACGAATTGGGCCTACCCACGGCAACCGACCCGCTCAAGGCGCTTGTCAAGAATCAGGTTGCAATTGCAAGAACCCAATATCGAAACGCCGATGAATTGCAATCCATGGTCTCCCAAGAAGGCCGGCCCATGCTTCGCGCAATTTCTAGAATCTATGAATCCGTTTTAAACCGGATTGAAATCCTAGATTTTGACGTGATCACACACCGGGCCCGTGTGCCAAAATGGCAAAAAGCCGCAATCATGACATATTCCATGTTCCGATAAGAAACCAGATGACCCATCCAAACGACCAGCAAATCAACGATTTATGTATTATCGGTGGTGGCCTGGCGGGAATTGCGTCCGCCATCGAAGCTCGAAGGCTTCATCCCCACTGGAAGATTGTATTAATCGAAAGCCGAAGCCGGCTTGGCGGTCGGGCCGGGTCGTTTGTCGACCCCAAAACAAAAAACTGGGTCGATAATTGCCAGCATGTCGGGCTTGGATGCTGCACAGAACTTATCGAATTTGTGAATCGACTCGGCTCGCCCGACGCCTTCCGCAGAATTCCTGAATTAAGATTCCTCTCGCCCGATGGCCGAGTGGATTCCATTCGAGGCTCAAAGTTTCTCCCCCCGCCCTTGCACCTCGCTCCCTCATTCCTCAAAATCAGGTTCTTAAACTCGTGGGATAAAATCACACTCGGCCTGGGCCTTTTAAAACTCGCTTTGACCCCGCCCCAATCGCTCAAAGGCCAAACGGTACTTGACTGGCTCAATTGCAATTTCCAAACCCCCCGAAGCATTCGCCGATTATGGGAGCCAGTGCTTGTCTCAGCCTTGAACGACTCACTGGACAAGCTCGATATTGCAATCGCCCGCCAGGTCTTCGTCAAATCCTTTTTCAAAAGCCGATCCGGATTCCACATGCTTGTTCCAGCCATTCCTCTTGGCGAACTCTTTGATGAACGCGCAAGAACAGCCTTGTCAAATCTGAATATTCAAATCCTGGATAACACAAAATGCCAATCCATCGAAAATCATGAATCCTTTTTTGAAATGCAAATTCGAGGAAAATCTCCATTATTTGCCAATCAAATCATCGTCGCAACCCCGTGGCCAGCCACGTCCGACATTTTAAACAGCTTGAATCTCAATTCCCTCCACACCCTTTCTGAAAAAATCAGCCGTCTTGAATCCTCCCCCATCACAGGTATCCATTTCTTATTGGACAAAACGGTCTGCCCCCATTCTGAAATTGCATTACTGGATACCACCATCCAGTGGGTGTTTGACCACACCTCGGCCGATCGACGCCAGCCAGGATGCATTTTGCCTGCCAACGGTCAAAGCCTCCATATTGTCATCAGCGCCAGCCATCAACTTGCCCACAAGAATCGAAACGAAATCCTCGACGAGATTCGCGCTGAATTGGATTCAGCTTTCCCAGAAATGCAATCCGCAACCATTTTATCGGCATGGATTGTCACAGAACATGCCGCAACATTCAGCCCTTCGCCCGAATCCGATTCACTCAGGCCAACTTCTGTAACACCTTTACCCAGGCTTTATCTGGCAGGCGACTGGACACAAACCGGCTGGCCAGCCACAATGGAAGGCGCCATCCGATCGGGGCTCAATGCCGCCCGAAGTTTAATTTGATCTTCCATTTTTCATTGAATCAGGTCTGTTCCAAGCACCTTCCCAAAAAAAAACGATCAATGTTTCATAAAAACGCCTGAAAAATCATCAAATCAGGCCATCATGGTTAGGTGGCCCGAATCAAGAGTTGCTCTCGAAGAGTTGCATATCGGCGGAAATTTCTTTGAGACGCTCGGAAAGGTAGTGCTTGATTTCTTCGCTGGTCTTGAGCTGGATCACATGATGGGCAAATCGTTCGGCCTGTGCCGTTGTGACTTTTGAGAGCAGCGATTTGATGGCTGGCACGAAGGCTGGGCTCATGCTGAACTTGCGAAGGCCGAGGCCAAACAGGATCAGGAAAGATCGGGGCTGGGCGGCCATTTCGCCACAGAGGGTCACCGGCAAGCCTGACTTCTTACAAGCGTCCAGGATCATCCCAAGAACACGAATGACGGCTGGCGAGAGCGGCTCGCAGAGATGCGAGACCTTGGAGTTATCACGGTCGGCAGCCATCAGATATTGAATCAGATCGTTGGATCCGATCGAAATGAACTGGGTTTCCCGCAGCAGCGCATCAATACAAATGGCAGCGGCAGGCACTTCGATCATGACACCTGTCCGTACATCATGCCCGAAATCAAGGCCATCCTTGATGAGCGAATCCCGGCATGCATCGACCATCCGGTTCACGAACCGAAGCTCCTCCAGAGTGGTGACCATTGGGAAGAGCATCGAGACTCGCCCATGGGCTCCGGCCCTTAAAATGGCACGAATCTGGCTCTCAAAAAGCTTCGGGTGCTCAAATGCAAGACGTATCGACCGCCAGCCCATAAACGGATTGGCCTCCACACGACGCCCCAGATAGGGCACCGATTTGTCGCCGCCCACGTCCAATGTTCGAATCGTGATCGGAAGGCCGTTCATCGCCTCAACGATTTGACGGTAATACCGATACTGCTCCTCTTCATCAGGCACATCGGGATGGCTTAAAAAAAGATATTCCGTCCTTAAAAGACCGACTCCGGTGGCACCCATTGAGGATGCCGCCTTGGCGTCCGCTACATTATTGATATTCGCCAAAAGCTCCACGGGCGTGCCATCTGTGGAAACCGCCGGGTCTTCGCGATTGGCAACCAGCCGGTCCTTGATGTGGATAAACTCTCGCTGAAGCTTGCGATAAGCGGCTGTCGTCTCGGGGTCGGGCCTGAGCAAAACGTGGCCGTCGCGACCATCGACAATGATCAGATCACCATTTGCGACGTCTTGCGTGATGCTTGCCAAACCCGTGACTGCAGGGATCCCCCGACTGCGGGCCAAAATCGCGGAATGACTCGTTCCGCCGCCAATCTCCGTGACAATCCCGGAAATCGCCTTATCACCCATGGTCATCGACTGACTCGGAAGAATCTCGTGAGCCACGATCACAATCGGTTCCGTACCATAATCTGGAACACGCAGAGCACTGTCATTGGGATTATTGCCAATCAAATCGGACGCAATTCGCCCAAAAACATCGCGTAAGTCGGCCAGACGTTCGCGAAAATAATCCTGCTGCTCAAAGTTTTCAAACCGGCTCACATACTGCTTCATCACCATCTGAAGCGCTGAAAGTGCCGTTATCTGCTGGGCCTGGATCAGTGCGTGAACCTTCTGACGAAGACTTGGATCACGCACCATACCAAGATGGGATCGAAAGATATTCGCCCCGTCGACCCCTATCTGAATTTCTACCTTTTGAATCATGCTTTCAAGGTCGTAACCGGCTCGGACCAAAGACTCATCAAACCTATTGAGTTCAGGCCCAACCAACTCCTGGGCAGCAAGCGATACAGGATCGCCTGTATGCAAGATCGACTCGATCTTGTAAACACGACCCACAATCACCCCAGGGCTCACCGCTACGCCTTGCAACATGTTTCAAATTTTGCCGTTAAAGGCTGGAATTAGCAAGAGGCTCACCAGGTGCAAGCCCCGCTCCAAATCAAATCTATCGATTCGAAAGACTGACCTGCGAACACTTTATTTCGCGGCAGCATCGCTCAAAAGTTTGCCGATCTCGCTAAGCGGACTGGCCGGTGGTTTGGGCGTCGGGTGCCCCCCACGAATCCATGCCTCTGTTGTCGCCGAATGGGTCATGGTGCTCCCCTCTGGCGTGCCTCCATCCGTATAAAGCACGTGGATCCGGCCATCCTTCGTCTGCAAAAGGCTCGGATAATGGTAAGAGCCCTTCTTCTGCTCATTCCGAACCACATGACGCGTCATCGGCCATGTCCTCCCCTCATCGTCCGAAAGACTCAGGGCAAGACTCCAGCGGCCTTCCGTAAGATCGTTGTAAACCATCAACCACGAACCACTTTGAAGACGTATTGCATCCACCCCGGCACCCGGGTTCGGCAATTCTGAAGAGACCACCTGCGACCACGAGACGCCCCCATCTTTCGACTCCGCAACCCGTATTCGGTGAAACGGGCCATTGTCCCGCATGTAAGCCACCACCGTGCCGTCCTTCCGCTCCACAAATGCAGGCTGAATGTTGCCCAGACCAATCATCGCCTGAGACGTCTTCCAGCTCTTCCCCTGATCGTCTGTATAATAAGCCAGCCCCGCAGAATATGTGTCCGAATACAAAGGCAAAAGCCACCGGCCACTCGAAAGCACCATCGGACGAACCCGCGGCATCCAGCCCAGCCGCTGGTAAAGCTCGTCCTTGGATCGCTGACGAGTCAACTCCACCAACTTGCTCCACCGAGGCACGGACTTCGCCACCACATCCACCTTCTGCGCCTTCACAGCCAACTCAAATTGATCAGAAAATTTCTCGGGCGTCACATGCGCAACCCCCTCACGTGACCAGACAGGCGCCTTGCCAGCCGTCTGAAAGTCCTTACTCACATGATATTTAAGCAAGGCACCTTCCCAGTGGTGATCAAGAATCGTCGGGTACCACAGCCAAAGCTCACCATTCGGGGCCGCAAAAATCGCAGGATTACAGTCCGGATAACCCGGCGTGTCTGCCAGCTCCATACGCGGCGACCATGACGCATGCCCCTTCTGAAGTCTGTGACCAACGATCCGTACATCGTCCGACGATCGCTCCCCATGCCCTGTATAATAAGCTAAAAGCAAGTCGCCATTCGGGCACTCCGTCACGCATGGCGCATGATTGTGAACCCCCTTCTCTCGACCAAAAACCGCGGTATGGGTTATACCCGGATCATCCCAGGCCATAGCCGGATGGGACGCAACAAGAACTGTAAATATCGCCCCAAGAAATTGTTTTGACATGAGTTGCGTTCATCTCCCGAATCATCTACAAAGACTGGTTGACTGACCATCCGATCACCTAGTGTCGTTTTTTTGGAAGCCAATGCAAGAAAAATATCAAAAAAACCCAAAATATTTTGAAAACCGAGAGTCAGCCAGAACCTTGATCAAGCCGACACTCTCTCATATAAAATATCACAAAAAATGCCTCCAGTCGAATGCAGGCCAAGTCCCGCAGTGTCGGAAATGAAAAACTCAGCTTGCCAAATATCGGGATTCTGATATCAATGCCTTATGTGGTGAGAGATCTGGCCCCCATACCGAAACTGGTTCGATCGCTCCAAACCCAAGTCCAATGGATCCGACTGACGAAAGATCGCAAAAAGCAATAACAAATCATGGGATCCGCCAATCCGGCAATTTCACCGGCCAGACCATCTTCGAATCGACACGCGGCATCGCACCAAAAGCGATCGCCAGACGCATCACCTACAATCCATCAAAAATCAAATCCCGTTTTAATTGTCAGCTTCTGGTCACTCATCTGGGTGCTTCAGGCCAGTTTTTGCTGGTCCACGGGTTATCGGGATTCGAGATTGCAAGCGTCAATTGAAAAAGGAGTCTCAGAAATTGAGTCCCGCGAGCGACTCAATCACGATCCTGCCGTAATCTCGCAAAAACGTGAATCACAGCGGTCAACCACCCCTTTTTGGCGAACAATCTGGAAAATCAGCGATTACGCACTCAATCCGTTTGCATTGTTTTTCCGCCTCTGGGCCATCCCGCTCGTTGTATCTGCCACAGCATTGGTTGGAGGCCGACTACTACCGCCCGAAGAAATTCGCCCATATGTAGCCCGATGGATGATCCTCGCCTTACCAAGGCCAGGAATCGAATTACTATGTGCCATTGGCAAGAATTCTTCCACAGATGCAATCGGATTGAATCTGATCCTGCCCGACGGTAATTATCCCGCCATTTTATACCAGTCACTAGCCCAGCTCGACCTCTTTTGGCTCACATCCATGGGTTTCACAGTGCTGGTAATCTCAAAGTACAATCATCTGAAGTGGCAAAAAGTGGCAATCGGATGCACGCTCGTCACACTTCTGGAATGGTCTGTAAGAATAGCCTGCGCTTTGATTGTTGGCGCCGGAATCCACGAAACCCTCATACCGGCTGAACCATTCCAAGTTGGTAAGGGGCCAGGTCCCTGATTTATCCTCGTTCAAATGCAGGCATGAAAAGATATCGTCTCCATCTGGCAGCATCAAGAATCATTCGGGAATCAAAATAGACATGATACGCAGCCTTTTCGCAATATCAATGATTCTAATCATCAGCGCTGCCGCCTGGTTTGCACCGAAGTTCCGCAGGGTCGACCTTGATTGGCGATTGTTTCCGCAGCCAATCCGCGTTGTAGATATTGAAACCGTTTCAGAACAGTCCATCACACAAAAAATCATGGCCCCCGGTCATTTGCAAGCCGCTCATGAAACACGTATCACTCCACCATTTTCATCAACTGTCATGGATATCCTCGTGACAGAAGATCAATTCGTCAAGACTGGCCAGACTCTAATTCTGCTCGACCAGAAACCATTAAAAACAGCTCTTGACGGTGTAATCCGCCAGCGGGATTCCATTCGTGAAATGTATGATGCCACAAGAACCCAGTTTGGAGTGGTCGAGAAACAGCTCAAGCAATGGGAAGAAGCCTATCCGGAAGGCACCCAGGCGCCTGCCGAACTCATTCAATTGCGAACACAACTTGAAAAACTGAAAAAACAGGCAGAAGGATTGAATTCAGATTATCAGACTGCAGTGGAATCAGCAAAGAATTATCAGATTTCCTTGGACCGTTGCACCATCAAGGCGCCTCATAATGGAGTGGTCGTCCAGATGAATGCAATCAAGGGCGATCAGGTCGGCACCGCTCCATCCATTTCTCAGGCTTCGATAAATACAATGGTTGGTATTCCAGATTTTAGCAAGCCCGCGACAAATTCACTGCTTACAATTGCACAGACAGACCAGCTCGTGGCCAAGGCCCTGGTCGACGAAACAGATGTTTCCGAATTAAGACCAGGCCAGAAGTCAATGGTTTCCGTACACAATATCAACATTCCTGGAATCATTGAGAAAGTGGCATCCACAGGACGCAGGCAAGGTGAATCGATTGTATTTGATACGGTGATTACGCTTCATGTACCAGATCGAGACGCTAAAAACCTGCGTGCAGGCATGTCGGCCATGGTGGAAATGGAAGTACAGACCAGGCAGAATACACTTTCGGTGCCTGTGCAGGCCGTCGTTCAGCGTCGAGCCCGCGATATTGCATCGGCCAGGTTTAAAGCCCCTGAACAGCTCCAGTCAAAAACACGAATGGTCAGCAACTCGGCTCCAGAAGCAGAAACGGACGAGTTGAGCTCCACCATTAAAAACAATTCGGATCCGATGCGATTTCTCAGGGTGGTTTATCTCTTACGAAATGAAAACGCGGTTGCCGTACCGGTTGAGATTGGCATTTCTGATGAAGAGCATGTGGAGATCCTAAGCGGGCTTCGCAAAAACGATCGAATTATCACAGGCCCGTTCCATGAACTCGACAGACTGCTGGACGACACCCGAGTCGAGCCCCGCTCGAGGTCCAGCAAATCCACAGCCCCTGAAAATCAGGTCGCAGAATCGTCCAGCAAGGCCAAATCCGAGGCCCGAAAATGAAAACAAACTTCGCCACGATCCCCCATGAAACCATGCCAGTTATTCGCCTTGAGTCGATCCGGAAGACTTACCAAATGGGCCCAACCGATGTTGAGGCTTTAATCGGTATTGACATGACAATTGAAAATGGCGAACTTGTTGCAATCATGGGTCCTTCAGGATCAGGCAAAAGCACTCTTCTAAACATACTTGGATGCCTTGATGTACCAACATCGGGTCTTTTTGAATTGGCAGGGCGCAATGTATCCCTGCTTTCGCAAAGCGAACTCTCGCTCGAACGCGGCCGGCGAATTGGATTTGTCTTCCAGAGTTTCGAACTTCTAGGCCGCCGAACGGCCCTTGAAAATGTCGAATTGCCACTGATTTATCACGGCCATTCCAGGTCGGACCGTCGCCGTCGGGCAGCACTGGCTCTCGATCGGGTCGGTCTCAGCGGTCGAGCCCACCACATGCCCAACCAGCTTTCAGGCGGACAGCGGCAACGAGTTGCAATTGCCCGGGCTTTGGTCCATCAGCCAAGCCTGATTCTGGCCGACGAGCCCACTGGAAATTTAGATACGTCCACTGGCCTTGAAATTCTCGACCTTTTCGATGAGTTGAATTCCGAAGGTCAGACCATCGTCATAGTTACTCACGAGCCTGAAGTGGCTGAACGTTGCCGAAGAGTAATCAAAATTCGCGACGGTCGCATTATCAGCGACCAGCCTGTCTCAAAATACAACCTAAAAGGCAATTCGACTGACATATTCCCGATCTGCCATAATAACATTATTCACGGCCTTGAAAATGGGGCCAAGTCAATCAAATGAGTCTCTTATCAAGACCTGCTGCCAATATTGAAAATGCTGTCACACAGCTAATCAGCCATGCAACTCGCTCGGGCCTGACCATCCTTGGAATTGTTATTGCTGTGGCCTCGACCATTATTATGGTTTCCGCCGTGGGTGGATTCACGGATTATGTCAGTGATTTTTTTCAGACATTCGGCACCAATGCACTCTGGGTCTGGCCTGAAAAACCATCGGACGACGCACCAAGCCAAGGCCGAATCGTTATGAATGAAGCCGATGTCAAAGCCGTGACTGATGGTGTCCCCTCTCTGCGATATGTGAGCCCACTGATTCGCCGGCAAAGCCAGTCCATTCAGCACGAAAGTCGCCAACTGACTGGTTGGATCGAAGCCACGGATTCGCAATATCTGACAATTCGCGATTTTAAAATTATGACCGGGAGAGCCTTTTCACCAATCGATATCGAACGCGGACACCATGTTTGTCTGCTCGGAGCCGATATCGTCAGACGTATGGGGGTCGGCGAGGAAATCGTAGGAAATTCGATCCAGATTGAAGGACGCAAGTTTCGAGTAATTGGCCTGTTAAGCCCTAAAGGGGCCTTTATGGGGGTCACTCAGGACGATGTGATTCACATCCCATTCCGACTTGGATTGAAACTTTACCCCTCGATGAAAGAGGCGGTTGTCATCACAGGCCAGGCCAATAGCGATCATGTAATCAATGAAGCGAAATCACAAATCGTAAGGCTTTTAAGGCGACGCCACGGAATTGGGCCTGACAGAGAAGACGATTTCCGGATTGCATCTCAAGATGAAGTGCTGGCCACATTCAAGAAAATCAGTCTAGGCGCCACGGTCACTCTGGCTGGCGTCGTTGGAATCAGCCTCCTTGTTGGTGGAATTGGAATTATGAATGTCATGCTCGTCAGCGTCACAGAACGAACGCGGGAAATTGGGCTGAGAAAGGCCTTGGGAGCCCGGCGTCGAGATATTCTTGGTCAGTTTCTGACGGAAGCCGTGCTTTTATCGTTGATGGGTGGAATGATTGGAACTCTGATCGGCTGGGGATGCTGCCAGATCGCTTCAAGACACCCCAAAATGGTGCCCGTCAACGTCCCTTGGTGGGCAATTGCACTCGGCTTCGGTGTGTCGGCAGCCACAGGAGTTTTATTTGGCATGATTCCGGCCGTCAAAGCAGCATTATTAAACCCGATCGACGCGCTCAGACACGAGTGATTTCGTTCGGGCTTTTAAGTCATTCTGCCATCCCGGCCTTCGAACTGGAATGTAAATTGCTAATCCTGGAAAGCTTCAATGAGGATTTTATTCTCAAAGAGAAATGACCTGCAAAATCAGGGTCTGAGTTTCACATAAAGCCTGGAGGATACAATCGATTCCGGGTCGGGTCGCTGTTTCAAACTTTCCCAAATTTCATGAAGGGTCCTTGGCAGCTTATCTTCCGCGACAGTTTTGCCTTTGAATTTTACACGAACAGACTTGTCGAGATCCACCTGACGATCGTTCAAGATGAGTTGAAACTGGTCGATCCCTTCCGCTTTTTCCACTTCAAATTCCTGGCCATTCCGGCTCACGACCAGCTCCTGCCCTGCCTTGGATTGCTTGGAATCGATCGAAAGCCAGTAAAATCGGTTATGAATCACATCATCCTGCCGCCAGGCGACTCGATCTGGATTTAATTCGCGAGAGAACTTCTGTAACCACGGAATTGCAACTTTATCCTCTCCATCCATCCAGTGGCCTTTGCCTTCATAGATTTTTACGAAATGCGTATAGCCTTTTGGATCGTTCTTTTGCAAGTCTGCCAATTTAACGGCCCATTCCCTGGCAATTTTATTTCGATTGTAGGCCGTATCATTACCACCCATCTGAAGCACAAATGGCAGGTTTCTCAGGCCCAAAGGCTGTGTCTCGTTCGGGTGGCCCGCCATCATTGCAGCTCCGGCAAGTTGGTCGGCCATTCGGGGTGCAAGCTGGAATACGCCATCGCCACCTGCAGAATATCCCATAATATAAACCCGGTTCGGATCCACACCCTCAACAATAATCATATCCTGAATCAGACGCGTAAACATTGTGTCAATATGGCCTTGATGCCATAAGTCCCAAGTGTCTGTCGGAGCACGCGGAACCAGGTAAATCCCTTCTTCAAGCTTATATAAACGCTTTTGATTTTCCCATTGACGATCATTGACCGCCTTGGGGGCCCCGCCACCACCATGCATTGAGATCCAGAGGCTATGGCCTTTTAACGGCCGCTCGCCAAAGGTTTTATAAGTGAAGGGCATCGCTTTGCCGCTGATTTTCAATTCGCCAGATTTCAATTCTGCCTGAAGTTCTGGCTTCATCCGATTTGCAAAACTCGACCAGGCCAGCTCGCGGGCAAGTTCCGCATCGACTTTGGTAAGAGGTGTTTTGGATATCGAATCCGGAATTGCAAAAGAGGATTCTGCTGGATTGGATTTCTCCAGCACCGATTTGAATTTGGAAATGGCTGAAGCAGAGTTTACGGATTCATCGTCCGCCTGAATTGCAGGCAATATCGATGAAAACACAACCAGAATGGCAGCAGAAAAGCGATTTTGAAGTCTCATGTTCGATCTCTCTTTGGGTTGTGCATCTTGAATGGTCAGGGTATTTCAGTTAAATAGCATTCAAGGCAGTCTCAAATCGGTAGAGCCTTGGTCCGGCATCGACAGGCTACCCTGCCCCTTGGCATTCCCCTGCTTGTCCATCAGCGTCCACTGATAGGTTCGGCCACCTGCCAGATCCAGTTTCTGACCATCATTGATGACCAAATGGGCAACAATTCTCCCATCCTGTTTCATTTGCAAAATCTGGCCTGTCGATTCAATCCCGGTATTGATTTTCAAAGTGCGGCGTTGCGTATACCAGCGCGTAACATCATAACTTGGAACCGATTTCAAATCGCGGTTCCATATCAATGGAAAATTGGCTCCAGTCTTTCGAAAACTGGTTGCATAGATCCGGTTCATAGGGTTGGTTTCATTGGCCTTGGATGCATTGTCAAGAAACCAGGTTTCATCAAGCCGGCTCGGCTCACAGGCCCCTACAAACCGCCATTGATCCGTAAAGACTTCCACCCAGCTATGATTGCCTCGCACCGTGGTCCAGCTTGGTGTTCCCACAAATCGGGCCGGTATGCCTACGGAACGACAAGCGTCGATTAATAAAATCGACAGCCCTGTGCAACTTGCAAACCCTGATTCCGTCGATTCATATGGACTTTGATCCGGCTTCTGACGCTTGGTGGCATGGTATTTTACGTTCAGGGTTTTAAAGACTTCAATATTCAGCTTCTGGACGGCTTCGTCAGCCGATTTCAATTGGCGAACCATCGGAAGAAATCGGTTCATGAAGTCATTTCGCCAGTCGTCGCGGCGCTCGTTGATCGATGCGTATGGCAAAACCTGATCAAAAAACAATTCCAGTGGCACAGCCTTCGCCCAGGGCGTCGCATATCGGGAATCGTAGGCGAGCTGAACATTTTTCAGAAGGAATTCAGAGGTGAGCGACTTCAAGTCTGTTTCTGGCATATTTGCAATCAGAAACGCCACAGCCGAGCGATGATCCTCAGGTGCTTTCTCCATCGCAGTGGTCCAGACCACAGCCTTATCGCCCGCCAGTTGGATCTGTTCAGAAAAAGCCATGCGATAAGCTTCAGGAACCAACTCCAGGCCTTTTTCAACCGCCGGAACCTTAGCGAACGAGCCAGAAATAGACAGCAGGGCCAGACAAATCAGCCCCGACCAATTGCGATTCCCAGAGAATACCCAAGAGCCTGGCGGATTGACGCAATGCATGCGATTACACCTTCTTGAGGGAGATCCGTTTGCAAAGAAGACTGGAGATGATGCTTATGACTTTATCAGAATTTTAGGAGAAAAGCCATAGTCCTGAAAGGATAATAAGAAAAAAATCCTCGAGCCGTCTGTATCCGAAGGAAAAAATTTTACGATTGGTATCAAGGCAGTTCAAAACCATGTGCAGAGCGACAATCCATCGACCTAATCAGAGTCAGTTTTATAATCCAATTTCTGGAAGTTTGATGGTTACTCGCAGGCCTGGGCTGGCATTTTCCGCCCAGACATTTCCGCCCAAAGCTTCCACGCCGCTGCGAGTGATGGCCAGCCCGAGCCCGAGCCCACCAGTGTGGCGATTACGCGAAGAATCGCTGCGAAAAAACGGGCGAAAAATCGACGAGATCTCATTCTCAATAACGCCTGGCCCTTGATCGCGAATTTTGATGATGAAATCGTCACCATTTTTTTCGAGAGTCAGATCAATACCAGTCCCTTCAGGTGCAAAGCGAACGGCGTTACTGACAATATTTTCGAGGCATCGGCTGAGAATTTCAGGATCGGTTTCCATCTGCCATTCCAGTGATATGGATTCATCCCTCTGAAAATTTAAAAGACAGTTTTTTAACTCACTCTGAGGGCTCATTTTGAGAATAAACGACTGCAGATACTCATCCATTTCAACTGGTTTTTTAACGATGCTGGCCTGACCATTTTCGACCATGCTCAGATGCAGAAGGATGTCGGGCATTTTACTGAGTGTTTTAATTTCTGTTTCGAGGCGGTCGAGGGATTCCTGAACCTGCTTGTTTTGTCGCAGACGCTCGATCAATAAAATCATGCGAGTCAGAGGGCCACGCACTTCATGGGCGACGCTGCGTACTACGCCTCGCTCGCGCTCGACCAAAGATGCAACCTGATCCGCCATCTGATTGAAGGATTGGGCCAGGTCGCCAATTTCATCGTTTCGGTCGAGTTGAATTCGGGCCGAGAGGTTCCCTTGCCCAAATTTCTCAAGAATCCGGCTCAGGCTTCCCACTGGTTTTGCAACATAATGGTTCATCATCCAGCCGAAGAATCCAAGGATAAATGCAATTGAAACAAATGGAAACAGAGGAAATCGATAGGGCGGAAGCATGACCCATTGAACCAGATAAAAATCGCCTGATGTGGATTGATTGATAAAGGCCAGCATACCATCAGAAGCTCTGAACGGGCGATGAAGCTTGTCGGAGTCCTTTCGTGGAGGGCGTGAGGCGTCATGATCCCTATTTACAAAATCAACCAAATCCGGATGATCATCAAAACCGATGATGTCCTTACCATAAATGTCCAATAATTGAAACTCTGAATCATATTGCTCGTTGAGCTCTTGAAAATAAGACTCAAGATGCTTGATCTCGTGGTTGAGCCAGAGCTTTTCAGCCTTGTCGGCATAATATCGTAATGTATGCTGATAGAATTCAAGGGGACCATATTTACGAAATTCCAGGTCGGACCAATAAACAAGCACTACCAGGCAGCAAGCGAGGCAGCAGGCAAGTGAGATCAGAATACGGGCGGTCAGTGATTTCATGACGGATCAGGCTTGGACGTTTGCGATTGCAATTCTGGTAATTTGTGAGGCGGAACAAATTCGTAACCCTGACCACGAACACCCCTCAGGCAATCGCCCCACGGAGCAATTTTACTGCGAAGGCGGCTGATTCGAATGTCTGTGGCACGATCAAGATAGGTTGCAGGCCGCCCCAGAAGGGCGATGGACAATTCATCGCGGCTGACAATTCGACCGCAGTTTCTAACGAGAAACATGATGGTTTCAAATTCTTGATCTGTCAGGGAGAGTTTTTTTCCGTCGATTGCCATTTCACGATGAATGCAATCAAACGCCATTGGGTTCCATTCAATGATTTCTTGAGGGGCCACATACTTGAGGCCTGATCGACGCATTATGCTTTGAATTCTTGCCAATAATTCGCCGGGGGAAAACGGTTTGACAATATAATCGTCGGCGCCGGAGTTGAGGCCGATGATCCTGTCGGATTCCTCGCCCATGGCCGTAAGCAGAATGACAGGCACGTTAGTGGTTCGACGCAGACGCCTAAGCAAATTAAGGCCTGACATGACAGGTAGCATGATATCCAGAAGCACAAAATCCCATACGCCTTGGGTGGCTTTTTTCAGGCCGGTTGCACCATCGTGCACGCACTTGACCTTGAAACCATTGTCTATCAAGTATTCTTCGAGCAAGATGCAAATTTCTTCATCGTCCTCAATGACAAGAACTGACGGACTTGCATTTGATATGGCGGGCGTGAGTGGTTTATCCATTGGAACATGCTTCCGAGCGATGAATACCGTAACCTAGTAAATCCTGCGGAAGGTTGTGTTCATTTAAAACAATCGACCGTGGCAAATCCACTGGTTCCAGATTGACCAGATTTCGGATCAAATACAACGGCCTGCCTTTGGATTCTTCATAAATCCGTCCAATATAATCGCCCATCACACCAAGGCTCAGCAGAGTCAAGCCTGATAAAATGATTTGCAGACATGCGAGGAAAGTCCATCCTGGAACATCTCCGGCGGTGCCGAATTGCATGTAAAATGCATATCCGAAATAGGTGACTCCAAGAAGTATCACAAATACGCCCAAGACCGTGGCACATTTCAGCGGAAGCACGGAAAACGAACTGATGGCTGTCCAGGCAAATTTCAGCATTTTCCGAGTATTGTATTTCGTTTTACCGGCCAGCCGAGGGGCCCTATGAAATGGAATCACAGCTTCTTTGAGACCCAGCCAGGCAGCCATCCCTCGGAGAAATCGGTGATGTTCGCGAAATTGTCGCATCCCATAGACAGCGACCTTGCCATAGAGCCTAAAATCACTGACCTGGGGCTGCATTCTCTGATCGACGAGCGTAGTCATCAGCCTGTAGAATGCGGAAGCAGTCCAGAGCTTGAATCGCGATTCTCCGATGCGACTCAAACGCTGGGGCGAGACAATATCAAAACCCTCCTGAAATTTATTGATCATTTCCCAGATCAGTTCCGGAGGGTCCTGAAGGTCTGCATCCATGACGATGACGGCATCGGCACAGGCGTAATCAAGGCCCGCTGTCACTGCCGCCTGGTGACCAAAATTGCGGGTAAATTGAATGATGCGGATGCGATTGTCGGAAATGGCGCTTTTCAAAAGAATTTCTGTGGATGAATCGGTCGAGCCGTCATTCACGAAAATCCATTGAAATTCATAACCCGACTTCTGGCAGAGATTGGCCAGCAGAGAAATGAGCCTCGGCAAGGATTCCTGCTCATTATAAACGGGAATGACCAGCGCAATTTTCATGGTTTTGGCTGGCTCGGATTGACAGGCTTGGTTTCAACCGGATTCTTTGCGACCGGTTTGTCGCCCAGGCTGTAGAGGGTCGGCGGCTGACTCGTCGTTTCTTGCATGAAATCTGGAATGTCGTCAGGAATTGCATTTGGTTTTGGGTCGGCGATGAACCAGACTTTGGAATCGACTGGCGTACCATAGGTTTCAATGATTTTTGCAAGAGCCCGATTGCCTGGAGGACTGCCACCGGGGCCACCCCGGCCCCCAGGACCGCCAGCGGGGCGGGGCATTATCATTGCATATTTAAGTTCGCCGGATTTGACCATGGCTTCGATATCTGATTCGCTGAAAATTGGGTCACTGCCATGAAATCCACCCATGCTGACAATACTATCAGCAAAATTGATGATAAATGGAGAGGCTTCAAAGGCGGACGACATGGCGAGTAGAATCTTCGAGCCGGGCTTATGCTTTTTTAGGTATATGAAAAGGCGCTGCCGGTTGTCAAACGAAATTGAAGCTCCTGGCGGGCCAGCAAGCGCGGCATTTTTGTTGTAGATAAAGGATGGGTCTGCGGCTGGCATGAAGGCTGCATAGTGGCCGAATGTCGGGGTCAGCGACCATAGAAATGGAGCGATGAAGAAACCTGCCACAGTCAATTTCAGAAGGGTCTGGCGTTTTTTGGAATGCAATTCGGATCGCAATCCAAAATAATGGGTCAGGCCAATAAGTAGGCCGATGGATGGGATGAGCCAGAGTCTCCAATAAGAGCTGTAGGCCAGGGAAACCCCTTGCCAGATCAGGGCAAATGCAATGAACCATTTGCCCCGACGCCCTTGCGGGAAGCCTTCTTTCAGGATTCGATCAAATGCAATAGCGGCCAATGCGGCGATCGGCGGGGCGATCATGATGCTGTAATAAGGGTGCATGATTCCGCTGGAGAGGCACAAAACAAGAGCCCACATGACAAACCAACCGGCCAGCAGGGCATGAACCGGCTCAGATTGCTCAAGCTTCGGCTGCTTTATGGTGCTCCATCGTGGCATTCCAAGAAATGCAAACGGGCAGAGCCAGAAGGCCAGGCCAGCCATGCTCGGCCAGATCAGGCGCCAGGGGCCGATTGGCCCTCCATGAAAAAAGGCCATGGGGCCGCCTCTGCCCATTCCCTGAGGCCCACCTGGGCCGCCGAATCCCCTGCCCTTGGTCTGTGCGTCTTTTCGTTCGGCTTTGGATTGAAACTCTTTTTTCGATGCCTCATCCCTGCCGGGGCCTGAATCCGGTGGCCCACCCGGAGGCCTGCCGCCCGGGCCGCCGCCAAGCCCGCCCACAATTCGGCTCACTCCATTGTATCCAACGGAAAGCTGAAGCATGGAATTGTTCGAACTGCCGCCGGCATAAGGGCGACGACTGGCTGGAGTGAGGTCAAATGCAATGGCCCATGCAAGCGAGGTCAGGACTAGCACAAGGCCGCCCAGAAGTGTTTGTCTGGTTTTCTGGGTCCGATTTAGCGGTGCCGACTTCCACCAGACGATAAACCAGGCGGGAAGAACGACCCAGGCGGCGAGCATTTTTGTATTGAAACCGAGGCCAAGAAAGGCAAGCGAGACCAATAGATCGGCAAGCGACCCGGACTGGCACGAATTCAAAAGATAACATGCGGAGATAAGCGTGGTTGTGAGCAGGAAGGTATCCGGCATATTGACACGGTCCATGGCGACTGCGATTGGCATGATGGCCATGGTAAAGGCGGCGATGAGTGCGGATCTGGCCGAAAAGCCCTTCTTGACGACGACAAATGTCAGGTAGACATTGAATACGCCGAGCAAGGCTTGGGGAAGCATGACCGAATTGGTACAGAAGCCAAAGAGCCATGCCGAGAAACCTTGGATCCAGAGCGCCACCGGGGGTTTATCGACGGTGACGATGCCAAGGGTGTCGAACGAACCAAAGAAGAAATTCGAAGGGCTTTCGAGCATGCTTCTGACAGCAGCATAGTAATAGGGGTTGCCGAAGCCTTCTTTGGCGATATTCCAGCTCCTCAGGAACAAGGCGAGCATTAAGATTGCGATTAAAAGGCAGATTTGCGTGGCGGTGATTTTCAGGTCAGCCCCGATTTGATTGGGACTAGGGGTGTCGTTTGAAATTGGGGTGGGGTCTTCAAGCATCGCGACCTGGCTCCATCAAGGGTGTTTTTTTTGACGAGTCATCTCATTGATCATTTAGGAAGAATCATAACAGAGAAAACCGGCCAGAGCGTGTATCTTTTTGTAACCACTCAAAAAAAGAATTGGGAACTCGAGCCCCCAGGCATGGTGGTGGGCGGGTTGGAATCCAGACTCATTACGAGATTGCCAAAGTCTGGTCAATCACCACAACATATTACCAAATCGTGAATTAGAGAAATCCGGATAGTTTTCTCCAAGAAAAGTTGGGGCTGTACGTCTTTCTTTTGGACAGAGCTTGGCTGGATCATGCCTTTAGGGAGGTTTGAGTACGGGCCGAGGCTTGAACGAATCTTTTCCCGAACAATTGACGCTTGAAGATGTTACAACGCGAACACCGAAACGGGCGGAATCATGAACGACCCCAGGCACCGTGATGAAATGACGGACTGGATCACGGAGACGGTGACCAGGCATGGCGATTCGATGCGTCATTATGCCGCCAGGGTGCTGGGTTTTGAACGCGATCAGGCTTCGGACGTGGTTCAGGAGGCCTTTTTGAAGTTGTGCCGAAGGGCGCGGGAGGATGGGTTAAAGAAAGCGCCTGACCATCTTCTGGAATGGCTTTTCACGGTGGTGCGGAATCAGGCGATTGATCTTAAACGCAAGGAGAAAAAGAAGATGCCACTGACACAGGAGCGGACAGAGACGCTGGCCATGCCGATGGCCGACCCGTCGCAGAGGGCTGAGCAGAATGAGCAGGAGGGGATTTTGATGCTCTTTCTGGACCAATTGCCGGCCAGTCAGCAGGAGGTGATTCGTCTGAAATTCCAGAATGGCTTCAAGTATGAAGAAATCAGCAGGATTACAGGCCATTCCAGCGGGCAGGTAGGCTGGCTGATCCATCATGGGGTGAAGTCGCTGAGGGCGGCCATGACAGCTGAGTCTCAGGCACCGAAGTCGATCACCAGTCCCACGCCACTTGGCTGATTTTCAATCGATACACAGACGCGATGAACAAAGGATCAAATGATGAGTTATGCAAACGACGACCCTCGACTGACCGCAATGGCCCTGGGCGAATTGACTGAACAGGAGCAGGCCGATTTTCTCAAGGAAGTGGGGGGCTTGCAAGAGCTCTCGGCTGACCTGGAAGAGATCAAGTCACTGGCGGCCAGTCTTCAGTCTGCGCTTCAGGCAGAATGGACCAGAGCCTGCGAAACGGAGCCTGACATTCGGATCGTACCCGAATTCTTGACAGATGCAATCCGGCCCAAATCCGGATGGAGATCGATGGCTCTGAAATTCCGCAATGTCGCGGCCTTGCTTGCTCTGGCCATTAGCACATGGGCGGTTTGGCCGGTATCAAACGCCAGACTGGAAATGGCAGGGGCACCGGCCGCTGGCCCGCAACTGACCCCGAATAATACAACACCTAACGTATCACATGAAAATATTTTAGGGAAAGTTTTGAAGCAGGAGAAAATGGCTCAGGATGAGTCTGGACCGATGGTCGTGGCGATGGATCTGGAACAAGTGGGATCTGACAAGAATAGGGAGCATGAGAGTGTCCCAGTTTTGGCCAAACCAACGGAGGTGGCGGGATTGTCCAAAACGACAATGCAAGGATTGGGTGGCCGAAAAGATGTTCCGGCAGATTCCTATAACGCTAAGGTTAATGTGGCATCCGCACCGACGAACCGGGCCCGCATGGCCAGCCCGGCCGTTGGCCAGCCTGAAGGCTATGTGGCATTGGGTGGAATGATGGGTGGCTATGGGCCGCAGGCAGGGCAGGGACAGGCAGGCCCGCTGCGAGGTGGCTTGCAGCATGGGGCCTCCAATCTGGCAGAGGTGAAGGGAGAGGGGCAAGCGGTTGCAGGGGTAAAGTCTGACGTCGCTGGCGCATCGAGATTTGGATACAGGCCAGGCCTGGAAAATTCGGATTTTTTGTCGCTCGCGAAAACTGGTAAAACCTTGGCCACCCCGAGTGTGGCAACTGCGAACGGGTCTGCAATTGCAGTGCCTGGATTGCAGACTACCAACAGGGCGATGGCTCTGAATCGATTGAGCGACCAATCGGCCAATGGCAAGGCTCAAGATTCGAATGCTTTTGCATTGGTAGAGAAGCAAAATTCGAATTTGCCTGGATTTGTGCGCGATGGAAGAAGTGAATCGAAATTAAATCTAAGACAGGGGAACTCAACAAATGAGGCTTATGCACAGATTGTTGAAAACCCGTTTATGGAGGTTAAGAGCAGTCCATTATCGACATTCTCGATTGATGTGGACACAGCCAGTTATGCAAATGTACGCCGATTTCTGAATCAGGGCCAATTGCCGCCGGCAAATGCGGTTCGGATTGAGGAGCTGGTGAATTATTTCAACTACGAGGATCAAGCCCCGACCGGCGAAGAGCCCCTGGGTGTGAATGTGCAGGTTGGTCCAGCGCCTTGGAATGTCAGTCACAGGCTGGCCCGGGTGGCTTTGAGGGCCCGGGATATTGAGAGCAGGAACCGGCCATTATCGAACCTGGTCTTTTTGATTGACACTTCGGGGTCGATGCAGCCGGCCAATAAATTGCCATTATTGGTTTCGGCGTTCAAGATGCTGGTGGACCAACTGGGCGAGAATGACCGGGTGGCGATTGTGACCTATGCGGGATCAGCCGGGCTTTTGCTGCCGTCGACAGCCGGCGACCAAAAGCAAGTGATATTGAATGCCCTGGAGAGCTTGCAGGCGGGCGGGTCGACCAATGGGGCTCAGGGCATTCATCTGGCTTATGAGGTAGCCCGGGCGAATTTCATTAAAGGGGGGGCCAACCGAGTGATTCTGGCCACTGACGGCGATTTCAATGTGGGGGTATCAAACCCGGCTGAACTGGTGAGGATGGCGGAAGAGAAGGCGAAAACGGGGATTTTTCTGAACGTGCTAGGCTTTGGCATGGGCAACCTCAAGGATGCGACACTGGAACAGGTGGCCGACAAGGGCAATGGCATGTATGCCTATATCGACGACTTGCGAGAGGCCCGAAAGGTCTTTGTAGAGCAGATTTCCGGCACTTTGGTGACCGTGGCCAAGGATGTGAAATTGCAATTGGAATTCAATCCTGCCAAAGTCTCCAGATACCGGCTCATAGGCTATGAAAACCGGGCCCTTAAGGATGAAGATTTTGCAAACGATGCCATCGATGCCGGCGATGTAGGTGCCGGGCATCGGGTGGTGGCCCTTTATGAGCTGGTTCCGGCGGGCACTCAAGAGAATTTACGGTATTCAAAAGTGGCTGGTGAGAAGCCTGCCGAGCCCATCACAAAGCCATCTGCCCTCTCGGATGAGATCCTGTTCGTGAAGCTGCGATATAAAAAGCCTGAGGAAATGACCAGCCGCCTGATGACTTTGCCGATTGTGGACGAAGGCAAATCCTTGCCACAAATGGGCACAGAATTCCGATTCTCGGCGGCCGTGGCTGGGTTTGGCATGCAATTGCGAAATTCAGCCCATAAGGGACAATGCCATTGGGAATTGATTTCTGATCTGGCTGGAGGAGCCACTGGCCCGGACAAGGGCGGATATCGATCAGAATTCATGGGTCTGGTGCAAAAAGCCAAGGCCCTGACAACTGGACCCAAACCTGAAAAAGAGCCCGAAAACTGATCGGCGTTGGCGCGAAATGGCCAGAATAAAAAAAAAGGAGAGTCCAGAGCCTGATCCAACAGGCTCTGGACTTTTTTTTTGTGATCAAGATGAGTGCTCAGAATTGAATTGGGACAGGTCGGGCGGAATCAGGCCCTGGAGCGATGAAAATCCCAGCCTGGCCAGCTCATGATGGCGGATAGGCCTGTCCAGATGGCAAGCACATAAAACGCCAGGTAATGATTCCCAAGATGATTCACGGCGGCCATGAGGGCTGCAACGAGAATCCCGCCAAGCCCCCAGGTCAGGCCCATGGTGAGGGAACTGCCCACCCTGGGTGCCTCGGGCAGCAATTCCTGGCCACGGCTTGTGAGGAGTGGCAGGGAGAGGCTCAGCAAAGCGCCGCTCAGGGCCATGACGATCCAGAGCAGAGTGGTATTATTGATGACGGCAAAGGGAAGCACCAGAGAGACGCCCAGAGGCGCCAGCCAGATGACGGCTTTTTCGTTGGTCTTATTGACGAACAGGGCACAGGCCAGAGTGCCAGCCCCCATGCCGATGAGAAACACGGACTGAATCTCGCCGATCACGTCGGCCTTGACACCTTGGTCTGCAAGGCTGTAAGCCAGTGTGAGCGGCACCCCCATGGCTGTGGCCACACGAAGCAGGCTGAGGATGAGCAGATGGGCCAGCCGCCATTCGCGGCCTTTAAGCTGCTTTCGGAGCGAGACGGCTGCGGGCTTTTTCTGGGCTTCATTCTGGCCGATGTTCAAGGGGCGATGGGCCCGAATGCTGGAGTCGTTGATTTTGAGGGCGACCATCAATCCGATGCAGACGAGCAGGCCGGGGATCATGGTCCAGGCCAGTTGTTCCAGACCTCCATGACTCGCAAGATAGCCGCTGAGCGATGGGCCTAGAGCTTGCCCGAGGAAGCCCCCCACAGCGAAGATGGACATGGCTTTTGCGCGGTCTTCAGGTGCTGCGGAACCTGCCAGGGTGGCGGCTTCCGGGTGGAATGCGGCAAAGCCGAGATTGGCAGCAACCAGAATGGAGATTAGCCCAAGCAGACCCGTGGCATGCCCCAGAAGGGTGATCAGGATGATGCCCGCGAAGGGGCCGAGCCAGAGCAGGCTTCGGCCCTTGCCCATGTCGGCGAGTCCGGCGAAGCCAAGCTGGGTGATGGAGCCTGCGAGAATCCAGGACATATACGCCCATTGAATGCGGCCTTCATCCGTATGGATGAATTCAGCGAGCGACGGCCACAGAGGCTGAACAAAAGTTGCGTAGCAATCCACCAGCCCGTGGCCGATGGCCAGAATCCAGACCGCGGCCGGTATGCCAAGCAGTGTTGGATGGCGATGGGCGTCAACGGCAGGGATCGTGGAAGAATGCGTCTGGACCATGTTTTTCTTCGTTTTTTTTCTTTGAGACCGGATCGATGAGAAATCCCGAAAGCGACCTGTAGGCCAGTCATCTCTGAGCTCGAACCCGAGCAACATTCCTATCATAATTTGCGTAATCGTTACAGACGGAATAGCCGCGATTTGGAAAGTTCGCCTGAAAAGCCGTCAAAGGCCAACCAACCCTTAAACTTGAATAAACTGGGCATTTAAAACGAATAGAATAAACTTGACATTAGAAACAAATGGTACAATATAGCTAAGAGAAGAAGTCTAGGTAGATTTGGTACGATTGAGCAAGATACGCATCGCGTGAGCAATCGTCTGAAAGCTTCGTAAACGATGGGCGGCAGGAACATGGTCGGACAATGGGTGGTTTTTCAAGTCAACGGTCAGGAATACGCACTGAGCGTGGATCAGGTGATTGAAGTTTTGCGTATGGCGTCGTTGACACCAGTGGCAGAGGCTCCTGTTGGGTTTGCAGGGATACTGAATCTGCGTGGTTATGCGGTGCCGGTTTTGGACATGGTCCAGCGGCTGGCGGGTTTGAAGCGATCAGCGGGTCTGGATCAGGCGATTGTGGTGGTGCAGATGGACGGCCGCCTGGTGGGCCTGGTGGTAGATGCGGTTGATGAGGTGGTGACTCTGGACGAGGCCTCCGTGCGACCGCCCGACAAGCTTTTAGGAGACAAGAACTTATATCTGGGAGTGGCCCGCTGGAACCAGAGGGTAATTTTGTTGGTTGATGTGGAGCGGTTGGTACGTAATGAATCCTCTGCCGGGGGATTATTGACAGACCATTTTAGGACTGTCGACAATTCGGCACGTCGAGTTTCAGGATCAGGCGTACTTTCGTGATCGTACTGGATCCACCCACACCCAGAACCTTGGCGAAGGAAGCCTTCATGGCATGGAATCAGCCTTTACGTGAAGATCAATGGCAACGATTGCGCCTGATTCTGCGCAAGTATTCGGGAATGGAATGCCCGGAAAACCGTCGCGACGAACTTCTACAGGCCGCCGCTCTGGCTTCAAAGCAAGCTGGCGACCTCGACTTTGAATCCTTGATTCAGCGGCTTGACGAGCCGGAAAGCGAAGCGCTTCGCAATATCTGGATTTCTGCATTTACCATACACGAAACGTATTTCTTTCGTGATGGACCCCAGTGGAATGCGATTCGGGAGACGGTCTTTCCGGAACGCATTGCAGCCCGCAGAAATTCACGCACCCTCAAAGTCTGGTCGGCCGGCTGTTCCTCGGGCGATGAAGCCTATACCACGGCCATGGTGATTGACCAGATGATGCCCGATGTGGATCTCTGGAACATCAAGATCATCGGAACGGATATCTCCGAAGAGATCATTCACAAGGCTCAGCGAGGGGTTTACCGGGAATGGGCCTTCCGGCAGACGCCGATGCACATTCGCGATGACTATTTTGATCCTGCCCCAAATTTGCAGTGGAAGGTCAAGGACCGGATTGCAAAACGAGTCAAATTTGAACACCTGAATCTGAAGACAGGCATTTATCCATCGATCCTTTCGGGGCTCTTTGATTTTGACCTGATTCTCTGCCGCAATGTTCTGATTTATTTTGCTCGTGAAGAGATGGACATTACGATCAGGCGACTTACGGAGTGTCTGGCGCCTGGCGGATTCATCGCTTTGGGGCCGGCAGAGCCATCGCCTCCGCAAGGTTTGCCACTGGAGCTCGTCTCGAATGCAAATTCGTCGATTTACCGAAATAAAACCGCTCCATCCGTAGCCCGGAGTCATTACCGAAGCGTTTTGAATCCAGGGGCATCACATACCGTCATTCCTTCATTCAATCCCACAGGCGCCGGCACCAAATCGGCTCTGGAATTATTGAATGAAGCGTCATCCGGTCTTGCCAATCCAGAGGACAGATCCCCATCTTCCGGGCAATCCCATGCGGATCTTCGCAAGAATGAGAATTCGTTGAGGGCCAAGCCTTCCACCTCTGCCAGCTTCAAAGCCGTTGACCTGAGCTCGCTTGAGGGGATTGATAAAGTCAGGTCGCTCGTGGAGTCGGGGCTCTGGCAGGAATCGATTGCGGCGGCCCGTGAATTGATCCACAAAGAGCCAATCAATGCTCAGGCCCAGTTTTATCTGGGGCTGGCACATAAAGAGCTCAATCATCTGGCGGACTCACGGGAAGCCTTGAGAAAGTGTCTGTTCCTGAACAACAAGCACTGGATTGCGCATCTTTTGTCGGCAGGCCTATGGCAAAGGGAAGGACAGCTGGAGCGGGCCAAAACCCATCTGGCAGCAATCTTGAATGGACTTGCACAATCGGAAATGGCAGAGATTCTTCCGGGCACAGATGGCACCACAGTCGGTCGAATGCGTGCCCTGGCGGAATCTCAGTTAAAGCATCTGGAAGGTCGGAACTGAAATCACTGACTGGGTCCCATCACTTGAGGTAGGACTTATCAACCACAGGGAATTCTTTAATCGTAGAGGACTCGTTGCAACCATGAATCGCTCGATCTCATCCAAAATCATTCTCGGGTTTGTCATCGCCTGGGTCCTGTCGTTCGTGGCAGGCATTGTGGCCTTGAATACGGCCAGGCAGTCGAACAGGACCCTTCAGACTTTTGTCACTCAGGATCAAGCCGATTTCCTTTCGGTATTAGACTTCCGTGGTGCCGTCAATAAAATGCGGGGAACTGTTTTCCTTCACGTGGTTTCCGTAAAGCAGGATGAAATCCAAAAGCTCGACACTGAAATCAATGTCTTGTCGACCGACATCGAAAAGCAATTGACCGAGTTTGAGGCCCGAAAGTCGATCAGTTCCAAATTTTCGTCGGAAATTGCCAAATTGCGATCGTCATGGCTTGATTACAAGAAAATCCGTGACACCGAGCTGCTCCCGATCTCTCGAAAAGGGACGGAGAACGAGAAAGCCATCGATATTATCCAAAAATCGGCTGACCCAAAAATTTTGGAAATCACCGATAATACGAATAACATCGTCAAGCAGATGACTTCCCAAACATTAGCAGATGCAGCGATGAGTGCCGATTCGTTCTTCTGGAATCAGATGATTGCCAGCTTTATTCTGATCGGGTCGATCCTCATCAGCGCCGTTTGGGGCGTCATCACAGCGAACCGAATCTCGGCCAATGTCAATCTGGTTGCAAACGCTGCCGAGAAGCTTGCGGCCGGCGATCTGGCAATCCGGGTCGACTCCAAGGCCACGGACGAAACCGGCCTCTTGGCCAAATCGTTTAATGTCATGGCGGAAAAACTCGATGTCTCCGAAAAAACCGATGTCGAAACCCGCAAATCGCTCAATACCAGCATTACGGCGCTCTCAAGCAGCTCATCTGAGATCCTTGCAAGCGTTGTCCAGTTTAATAGTTCAGCGACCGAACAAGCTGCAAGCATCACACAAGCCGGTGCCACGCTTGACGAATTGAAGTCGAAGTCGGAAGAAACTGCTCGCCGTGCCGAGCAGGTTTCCAAAGCCTCGCAGGGTGCCGTGGCGGTGGGCGACGATGGTGCGGACGCCGTTGCGTCGATCATGAAGAGCATGCTTTCGCTGCGTGAGAAGGTTCAGGCCATCGCCCAGGACATTCTGGCCCTTTCCGAACAGACTCAGCAGATCGGCGAAATCACCGCCGCCGTGAACGACATTGCCGACCAGTCCAAACTCCTCGCCCTCAATGCAACCATTG
>CAMBEP010000066.1 GCA_945865635.1 Candidatus Kuenenia stuttgartensis
ATCCAGCCTGGCGTCGCAGAGATGCCATGTCCTGGCAATGATCCACCTGGAACGTCGCCGAGAAATAGTTGTCCATTTGATAACGCTCACCCTTTGACCGCCGCAAACGACTCAAGAAATTCTTTACCCGACGAGATTTATTTGTGGCAATCTCTTCACCTACCAAGTATCGCTCGAAGCGTTTGCCGAGGTCCATGGCTCGTTCGGCAAAGTCAGATTCCGCTGGCGATTTACGCGCGACAGCCATCACCGTGTGCGGAAACTTTTCGTAACCTTGAAAGCCGCTCGCCTTGGCTTCATAGGGCCCAAGCATCCGGCGCAGGCAGTTTGGCGTCATTCGCCAGTAATCGTCCGGATAGGCGTGGATTCGGAAGTTCAGAGGCGAGGTAATGATGAAAAGACCGCCCGGCTTAAGCACTCTGAAGACTTCGTCAAAGGCTTTGCGGATCTCAAAAACGTGCTCGAATGTCTCGATACAGAGGATCGTGCCTACGGTGCCTGTGCCCAGGCTCATACTGCTCACGTCCTGGACCATGTCCACACCAAGGCCTGGCCTCATGTCGCAACCAACATACTTGCGCCCCGGGAACAGGCTTCGCAGGTCCGCATATTGCTCCTGCCCCTCCACCTGAAACGATCCAAATTCGTAGATCGGACCCGGGCAGTCAAAGGACTCGGCTACCAGTCGTACAAATTCTTTGGTGTGATCACGCATCGCAGTGGGCTCCTCCTTGAGCGCCTTTTTTTGAATCTTCAACAACAAAATCCGCTTCATCGCGAATCATGCTTTTGAATATTCGCTACCGAATTGTTCCAGATCAATAGGTAATCCGCCTTACAGATATGGTGCTGTTTTGTACCAGATTGAAAATAACGGTCAAGTAGACTTTTTTAGGAAAAACAAAATTCTATACTCTTCGCGGTCATGAATGGCACTTTTTGATCAAAACGATGCCGGAGGTATCTGGAGCCAGTAGTCGGTGGTTGAGGAGCCCAAGCGACGACACCACCGGACGACGACGCGACATAAGCTCTTGGACCCCTGCCGGGGTGGCAGCAGCTTTTTTTTAGACATCATGACCGGAAGGTGTCGCTTCGCCCAACCACCGGCTACTCGCTTTGATGCCTCCGGCATCATTCTGATACGATGTATCATGTGTGGCCGCGAAAACTATATACTCTTCGCGGTCATAAACGACATGTTTTGATCGAAAACGATGACTCCGGCATTCTTTAAATGCGAAATGTGTTATTTGTGACCGCCCAGACTATAAAAAACTAATTGTCTTCAGGTTTAAATCGTGCAATGATCGGGCCCAGGTCTTCAAACGGGCTTGGCTGAAATCCGTGCATTTCATAATTTACGAGCTCTGGTGGATATTCCGCCATAAAATCCGAAGTCCCGCCAGTGGCAACTCTACCTGTTGATGCCCCAAAAAAGATCGGTGATCCAAATCGTTCGGCCACTTTGGTCAATATCAATTCATCTTTGGCTCTGGTCAGGGCTACATATAAAATCCTCCGTTCTTCTTCGATGGCCGCAAGGTCATCAAGCGATCGGCTGTGTGGATAAACCCCGGCCTGAACTTTCATGACATAACCAACCTTGCATTCCGTGCCCTTGGCCGAGTGGACTGTAATCAATGTCAAAATGTCTTTATACTCAGATCGGCTGTCGAATGTGGCGCTGACAGGGTCGAGGGTGTATGTTTCAAGAAAGGCTTCAAGCGACTTGTGGCGTTTTGCAAGTGTGATTAAAAGCTCGTAATCCGCACAGCGCTTTTGCCAGTTGTCATAACGCTTTTTCTGGATGGGGTTTAAGAATTGCACTGCAGATTGCAGTGCCGTTTCGGGGTCTTTGCGATACTTCTGAATTTCAACCAAGCCCAGCACCAACTGTTCTGAGTCGGGAATTTTGCCGGCTCCAGCAAGAATATCGGGCAGCATTTCAATGGCCTGTTCTGGCGATTTCATTGCAGAAACCTGGTCGATTACCAGATTTGCTGTGACATCTCCAACCCGGTTGAAAAGCCTTAGATAACGGCTCCAGCCGAGTTCGTCGCGCTGCGAGATTGCGGAACGGAGCAGGGCCAGTAGATCTTTCACATGGGCCGTCTGCATCAGCTTTGTGCCGCCAATAAATTCGTAATCGACCTGATTTTCAATCAGAGCAGCCTCCAGGTCGCGCGTCATCCAGGCGGCACGGACCAGAATCATCATTTCCTTGAGTTTGATTCCGTCATCGCGCTTTTCCATCACATCCTGCACCACCCAGGCTGCTTCTTTGGCGGGGCTGTCAAATTCTATCAGTTTCGGCTTCATGCCTGTGCCGCGAGCGGATTCCAGGCGTTTTTCGTAATTCAGAGGTGATTGGGCAAGCAGCCAATTGGCTAGGTCAAGAATCGGCTGAGTGCTGCGATAATTGGTGATGAGAGGCAGGACCGATCCGCCTTTGACACGCGTAGTAAAGCTATGGACATTTTCAAAATCTGCGCCCCGGAAGGCATAAATGGACTGCGCATCATCGCCCACACAATACAATTTGGCGGGGTCGCGAAGCCCGTCAAGTATGAGCCACTGAATGGGGTTGGTGTCCTGCATTTCATCGACCAGAATATGATCGAACCCGCCGGCGATCATTCGCCTGACATCCTGCATGGAATCCCTGTGAAGAGTGCGTGCAAAGAGATAAAGAATGTCGTCGTAGTCTAGATAACTCCTAAGCCTTTTACGCGATTCATAGGCCCTGTAGATGGATTTGAGTTTCTCAATTTCCGGATCTTTAAATTCGCCAAGTTTTTTCAGGTATTCTTCAAAACCAACATTCGTATTGCGTGAATAGCTTAAAAGCTCAGTAATTCGCTCGCGTTTCGGGAAGCCTTTATCCTGGCTTTGAACGAATCCGGCACGAACCATGCCCACTAGTTCCAGTTGGTCGTCGCGATCCAGAACCGTCAATTGATCAAGCCCAAAAGCCTTTGGAAAGTGCCTCATCATATTCAGGCAAAAGGCGTGGAAGGTGCCAGCGCGTACCTCCTCAGCAGCAGGGCCAACCTGTGATTTTAAACGGCCCACAAGCTCGCCTGCGGACCGTCTCGTAAAGGTCAGGGCCAGAATTCGCTTTGGGTCCACGCCTATGGAGATCAGATGGGCCGCGCGGGCTATGATCGTACGGGTTTTGCCTGTGCCAGCTCCCGCCAGAACCAGCAGGTGCCCGCCATCATGATGTGCAGCCTTGGCCTGATCGGGGTTGAGTTGCATGAGATCCAGTTCTTTTTTTATATTTCAATAACGGATCAGAGAAATGATTTCATCAGGCTTCAACTTTTCTGCACCACCCAGAAAACCCAATTCCATCAGAAATGCACACGCCGCAACTTCGGCACCAATCGATCGAACAAGGTCGCAACAAGCTTTCATTGTCCCGCCTGTCGCCAAAACATCGTCGATCAGCAAAACCCTCTGCCCGGATGTCAGGGCGTCGGAGTGGATTTCCAGACGATCCGTGCCATACTCCAGGTCGTATTCAATTCCAATCTTGTCGAATGGCAGTTTCCCAGGCTTGCGAATTGGGATGAATGGGACGTTTAGCAACATGGCAACCGGAGCACCGAAAATGAAACCTCGTGCTTCAGCCGCTGCCACAGCGTGGATCGTTCCTTTTTGGGATGCGGATTGAGCAATCTGGTCGATCGCAAACCGCAACGCTTCAGGACTTGAGAGAAGTGGAGTGATGTCCTTGAACATAATTCCCGGCTTGGGGAAGTCAGGTATGTCCCGCACATATCGAGTCAAGTCAAATTGGTCGGCCATAATACTTGCTGTTTCCTGATGGAATTGGCTTGAACTGGAACAGGAGAAGCGTCATCACCGCAACCCGATTATTTTTGAGGCTGCTCGGGCTGCGTCGCAGGTTTGCTACCGATACTGGTTTTGGATTGTACCAAACCTTTGTCCTTGGGGGCAAACCCATTGAAAAGACGCATGCTAAACGGCGACCCGCCCGCAGTCGGTAATGGTATCGGAATCGGTACCACCGTGCCAGGTTCCTGGCCACCAAGCTCTGGTGAGTTTAAGTTGTTGTGAATCATTGGTTTAGACGTACTTGCCGGTGCCTCGGAATCCGATTTCCCCGCCTTCGGCGACGACTTTTTGGGTGTCGTGGGATTCTTTTCCGGCCAGGGCAAAATCGGAATTGGTACCGGCTGGACCGTCATTTGGGGCAGCACAACACCCATGAATTCCGGATTCTTTTTGTGGGTTCCTGACTGGATCGGGCCCAAGCCACCGATGAAAAGATTTTTCGAGTTTGCAAAACCTGTCGACGTGCCCGATGTCCAGACCACTCCTCCACTTGCCTTGTCGTAAGCAAAAATGGCCAGTTTCGAGAGTGCTTTCTGGTCCGCCTTTTTCATGAGCGCAATTTCTGGAATGGTGCCCATCGGCATTCCAGTGATGGTGGCAGGTACCGTGATTTGAGGAATTCCAATCAGGAAGCTGAAATCGTCCGTGCCAAGTGCGCCCACTCGGGCTTCGACAATCACCACAGCTTGTTCAGACTTTTCCATCAGGCGAACACCTCGAACCAGCATGGCCTCTCGGATCGAGGAAATGACCCATCCTTTGTCAATTGCTTCAATATTCTTCGTCTCAAAATAGACCGGTGCGTTCGCCAACGGACTGAAATCGATCCGCCGCAAAGCCTCATCAAACGAGCTGGAAAGCAGCATTTGCTCTGTGCCACTGCGCGGCGTATTCGTGTTGCGAACAGTGCCGCAACCCATCATCACCAATCCGCAACAGATCAGCGCAGATGTGACATAAGTCTTTGTCATTAAAGAGAGAGTTCTGGCGTCCATGCCGAATAGCATCGTCAAATCTTCCTTCCCCCCGGAATAGATCCATCTTGTCCGGGACTGGTTCATTAATCCATGGGATTATGCCGAGATCGGAAATTTGGTCAAGTTGAGTTCGGAAAATCGGTTCAAGTTTTATCATGCAAATACCGAGCGCGGAAGTTGTCAACTTTTTAATGGCGATTGTCGATAAAATTGTAAATTCAATCAGATTGGGGAATCAACACTTGATATGATAAGAATTAAAGGACCACATTTCGAATCATCAAATGCCTGGATCATACCTCGTTAAGGAACCTTGACAAATGCTGAATGACCCCCTTGAATCTGCTCTCATTGCACATCGTGCTCGGGATTATCCAACCGCCAGACGGATTTATCAACAAGTTCTCGGACAATATCCGGAATCGGATCAAGCACATTATCTGCTTGGCATGCTCTTCTTGGAGACAAATGCGTTAGATCAGGCCAGAATTCATTTATTGGAGTCGCTCAGAATTTCTCCCGAAAACGCTTCTTATTTATCGACATTTGCAGATGCTCTCTGTGCCAGCGGCAAGAGCATGGAGGCTTTGCCTATTTATGAAAAATCCTTACGCCTTGGAGATCCAGATCATCAGGCAGTCGCTCGCCTGAACTACGGATCCACCCTGATGGACCTCGGGCGTGTGCAAGATGCAATCGCACAGTTTACCATTCTAACCCAAGCCTTTCCACAATTCGTCGCTGCCTGGAATAATCTTGGAAATGCACTCCTTGAATCCGGGCAGTCGGAGATGGCATTAAAGATCTTCGAAACGGCCTTAAAAATGGCTCCTGATACCTGTGAGTTGCATTCGAACCTTTCCAAGGCGAATCTGGAAATGGGCTTGATCGAGCCGGCAGCCAGGCATGCGGAATCTGCGGTGCGATTAAAACCCAACTCGGCCGCGGCATGGATGCATTTAGGTCTGGCCAGGATTGAGTCGGGCGATCTTGAGGCTGCCAAAGATGCATTTGTAAAATGCCTGAAGATTGCTCCGCAATCGGCAGCCGTTTATGCAAATCTGGGCCGAATTGCCGACCAGCAGGGCGACTTGCAATCTGCGATTGCCAATTGGCTTGAATGCCTGCGAATTGAGCCTCTGCATGCTGGAGTTTTAGGTCGCCTGGCGACTCGTCTCGGTGCGGAAACTCCACCTGAACTGCAATCCAGAATGGAACAAGTCATTGGTAATACAGCCGTATCCGATAAAGATCATGAAATGATTGGATATGGTTTGGCCCATTTGCACGACAAAAAATCCAATTTTGGATTGGCTGCACGATATCTGGATCAAGCTTGTGCCTTACGCGAAAAACAGTTTGAAAAATCAGGCCGATCGTATCAGCCTGCCAAATTTACAAGTTTTGTCAATCACTGCCTGGGAATGACAAGGGGTACAAACTGCTCTCATATCGGGCAGGATCAGGCCTCTGCACAAAACGCTCCTGAAATGGTATTTGTGGTTGGGATGGCACGATCCGGAACATCGCTTGTAGAACAAGTTCTGGCGACTCATCCGGAAATCACAGGTGCCGGCGAATTGACATGGCTGCCGGATATTTATGATTCCTTTCTGGTCAGGCAAAACGCGAATAAAAACGATCAGGCCGCCTTCACCCTTCAAGATATTGTGACCATGAGAAATCAATACTTTGAGCGATTGCAACAGAATTCCTGGTCTACAAAATATGTTATTGACAAGCTGCCTGACAACTTGTTTTATATTGGCTTGATTGAACAGCTATTTCCGGAATCAAAGGTGATTATATGTCAGCGAAATGCCCTGGATATAGCCTTGTCGTGCCGCATGACGCGTTTTGCAACGGTGAGGTGGAATTCGAGTTGGGCGAATTTGACTCATCGCCTGGAAATGAATCGAATGATCACGAGAATGTGGCTGGCAGATTCTTCGCAGAGCGTCATGGAATTGCATTATGAAGATCTTGTAAAAGACCTTTACAAAACGATCTCAGCGGTTTTTGATCGACTTGGGCTTGAGACTCCGCCACAGGTGGAATCGTTTTACGAGACCAGACGAACCGTCAATACCGCCAGTTCTGCTCAGGTGCGCAAGCCGCTTTATGCATCATCGATAGGACGATGGAGGCATTACGATTCTGTGTATGGAACGTATTTCCGAGAGATTGAAAGACGTTGTCAAATTAAATCATCTGCCTGATTTGAATTGCAGATTAAATTAAATCCAGACGTCGGCGCTGACGCGACGATTTTCGTTGGCATTCCTGGCAGACTCCCTCGACCACAAAGCGATGGGCTTCAGCCCTGAAACCGTGCTCAAGTGCCATCTGCTCGCGAATCAATCGGATCTGGTCGTTTCGAAACTCGACAATCGCATCGCACTGGGTGCAGTGGATATGGTCGTGCGACGGATACCCAAAATCATGCTCGTAAACCGAACGATTTGCCAGCCTGAACTCACGCAACAGGCCACTCTCTACCAACAGCCTGAGAGTTCTGTAAACGGTCGAACGGCTGACGTTGGACCGCACAACGCGAAGTTCCGCAACCAGTTCGTCGGCGTCGAAGTGCTTGTGGGAGTCAAAGATATGGCGGATCAGAACTCGCCTCGGGGCTGTCAGCTTCTCGCCCCTGATCTCAAGAAACTCACGAAACTTTTCTTCCGCCGACTGCGGTGAGGCTGGATTGCCTAAATCCTGTTCAGGCAAATTTTCCAGAGCTGGATTTGAAATGACTTTGGGGTTGTCCAATTTATGTCCGTCTGCCATCACGAAAAGCCAATGATTCTTGGTATCACGATTAAGATACTCTTTTATACAGTCAGGATAGAAAAAATGCCAGTCGGCACCCGACTGGCATTTTGAAATCATCCTTGGAGCGGCGGCCTTGAATGGCCTTTTATCATTCCTTATGCCATTCAGCGTGGTGCCACCAAGCCCGTTTCCCCATTGACCAAAGGGGTGGACGTGGCTGGAAGTTTTGGTACGAGGGCCCCTTGGCTGAAGGACGGGATATTTGAAGGCTGTGGTTGGCTTGGTACAGGCTGGGTAGATTCAACCAGTTGAGGAAGGCTTGCAGGCGATCCACTGAAAGTCACATTCGGAGAATTTCCAAGGGGACTGGTGGTCGCAGTTCCAGGTTGTGTGGATGGCGAGGAGATAGTCGTTGCTGCGGTTTCAGTTGGTCGGCCTGTAGAAATCTGCATGACCAAGTCATCAAGGGCTTTATGAAGATGGCCGACACTGCTGTCGCAGCCTTCGGGGTTGCCAGCATAAGAGAACGCATGGGCACGCAGACGGCCCATGGATCGGTCGTAGACGACCATCTGGACATTCTCGATGAAGTCTGCGGAAGGCTGGCCGCAATGCCCGTGAACTTTCGAGAAGTCGTGACCGCGAATCACTGCCAGGATTTGCTTGATCTGGCTGACGGGAAGCCGGTGCACACCTTCGCTGTCAATCACTGTCCCATCTGCATAGATTTGAATGAATAGGGCAAAACTTGAGCCGCTGTCCGATCGGCCGAGCCCAACTCTGGTCAGGATTGGATCCGCTTCGGTGACAGGGCCATTGTGGCGAGGGCGAGCATTGACGCGATTGGTCGACGTCTCACCAAAGCCTGGCGATGTGACTGCGGGGCTGAACGGGGTGGCTGGGCTTGCTGGTAAGTCCTGGCTACTCTTAAAGTTGCGATCCGATGGCAGGCGTGCAATATCCGCTGGCCGATTCTGATCATGATTGTGATCATGGGCGGGTTTAGATTCGGTTTTTGCGGCTCCAAACCGGAAGAATCGGGATAGGCCAAGCCCAACTCGCGCATCATCTTCCGCTTTGAGCTCGATGAGAGAACCCGTCGAGAATGCCATCGCCAAACTGGCAATGACGATTCGGGTTAATACCTGATGAGGACTATGATTATGAAAGAATAGCATGGCTTGGACCTCCGTGTCCTTCTCGAAATTGTGGGGTTCACCTGAATGGACCAAATCCAGTCCATCACGATCGGGCGGAAGCCATGCAATTGTGTTACCCAAGGAGTTCAATTGTATGAACTTACATGGGTACTACACGCAAGGCTTCTTCGATCGTGGTCACTCCACTACGAATTAAATCGACCACCGATGACCTCAATGTTTGCATTCCTTTGGATTCCGCAGCTTGCCTAATCTGATCTTTCGAACCTTTCCGCATAATCAGTTCGCGGATCTCTTCATCGACTTCGAGAATCTCAAAAACGCCGATTCTTCCAAGATGGCCCGTACGGAAACAGGCAGGGCAGCCTCGACCAAATGCGACTTCAACGGTTTCCAATTCTTCCAGGGGAAGGCCGATCAACTGCCATTTTGCAGGGTCCGGTTTTTGGCGGATCACACAGTAAGGGCAGACTTTTCTGACAAGCCGCTGGCCTACTATGCCAAGCAGGCCGCCTGCCAGCATGAAGCTTGGGACGCTGAAGTTATGGAGGTTGGCAATGGTTGTGGCCGCATCGCCGGCGTGAGTTGAGCTGAAAACGAGAACACCTGTGAGGGCGGCCCTCAAGCCGATCTGGGCGGTTTCGTCGTCGCGAATTTCGCCGATCATGATCACGTCTGGATCCTGCCGAAGCATGGCTCTCAAGCCTTCGGAAAAACCCATCTCGGCACGTCCGTCGACCTGTACCTGATTGACTCCGTCGAGCCGATACTCGATCGGATCTTCGATGGTCATCAAGTTTCGGGTCGGTGTATTGACTGCGCCCATAAAGCTATACAGGGTAGTGGTTTTGCCGGACCCAACCGGACCGCTTGCCAGAATCATTCCATTGGGCTGCTGAAGGAGTCTTAAAAGCACTTCGTCTTGCCCACGGCTGAGCCCAAGTTGGTTGAGGCCAATAATTTCGGCAATGGCATCGTGCACACGAAGCACAATTTTCTCGCCATATCCCGATGGCATGGTAGAAACCCGGAGATCATGGCGACGGTTGTTATAGTTGTGCGTGATTCGGCCGTCCTGTGCGGAGCGGCGTTCAACAATGTCAAGATTGGCCAGAATCTTGATTCGGCTTACAACAGAAATCGCTTGATCATATGGGATTGTGATAATGTCGTGAAGAAGGCCATCGACCCGGAATCGGACACGGTAATCTGTCTCGCGCGGGTCAAAATGGATGTCGGTCGCACGAGAGTCGATGGCTCGGCTGAAGAGTGCATCGGTCAGCTCGGGCGTGTCCTTGCCGTCGATCATGATGCGGAGGGACTGACGCATCTCCACCTCACGCAGTTCCTGATTGGCAACCGTAGGTACAAGTCCTCCTACAGATTGACTTTGCAATTGAGTGGGGTGTTGCTGTCCTGTTGCAATAAAACCCTGTGCTGTCTGGTTCAATTGACCTGAGAGATTCGTTGCCGATGGAACCGGTGTCGGTTGTTCAGGAGCTGGCGAGTGATTGGAACCGCCAAAAATATTGCCAAAAAAACCGGCAATTCCACCAGACGTATGATGGGCAGGTGCCTGATCGGTCGGTCCGCTCGCCGGTGGTGGTGCCATTGCCGCGCTGGGCATCGGAGCCGATGGATTCATGAAACGAAGCTCAATCATGGCGTCGCGCAGGCTGCAAGTGCGATCTTTGCCATATCTTATGGCTTGAATGAGTTGGTCCGAGTTAATGATTCCAGCCTGAACAAGCCAGCTACCAACCACCAGGTCATCCATGGCAGGCTCAGGGGGGGTATGATGAGATTTCTGGTCCACAGAATCGGCCTCTCTGAAACGGTTGTCTTTGGTTTGGAGAAGTGATCTCAGTTTTGCGAACGCCCACCCCAAAGCCACTAGGGCAAACGGGATGGATCGGCAAGGTTTCGGAAAAAACGGCTCCGGCAAAGCTCATTCTTAACGCTTCAGGCTCGGTAAGCCAGAGCCTTTTGGGATATTTTTTAAAAAAAGTGGTTCAGGAAAGGTGCGATTGATTGGAAAAGATTGGTTTTTGAGACGTATTATGATGAAAAGCCAGTTGAAATATAGACCCTTCACCCAATTTACTTCGAACGCTATAGTCGGCATCGAGTGCAGACGCAATTCGGGCGACGATGGCAAGGCCAAGGCCAAATCCATCGACTCCTCGATTTCGGTTATCGCTGGATCGAAAGAATGGGTCAAACACTTGGGAAAGGTCCGACTCCTTGATTCCTTTGCCATGATCCTCAACTTCAATGATCGTTGTGTCAGGCTGGTTGATCAAACGAATCATGATGGCAGTGCCAGGTTCACTATATTTCATGGCATTGTCAATGAAATTGTCAATTGCCTGCGTCAGCATCGCGGAATGCGATTGCAAATGGACGAGTTGGTGGTCCTCGAATTCGAGTTTGATATCAGTGTATCTAAGGTGCTCGCCCCAGCTTGCCTTGAGTTGGTGCTTCAGCCATTGCGTCAATTCGATCCATTCAAGACTGGAAGCTTTTGATTCAGCATCTGCCCTGGCAAGAAATAAAAGTAGCTCGACAATTTTTTGAAGCCTTACCACTTGATTTCTGGAGGAAGTTAAAACTCTTTTGTACTCCAGAGTATCGCGATCTCGCCTGAGGGCTACGTCAAGCTGTCCCATCAGTGCAGTTAGCGGAGTGCGCATCTGATGAGAGGCTTCACTGGTGAAACGCGACTGTTTTGCAAACGATAATTCCAGGCGATCCATGAGCTCATTGAATGCTTCAGAAAGTGATTGCAATTCATCACGCGTTGATGGCGGTTTTAATCGATAGGAGAGTTGGTCTGCTGTGATTCTGTCAACATCCCGTGTCATCTCGCTTAATGGCAGCAAGGCTTTCTGGCAAAACCAGCGGCCTAAAACGGCTGCCATTCCCCAGGCTGATCCCGCGACTAATATCAGTGTCCATGACAGGTATTTTAAAGACAAAGACGATGACTGGGATTTCAGTGGCCAGGCGGTCATGAAAACCAATTCCTTGTAAAGAACTTTAAGCGGATCCATTTCAATTCGGATGGAATGGCCGGAGTCGAGCTTGATTTGAAAAACACGCCAATCCTGGCCGCCATATTTGAAATTGGACTGTGAAATCAAATTGACCGGTTCGGAGGATTTCGAGAAATTTCCGACTGGAAAAGATTGGTTGGGTGGGCAGTCAATCATCGTTCCCGACTGGTCAAAAACAGCCCAAATTGTAGGCTGATCTTCATGCCAAAACGTAATCTTGTGGATATCAGGCTGCCACTCAAGACCATTGGGGTGGACTTCGCTTGCTGCAACAAGTGTTTCCAGAGTTGCCCCAGCACGGTCCTCAAGCTGTTGATTCAGATGCAATCTGGCAAAAAAGTAAATTGCAAACGAAAATGCTGTCAGGACCACAGCAAGTGCCGCCAGAAAGAAGGCCATCAAACGATTTTTCAGGGAGATCTGCATTATTGGATTTTATGCTTGATTCTCAGGAAAATGCTGTAAGAGGGAATTCAAATCACGGGAATGGATCTGAAAAACTCTCATTCAGATTCCATTTCGATGGTTCATTCAGTCTGCTCGGATTTATCAAAGAGATAGCCTTGCCCCCTGACAGTCTGGATCAGGCGGTCGCCGTGCATTTCAAGCTTTCTTCGCAATTCTTTGATGTGTACTTCAAGTGTATTTGAAATGCCATCATAGCGCTGATCCCAGACCTGTTCATAAATTCTTGTTCGAGAGAGCACTTCACCCGTCCGCCTCATGAAAAAAGTCAGAAGCGAGTACTCCTTGGCAGTGAGATCAAGCCGCTGGCCGGCCCGCTCTACGCGGTGGGTCGATATGTCCGCTGTCAGGTCATAGTAGGATAAGACCATGGCGGAACGCTGATCCTTGCGCCGGTTGAGTGAGCGCACTCTGGCGAGCAGTTCTTCAAACGCAAAAGGTTTGCAGAGATAATCGTCGGCGCCAGCGTCGAGGCCTTTGACACGATCACTGACAGCGTCTCTTGCGGTCAGAAGCATAATTGGTGTCAGGTCGCCTGCTTCCCGCAATCGGTGAATCAAAGTGATTCCGTCTTCGTCTGGCAGCCACCAGTCCAGCAGGATCAAGTCCCAAGGCTCCGTTTGCATCGCATGCCAGCCATCGGTGCCGTTGAGTTTGCTCTCGACGGTGAAACCTTCTTCGCGGAGGCCCCTGACAATAAAATCAGCGATCTCAATCTCGTCTTCGACCACTAGAATTCTGACACCCATGCGATTGGCTTTCTGAAAAGTCCAGATGGAATCAAGACACAATGTTCATGATTGATGTGCTTGATAATAGTCTTGCAAATTCCGGGTCAAAATCTCTTACGATTGGAAAGGAGTGGATCAAAAGCTTAGGCTCAATCTTTGAAGAGTGAGAGTGCCTGGGTCGCCCTTTGAGGAGCATGGAAAAGATCAGTGATTTTTCGGTTCCCCTCATTTTCCAAAACCGATTCCTGGGACTTTAAATCCGCCGTTGACTGGCTGAGGGTTTCGACAATTTCGTCTTTCCGGTGGTTTCAATTTCGCTAATACCCCGAAAGTCACTCCGGAATCCGTCTGGCAATAGGAACTCCGGGCAGAACCCAAACCATCGACTGCTCAGGCCAATCAAATCCATAGATCAAAAGCGGAACGGTGCTAGAGACCAGGATTTCGAAGACGATTTGTGGAAGATTGGAATGGATAGCCCTATATCCAAATCCATGCTCGTTTCGTTCTTTTTGATAGTATGATAATCTATGATTAGGAGTACGAATGCAACGTGAACTCAGGATAAATTCGAGTTCATGAATCTTCCCATTAAGATCATGTGAGTCATTAACCAAGTTAAGCGTCAGGTGCCAAATCTGTGGCCGATCTAGCTTGTTAGATAGAGTCCGGGAATCTCGCAACCCGTTTTTGGAATTCGTTCAAGCACAAATTCCAAGAGTTGGAGCCTTGAAGTATGGGCAGAATCGGTCTAAAATTTGTACGGTGCCAGTTTTTTGAAGCGTAAAATAGACTGGGAATCGTCAAGTCGGTTCTGATCCAAGAGGGGCTTAGCTCGTATGGCCAACGTTGACACAGGGCATCTCAAAGCGATCGAAGAGAAGGTTTATGCCGCCGAGCGACTTTCCGTTCAGGATGGACTGGCTCTGGAAGATTGCCGGGACCTCTTCTTTTTAGGTGAAATGGCCAACCACGTCCGCGAACGACTCAGCGGGAATTTTGCCTACTATAACGTCAATACACACATAAACCCAACGAATGTTTGTGTTTACAAGTGTGATTTCTGCGCATTCAGGGCTGATCTGGACGACCCTCGCGGTTATGTGATGGATGAATCGCAGATTCGGGATCGGGCCAGGCAGGCCCATGAAAAAGGCGCAACAGAGCTCCACATTGTCGGTGGCCTCCATCATAAACTGCCGTTTAGCTACTATACGGATGTTGTTCGCTGGGTGACATCTGAAGCTCCTGAGATTCACGTAAAAGCTTACACAGCCGTTGAGATTGAGTTCTTTGCCAAGATTGCCCGCAAGTCCATGAAAGAGATTATTGAAGATTTGATGGAATCGGGGCTTGGGAGTTTTCCAGGCGGTGGGGCAGAGATTTTTCACCCGGAAGTGCGGGAGAAAATTTGTGATGCCAAAGCTTCGACGGAAACATGGCTTGAAGTTCACAGGCTGGCTCACAAACTTGGCCTGAAATCCAACTGTACAATGCTTTATGGACATATTGAGAAGCCATTGCACCGGATCGATCATATGATTCGTCTGCGTGAACTTCAGGATGAAACCGGTGGGTTTCAGACATTCATCCCTCTGGCCTTCCATCCAGACAATTCCCGGATGGATGAAATTCCTAAAGCCTCAGGTTTTATGGATTTAAAGACCATGGCCATATCCCGTTTAATGCTTGACAACATACCTCACATCAAGGCTTATTGGGTTATGCTGGGAATGAAGACGGCTCAGGTGGCGCTCTCATTCGGTGCTGACGATATTGACGGAACCGTTGTTCACGAAAAGATTTATCATGAGGCTGGATCAGATTCGCCCCAAGAGATGTGTGTTGCGGATCTGGAGCGATTGATTATTGAGGCAGGTCGTGTGCCGGTCGAGCGGGACACGCTTTATCACAGGATTGAGCGGGTTGACGGCCGCTGGAGTCAGCGTGAGAAGATTGGCTCGGTATCGTTGGCCTGAATTTGCCTTTTTTTTTGGCTGGTGAGATTCGTATTTCTGAAGATTTTACGCCGGTGGAAGGATCGCTTCCCCCGGCTTTTGGTTTATAATAAATCGTTTAGGAGTGGCCAATAATCCTTATAATCCCCAAAGGCATCACTCTTCGCGGTTTTTTCTGGGAATCTTTCCAAAACCTTTTAATCGGAAGAATTGTGACAGTCGTCAACTTGTGGTAAAATCCTTGATAACGCAAGTCTAGGCTAGGCTGAATATTCGCCGATATCCGTCATGAGACGCGATATTATGTCGTATGGTTCCGATATCTCATCCGATCACTTCAGCCTGTCTCAAGACATGCTCTAAGTCATTCTGAAACAAGCTGTTTCTCATTCATTTCTGGAACACTCGGACCGGTATCGAGGGAACTTGACATGGCCAAATGGTCTGACATTCTGATACAAAAAGGCGTCATAGGGCGCGACCAACTTGCGGAAGCTCAGCGCATGCCCAACATGACGCTTGAGGACGCTTTAATACGGCAAGGCTATGCGGGACCTGAAGAGATCACCCAAGCCAAGGCGGACGAGTTTGGCTATTCTTACATCAATTTGCGGGATGTCGATATTCCGGTGGAAGTTGTGGCGATGGTTCCGGAGGCGATCTGCCGCGACAAATTCTGTATGCCGTTTTCCGAAGAGTTTGGCGAACTGAAGATCGCACTTGCGGAGCCCGACTACGAAACGGTCGAAAATCTAAGATTCGTTTTGAATAAAGAGATCTCGCCTTGCATCGCCTCAAAAGAAGCGATTCTGGCTGCGATCAATACGCACCATGGTGGGTCTGGGTCGGCGGGCGGTAAAGACGATACGGAATCCGTCAACAGCCTGCTTAAGGAGTTCACCGACTCTGCTCTCGATGAGATGGGTGCGGATACGAGCAAGAAGGGTAGTATTCTGGGGATGGAAGGGGCGGGTGAAGCCCCTGTGATCCGACTGGTGAATCTTTTGATCTCAGAAGCGGCCCGAAATCGAGCGAGCGATATTCATATTGAGCCGTTTGGTGATCGGGTTCGGGTGCGATATCGGATTGATGGGGTGTGTATTGAGCGGGATGCCATTCCGCGCAAGCTTCACGGCGCGGTTTTAAGTCGTTTGAAGATCATGGCTGAGATCGATATTGCAGAAAAACGTCGGCCCCAGGACGGCCGGATCAAGATGATGGCTGGCGACAAAGAAATTGACTTGCGTGTATCGGTTTTGCCAACCAATCACGGGCAGTCGGTGGTCATGCGCATCCTGGACCGGGACAATATCAAGGTCGGTCTTCGTGACATTGGATTCTCGGATGAAGATTACCGCCGGTTCAATAATTTGATTCGTCGTCCGAACGGAATTCTGCTCGTCACCGGCCCGACCGGTTCGGGTAAAACGACTACGCTTTATGCTGCCTTGAACGAGCTGAACACCCCCAACACGAAAATCATCACCGCTGAAGATCCTGTGGAATACTACCTCCCGGGTGTCAACCAGTGTGAGGTCAAGCACAAGATCGGGATGACCTTTGCCAAAATCATCCGGGCCATGATGCGTCAAAACCCGAACATTCTTCTGGTGGGTGAAATTCGTGATAACGAGACAGCTCAAACCGCTATTCAGGCATCCCTGACAGGACACTTGGTTTTTAGTACACTTCACACGAACGATGCGCCCAGTGCCATTACACGTCTGGTGGATATTGGGGTCGCTCCGTTTCTGGTGACGAGTTCGGTTATGGGGATTATGGCGCAGCGATTGGTGCGTAAAGTTTGCCCGAAGTGCAAGGTTCGGGTTGACCCGCCGGCACACATTATCGAGGGTTTGAAGCTCAAGCCAGAGGTGGTGAAGCGGGCGAACTTTATGGAAGGCAAAGGCTGTGCCCACTGCAATAACAAGGGAACACGCGGGCGGATGGCGATTTTTGAGTTGTTGGTGATGTCCTCGAAGATTCGCGAGATGGCGTTCAAGGGAGAGACCTCGGTAGAGATACGTAATGTGGCTCGTCGTGAGGGGATGCGTACGCTTTTCGAGGATGGCATGATCAAGGCCATGCGTGGCCAGACAACGGTTGACGAAGTTTTGAAGATTACGAACCACGACCTGTTCACATCGGCGACAGGGATCAAGCCAGGTGGGCATTGATTCCTGAGGGTTGGTCAGGTCAATGGAATTCTACGGATCGTTGTTCTTGTTCCGATAACGGGGAATGGACGATTCGTTTTGGGGCAAGATTTGGAGAAATGCGATCAGAGGGGCTACGATGGAGTCAGTCAGGCAGATCAATGCGCATTTAACTGAGGCGTGTGGTTCTGTAACCTGACGAACTCCACTCAAAAACATCTGCTGGCAGATCTTTGGTGTTGGCTTGCGTACCAATCGAAATTGGTGGAAAACATGATGAGAAGCGATCCTGAGGTGCGGAAGACGTTTTGGGATTCTGTCCTGAATGACTCTACGCAGGATCAGGTCGTTTCAGGTGTCGATAGAATGACTCGTTTCGAAGATTGAACCAGTGGAACGTGAGGACTCATGGGCACTCTGCTGATTGATAAATTGCTGCATACGGCCATTACCCAGAAGGCCAGCGACTTACACCTGACAGTGGGGGCCAAGCCGACTCTTCGTTTGCATGGCCACATGCATCCGCTGAATACGAAGACATTAGAGCAAAGCGACATGGTCGGCTTGATGAAGTCGATCACACCGGAGCGATGCCAGCAGGAATTGCAGGAAGTGGGTGGAACGGACTTTGCGTTTGCCTTCGGCGATCTGGGCCGGTTTCGGGTGGCCGTGTTCAAGCAGCGTGGTTGCATTGGGATGGTTCTTCGGCGGATTCCGAATGAGTTTCTGACATTTGAGCAGCTTGGGTTGCCCAAGGTTTGTGAGGAGCTGATCAAGCGGCCTCGCGGACTGATGCTTGTGACAGGGCCGACGGGATCTGGCAAGACGACATCGTTGGCGAGCATGCTCAACTGGATCAACTTCAACATGGATCACCATGTGATCACGATTGAGGATCCGATTGAATATTTTCACAAGCACCAGCGATCATTGATGAATCAGCGGGAGATTGGAATTGACGTGCCGGACTTCCCGGAAGCTTTGAAGCGGGCTTTGCGGATGGACCCGGACATTATTCTTGTGGGTGAAATGCGCGACCTGGCGACGATTTCTGCTGCGATCACAGCGGCAGAAACAGGCCACCTTGTGTTTGGCACACTTCACACAAGTTCGGCAGAGGGGACAGTCAACCGGATTATTGACGTTTTCCCGAAAGAGCAGCAGGATCAGATTCGGACCCAGTTGTCGGTGGCAATTATTGGGATTGTTTGTCAGGCGTTGCTGCCCCGCAAGCCGAAGGGGCTGGTTGCGGCGTATGAGATGTTGGTGATCACGCCAGCCATTTCGAACTTGATTCGTGAAAACAAGACGTACCGGATTGACTCGTCAATCCAGACGGGCCGCAAGCACGGCATGATCCTGATGGACGATTCGCTCTTTAATCTTTGGCGGCAGGGGATTGTCGAAGAGGAAGACGCGATTTACCGTTCCCGCAAGCCGAATGATCTGCGCGAGCGGATCGAACTGGCCAAGAAGGGGATCATTGATGAAGGCGATGAGGATGGTGACGAAGAAGAGGTCAACGACAAGAAGAAACGCTGATTGTTCCAGCATCTTCCAGAACTTTGATCGATGAATCGGGGTCAAAGTTCTGCCGGTTTCGGCCACTTGGGGGGTATGAAAAACGCCCGGGCGGCGATCATCGTGTTCACTCGACATACATTCGTAAAGTGACTTAAGCAGGACTGAATCCATATGGCACGCCGAATCGGAACGATCTTGCAGGACATGGGTTATCTGGACGAGGAAACGACCTGGCGGATCCTTGAAGAGCAGCAACAAGGCGGTGGAGTCGAGCAGTTTGGCAAGATAGGAATGCGTCTCGGGCTGATTTCCGAGTCGCAGCTTCTCAAAGCTCTTGGTGAACAGCTTGACATGAAGGTGGTGACTCTGGCGGACATTACGATTCCTGCCGAGCTTTGCCAATTGATCAACCAGCAGATGGCCGAGATGTTTCGTGTGGTGCCGTTGTCCCAGAATAAAAAGGACAAGTCGGTCACGGTGGCCATGGCACGCCCGGAGGATCCTCAGTCGCTCGATTCCGTGCGTTCGTTTCTGGGCGTGGACGTGAAAGGGATGGTGGCCAGCGAAACCGACGTAAAAAATGCCATTGAGAGGCTTTACGTAGGCCAGCAGGAATCGATTGGCGATGTTATCAAGCAGATTGAGGCGGACAAGGCACTTCAGCAGTATTCCAATCGCAACGAAACGACGATTGACCTTGAAGCGATTGAAGAGATGGCCGATGCGGCTCCTGTGCGCAAGCTGGTGAATCTGGTGCTTTTGACGGCGATCCGCGACAAGGCGTCTGACATTCACTTTGAGCCGTTTGAAGGCGAATACAAGATGCGGCTGCGGGTTGACGGAGTGCTTTTTGAGCTGATACCGCCACCGCGTCACCTTGGGCCTGCGATTTCGAGCCGGATCAAGGTGATGGCCAATCTGGACATTGCCGAACGGAGAATTCCACAGGACGGCCGGATTGAGCTCGCTCTGGGCGGCAATCAGGTGGACATTCGGGTTTCGACCCTGCCGACCCTGTTTGGCGAGTCGGTGGTGCTTCGGATTCTTGATAAGACCGTGGTGAATCTTGACCTCAACAAGATTGGGATGCCTCAGGACACGCTTGATCTATGGCGAGGCTTGATCCTGAAGCCCAACGGGATCATTCTGGTGACTGGTCCGACATCGTCCGGCAAGACGACCACGCTATACGCCACTTTGAACGAGCTCAACTCGATCGAAGACAAGATCATTACCACCGAAGAGCCGGTTGAGTATGACATTGACGGCTTGATTCAATGCCCGATCAACCACGACATCGGAGTGACTTTTGGGGCCTGCCTGCGTGCCATTTTGCGGCAGGATCCGGACATTATCCTGGTGGGTGAGACGCGTGACCTGGAGACGGCCGAAATTTCGATTCAGGCGTCTCTGACAGGCCACACGGTTTTTACGACTTTGCACACCAACGATGCACCATCGGCTGTTACGCGTCTGCGGGACATGGGTTTGCCGACATTCTTGATTACAGCCACTCTGGAAGGAGTTTTGGCACAGCGGCTCGTCCGGCGGATTTGCGCTGGTTGCAAAGAGCAATACATGCCGAATGCCGAGCAGCTTGGCCAGCTTGGAATGACGGCCGCGACGGCGGCAGGCCTGGAGTTTTATCGTGGCAAGGGTTGCGATACGTGCAAGAATACAGGCTACAAGGGCCGCATGGGGATTTATGAGTTGTTGATCATGAACGACGAGCTTCGGGACATGATTGTCAAGGAATCGTCGCTTGACGAATATCGTGCCGCATGTCGGCGCAGTGGCATGCGGACACTGCGTGAGACGGGCATGCTTTCGGTTCATGAAGGCAAGACCACGATTGACGAGATCATTCGCGAGACAATTCTTGACGATTGACAGGCATGGATTTTTGATCGCCCCGGGCCAGCGGGCTGGTTTCCGGTGTGCGGAACAGGCGGGAATCCGGAATGGATTGATGGTTATGACGGCGGCGACCACTCGAACGACAACGACCCCTTTTGAGGTGCTGAGCAATGGCGACGTTCCAATACGAAGCAATGGACCAGACCGGCAAGACGGTCAAGGACACGATTGAGGCGACGACGCAGGAGGAAGCGCAGCAACTGATTCGTCAGCGCGGCTTTTTCGTGACGTCGATTGGCGAAAAGGCCAAGACCAAAGCCAAGGCCAAGAAGAAGAAAAAGGGCAAGAAGAAGTCGTTCACTTTCGGCAAGATCAAGGCAAAGCAGCTTTGTACTTTCACCCGCCAGCTTTCGACACTTCAGGATGCCGGATTGCCGATCCTTCGCAGTCTCCGAATTCTGGCTGGCCAGTGCAGGCCTGGCGTTTTGAAGAATGCTTTGGGCGATGTGGTGGAAGACATTGAGAGCGGCCTGACGCTTTCTGAAGCCTTCGCCAAGCACCCCAAGGCGTTTGACCGCCTCTATTGCAACATGGTTCGGGCCGGCGAGGCGGGCGGTGCCCTGGAAGCCATCTTGCAGAGACTGGCCGACTTCAAGGAGAAGTCGCAGTCGCTCAAGCGCAAGATCAAGGGGGCCATGGTCTACCCGATCGTGGTCATCACCGTGGCGGTGACGATCGTGGGCTTCATTCTCTACTTCATCATCCCGAAGTTTGAATTGATTTTCAAAGACTTCGGGGTCGATTTGCCGAAGATGACCACCTTCCTGATCGAGGCCAGTCACTTCGTAGTCGATTACGCGCCGGTTTGTATTGCTTCTCCGTTCGTCATGTATGTGATTCTCAAGCTGCTTTACAAGACGAAAATTGGGGCGTATGTGCTGGACTGGATCCTCTTGCGGATTCCGGTCATGGGGCAGATTGCCGGCAAGTCGACGGTGGCCCGAACGATGCGTACACTGGGCACACTGGTGACCTCGGGCGTGCCGATTCTGGAGGCCATTGCGATTGTTCGCGAGACGGCTGGCAATGCGGTTTTTGAGCGTGTTTTTACACGCATCTACGACTCGATCCGCGAAGGGGAGACGATCAGTGTACCCTTGAAGCAGTCGCGGCTTGTGGATGATATTGTGGTGAACATGATCGACGTCGGTGAAGAGACCGGCGACCTTGACACCATGCTCAACAAGATTGCCGACAATTACGACGAAGAAGTGGAAGTGCTGGTGGAGTCGCTGATGTCGCTGCTCGAGCCAATCATGATCGTGGTTCTGGGGGGCATTGTCGGTTTCATCGTGATCGCGCTTTTTCTGCCACTGGTGCAGCTCATCTCGAAGCTTTCGGGGTGATTGGCGGGCAGTGTAATTCGATTTGTGCCAGAAATTCTACGGAAAAAGGGTCACAGATAAGATTCCCTTCCGTATATTTGGCAGGGATTCTGTTGGATGTGATGCAGTTTTGGGGAATTGCAATCAGAAATGCAATTCCCCAAGATTCATGGAACCAGTCAGGTGGTTGGGTCGTCCAAGTGATAGAATGATATGTCAATGTTTGGATTCGACATGCCATCCGGTTCCATTGAGCATGTCAAGCCGTTGGATTGATAGTTCTGAGAACCATGGGACTGGTGACGGACAGACGTCAGAAATCTGTATGTAACCTGTTTGGATGCGGAATGATTCGCAAATTGACACTTCCACAAGCGATCGCGGAGAGCCCTCGGATGAATCATCAAACTCCCACTGCGGCCCGTCGATCCGAGGCCTCGTTTGGCCCACGACGTGGATTTACCCTGATCGAACTGCTGGTGGTCATCAGCATCATCGCTGTTTTGGCGGGCCTTCTGCTGCCAGCCATCAACGGAGCTGTGCGAGCAGCCAAGGAGTCGGCGGTGGCCTCGGAAATCACCTTGATGGAACAGGCTTTGGCCAGTTTCAAGACCCGGATGGGCGATTACCCGCCGAGTTTTGTGGTGATTGATGAGTCGGGGAATTATGGGAATAATCCTGCTTTGGTAGATTCTGTGAACAAATATTTTGCGAATATCGCTGGAATCACGAATTCGTCCCAGCTTGCAAGCCAAACCCAGAAGGCGATTGATCGATCGCAGCGATATCTGAAAAAGTTTTTCAATCGTGCAGAATTGAAGCAAGATATTGATGGTGATGGAGGTTTCAATAAGTATTGGATTCTTGAGGGAGATGAAGCCCTTGTCTTCTTTCTGGGTGGAATTCCCCGTCAGATTGACTCTCAAACGTTTGAATTGACAGGCTTTTGCAAGCGTCCGGATGGTCCTTTATATGGCCGCAATGAAAATAATAAATCCACACTCAATCGTGATACCCCATTCTTTGAATTCAAGGCGGAGCGACTGGTCGATTTTGATAACGACGGCTTCCCAAGCTATATTGACAGCCTTGGGAGTGAAGAGGACTCTCGGCCCTACGTCTATTTCAGTGCCTATGGCTCAAACAGCTATGATCCACAGGATTGCAATTTCAATCCATCCAAGCAGAATTACTTTCCGGCATTAACCGACATTCAGGACGTGGATACAGGTTTGAATTATTTCCGAATGTTTGGTGGCAACTCAGGTCCATCGATTTCTCCAAACCCTTACACCACAGGGCCTGCCGCGCCGGTCGGCCGCACGCCCGCCTGGCAGAAGCCGCAAAGTTATCAGATCATTTCTGCGGGTGCTGATCGGAAATATGGCTTTGGTGGCCAGTTTGCGGGCAAGACCAAGAGCGAGCCATTGCCTATTGCAGATTCCGACCTGACCAACAGCTTCATCAATCCGTTATCTCCAAGTGCCCGTTCCGTGGAATCGGACAACATCACCAACTTCTCTCAGGGTCGACTGAACTAAAGCGAGATTTCGCACGTAGAACAACGACTGGATCACGAAAAAAGGGAGAGGGGGTCGGTCTATCATGCAAATCCAAATTCATCGCCGGTGTCAGGAGACAGGATCTGTGACCAATCCAAGCAGATTTCGCCGGGGGTTTACCCTGATCGAGTTGCTTGTGGTGGTCTCGATCATTGGGATTCTGGTCTCCATCATTTTGGTCGCTTCGTTTGATGGTATCCGGTCAGCGAATCTCAAGGCGACCCAGGCTTTGGTTTTGAAGCTTGATCTGGCCGTCAAGGAGCGGATGCAGGCCTTGCTGGACGACGAAGTTTATCCCAATGCCACACACATTTGGCTGGCCACGCCGGCGTCGAACAAGGTTGGTGTGGTTCAGGCGGGTCCATTGCGAGGGCTTTCTCCAGGGCGTGGCGGCAATGCCCGTGCCAAGGCGATTGCCATTACGGATTATCTCAAGGCCGAGATGCCGGATGTTTTTGTGGTGAACGGGACTCGCCAGCTAGCGGGCGTTTACCCCTTGAATTTTGGCGGTCATCCGCAGCGTCCGATGCTGGGTCAGGTGGCCGGTCTGGCACCCAATGCAGTGATTGCGCCTTACACCCTGCCGATTGGGACCGCTCTTGCATTTAACACCTCCGCAGGCAGCTTCGGCTCCTATAATCCGCCAAATCCGTTGAATCCAGCCGACCCTGTGAATAAAACTTATAACGATTCGTACAATTTTGCCGGCACAGGTGTGTTTGGAGCGAGTTACACAGCCGTTGCCGGGATCTACAAGCAGTTGGGTTATGGGCCAGCGGGTTATGACGGTGTCGATAATAATGGTAATGGTCTTGTGGATGAAATGGTAGAAGGCCTGCCTAATCAGACAGACCGCGACAACCTGATTGTAACTCTTCAAAGTAACCACACGCACAAAACCGCCCGCAGTGAAATGCTTTACGCCTTGCTCATTGAAGGGCAGGGGCCACTTGGGGCCGCGTTTAGCCGCGACGACTTTACGGATCGCGAGATTCAGGACACCGACGGTGATGGCCTGATGGAATTTGTCGATGCCTGGGGCGAGCCTCTGCAATTTTACCGCTGGCCGATCTGGTACAACTCTGACAATCAGCGAGGCTGGGTGGATTATCCCGCGCAAGAGCCCTGGGTGACACGCGAGCGTGATCCGGTGGATCCCTCCAGCTCACTGGTCTCACTGGACTGGTGGATGGGGACAGGCAGCGATTCGGTCAGCAATCGCGGCGGCAGTGTGGAAATGCAGGCCTTTGAGTATTTTTTCCACACCCTGACAGAGTCCAGCTTTTTCGGGGGCCAGTTCAGCAATTGGGATCGTATGGGAGCATTCAAGCGGCGTGCTTATCGCTATACGCCGTTGATTGTCTCAAGCGGGCCTGACATGAAGCTTGGGCTGAGAAGTTGGGGCGAATTGCTAAATGAACCGATGCCGCAATTGGACTTCCTGCGGGACTACGAAAGTTTGGCGGTGAAGTTCGACTACTATGCATTCTCGTTTCCCGATTTTCGGTATCCCGGCCAGACGATGGCGGGCACACCGAAAGAAGCGACATTTGACGACGATACTCTGGCCTCTGCCGAAGATGACATTTCCAGTCATGCACTTCAACAAGGTTCTGGTGGAGGTGCACGATGAGGATAGAACAAACCTGCTCGAACAATTTGGGATTCCGGCGCGGCTTTACACTGGTTGAGCTGCTTGTGGTGCTCTTCATCGTGGGGCTTTTGTCGGCGGCGACTCTGCCGCTGGTCATCTCATCGCTCAATCAGCGTCAGGTTCAGGAAGGCTCACGGATCCTTCAACAGGCTTTGATCAATGCCCGGTTTGCAGCCATGAGCACCGGCAAGCCTGCGGGCGTGAGGCTCTTGCCCGACCCGATCATGAAAGGGCCTGATGCCGACGACCTGTTTCGACCTCTGGCCTACAACCGGATGCTTCAGCTTGAGCCGGCACCGGATTATTCAGATGGTCTGTTGAGGGTCCATTCCGGTGGTGCGTCTGCCCTTGAGATCGTGAACTTTTTCCAGTACTGCATTGCTAATAATTTGAACTGGAGAATGCAACTGCTTGGCAACCCAGGGGGCGCGCCGAACAGTAATTACAGTAAGGGGCGGCAGGATCCATATTTGAATCAGTTGGGCATGTCGACATTCGGACCTGTAATCAAGGATCCACGGGTGGTTCTGCGCCAGTATAAGTCAAAGGCGGCAAGCAATGGCAGTTTCAGCGCGGTTGAGCCAACGAGTTGGTCCTGGAATATCAGAGCAGGGGATCGTATCACGGTGGGTGTTCAGAACTCGACAAATTATGTGATTGCAGGTCCGATTGCACCTTTGAACAGTTATTCAGGATACAATCTGGCGACTTATAATCCGGAGCGGTTCATCAATATTGGCAGTCCGCTGGCGATGGTCGGTTTTCAGCTCCCAACCTGGTACCCGGCGAATCTAACACCCGAATGCTATTATGACAGTGAAATCTTGTTTGTGGTCAACGAAGGCAACCGGATGTTCAACGGAGTTGATGATAATCAGGATGGGGTCATTGATCCGGCATATAATGGAATCGACGACGATAACAATGGGTATATCGATGACCCGGCTGAGATCTTTTATAATCCATCAGCGGATCCTCAGAACCTGATTGCGACCCTGATGAGCAATGGGGTGTCGAGCCCAGCGGGCCTTTATGATGCTCTGCGTGCGACATTTGAGTGGGATCCGGTGGTGATGACACTGGGCAAGCCGGATTCGACCGGATTTTCGATCTCTCAGGAATATACGATCAGGCGCCGGATGGTGCCTTCCGCCAATTCTGCGGAAGTGGGGCTGCCTGCGGATGTGGTGATTGATGCGACGACGGCTTTGAGTATGATCCCAAATTATGGATTGGCGTTGAATCCACCGAATGTCAATTACGCGAATTTTCCAATTGGCGACCCACGGTTCGCATACATGTCCACATCCGAGCGCAGCCGTCTGCCGATTGATCCATTGACGCGTTATGTGGACATCATATTTCAGCCTGACGGGCAGGTTGTGACATCGTCGGCGAGTTCTGTGAACAATGCTCCGTTTCAGGTGCCGTTTTATCATCTTTGGCTGGCGGACCGCGGGGATGTTTTCCCGCCGACCGACCCATCGAAGGCAAACGGGAATCTTTTCACGCCCCGGCTGCCGATGTCGCAAGGCAATGTGCTTCAGAGCCAGCATATGAATGTGGCGAACGAGGAATGGGTTCTGAGGAACGAGCGGAGGTTGATCACCATCCAGACACGGACAGGGCGGATCTCGTCGCAGTCCCTTGAGATATTCGATTCGAATGACGCCAGTACACCCTTTCAAGACGCCCAAAAGGGCATGGCGGAGGTCGGCCAATGATCTGCTTGCAAAGCCCCTGCCGCACACTTGAAGCGAGTCGAAACCGGCGTCGCGGCGTGACGATGACCGAAGTGCTGATCGCCATCATGATTCTGGGCATTGGGATGACCAGCCTGATGACCTTGTTCCCGATTGGCCTTATGAAGCTGCGCGACGCGCG
>CAMBEP010000067.1 GCA_945865635.1 Candidatus Kuenenia stuttgartensis
ATCATCGTCGTTGGCCCAATGCATACTTTGACCGGCTTGGGCTATTCAGCCTGTTGAGAGCCCATGAGCTGGAATGTCAATCCTCTTTGAGGTAAGACCACTAACCGGAGAGCCGTATGCGGGAGATCCGCCCGTACGGTTCGGAGGAATGGGGAGGTGAAACTCTCCCTACCCCTATTCTTAGGCCAGGCCTTTGGCCTTTAAATCAAAATCCGCTCAAATATCGAAGATTTATGATTTTACAAGATGTGATATACAACGAGATCTCATAACCGGAAGGTGTCGCTTCGCTCAACCACCGGCTACTTGTTTTGATGCATCCGGCATCATTCTGATACGATGTATCATCTGTGGCCGCGACAACTATAAATCAAAAAAAATTGACGGATGCCGCCAGTGATTCGACGCGGATGCGGTTAACTTCCGTGCGAACCATGGCCTGCCTGACGCGGGAACGACAGGCTGACAAGGAGCACCGATGGGACCATCGGCGACATCCGTCAACTATTCCTGGCGGTTTTGTTGACCGAGAGCACTAGCGGCACTCAAAGATCAGGATCACCACATGGACTGACTTTTGTATCGACTCACAACGACCCGATCAATTCCGTAAATCAAAATCGATTGTTTTTTTTCGGGCCGATCGGTTCGATTAGACCAATTATGAGGGCGATCTCAAAGTGGCTCCAATTCTTCATCGTTGTCCAATGCGTTATTCTGAGCGTATCGGACGAGGGGACTGAAGGTGTCGGCAGGCTCTTTCCAGACGTGTGGACCAGAGGGGCTCTCGGCTTGGTGATGCTCGTATTTGTCTAAGTCGAGGCCAGGAAAGTCTGCCCTATCGCCCATTTGGTAGTCTTCGAACATTGGGTCCGCCGATTCCGACCATTCGCCTGCATATCCAACCTCAATCAGGCCTTCGGATTCCTCCAGAGGAGGCTTCACAGGCAACAACGGTTCCGACCAGCTTTTGGACGAGGCTTGCACCTCAACATTGCTTCTGGATGCCCCATAGCCAGGCTTGATAATCGGTGAATCCGGGCCAACTGGGCTCGGCTCGGCTGGATTCCAGGTTTCAGACCATCTGACAATTCGTCGGGGGTTGCCCAAAGTCTCGCGATGAATCCAGTCGGCCTCAGCCCTTGTCCAGGCATGATCAGGCCTTGACCATCTCAAGATTTCGATCGCTTCATTCATGGATATGTGGGGCAAGTGCCAACCGACAGGCCGTCCCAGACGGCTCAGCCTTCCAAACCGCTCCAGCAATGGGGTTTGACCAACGAAGAGGACGCCGATCTGTACGCCTCGGCTCCGAAGCCGTTCCTGAAGGATTCGCATGACCTCAAAACCTTCACGCTTGAGGTGATGCGATTCTTCGACCACGATCTCAAGGCGGAATCCGTCCTGATTCATCTCAATAATCCTGCGCTCCACCCGGATGAGAGTCTGCTCCACTGTGCCGATCTCTTCAGAGGTCGGATCCTCCAGATGGAAACGCAGCGACTGAAGCAGGCCAAGGCCCGAGCAACCAGGAAGCTGAGGAACAGAGACCCAGCGCACATAGTCGCATTGTGTTCGAGCGGATTCGGCTGCGGATCGCCAAAGCCAGGTTTTACCGGCCCCCGATTCACCCGTCAAAACCGTTTGGCGAATCAATCCGATGGCCCAGGCGTGAGTCAATTGCTCGAAAGCTTCGAAGCGACTCGGAAGAATCGCCGTCATCGCGTTTTCAGCAATGCCTTGAGGTCTTTGATGGGTCCGGTCGTCATCCATGTCAATTTTGCTCCAAACCGATGGCTGGAGGTCGTCCCAGCACGGTTGAAAAGCTGGTAATACCAGCCTCAACACCTTTATTATCGGTCCAAACCGGACAACCACTTGATCCCGAAGAACTGGAATTTTCGGTATAATCCTTACGGATTGGGCGAATTCCTTGCGGCTTCGAGTAGTTGCATCGATTGATTTATTGCTTTGGGGAGCGTTTCCCAAGCGGCTTCGTTCAATTTTCGTTCGATTCGCTCGTCGGATTGCTTGGAAAGCTGGAGTCGGGACATACCCATTGCCGTCTGGGCGGGTATTTTTGAGGTGCGTGCCATGGCCACCTGATTCCAAATCGACTTGCCACTGCGCAGAAGATTCATGCGCACTTCGATCAAGGTGGTTCTATGTGGGGTCTCTTCGAAACCGCGTCCGAATCGCTCCGAAATTTGCAGATCAAGCGTGTAGGCCGCTGATTTCAGAAACAGGGTCTGATGAGCCTGATCTGTAAAATCCCTAAAAACATAACCTTTGGCGGATACCAGACTGACAATCAAGGGCAGGATCTGGCTGCTTGCTGCCGAGGTGCTGGTAAAGTTTGACTCAGTCATGAGGATTCTGGGAGAGACTCCCCGCCATTTTGACAATCGCTCAAGAAGGCTTCGGAACCTGGGTTCGGAATCGGTCGGGGCAGGCACCTCAGCCAAATTCCGGGCCTGGAGTTGCTCTGCATTCATGAGGCTTTTGAGCGATTCCTGTGGCCGATTGGAATCGATCTGGGCCTGGCACAGGTCGAGCTGCGATTGGATGCCCCCATCCCGGGTGGTGCGCCAGGCCGTTCGGGCTTTGTTGGAGAGATCTTTCAGGTCAGGATCATTGGCCGTTTCATCCAGGAGCTTGGATTCGCCTTCCAGAGCTTGCAGCGGGCTGGTGGAGGAATTCGACATGGCCTCAAGCCGCTTGTTCCAGGACTTGCGAATCAGATCACGACGAAGACGTCGAGTCTGATCCTCGGTCAGGCCGGCCCGGTCGGCCTCAAGGCGAGCGGAGCGTGTGGTCCACAAATCGAGCAGCTTGTCGCAGGCCTGCACCACGAGCATTTCATCGGCAGATTCCGAAAGGCTCTGATAGTCATGGATGGCGCGTCGCATGAGCATGGCAGAGCGATCGGCATGTGTCACAACCCAGGCTTGCATGACAACGGAAAGTGTGATCAGAACCCCACAGCAGATCAAGGCGAAATTCGCCCATGAGGGGAGATGGGCCTGGAGCCGGATCAGCCAGCCGGGCGGCTTGCGAATCCGTTTCCGGAATTGGCTGGCATCGATCGTATCGACGCTGTGCGGCACCTCGACCCGGCAGCCACAGAACGGGCAATGCGCTGACCAGACGCCTGGCCGCGGCTCAAAAACGGTGTCGCATTCCGGGCAATTGATGCGATAGCTCATCGGGAATGAGTCGCTATATGGGAAGTGTTTCGTTATCTGTTTTGGCATTTTGACGTCATGGGTATTGCACGTCAACAGAAAAAATAATTATACACTGGCCGGTGAGGCAGCGTCAGCCTTGCGGCGCAGTTTGGTTGCGAATCCAAGAGTACGGGATTTTTGAAAATGGGTCATTTGAAGAATCTTTTTTGGGGAATAATGACGGATGAAAATCGGGCTGAAGCCGCTTTCTGATTTGCAGTTTACCGGCTTTTTAAATAAAAAAACGAACGGTTTCCAAACAGAAAACGTAATACCCCATATGTGAATGACAGAACCTTGAAGGGACATCTGGAGAGAAATCAGAATGAACGCCAAAGATGCCACAAGATCGATTTTTACCTTGGGGCGATTTCAGATCATAGCTCAGGCTTTCAAGAAGCTTGACAAGAAAGCGGAACCGATATCAGGGGACTATGCTCTGAGAGTCACACACATGTGGGGCAAACCACTGGAAAATCCAGTGATTCTGGAAGATCAACTGCGAACTCTCCAGTTTTATGCCAATCATGTGATGTGTAATGAGGCATTTGAGCCGCCCCCGTTTGTGACTGCAACCAACCAGAATTTCAAGAAGGCGTTCTGGAAATTGATCGACCAGGAAAAAACGGACAAAAATCCGACAAATGAGGACCCAGACGAAAACCAAAAAAATTGACCTTTTTTGAATTTCTGGGCTGGCTCCATAGGCCGACAGGTTGATCAAGTGCAATCAAAAAAAGGCTGGCCAAAATCTTTTGGCAAGGATTGTGGCCAGCGACTTTTGATGTGATTGAAATACAACCGTTTTACAAGAGGAATTTTGCATCTCCTGAGATCAAGGTCCAAGAAAATTGAACAATCTTGATTTAGGGCTTGTGAGGCTGGTTTTGCAAGATTTTGGGCTGCACATAGAGCCGGCCATCTTCGGCGCCGATGATGAGATCTTTACGTCCATCGCCATCGAGGTCTGCCAAGGCGGGCTGGGTGTCGTGGGCGTCGAGCTTGCGCTTGGCCAGAGGGCCTTGGTCGGCCAGGATCCATTTGCCACTGTTTTTACCTAAATTTTTGAGAAGACTGGCGTTGGACGAGTTAATCAGGATGTCGGTGAGCCCGTCGCCGTCCCAGTCGGTGGCCATAAGCTTGCGTCGTCCGCTTTTGCCTCGGTCGCCTCCGGAAAGTTTCAACAATTTGCCAGCGGGGTCTGTGAAAACACGTTCCGGCGGGAGAAGGATCAGATTCCCATCGCGTTTGATTCGGGTAAACAGGCTTAAATAGCCTTCTCGGTCGAGCATGATCAGATCATTGAGCCCATCCTGGTCCCAATCGGTCACAACGGGAGTGGTTCTCCACTGAGTGACAAGTTCGCTGCCGGAAGGGCTCCACCAGACCCAGTCTGGCTTTGGAGGTTGGCCGGGCCAGTCCACGTCTACAGGTCGATCGGATTGAAGGATTGGTTTTTGAGATGTTCCGATATTTCGGAACCAGCGCACTTTACCCCAGATGGAATTGGTGATGAGGTCGAGGCGACCATCGTGGTCCCAATCTGCGACACACAGGGTAGAGTATCCCCATTTGGTTTCGGCAGGCCCCTGAATGGAGCCATTGGGACCAGCCTCAAAGCGAATCTCGTGGTCACCGGCCTGGAGCGCCCGAGGTGCAGCCCATCGGGGGGGGAAGCCGCCAAGATTCTCGAAGAACAGGATCCGCCCAGAAGTATTCCCGACCAGGAGATCGTCGTCGCCATCGCCATCCCAGTCGGCCCCTGCGGGGGTTGCCAGGGCGCCTGATTTTAAAGTGTCAGCCTCCTGCTGGAAGTAAAAAGGGGGGAGGAAGGTTGGCATGGAGTCGCGAATTTGGCCAGTGTTTTCAATCAGAGCAACGCGGCCATCCTCGTCGCCCACGATCAGGTCGGTGTCGCCGTCGGAATCCCAATCAACGGACGTAGGAATAATCATGCAGAGTGCCATACGGAGCGGGGATCCGCTTACGTCGGCCAGACGCCTGCCCGCAACAAGCTTAAGTTCCTTACGCGACCCTACGTTTTCAAAGTACGTAAAACCGTCTGTGAATTCGCCGCAGATCAGATCCAGATCACCATCGGAGTCGAAATCGGCAAAGCACGGAGAGGGCCATCCGTAGACATCCAATGGCTTGCCCCCTGCAAGAATCGGCTCGGGTGGGCCATAGTCTGGAGATTGGTTGGTCCCACGATTCATGTGCTTGAAAATCAGGCCATGCAGAGGTCCGCGCAGCCAGCGCCCCTGGGCATCGTAGCCGTCGTCCCAGCCGTAATCGCCCCAGTCATCAATCGCTACGACGAGGTCGTGATTGCCGTCAGAATTCAGGTCGACGAGTTGCCACTGGTCGGCGCGGCGATTGCCTTTGTTTTTGTGGGAAATCGCTGCGGTTTTCATGGGTGCGGGTTGCGCCAGAAAATCTTTGCGGAAATTCAGGTATTCTTTTCCCACGCCCAGAATGCGGTCCTGACCATCGACCCTGCTGTGACGAAGATTATGAGGCACCTGATTCTGGTTCAATCGCACTGCGGCCTTAAAAATTGGGCGTGATTTATGAGTGCCCGGATTTTCAAAGAAATACAATCCGTTTGAGGGCTTGTCGGGGCAGACTACAACGAGATCAAGGTCTCCGTCCAGATCGAAATCGAAAGGCAAGGGCTCAGCCCACAGGCCTACACCGAGATCAACCGAAAGGCCGGGATGATTGTATGGCAGACGTACCAAATCAAAATTTTCAGCCATCTGGGCGGCCAGCGAATGGAAGCTGAGCATGACCAATGTCAGGAAATTCAGGATTCTGATTCTGTTCATTGGTCATTTGATCCTTCAGTGTGGTGGATGGAATTCAGACCCTTATTGGATCAGGCTTTGGGCGATTGCTCAAGCCCCCGCTTGATGTTTTTTTTTCGAACATCCTCGTTCCAGACAATACCTCTGCCTTCGGAGATTGCACCCATGGCAAGCTCAGGATGACCTGGGGACGGCAATTTACAGTCAAGCTCGATGTCACGCTCTGCCCCAATCTGCACTGCCAGAACAGGGGGCCACCACGAGCCCCGCCCGCCCCCTTCTCTCTTTCTCTCTTGAAATGCCCAAGTCAGGGTCTGCACTTTTAACATATCTTACAGTTGTAATGACGCATCAGTACGATTCAAAAAGATCATCTCGCAGACTTTCCCAAACGATGGATGAATCCTCCATGAAAGCCTGAATTGCTTGCGCTTCCTGAAAAAAAAAGATCCGATATCGGAACACGAACCATCCTAACATGACAATTGTAAATGCCTAGTATTTCTTTTAGCCATTACAACAAAAAAAAGATGGCATATAACGTATGTCATCGTTTTGCCGAAGTCTTCCGACTGTGTCAATCACGCTGGGAAAGGATCAAGGGATGGGCAAGGCATCGATGAGGTGTATGACATAATGGGCGATTTTTTCGGATGCGATCTGGGCAGATTCGCGCAATTTCAGGAGATCTTTGATTGCGGATGGCCTGGCCCAGAGAGCGCCGATGGTGGCGCCAAGGCGGAATGCGCCTGTGGGGCCGGTGATGGTCAGAATTTCCGGTGGCAATTCTTCGAGTTGGGTGTCTGTGATGACCCTAAGGCCAACCCATCTTAAATTCATGGACCGGCAGAGATCCGCAACAGCAAAGCTTTCCATGTCGACGGCAATGGCACCTGTTTTTTGGTGCCATTTGACTTTCTCATCAGGGGTACGGAGAATTTTATCGGCTGTCAGCAGCCGACCTGTCCGAATTCCCTCCGGCAGGAGTTCCGGGCGGATGGGAACCTCGACAAGGTCGCCTTTGGCGTTAACAATTTCTGTAGGGAGAATCACATCAGCGTGCTTCAGGGACGCATCGAGCCCACCGCCAAACCCTGGATGGATGATCCAGTATGGCCGATGCCCGAAGATGAGATGCTCCGCAGCTTTTCTGGCCCGCTCGCGGCCCATCCCGCTATGAATCACGGTGACGACACGATCGCCGCGAAGGCCTTCATAGACGGTCTGCCCCTGGGCCTTGTACTTTCGGACCTTTTTCAGAAGGTCCATAAGTTCCGCGGTTTCCAGGGGCAATGCCGCGATGATGCCAATATCCGCCCGATGAGGGGCAGGTGCAATGGCCTTGAAGCGTCCGTCGGACTCCCGACTTTCCGACTGGCCGCTCATAGATTCACCGATTCCCTCTGCTGGATCATAGAAACTGCCAGGCAATCATCTTAAAAGTGTCGCCCAGCTTGCCATTGACACCCACGGCCGCTGCCACTTCATAACCCACGTGCGACATGCAGTTTTCGCAGCGGGGGTCTTTGCCGTAGCCATACTCTTCCCAGTTCGTATTGTTGATCAGATCATTATAGCTTTTATGGTGGATATCTGTAATCAGGTAACAGGGGCCTTTCCAGCCGGCAATGTTACGGGTCGGGCTCGCCCACGCAGTGCACTGCATTTCACGCTTGCCCTGAAGGAATTCCAGATAGATCGGCGAGGTATTGAACTTGTGCTTTTTGAACATCGCCTCAGCCTGCTTGAACTTGAAGCGAATCATCTCCCGATTGAGAAAGATCTCACGAACGGCAACGGCGGAGTATTCATAGCCTGGCGCGATCATAAAACCGTCAACACCAAGGCTTGTCAGATGGGTGAAGAGCTGGTCGAGTTCACCCATGTCGGTCTCGGTAAAGACTGTCGTGTTGGAACAGACCAGGAAGCCTTGCTCTTTGGCGCATTTGATGCCGTCAATGGCTTCGTCGTAGACGCCATCGCGTTCTACGGCGAGGTCGTGGGAAGCTTTCAGGCCGTCCAGGTGAACATTCCAGAAGAAGCGGTTGGAGGGCTTGAATTCGCCAATCTTCTTGCGGATAAACATGCCGTTGGTGCAGAGATAGACAACCTTGCCACGCTCGAGTATTTTCGCGGTCAGCTCTCCAATACCGGGATAGATCAATGGCTCGCCGCCACAAATCGAAACCACAGGTGCTTCGCATTCATCGACAGAATCAAGGCAATCCTGAATCGAAAGCCGCTCTTTGATGTGCGTATCATATTCGCGGATCCGGCCGCAGCCCGTACAGGTCAGATTACACGCATGCAGCGGCTCAAGCATGAGCACCATTGGGTATTTCTTGGCCCCGCTGAGTTTTTTTCGGGCTACATAGGAACCAATCCGCATTGACATCGATAGTGGGAATCGCATGATTTTCGCCGTTATCCTTCCAGGGCGTTTTGGGACACAATTCTTGGGGATTTGAAGCTTTCCGCGAATTGTGATCTGAAGATCGAGAGTTGGAACCATTCTGTCAGGGACCCAGGGCCCCTTTTTTTACGCATGTGAGTTGAAGTGGGGTGAAGCGACTTGTCGAGAACCCTCGCGAAACGCCCCCTCAGTTTTTTCCTGTTCGCTCAAACCTGCCAGGGCTTTGCGATATCGACCAAGTGCCATCAGCGGGAAATAAGCTCGATAGTAGTGATATTTGAGGTAGAAGACCTTCGGAAAGCCTGTGCCTGTAAATTCAGGTTCGTCCCAGATACCGTCCTTGTTTTGCTCGGACACAAGCCAGCGGACACCCCTGACAACGGCCTCACTGCCCTGCTCCCCTGCCGAGATCAGCCCCAGAAGGGCCCAGGCCGTCTGTGACGCAGTCGCTTTGCCTGTGCCTTTCAACGAGGCATCATCATAGCTTGCACAAGTCTCTCCCCAACCACCGCACGGCTGCTGAACAGACTTGAGCCATTCGGCGGCCTTCTGCACCCGCAGGTCGCCCATCGGGTAGCCAATCGCATGGAGACCCTGAAGCGCCTGCCAGGTCCCATAAATGTAATTCACTCCCCAGCGGCCAAACCAGCAGCCTTCCGGCTCCTGTGTTTTCCAGAGATAATCCAGGGCCTTGGCAATCTTCGGGTGATGGCGATCATAGCCCATTACGCCGAGCAGCTCTACGATCCTCAACGTAATATCCACACAGCTCGGGTCAAGCATGGCATTGTGGTCGGCAAATGGCACTTGCGTGAGAACTTCATTATCAATATCAATATCAAATGCTGCCCAACCACCATCACGATTCTGCATTTCCAAAAGCCACGCCACGCCGCGACTGGTCGCCGCACGAATCTCATCAGAATCAGAGCCGGGGCCACGCTGCAAAGCCAGAAGCACCATGGCTGTGTCGTCAATATCTGCATAAAACTGGTTGGCATACTGGAAGTGCCAGCCGGTTGGTTCCACATGCTTCGGGCCACGCAACTGCCAGTCGCCCTTGACTCGAATCTCTTTGTCCAGCAGCCAGCGGGTCGCCTTTTTCATCGCCGGATGATCGCCCGGCAAGCCGCCGTCAGTCAATCCGATGGCCGCAATGGCTGTATCCCAAACCGGTGAAAAACAAGGCTGGATCCGGATCAGCCCATTCTCTTCAATCAGCAGTTCTTCCAGCTTGCTCAGGGCCCATTGCTGTAAATTGTGTTCGTCCGAATAGCCCAGAGCCTTCAGGGCAATGACCGTATAGACCATGGGCGGAAAGATCGCACCAAAGCCGTCGGAATTCTCCATGTGCTCAAGCATCCAGCGTTTACAGGCATTGACAGCTCGCCCGCGCACGAATTTTGGAGCCACTTTTTCGTAGACTTTCAGGCCCTTGTCCATCACATAGAAAAATCGCTTCCACGAGAGCATTCGCTTGCCCAAGTCAGGCGTGGAACGAACGCCTGCGACAAATAGTTCATCAATCGCTTCATCGCCTTGCAGCTTTCGGCACGGCTTGAGTGCCGAAATGATGGAAAGGGCAACCACCATGTCACGAGTCCAGGCCGACATGGCCCAGATCGAAAATGGCAGGCGATGCGATAGAAAAATGATCTCAGGCGGTACGCAGGGTGTGTCGCCATAAGGAATCTGGCCTAATAGGGCCAGATAAAACCGCGTAAAGCTGTTGCATCGCATCGCCCCGCCTGATGCCAGAATAAGCTCGCGGGCTTTGACCATTCGCGGATCGTCTATCGAAAAACCGGCCAGCTTCAGAGCGTAATAAGCTTTGACAGTCGCCGACAATTCGGTCGGCCCGCCTGGATAAATCGCCCAGCCGCCTTCTGAATTTTGAAGCGTCAGCATGTATTTCGCCGAACGGACACATTCCTGTGATCGATGCCGGCCAAGAAAGGCCATCATCAGGATGTATTCAGACTCAAGGATGGTGTCGCCCTCAAGCTCGGCACACCAATGGCCATCCGACTTCTGTTGGGCTAAAAGCCAGTCATTCACGGCGTCGATTGTGACATCGAGCTCGCTTGAAAGTCGATCCTGTTCACAAGATAAAGCACTTTCCGAAAGGATCGGCAGATTGGGCATGGTCGATCAAACGCCTCTGTATCACTCGCCTTGTGATGGTCACCAATCTCGTCCTGAACTTCTCTGGCCAACGCCAGAAAAGCGATTCGTGACTCACGTCCTTGTCTGATGAATCCATGGTTTCTAACAGTTCCAGGCTTGTTCCACAAGCCCGATTTGGCCAATCCTGTGGATTTTGCTTGGAAATTGCCATAAGCAGGCAAAATCTGACGATTAAACAGAGTTTATTGCGATTCAAGAGCTTCAATCGTGAGCTTATTGAAGACCCGAACCACTGTCAGAAACGACTCGTAAGGCGCGACACTGGCCAAACTCGATTCACTGAGCTTGATGTGAGTGGCGTCGACTTCCGCCTGGCGGAATGTGGCATCTACGGCCACCCATCGACGGTTGACATAAACCTCGTTCCACATGTGGAACCCGAAACCTCCCAGGCTGTCCACATAAACCACACCCACAATCGTCTTGGCAGGAATCCCAACGGCTCTGCACAAAGCGGCCAAGAGCACGCTGTGCTCAGTGCAGTCGCCCGAGAGGCTTCGAGCTACGGACGATGCTGATGCGAATGCCACCGCAAAGTTTTTCCGGCGCAAGTTGCGAGAGACCCAGTTATTCAGAGCCACCACCTTGTCCCACGGCTCAGTCAGGCCTCGCGTGGCCGTCTTGGCGATTTCCTGCACTCGTGAATCATCGGAATTGATCAAAGGCGATGGCAGGGTGAATTCCTCTGCCACCTGCTCAGGACCCTCGGGGCCCGAGTTGCGGTCCTGAGTCGTCACTTCAAGCGTGCCTGCCGTGCTGCCTGGATCGGCTATAAGCTTTTGGCGAATGTCGCCCGGAATCATCTCGCCGAGGGCAAGATCGGTCGATTTCAAGCTGAATTTCGCTTGGCGAACTGTCTCACTGCTCTTGATCGGTGTCAGGGTCTTGATGATCGATGTTGCCAGCAGGTCGAGACGCTCCGTAGTGATCGGCGCTTCGGCACTCTCCCGAGTCGTCCGATAAGTAATGTAGCCGCCAAAGGCATCTGTAAAGGTTTTCAGGATCTGACCGTTTTGATCAACCCAGTAGGTGGTATCAAGCTCAGGTATCCGGCGATTGTCAGGCGTGGTCACTTGCGAATCAACCCGAAGCATGTCGCGATTGATGCCACCACCTAATTCCACGGCCTCGTCTTTTCTCGCTAACAGCTTGATGGTGATAACTTTATTGAGGTCTGGCACATAGCTCTTGAGTGTCCGCTCCTCGCCCGGCTTGATCGCTGACCGAGCTAAGCTTTGCTCCACAGCATATGGCCCCCTGACCTCCTTGCTCCAGGCCACTTTTTCTGTCTTCTTCTGGCCATTGCCTTCCATGGATAGAATCAGCGAGCCCGCATCGTCAAGGTCGCCAAATGTGCGCATCTCTCCGCCACCACTATTGGTTCGCGTGTCAATACGCAGTACGGCACCATCAGGAGTCTCAATCGTACCAAACCGCTGACGCATCGTGACCGAGTCGTTAAGTCTCTTGAAAGAAAGGTTTGTCGTGACTTCAACACGCAAGTATTTCTTGTTTTTCTCTTCCAGTGGAGTCACTTTGGTATACACCGAACCAACACGCTTGCCACCAATGAAAATGGCGTCCCACGACTCTAAAGATGCCGGCTTCTCATTTTCCTGGGCCCGAATCGGAGCCAGGAAGATCGAAACCATGACAGCCAGACTTATCCGGCATAGTACGAAACGGATCATAGTCAGCGACATTGCAGTTCCATCCTTGATTTCATACAGAAAATGAGAAACTTGTCCGAGCTTTGACAAATCTATAGCCGAATCCGCAGAATCACTCAATCCAACTCTTTAAGATTCTCTGCCAAAGCGATGTTTTTCATCTGATCCAGAAGCTTTTCCAAAGCCGTAAAGTCGCGCGTTTCGATTGCGAATTTCCAAGCGTCCCAAACGCTTCTCCCTTCGCCTGAAAGCTCGCTGAACCGGCCAAGATTGAAACCAAGCTGAAGCCACCATCGGCGGTCGCCCGGCCAATCTGATGAATCGGCCAGCGGCCCCGTGATGATCTCTGCAGCTTTTGCAGAACAGTGTTCAAGAGCTTCAACCAAGGTTTTATTTGATGAGGACAAGCTTTAGTCAGTCCTTTCTTGGCTGGGCAAGACGAATGATCAGTCGTTCCATCACCACTCTTGGACTTAGGTCCGACCAGCCTTTTAAGTCCAGATCTGCCTGCACCAGCATGGCGGGAAGGGCCGCAACCCGCTTCGGGCCAAGATGCTTATGCTGGGCTATGCCCGTTTCAATGGCCCTTGGGAAGAATCCAGCCTCTCGAAAAGCCTCGTGAGCATCCATTTTGCGCTTGCGCAAGTCGCCTGCATGATATAGCTTGCGCAATGTAACCGACATCGCGGCCAGAAGCTTTACGGGGTTCTCTCCTGAAGAAATCAGGGCGTCCAGATCCTTCAACGCCTCAGCCGAATGGCCTGTGGTGGCCCGGTCTATCATGGCCCAGACGGAATCGGCCTGGCCTGAATGTACATAACGAGCCACATCCTCGCGTCTGATCAAACTTTTTTTGCCGTCATGGGTGGCTATGGCCAGCTTTTCAAGCTCCTGATCCAAAAGGCCGGCCTCGGGGCCGACCAATTCTGTCATTAAAACGGCTGCGTCCTTCTCAATTTTGGCGTCATGAAACCGGGCCCGGCCGACCACCCAATCCACCAGTTCGCCCACCTTGGGCGGCCTGGAGTCGACCAAACAGGCCGTTGGTGTTGCCTTGAGGCCGCCTTTGGTTTCTTCGGATTTTCCTTCCACTGCAATTTTGTACAATTTGGTGTTGGACGGAAAAAGCTTCGCAACAAGCACCAGGACACTGTTTGAAGCCGGTTTCTTTGCGTATTTTTCGAGTCCTGCGCGATATTTGGTGATGAATTCGTCTGCCGGATCAAGCACTACCATGCGTTTCGGCGAGAAAAACGATTGCGTGGCAAGCTCGTCAAGCACATCGGCCAGAACCGCACTGTCGCCCGACTTCCGGGTGATCCCAATCTTGTCCGATTCCTCCACCATATGGAGCCGCTCTATGGCCGAAATCGATTCCGCTCGTAAAAACGCATCCTCGCCCATGACCACATAAATTGGCCTGGTTTCGAGGATTTCGGGCTTTTTCAGCAGGTCAAGCGCTAGTATCGACACAGCAGTTCAATCTCCATCAAGATTCTTAGTATGTATCAATTATAACGAACTCCACAAAGTGTTTTTAAAGAATTTGGAAATTGGCCCCAAAAATCATAGAGACAAAGGCCATATACTCTTCGCGATCAAAAAGTGTCATTAAGGGTCGCGAAGAGTATATTGATTTCCGCCTGATCGCACAAGCCCCGGAATCAGCCCCCAGAGCTTTACTTCGCAACGCCCGTGAGATATTTGTCAGATGAGTCGGCCTGTTGGCGTTGACTGGCCTGCCAGATCTTCTGGCCGGCCCATGAAGACCAGCGATCCGCCGCTTTGGCCTGCCCCTGGGCCCAGTTCAATGACCCAGTCTGCCTGGCGGATCAAATCCAGGTCGTGCTCAATGATGACCAATGTATGGCCGCGGTCTACAAGCCCATCCAGAGCGCGTCGTAATGTCAGGACATCACTCGGGTGCAGGCCCGTGGTGGGCTCGTCCAGAAAAATCACTTTGCCTGCCTTGGAACTGCCAGCAATCGCCTCGCCAGTGGTCGAAAGTTGTGCCGCCAGCTTCAGCCTCTGAGCCTCTCCGCCGGATAAAGTGGATGTCGACTGGCCCAGACGCAAGTAATCCAGCCCGACCTCCATCAGCCACCTCAGCCTGGCCTGCACTTGTGTTTTCGTGCGGAAGAAGCTCCAGGCCTCCCGGCCCGTCATTTCCAAAACGTCGGCAATCGACTTGCCCCGATACGTAATTTCAAGCACCTCTGGCTTATATCTGGCCCCTTTGCAGTCGGGGCAGCGAATCATGACATCAGCCAGAAATTGCATTTCAATCGTCTGATATCCATTCCCCTCGCAGCTTGAGCATCGCCCTTCCGCATTATTGAAACTGAATCGGCTGGCCGTATACTTCTTGGCCTTGGCCTCAGGCATTTCCGCAAAAACCTTGCGAATTTCATCCAGTATCTTTAAAAACGTGGCCGGGTTGGATCGGCTTGACCGGCCAATCGATGCGGAATCGACCAAAATGGCTTCGCCAGGCCGTTCGCCTGAAAGTGTCAATGTATCAAACGGCTCGGGACGTTCCGAGTCCTGGCCCAGTTCCTGACTTAATGCAGGCGCCAATGTGCCTGACAACAATGTCGTTTTACCTGACCCGCTCACACCTGCAATGACAGTCAGTGCAGCGATTGGAATTTGAATATCCAAAGATTTTAAATGATTGCCCCGACAGCCCGACAATTTGATCCAGCCTTTGTCCATTGGTCGCTTGACAATCGATTTGTCCGACTTCGGCCTTTTCTTGGGGGCCATCAAGGCGGCTATTGTCACCGATTCCGGCGTTTTTTCACGGCTGGCACTGGATGTTGCACCTGCAAATAGAATTTGCCCGCCATTTTCACCAGCTCCCGGGCCGAGATCCACCAGAAAGTCTGATGCACGAATCAGCTCCAGGTCGTGCTCTACGGCAACAACCGTATTGCCACGGTCTCGCAAGGCTTTTACCAGTTGCAATAATCTGGATACGTCCGCAGGATGCAGGCCGGCCGTGGGTTCATCCAGCACATAAAGTATATTGACAAGCCCTGAGCCCAAAGCGGTTGTCAGGCTGACCCGTTGGGCCTCGCCGCCTGAAAGTGTGCGGGCGGCCCTTGAAAGTGTCAAATACCCAAGGCCAACATCAATCAAATATTTCAATCGGGCAGACATCGGCCTGACTACCCGGACCAAAGCAGGGTGCCCCTGATGATTCAGGGCGACTTGGTCGAGCCATTCTGCAAGATTTTCCAATGGCATTTCACAGAGCTGGGAAATGCAACGATCAGCCAGTTTTACGGCGAGCGATTCCGGTTTCAATCGCTGCCCTTGGCAGGTGTCGCATTTTCGATATGCCCTCCATCGAGATAAAAAGACTCGGATATGCATCTTGTACGTGCGCTTTTCAAGCCATTCAAATAAGTCTTTTATACCATGCAAGCCTTTGGACTTTTTGCCATCGATTGCAATCTGCTTCTCGGCAGGTGTTAATTCAGACCACGGCACATCGAGCCTCAGGCCAAGTTTAGGGCCATGCTTTTCAAGCCCGTCCTGCATTTCTTTATAGGCAGGCATTTGAAACGGAGCGATTGCACCTTGCCTGATGGTTTTATGGTGATCGGGAATAATTCGATCAAAATCCAGATCCACAATACGGCCAAAACCTTCACAGGCTGGACAGGCTCCGCGCGGGCTATTGGGGCGAAAGAGACTTGGTTCTGGCTCGCTGTGCTCCAGCCCGCAGGCTGAACAGACCCAGTCTCTGTGGAAAGTCAGATTGGTTTCGCCGGTGATGATCCGGCATCGGCCAAAACCATGTTCAAATGCAGTCCGAATGGAATCCTCTCGCCGATCTTCCGGGTCGGAACCTCGCACAAGGCGGTCGACAACCACATCCATAACCCCAGTCGCATTTCCCGGAATGGGGCCTGATTCAATCAGATGGGTTTCATTGCCGATCTGAATTCTAAGGAAGCCGTTTTCCCGCAGGCTACCAGCCAATAAATTCCGATCCGTGCCCGGCATGATTTCCATGGGAAATGCAATCTGGTAACGGTCACGATCCGCCAGCTCAAGAATCCTTCTGGAAACGCTGCCGACCGATTCCGGCTCAATTTTTAGGCCACAGCCACGACAAAAGACGGAGCCTAGCCTGGCAAAAAGGACGGCGAGATGATCGTCGATTTCTGTCATGCTGCCGACGGTCGAGCGGCTTGATCGCTTGGGTGCAAGTTGTGCAACAGCCACTGAGGCCGGCATCCCATCAATCCTGTCCGCATCGGGTTTTTCCAGACGCTCCAGAAATTGGCGGGTGTAAGCGGTAAATGTTTCGAGATATCGCCTCTGGCCTTCGGCATAAAGCGTATCAAAGGCCAAAGAGCTCTTGCCTGAACCACTTACGCCCGTGACGGCGATGAGCTGCCCGATCGGGATATTGACGCTCACATTTTTGAGGTTGTGAACCCTTACACCCTGAGCGCTGATGAAGCGATCTGCCATGATACGCATTGACCTTCAGAGAGAATTATCTGGCTTGTCGACAAAAATCAAAGAAAAATGACGAAACCGCATCATTTCAGTTGTCGTCATTTCGCTTTTTTATGCTTTGAATCTGATCTGATCTGATCGCTCAAATCAAATGGCAATCGGCTTATTGGCCGAACGGCGGACAGCGACAAACTGACCCAGGTGCATCAGATAGTGGAGGCCAATCATGTTCAGCAAGGCGGCATTTGTGGAAGCAATTTGGGCAAATCGCTCGCCAGCGGAGTTGGCCAACTCGTCGTCGGTGAGCGACTCCAGAATGGCATTCGTGGCATCGCGCTGAGCTTTGTACAAATCCATATAAACCGATTTGGCATGAAATTGTTCGGGCTTGGTGCCTCTGGTGTCGGTGCGTGAATGGAGGTCGTCGAATCCGGCGGGCAGGGCAGGGGAAGCGCCTGGCTTGACGGTTTCCGCAAACATGCGTTCTGCCGAGATCAGGTGGCCAATCTGCCAGGCAATATGATTCATGCCTGCGATTGGCTGAAGCAGGATTTCGGAATCGCTCAGGTCTGCAACATAAGCGTTCAGCAGGTGGTCAGCCATGCCCAAAGAGTGTGAGATCATGATTTTGGAATGCATTGTGGTAGGTCGCTTGTTTCTTGGGTCATCGGGGAAGGGGAAGATTGAGGCAAATTCTGACAGGAGTCGGACATGCACTAAAACAATTGCATGTCAGACGGTTTTTCATCAAGGTTTGGCCACACCGGCAGCCTTGGTGGGGAGCTTGGTTTCGGCGATAAAATCGGCGATATAAAGCTGGCTTGTATTGGCCTTGTTCCGGCCCTTGCTGGTCCACATCATCTGCTTGCCGTCCGGGCTAATGACGGGAAGGCCATCAAAGCCATCCGCATAGGTGATCCGCTCCTGTTTGCCGGTCTCAATATCCATGAGATAAACTTCGTAATTGGAGTGACCATGGAGAGATGTCGAATAGACAATATGACGGCTGTCGGGCAGGAACCAGGGGCCCCAGTTGACAGCTTCATTTTTGGTAAGCTGCTTTTCGGCCGTGCCTTCGAGATTGTTGATGTAGAGCTGGAGCAGGTCGTTGCCGGCCCGGTCGCTGCGGTAAATGATTTTCTTGCCATCGGGCGAGAAGAATGGGCCACCGTCGTAGCCCTTGCTGCGCGTGATCCGGCGAGGGTGGGAGCCATCGGAATCCATGATGTAGATTTCGGCATCGCCATCGCGGAAGGAGGTGAAAATGATCTGCTTGCCGTCCGGCGAGTAGCTTCCTTCAGCGTCGTAGCCAGGCGTGTCAGTCAGTTGGGCAAGCCCGGTACCATCAGGATTGGAAATGAAGATGTCCATGTAAGGGTCAAAATCCCAGCGATATCGATCGCTTCGACTATAAGCCGGGCCCTTCTTGGCAGAGCCTTCCGGCTTGCCATTCTTCAGGGCAGGATCAAGGTGGCTTGATCCGAACAGGATCGACAATCCATTCGGGTGGAAATACGAGCAGGTGCATTTGCCCTTGCCTGTCGAAACCATTTTGGGCTTGGCCGCCGGGTCTGCATCCTGAATATAGATCTGATAATCGTCCTTGCCAATCGGAGCAGCCTGAAAAATGATCTTTTTGCCATCGGGGCTGAAATAGCCTTCACCTGCCTTGGCAAAGTCAAATGTGAGCTGCCTGATATTTTTCAGGTGCTTGCTCTCAAGCCGTGAGACTTCTTCGGCTGAGCGTTTGGGCTCGGCCGGCCCCATCGGCGGCTGGCCTAAAATCAACGAGGCAATCAGAATCTGGTAAATCATCGGTGGACGACCTGCAATTTTCAGGGACAACCAGCCAGAGATGCTCAATCAAGCAATACGCACTGGCCGAGGCATTGGATTTGATTAGTATAGATGTATAGGATCATCTCGCCAAGCATTTTGGTGAGAGAATCCAGATCGCCAACTATCGGCTCGGAACCATTCAACCAGCTCAGGATCCAAAATTTGCAACTGAAAATCTATACCAAGACGGGTGATGAGGGAATGACTGGCCTGCTGGGCCCTCAAAGAGTGTTTAAGGACAACCCAAGAATTGATGCCTATGGAACTGTGGACGAACTCAATGCCGTGATTGGTGTGGTTCGCGCCGAAGGCGTGGATGCTGACCTTGATGAGCAGTTGCGGCAGATCCAGGAAGATCTTTTCGTGCTGGGCTCAGCCTTGGCTGACCCTGACCCCAATGGCCCGTTCTTTCATGCCATTACACTCGACCACATTGCATCGCTTGAGCGATTTATTGACAAAATGGAAACGGAACTTCAGCCGCTCAAAAACTTTATACTCCCCGGTGGCTCCCTTCCGTCGAGCCAATTGCACCTGGCCCGGACGATTTGCCGAAGGGCGGAGCGAGACGTTGTCTCGCTGATGCACATCGAGCACGAACCGATTGACCCCGTGACAGTCGTCTACTTGAACCGGCTGAGCGACTATCTCTTTGTTTTCGCTCGATTTGTGAACCATCGTTCGGGAGTGGCCGATGTTATCTGGGTCCCTCGTAAATAAGCCCTGATACAACGCAACCACAAATAAACCAAGGCAATTCTTAAAATGACGGAATTCAAACCCGGCCAACCCAAGAATGTCTTGATCACTGGCAGCAAGCGTGTCGGGGCCGACCTTGCCCTGCGACTGGCGGGCCGGGGGGCGAATGTCGCCATGACCTATCGCTCCAGCCAGGCGGAAATCGAAAAGACAGTCGAAAAGGTGGTCAGCTCAGGCCTTAAGGCAATCGCCATTAAGGCGGATCTCTCGGACCCGGATCAGGCTCGGAATGCCGTGAATGAGACCATCAGAGCGTTTGGCCGGATCGATGTTTTGGTAAACATGGCGTCCATCTTTCTACGAACTCCATTTGAGCAGCTCAGGCCATCGGATTTCCAAAAAAATATCGATGCCAATCTGGCTGGCCCATATTATACGGCCGTGGCTGCGGGTCAGGCCATGTTAAAGCAGTCGACCTTGGCCGATGGATTCAAGGGCCGAATGATTCATTTTGGCGATTGGGCGATTGACCGTCCGTATCGTAATTATTTGCCTTATCTTATGGCCAAGGGTGGCCTCAAGACCATGACTCTGGCGATGGCTGTCGAGCTGGCCCCTCATGTCGCTGTGAACATGATTCAGCCCGCCATGATCCAACCACCTCCGGAGATGACACAGACAGAGATCCTGGAAGTCATCGAGGCCACTCCACTACGTCGAGTGGGTACGCCTGGAGATGTCAACGAGCTGATACTTTATCTGATTTACTCTACAGGCTTTGTGACTGGCAGTTGCTTCCGGGTCGATGGAGGTCGATTTTTAAGCGATGGCCTGGAATGATTTTGACAAGGACGAAGTCTCGATATTTCTCAGGCCAGCGATGCAATGGCATTGGTGAAGAGCTTCAGTCCATCGGGCGATGGCAAGGCATTCTTGGGAAATCGGGTCCAGTTCGGGTGGTGGATAGGCGTAACGAACCGCTCCGGGTGTGGCATCAGGCCAAGAATTCGGCCGGTCGGGTCGCAGACTCCGGCCACGCCCTGTGGCGATCCATTCGGGTTGGCTGGATATTGCTCTGTTGGCTGGCCGGATGGATCGACATATTGCAAGACCACCTGACCATTGGCCTGCAATTGCTGGAGCGCTTCGGGGCTAGAGGTCATGAATCGCCCCTCTCCATGAGCGCTCGGCAGGGCGATGGAAGAGATCCCATTCAAGAAGACCGATTTGCCGGGTTTGGCTTGCATTTGAACCCATCGAGATTCAAACTGGCGGCTCACATTGTAAGTGAGCGAAGCGGTTGGCCTCATTTCAGCCCTTGCACCGTCAGGCAGCAAGCCCGTGGCAACCAGCACTTGAAAACCATTGCAGATTCCAAGAATCAATCCGCCATGATCAACAAACTTGCGCAGAGTATCGGCCAGAGAGAGATGAATTCTGGCGGACCAGACTCGTCCGGCACCCAGGTCATCGCCATACGAAAAACCGCCAGGAAATGTCAGGATCTGAAATCCTGAGAGCGACTCTGGTGATTCCAGAAGTCGATGAAAGTGCCAGATTTCTGACTCGGCGCCCGCCATTTTCCAGGCTTGGGCCGTCTCCTGATCGCAATTGGTTCCAGGAGCACGCAGGACTAGGGCTTTTGGGGCGACCATGATTCTTTTTTTATTTCATCTCTCTGTCACATCCGATCAGGCGTGTTGAGCATTCCGTTTTTGATGTGCTCTACACGCCTACACGAAGGTGTGGGCCAAGTTCTGATCAATACATGTCAGGGCAGGTCAATACTGGGTTTCCGTGTAGCCAAACAGTTGGTTGGCATGGTCGTTTTCCGATCGGTAAGCCAGCTTGCGACGGATCAGATCGGCTTCATAAATCTGGACGACAAAGTCGGCCGCAATCTTGAGGCGAGAACTGGTCCCCTTTGAGCTTTCTTCAGCCGAGCCTCGACGAAATTCGACCACTCCGACATGTTTGGCTTGCCCCTTGACATAATTGATACCTGGAATGCCGTCGGCATCGCCTGAGATCAGGATGGCAATGTCGTAGGTGTCTCGCAGGGCCACCATGTCTACGGCCAGAGAGGTGTCGAGCCCCTTCTCATTCATGCTGTGATTCAGCAAGTCCACTTTCCAGTGGCCTTCCTGACGGATTTCGACAAAGTCGGTCGCGGCCTGCACACCAAAATAGAATCGCTTCTTCCGCTCAAGGGCCTTGCGCTTGTTGTCATACCAGTCGCGAGTCTCGGCGAAGCACATTGTCCATGCGACATCATCGATCAAGAGCCCGGGATTATTGAGAACCTGTTCACGAACACGATCGACATAATATTCCTTGAGCCTGACATTCATGTCGAACCGGCTCCGCAGACGGCTTTCCGCCTTCGGGTCGTTCAGATCCCATTCGTCCATCTTGCCCACAACATACCAGTAAATACGCGAGTGCTGGGGGGCAGGCCATGGCGAACCTTCGGCAAATGTACGGCCCCAGTAGCGAACGCTCTCTTCAAAAACGTGACGGTAAAAGGCCCCGTAATCGTCTACTCGCAAGTTCAGGTGCTTCAGAACTCCGTCCAGATTCGAACCATCCACAAATGTCACAAATCGCTGCATGTCAAACGTCTCCCATGTGCCATTTAATTAATTTCATGACACGGTTTTCTTGAGATTTTGGATTCAAAATATTCTACCATGAATAATCTTTTTAGCATTTTGGAAACCAGTCCAAGGGCCGTTTCCAGACCGTCTGGATCTCCTCAACGAGAGAGTGAATCAAAATCGATTGATCGAGACCTTTGATTAACATTCGATCATGGCCCGGTTTCCCGGCCCCGACCACTTCCCCAAGCCGGCCTACAGGCAATTCTGCCCAAAGTTCCCCCAGGTTTTCTATTTGATCACTCGCCACTTCAACAATAAAGCGGGACGGCGATTCGCCAAACAGCAGAACGGTGTCGATTGCTGCTGAGTCCTCGCACGGAATGTCCCTAAGCGAACACCTTGCTCCCATTCGGCCGCCCATCGCCATTTCTGCCAGAGCCACCGCCAGGCCGCCTTCCGAGATATCGTGGCAGGATCGGATCCAGCCCTTGACAATCGCCTCGTGCAGCTTGTGAAAGATTTTCAGGGCCAGATCGCAATCGACCACCGGAATTGGGGCCGGATCGTTCAGGAAGTGGCTCGCCCAGACCGATCCGCCCATGGCGGCCTGCGTATAACCCAATACCCAAATCTCGTTGCCAGCCTCTTTGAAGTCCATGGTCACAGCCTGGCGGACATCTGCCATCTGTCCCATTGCGCTGATCAAAAGCGTGGGAGGAATTGACCGCGACTGGCCATCGTGAAGGAACTCGTTATAGAGGCTGTCCTTACCAGAGATAAACGGCGTTTTCCATGCCAGCGATATGTCGTGACAGGCTTCAGCCGCTTCCACCAGTCTGTCCAGATTGTCAGGCCGCTCCGGGTTGCCCCAACAGAAGTTGTCCAGCAAGGCAATTCGGCTTGGATCCGCACCGACAGAAACGCAGTTGCGAACGGCCTCGTCGATGGCAAGTGCGGCCATCCTGTAACTATCAACCGCTCCGGCATGAATCTGGAGCCCGCAGGAAACCACAAGCCCGCGATAAGTCTCGTGCGATGGCCAAAGCACCGCTGCATCCGACGGAGCATCTGCACCGACCCCAACCAGCGGCTTGACGACCGTGCCGGCCAAAACCTCATGATCGTATTGACGAATGATCCATTCCTTGGATGCAATATTTTCGTCCGACAGCAGCTCCATCAGCTCCTGGGTATGATCGTGAGAGATTCCGTAGTTTGGCTCCACAGTTGCCACGGGATTGGATTCGGCCCGGCGAGTCACTTTCGGTCGCCCATCATGCAGAAAGTGCATGTCCAGGTCGCCCACAACCTCGCCGTGATATTTCAAGACAAGCCGGCCAGAATCGACAAACGTCCCAAGAACCGTCGATTCCACCCCCTCCGACTCGCTCAAGGCCCTTAACGCTTCCCACTTATCGGGGGGCACTGCCAAAACCATCCGCTCCTGGGCCTCGCTGATCCAAATCTCTGTGTATGACAGACCTTCATACTTCAAAGGCGCATTTTCCAGGTCGACTATCGCGCCCAGTTCGGCACCCATTTCTCCCACGGCCGAGCTGAATCCGCCGGCTCCACAGTCCGTGATCGCCCGATAAAGGCCCCGGTCGCGGGCCTGCATGAGCACATCTAGCACCATCTTCTCTGTAATGGCATTTCCAATTTGAACCGCACCCGAGCTGACGATTTCAGAATCGCTCGTCAGTTCAATGGAACTGAATGTCGCTCCATGAATCCCGTCGCGGCCGGTTCGGCCGCCCATGGCCACGATCAAGTCGCCTGATGCCACACTTTTTTCGGACATTCCACGCGGAATCAGCCCAATCGTTCCGCAAAAGACCAGTGGATTGGCCAAATAATCCGGGTGAAAAGCCACTGCGCCGTTGACCGTCGGAATCCCCATCCGGTTCCCGTAATCGCGCACGCCAGCCACTACACCCTTTAGCACCCGTCGCGGATGCAGAACACCGGGCGGCAGGCAATCGGCCGGAAAATTGGGCGGAGCTACGCAAAAAACATCCGTGTTGGCAATCGGCCTGGCACCAAGACCTGTTCCCATCGGGTCGCGGATAACGCCGCCAATGCCGGTATTGGCACCCCCGTAAGGATCTATCGCCGAAGGATGATTATGCGTTTCCACCTTGAAACAGACATCATATGTGTCGTCAAAACTGACCACTCCAGCATTGTCCGCAAAGACGCTTACAACCCAGTCGGCATTAAGCTTGCTCGTCGCGGCAAAAATCGTCTCCTTCAGAAGGTTGCGATACGACCTGCCACGCTTCTGGACCACCCCTTTGAGTGTCTTGTGCGAGCAATGCTCGGACCAGGTCTGGGCAATCGTCTCCAGCTCGCAATCACTCGGGTTGCGACCCTCTGCCGCATAATGACCCTGAATGATACGCATCTCGTCGATCGATAGCGACAGCTGGCCCTTTTTACTCGTTTCCATCAACTCTACGTCGGTCATGCCCAGAATCGGCACTTCCAAACGCTTGAAAACGTAGTGCCCCAACGCTTGCAAATGGTCAATGCCCAAATCGCCAATCACCGACATCTCAACCGCTTCATTCGCCAGCAACCGACGTACCAGATCCATCAGAAATGCCGCAGGACCCTGAATTCTGTAAGTCCGGACGGTTCGAACCTTCTGGATGTCGTGGCCAAGCGATTTCAAAATGCCCAGAGCCGTGTCGCCAGTCGGGTCTGTCACACCAGGCTTTGGCAGAACATGCACCACCTGCGTCTTCACCGGGGTGTCCGAACTCTGGACCAATAGCTCGGAATCGTTATGCCGTGCCATGATCTCATGGATATAGCCGGTCTCAAGCACAGGATCCAGAAGGGCAGCTATGGCTGCTCCTTCAAGTGACGATTTGCTGATCTGGCCTTCGATGATCAGGCCACGTGTTTCATGAATCGACCAGGGGCCGGGCAAGCCCAATTCCATCGCTTCCTGCTCGCGGTGAGCATTGGCTGAGGCATGGATCAACGCATTCCGGGGAACAATTTCCAGATACCAAATCATGATTAAATGCATTCACGACTAAGGATGTTATTTTTGAGAGTCACAATTCGTCTTAGCAGCCATATTTCTTTCAATCACCAATTCCTCATAGGCAAGCCGCCGTCTACGTGCCTCACTCCACCAGTCTTCCACACCTACGGACGATTCATTCGCCAGCATTCCACGAAATCTTAGCAATTCCTTTACCGTATTATCCAGTGCATTTTCCAGAGATTTACGATTACTAAGGAAGATGTCTCGCCATAAACCCCCATCAGAAGCAGCAATACGTGTCATGTCACGAAATGCGCCCGCCGACAGGGAATGATTTTCTGGATCCACACTCAAAGCCAAAGCGGCTGCCAGGACGTGCGGCAGATGGCTGGTCTGAGCCAGAGCTTTATCGTGCTCCTCTGGTCCCATCTCCACCAGCCTGCACCCAAGCCCCTCCCACAACCAACGCGCTTGGTGGATCGCTTCTGCGCTGGTTACAAACGTCGGTGTCAGTACACATGTCCGCCCCGAAAATAGATCCGCCCGCGATGCCCCTGCGCCAGATCGCTCCGATCCAGCAATCGGATGCGCTCCCACAAACCGTGCCGCAAGATTCGGCTCAATGTCCAGTTTGCTGAGAATCTCCACCTTCGTTGATCCAGCATCAGTGATCAGAATCTCATCACTGCGACGATTCCCCCAAGCCTCCATTGCCTGATGGGCAATTGTGGAAATCGGGCCGCACAGGACGACGATGTCTGCCTCGGACATGGCGATGGACCAGTCCAGTGTCAATTCGTCAATCGCCCCCAAATCCTTCGCCACTTGTAGACGCTCAAGGCTCCGGCCCAAGCCAATGACCCTTCGTGCCATACCCCGCTCTCGAAGACAAAGCCCAATCGAACCGCCAATCAGTCCTACGCCCGCAATAACCACAACGGGCTGGGATGGTTCTTTCATTCGTTGGACCCATTTTTATTGAGCAATTTTGAATCGGATCGACTCATTGATGCCATCAAGGCTCTTTCTACTCAAAGTCAAGTCAATAGGATCGACCTGCTTCTTTAAGAGGATAAAGGCCTTGATTAATCGACTCTGACGAAGTCACAGAAATTGGTTTGCACATGACAATTATGATACCTTACCATAACACTGCAACAAACGCTCAAAACCCCACAAAAAAAATTTGGCCCAAATCCCGTACTACCTCGCCCATCCATCTTCAGAGGCTCACCTCACCGAACTTAACCAATGCCAAAACACCTTCACCCTAGCTCCAACTCGTGCCATACCCACGAACTGCCCTTTGGGGATCGATTCGCGACTAGTCTACCCAGACGTCAAATCCTACTGGACTCTGTAGGAGCAGCCTTCATCCTGCTTGCAAATCGCCCGGCCGACGCTCTCGGACAATCCCCAAACCTAAAAACATCTCAAAACCCATCAATGCTCAGCCGATCCTCATTCCTATGGACTCAGGCCGAACGTGAATACGGCTTCGCTCATTGGGATCAAGTCTTCTCTGGACGAATCGTTGAAACCAACCCCAACCCGCACCCACTTCCAACAGGCCTCGCAATCGACCAACTCCTTGATGCCCAGCCTGACGGATCCGCTTGTATCGAAAACTTTATCGCCCAAAACAAGGTTGCTGGCCTGATTATTCTTCATAAGGGCAAAATCCGATCCGAGCATTACGCGCTCGGCCACTCAAAGACGGGCCGATGGACCTCGCAGTCAATTGCCAAATCCATCACTAGCACACTCGTAGGAGCCGCAATCCAAGACCGATTCATCGCTGGTCTGGACGACCCCGTCATCAAATATACCCCCGACCTCATCGGCTGTGGCTCTGGACGGACTTGCGATAGCGTGAAAAACTCGTTGGAAAGAATCAGGTTCATCCGATCCCGCCGGAATTCAAGGGAACATTGGACATAATGTGCGAGCATGTGGCCTGATATCCCAATTGGGTTCTTGGTGTTGTGGTCTTGGC
>CAMBEP010000068.1 GCA_945865635.1 Candidatus Kuenenia stuttgartensis
TCAGAATCAGGCGGAGGCTATTTTTGACCAAGGCAAAGAAGCTGTCGTCTTCGCACTGCTGCAATTGGCCAAAATGGCTGCCGAAGTCAAGATTCCAGCCATTCTGCCCAGCACTCCTTCAGCCATGGTTCCGGTTTATTTGAAACCAATCCTTGTTGGCCCAAGACGAAAACCTGGAGCACGGATTGGCCACAAAGGCTCGCGGCGGGAACCCCCGGAACGCATCGATCATCGTCTGGAACCCGATCCGGAAACCTTGAATCAGCAGGTTGAGCCTCTGATCCCTAAGCAACAAGGTGTTTTCGTCATCGACGATTCCAGGCTTGACAAGCCTTGTTCTCAGAAAACAAGCCGGTCAGTCATCACTGGTCGGGCAAGCATCACGCCGTGGTCAAGGATATCAACCTTATCCGTATGATCTGGACCGATGGCGATCTCATGATGCCTGTGGACTACAGGGCCTGATCCGGTCTGAATATCAAATTGGTGGAATGCTGAGTAACCCTCAGAAAGTATCTGATTGCAAAGCTGAATGATTGGATCCGTCAATCATGAAACAGGCTAGTGTCATCAAGCAAGGTGGCAGCAGCCTTTTTTGGAAGAATTCCATAATACCGATTGCGAATGAAGATCCACACCCGCCGGTTGCTTATCAATCGTCATAAAAGCAACATGACCGCAACATAAATGAGTGCTTATGGTTAAAGACTTTTGGCTAAACGAAATAAAGCCCTGCTTAGCAAGGCTTTATTTCAGTGCACCCGGCAAGATTCGAACTTGCAACCTTCTGATTCGAAGTCAGTGACTCTATCCGTTGAGCTACGGGTGCGGATGTCTGTTTATATCAGTTGTTTTGCTTAAAAACAAGGGCACTGCATCACTTATTTCTGATAATTTCATGAAATCGGCTTCCAGCATCCAAATCTGAGTGTCTCAAGTCATCGCCCTCCAAGGGCGAGCAAGGGCCATAAGGATGAACCCGAAGGCATTGCGGCGGACGTGATCCACGATAAGGTCAGGGCCCAGCCCATCAGGTTTGTCCACGTCCAGTGCGTCTGTTTTGGCCTTGTCAGCATTCCGCCAACCAAGCATGCCATCGCTATGATGGCCATCTCTTTCGAAGCGACCGCCGTCGCAAGACTCTCAAACGATGGAATACGCCCTGCGCTGAGTTCGAGCCCATGGCGTATCCATAAAAAAAGGCCACTGGTGATCCAGACTCGGTCGCCAAGACCCATTCCACCTGATTGCTCTTCATATCGAAACAGCACAAAAGGGCCTGTCAGTGCGATCCAGCCTGCAAATGCAGCCAGAATCGCAGAAAGGTGCGATGGTGGCCATGAGATCCAGCCTCGGGAGATCCCAAGACGCCCAAAAAGGAGGATGGATATGCCCAGAATGACCAGATTCGCCATCGGTTTGCTCATCGCAAGCGGGCGAGATTGCTTGGAGGAGCCAGAATTTGTACCAACCGTGCGGGTTGCCATAAAATCGCCTCAATGCAACGCCAGAAGGACGTGATTCAAAACGATTCTAACTTATAGAAATTCTTCAGGTCGGATTTTAGAGGAATTATTCTTCAGTTCCCGGCCGGTAGAACCTCTGGCGAGATTTGTGCAGGGTCAAATTCAGTGCTGTTCCTGGGCTGGTCAGGATGAGTCTGTAGGCTTGGGTGTAAATCCTGCAGATTGGAGGTGGTCTCGAGCAGGACAACCGTGTCGATCAATTCCTGTTGATCCTCCAGGACTTTTGGCTTGCGGACAATCGACTCGCCTTCATTGAGACCCTCGATGATTTCGAGAGTTGCGGGATCGCCCGTGCGGGTCCGGATCTCTCGTTTTTCGTAATGACCGTCGACCTTTGCAACGTAACAGAATTCCTGATCTTTTTCGACAACCACGACTTCGGGTGAGATGGTCAGGGAATTGACATCGCTGTCGGTAATGACCTGGATTTCGGCATTCAAGCCTGGCCTGAGTTTGGTTGGTTTGCCATCGATTTTGACGACACAGAGATAATTTTTCACGTCCTGAGCCATTCGCCATGAGGAAGGAGGGATGGGGAGTTGGGCAATACGCTCAACATGGCCTTCAAACTCCCGCCCACCCAGGGCTTCGACAAGGACACGCACCTTCATGCCCGTTTGAACTTTTTGGACGATGGATTCGCTCAGCTTTGACATGACTTGCAAATTGTCAAGCTCTGGGATGAAGAACATGTCCTGCCCCTGCCGCACATCCGACCCTTCCTCGATTCTGGAATCTCCATCCGGCTCATTGGCATAGATGACCATGCCGTTGTTGGGCGATCGGATGGTGCATTTGGCAATCTGCTTTTCGTAATTTTTCAAGCGATCCTGATGACGGGTCAAACGACTCGCTTCCGATTCAAGGGTCGTTTTCAAAGAGGTGATTTTCGCAGCCAAGCCATGCTCTGCAATTGGTTTACTGTATTTCTCATACGTCTTGAGCGCGAGCTGAGCCTGGGTCAGTTGGATATCCGATCGCTGCAGAGCGACCTCTTCCAAGCGGATCGCAGCAAGAGATAGGTAACCCTTCTGGAGCATCTTTCTGGACCACTCCAGACGACCTGTAATCTTGGACGAATCGGTCAGGGCAAGAGCAATCTGGCCCCTGAGTGTCTGCGACTTCTGTTTTGCCAACCCGTTGCGGTATTCTTCGAGAGAGATTTTTGCGACTTCAAGTTCCATCTCAGCCTGGAGTTTGTCGGACTTGGCCCGCTCGACATTGATTCGCTGAAGCCGGGACATTTCCTCAAACTCAGTCGAATCCAGCAAGCAAAGCACATCGTCTTTTTTCACCATCGAACCATCGGGAATCAGCTTAAGAATTCGAGTCGAACCTCTCGATGTGATCGAATTGCCACGCACAACCAATGAAAGCCGCTCAATCTCGCACTCCACAACCGTATTGTTGGCGCTCTGGATTTCACCAGGAGCGTTGACAGAGACGTCGATCATTGTGCGGCGGACAGGTTCTGTTTCGATCGAGATGTTTTGGTTTTGCCGATTTCTTGAGTTCACCTGCAAAGTAATACGAAGACCTTGAAAACAGAGGATAACGGCAATTAACAAAAGCAGATGCTTTAACACACATGATAATTTGAAAAGTTTATACACTGTTCAATTCTCCGAAGTTAGCGAAGCCAAATTCAATCAGCCTCAAGAGCCAAGTTCTCAATTGCCCAAGAATGGGCGTATGAGAGCCACCTGATCGCACAGAAAGTCTCCTTCAAAATTATATCGACCATTTCCAGATCGACAACAGCCAAATTGAGCTTGGATTTGGCATAAGTGTAAATTTATCTTGAGGGGCACCTTTGGCCTGAAATAACAAGGGCTCAAGCAGGCTCCGTGGCAATGCAGATGATCTGGTAATAGAGAGCAAAAATACAGACCCGCCTTACCCTTCAGCCATCGTACAGTACAAAAGATATGGTCAAGACCGCTCACGAAACCAACTGAATCCTTGCCATCGGCCACCAGCCAGGCTGTTGCGCCCTCTTTGACAACGCCAATTTCCCGATCCAAAACGGCCACTTGATCGACATCCGCCACATCCGGCCCCTTTGGCGCTGGAACAACGTCAAGCCGGTCATGATGAGAGACGAAGATGGCCAGATCGATGACTTGGATTAGCTCGAAAAAGCCGATCCCCGAGAATGATCGATCCATCGACGTCAAAGATAATTTGTCTGTATACTCCGACAAAGCAAGAGATTTCTGCCATTTTTCGAATCAATCACTTCCACCAATACCGAAATAAAAATCCGGGCTTTCATCGCAGAGCCCAACGGCCCAGACCATGCCACGCAGAGAGTTTTGGGTCGCACGATCAATTCCGCGGCGGGGCGATGCTTGGCCTGCCTGAGTCTGACCCGTTATGGACCTTCAGCCCATCGAAGTCACGATCAAAGTGAGACCTGTCGCTCTTTTAAACATCCAGCGCCTTCTTGACTTAATCATGATTGTCGTCTCAAATACATTCCTCGCGTCTCACTATAACCATTCCCAGAGCCACTCCCATGAATCGCTCGATCCACACCGCCCTGATATTCGGACTTCTCGTGATCAACGCTGGCCCGGCCTGGGGCGAGCAGTTTGTATTGTTCGACACCACATTCACTTACACAAAGGCCGATGCTGATAACTCGAAGCCGAGCAAGTCGCATTTCTATGTTAAGGGGGATCTGATCAACAAGGACCGCCCCAAGGACTGGACCACGCCGGTCGATTATCGCAACGGCACGGCCCATGTTCGGCTGGAGGTGCTTGACAAGCCCCCTGGTGGAGCACCGACTACGTGGACGATTTGCTATATTCCCAACAAGGGCCAGGGCAATGGCTATGGCTGCATGAGCGCCGGCATTTACCGCGAGGCGGGGGTTTATGAGCGCGACGTGCCGATGACCGAGTTCTGGGAAAACCGGTCGATCATCTGGGAACAAGGCATCAAGCAGATGGACCTGGTGATCAAGGACGACAGCGGCGGCCAAGGCCACGCCCACAAGCGTAAGGACGCTGAGCGATACTTCCCAACCCGCGTGCGTGTGACCGTGGTGCAGGTCTCAGCCGGCTCGAAATATGAACCCAAACTGGTGGCCGGCCTACCCGCGCCGGCGGCCGTGAAGCCGTAATCATGGGGGCAGTCATCATGGGGGTCATGCCACGCCTCTCCCGCCTTTATGCCATCGGCGGGAAAGCAATGTAGGGCGCGTGCAACGTGCCACGCATGTCAATTATTCTCCTCACATTTTGCAATCTGGAATTTGAGTCTAAGAGTTGGGGGCGGAGCCCAACGGTGATTCATAATCCTAAAATAGGTAACGTGTTATGTACGCCAGTCCCCCTGGCCTGGCGGGTTTTGGCTTTTTATTGCGAGCCGACGACGCACACGTTCGCGTACAACCGCCCATGACTCGAGTTTGACCGCCCCGGCATCAACTTCAGCCTAACGACGCCGGACCTCTTCCAGCCATACAGGGTCGAACGGCAGTTCTTTCGGCGGTGCATGGGATGCCAGCAAAGCCTCAACCAGTTCGAACCGCTCCTGCTCGGGCAAGGCCAAGGCTGCTTGAAGTGATTGTATGGTCGCTGGGCCCATTTCTCATACCTCAAAGACTTGCCGGATCGCTTGGGACTCAACGCGTGCGTCCGACTCTGCCTTTATCCAAAATACACGGCAGGCTATGCTTAAAAAGGTGTTTGTGCCGTTTTTCTATCAGATTTGCTTTGCCGTTGACCAAAGGAGACAATAGGGCATTTTACATAAAATATTGCGATTGATTAAATTGAAATGGTTTAATGGGTTTATTGCTCAATGCCAACGCTTTAAGGATGATCACGGTTTTTGAATACAAGTCATTTATAGTTGTCGCGGCCACACATGATACATCGTATCAGAATGATGCCGGAGGCATCAAAGCAAGTAGCCGGTGGTTGAGCGAAGCGACACCACCGGTTATGACATGGGGGTAAAAGCTGCTGGCACCCCGGCAGGGGCGCAAGACCTTATGCCGCGTTGTCGTCCGGTGGTGTCGTCGCTGACGCTCCTCAACCACCGGCTACTGGCTGCGTTGCCTCGGGCATCGTCGCGATCAAAAAGTGTCATTAATGGTCGCGAAGAGTATATTACAATGGCTTACACTATTTTAAAGTAGAATGACCCATTTCCCGCTACACTATTTTATACTTGTCGCAGTCAAAAAAGAGACATCCCGTATCAGAATGATGCCGGAGGCATCAAAGCGAGTAGCCGGTGGTTGAGCGAAGCGACACCACCGGTTATGACATGGGGGTAAAAGCTGCTGGCACCCCGGCAGGGGTGCAAGACCTTATGCCGCGTCTTCGTCCGGTGGTGTCGTCGCTCGCGCTCCTCAACCACCGGCTACTGGCTCCAGATGCCTCAGGCACCGTTTTGATCAAAAAGTGCCATTCATGACCGCGAAGAGTATAAAGTAGAATGACCCATTTCCCGCTCCAACCCCTTCGTAAGCGATCTTTAACTGCCGGTGTGGCGTCTGGTTTGGCAGCGCAGCGCCCGCCAACCCCTGGGCCGAAAGCGAGCCAGCATCTCGTCTGGATGGAGCGTGGCCACAAAATTCGGTGCCTCGTATCGGGTCGCCAGGCTGCCCACATCGACCGGCTTGACAACAGGCCCACGCATCGACCAGCCGAGCGAAAAAAGGCGATAGCCAGCAGCGGTCAAGATGCGGACCACCTCACTCTCAGCGATGGAGTGGTCCTCAAACACGATATGCTTTACGCGCCGGCTTGCAATCGCTCGCTCCCAGCCCTTCAACACTTGCGGCTCAAAACCCTCCACGTCGAGTTTCAGGAGCCCCACCGGGCTCTGGCCAATCACCTCGTCAAGCGTTGCAACCCGAACCCTCACAGATCGGCCGCCCGACGCGGCGACTTGACCCAGACTGGCAATCCCGTCGTTTGTCTCAAAGTCCGCTGGCAATTGCAGATCCGCAACCCCGGACCGTTCGCCCAGTGCGGCTTGGTGCGCTTCGACCCCGGCGCTGGCCCACTCGCGGCGAACAGTTTGGATATTCTGTTCCAATATGGCAAACAGATCAGGGTGAGGCTCAAATGAGACCACCCTTCCCCCAGGCCCTGAGGCGATGCTTGCCAGCACCGTCATATAGCCAATATTGGCACCTGCATCGACAACCGTCTCCCCAGGTGTAATCAGGCGAAACAATGCCTCTGAGACGGCAAGATCATAGAGCCCCGTCGTGAGAATGCTCCGGCCAATTGTCCGCGAAGGGTGCGCAATGACATCCGCCCCCCAACTCGTCCGCAAAGGCGCGAACCCGAAAGACTTGGTCTGCAAGCCAACAAAAATTCGACGCACAAGCTGCACGGGCCGGTATACAAACCACGGTTTCCACAGCCGCTGGAACAACGGACGACTCCTTCGCCTTACAAGAATCATACGCCGTGGATGGGTTCGGCACAACCCATGACACATGGGTCTATAATCATCACCAATTCATAGCCAATGTTAACCAGCATCTCATGATGTTTCAAGACTTATGGTCCTGAAAAATAAACGGTCGCATTTACGCAACTAAGACAAACCTCTGCAACTCATTAGGAACAGACTCTCTCAACTGACTTGCATGCAGCCTGCAAAGCCCCATCCCTTGAAATAACGACGATGCGCGGAAACTTCTGAACCTGGTCCGAAGCCTATCCATTATTTGGGAATCGTGACTGACCCATTGAGTTTTTCAAACATTTTGAGGCAGATGATTTATGGCACAATTCTTAACCATTGCGTGCTCCATAAACCCTTTCAAGTTCGCGATGAGATGCCTTCTATTGCTGCTCATGAAAAAGGGTGCTATATTTGAATTATAGTTGGCCGAATGGCACTTGCTGGCAGGCCCAATTCCTGGTGAGCATGGTAAACTGGTTACCGAGGGCGTTTGGGACCGTCTATAACTTTAAGCGCAGACGATACCGCCATGCGCAATCTCTAACTCCCTGAAATCTTGATCTTATGGACGAAGAACTTGAATCTTCGCTGGTGCCGAAACCTTCAAGCTCGCTCGAGTTGTCAAAGCCAGGCACGAGCCGGATCCTGAGCGGCATGGTCGCAGAGACACTCGAACTGGCAAGAGAAACCGCCACCGATGAACCGGAAAAGTGGTTTCAGACGGGGGAAGCTTACTATTACGGGTTGGGCGTGCCCCAAGACTATGCTGAGGCTGCGAAGTGGTATCGCAAGGCAGCAGAATTGGGACTTGCGGCTTCGCAATGCAACCTCGGCTTGATGTATGATAATGGCCGTGGCGTGCCCCAAGACGATACTGAGGCTGCGAAGTGGTATCGCAAGGCATCAGAACAGGGACATGCGGCTGCTCAATTTAAAATCGGCTTGATTTATGTTAAAGGCCGTGGCGTGACGCAAGACGATGCTGAGGCTGTGAAGTGGTATCGCAAGGCAGCAGATCAGGGACATGCAGATGCGCAATTCAGCCTCGGCTGGATGTATCGCATTGGCCGAGGGGGAACGCAGGACGATGCTGAGGCTGCGAAGTGGTATCGCAAGGCGGCTGAACAGGGATATGCGGATGCGCAATTCAGCCTTGGCTGGATGTATGACAATGGCCAAGGCGTGACGCAGGACGATGCTGAGGCTGCGAAGTGGTTTCGCAAGGCAGCGGAACAGGGATACGCGAAGGCGCAATTCAATCTCGGCTTGATGTATGACAATGGCCAAGGAGTGACGCAAGACGATGCTGAGGCTGCGAAGTGGTATCGCAAGGCAGCAGATCAGGGAGATGCGGCTGCTCAATACAGCCTCGGCTGGATGTATGACAATGGCCAAGGCATGACGCAGGACGATGCTGAGGCTGCGAAGTGGTATCGCAAGGCGGCGGAACAGGGAGATTCGATGGCGCAATTCAACCTCGGCTTAATGTATGATAATGGCCGTGGCGTGCCCCAAGACAATACTGAGGCTGCGAAGTGGTATCGCAAGGCGGCAGAACAGGGATATGCGAATGCGCAATTCAACCTCGGCTGAATGTATCGCAACGGCCAAGGCGTGACGCAGGACAATGCTGAGGCTGTGAAGTGGTATCGCAAGGCGGCGGAACAGGGATACGCGGCTGCGCAATTCAACCTCGGCTGAATGTATCGCAATGCCCAAGGAGTGACGCAGGACTATGTTGAGGCGTACAAATTCCTGAAACTGGCTGCGGATCAGAATAATGAAGCTGCAATTACAATTCTATTAGAAATCAGGGAACGCATGACAGAGACGGAAATCGCCGAAGGCAACCGTCGTTGCGCCGAATTCAAGGCCGCTCACTGATGAACAATATTCTGTGGGTTCTGTTGGTCGTCCCATGAAAAAACATGCGATTCCTACGCAGAATCTGTGGATTGTTTTTTCAGGCATACACAATGATTTACAATTCAAGTGATCAATGAGTGCAATGTGAGGCGGTTGAAGGCAAGATAAGTCTTGCTTAACCATGAGCCCCCCGGTACAGGTCTTCGAACGATCCTCAATCGTTTCCGTCAGACTCTTCCAGAAAACGAATCTCTGGTAGAGCCTGAACCGCCTGCCGGAGATGCCGCTCCCATTCCTGTCGGATGGATAGAAGCTCGGCATCGCCTTCGTCAAAGACCCGAACTTGGCGCATCTCCAGACGATCCTTGTGGTAAACCCACATGTCAATGGGCGGACCAACCGTTAAATTGGATCGCATTGTTGAGTCAATGGAAATCAAGGCATATTTTGCGGCATCCGTAAGTGTCGTCTTATCATAACGAACACCACGATCCAGAATCGGCCGCCCATATTTGACCTCTCCAATTTGAAGGAAGGGGCACTCCTCAGCAGCCCTTAGAGGATTGCCCTGCGGATAACGAAAATCATCCAGATACGGGCAGACCTCTCAATCTCTATGCCCCTACCAGGCAATGGTTTCAAATTTACTTCAAAAAAAACGCTTGCCCACCAACCTGAACACGATTAGGCTAATCAAGACGATGTTGCCTTCCAGCATTGAATTGCGAGATACAATCACATAGATTGCATTTTACACGTCGTCGCCCCCCACCCCTACAAATTGGCATATGATATGAGAAACCTCCAGAATTCGGTACAAGCAGATTTCCCGCGGGCTCAGGTCTTGCCGACCCCCAGCGGCCTAAAATTCCTGCTCGACGGCCATGAACTGGCTGGTTATCACTTCGGCCATGGCCTTCCCAAGCCTTTCATTTACCCATTGAAAGGCCATTCCGGGGCTGATCTGACACGACTGGGCCATCCCAACCCGCAGTCGAATCACGACCACCATCGCTCCATCTGGTTTGGGCATCAATTTGTTCGTCCTATTGAAATGGAAAAGGGGCAGAAGCCCGCAACCGCTGTGGAATGGAATTTCTGGGAGGAGCCGAAGCCCATTTCCGACATCAAAATTCGCCACTCAAAAGTTTTGGCGCTTGAGGATGGATCGGAATTCGCCGCCGCCGCTGTTGAGGCCAATTGGTGGGCGGGCGGGCGATCGCTGATCAAGCAGACCACGGTTTATGCAATTGCGCCGATGGCCGATGGCGGCCATGCCCTTGACATCCAAACCGAACTTGCCTGCCTTGACGGCCGTATGATTGAGCTGGGCAAGACCAATTTCGGGCTCCTGGGCGTGCGGGTGGCCAAGTCCATGAGCGAGCAGTTTGGTGGTGGGCGGCTTTTAAATTCGGAAGGCAGAACCGGCGAGCCCGAGATCTTTGCAAAACCAGCCCGCTGGGTCGATTATTCAGGCCCAACAGGGCCAGGGCGAGTGGAAGGCATTTGTTATATGGATCACGCATCGAACCCACGGCACCCGGTTTCATGGCACGTCAGGCGTGACGGCTGGATGGAAGCCGCCTTCACCATGGCCGACGCCTGGAGAATCGCAGCCGATCATCCCCTGACCTTGCGCTACCGGCTTCTGGCCCACTCTGGCAAATCCACCTTAGAGAGCCTGAATCAGGCCTGGCTGGAATTTAATAAAACCAAGCCTTATCAGATCAGCCAGCCCAAAGGCCAAATCCCAATTGTCATGCGATGATCCAGAGATTTCCTGTATGGCATGTGCAGAAATTGCACATGCCATTGCAGAAACATGGCCCAAAATGGGATAATGTTTTTTGTAATGCAATCTCTACATGATTTTGTGTTAAAGGCGGTCGGATGTATGAAATGAGCAAACGAATGGCCCCCCCTATGACACAGCCGCCTCAGTCAAAACTCAGGCGACGGATCCTATTGAGCATGATTTTGATCATCGCTTGTGGCTCATGCATCGCCATTTTTTATCCAAAACAGGCACCGAATCCGGCCAATACGAACGCCCAAAAAGCCTATGATTCAGGCGACTGGGCGACTGCGGCCAGGCTTGCCAATCAACAATTACGCACGGATCGGGCGGATCAGGAAGCCGTCCGAATTCTTGCCCGATCATCAGCACGTGAAGGTCGGGATGATATTGCAACTTCGCTTTATGAAAATCGGCTGGGCCTGCGAGCCATGCAAGCCGAAGACCATTTCCTGCTGGGCCGAATTATTGCTGGCCAGGGCAATTCGGATCTGGCTCTAGGTATTTGGGAAAAAGCTCTCAAGACAGATCCTGACCATGCAGAAATGCTGGAATCATTTGCATGCATGTCGGCTCAGAAAATGCATCTTGAAGAAGCTGTTACAGCCGTATCCAGACTGGCCGGCCGGCCCGGCCTTGAGGCCAAAGGCCTTTTGCTTCAAGGGATTTTTAAGTCGCTGATGGAAGACCCAGCAGGATCGGCCAAGTCGATCGGCCAAGCATTGCAAATCGACGACAAGATTCAATCAAGTTTTATGACATCCGATCAGCAAATGAAATTATTTATCAAAGATTTGCTTCGCACCAGCCAGCCGGCTGAGGCCCGTGTTCAGATCAATCGATTTTATGGCGATTCTGCTGCAAATGACCCTGAAATCGGCTGGCTTTTGTCGCGTATTGAAATGCAGGAAGGCCAAGCAAAACCGGAATCAAACTGGGCCAAGCAGGGCCAGGCGTATCGGCAGTCCAACCCGCTGGCCATGGAGCCCGCAGGGTACGTCGGGTCAGCCCGATGTGTGAAATGCCACACAGAAATTAGCGAAAATTATCGCCAAACCCGCCACGCCAATTCATTTCATCATGGCCCGGCCCTGTTAAGCCTTCCCCGCCCTTCCAAGCCTTTGCAAGATTTTGACGACCCGCTGGTAAGCCATGCTGTGCAGCCAACCGCCGATGGCCGCATGGAAATTGTCACTCGCCGTGAGGATCAGGAAGTGCTGAGAGTGCTTGTCGATTATGCGTTCGGCACGCCGGATCGTTACTTGACCATGGTGGGTCGCGACCAAAACAAGACCTATCGGGCCGCACGGCTTTCGCATTACGCAGGGTTGAAAGGCTCGGGATGGGATCGGACATCGGGCGATACTGGCCATTCTGAATCAGATCATGACGTGATGGGTCAAGATGTGCACGCACGCGATGGCGTGGTGCGATGCCTGGCCTGCCACGTGACCACGCCTCGCGATTTTCGCGTTAATCGCCCAGCGGACGAAAAACAAACAGCAGCGGCCGCCGACTCGGGGATCGGGTGCGAGAAATGCCATGGCCCTGGTGAAAACCACTTGGCCGCAATCAAGCTTGGCTTGCAGGACCCGGCGATTCGATCGCTCACTGGGCTCAATGCAGGGGATGTCAATAAAGCCTGTGTGGACTGCCACACGGTGGGCGACCCGCGCGAGGTGGTCGCTTCGCCTGAGGACCCGAAATGGGTTCGATCCGCAGGCGTGACGTTTCCTCTTAGCAAATGCTTTAAAGAATCTCAGGGTCAACTCAGTTGCCTGTCATGCCATGCGCCACATCAGCCCTCGCCCGATTCACCAGCCTTTTATGAATCAAAATGCCTGCAATGTCATTCGGCTGACAAGCCGGCGAAGATCGAAACCCAATTCAAAACGGTGATCTGCAAAACCAACGCCAAAAAAGATTGCTTGAATTGCCACATGCCCAAGGTGCCTGTGCCAGTGCTTCATGATTCATTGACGGACCATTACATTCGTGTCCGAAAGGCTCAATAAAAATTGCTTTAAATGCATTTTAGAGAACAACGAAGTTCCATGAATTCCATTAAGATGGGAATTCATGAAACTTGGCTGACTTGGGTTAGGCCGCTTTTCGATCATCTCAGGATTTAAGAATCCTTTCAATCGCCTTGGCGGTTCGCTCCGTCTCTTCTTCATTATTATAAACATGAGTGGAAAACCGGATTGCATTGTATTCCGGCTTCGCAACCACTTTGACCAAAATATTATGCTCTTTTTGCAGACGTGTGAAAACTTCGGCCGCCGTGGACTTTTTCAACTTGAATGAAACAAGCCCCGTGGCCAGTTCGGGCTGTGTCGGGGTCAGCAATTCAAGATTAGGATTTTCAGAAAGCCGATTGCGAAGCTGAATTGAAAGCGATTTGGATCGTGCCTCGACCCGGCTTGAGCCTATCGCCATATGAAAATCAATCGCCATACCGTGCCCCAAAACATTCACCACATTACGAGTGCCAGTGGCCGCAGTATAGGCTTGATAGCCTGTGGAAAACGGCAGAGGTTGTATTTGATCCTGCATTTCTTTGCGGATATAAAGCAGGCCAGAGCCCTTGGGCGCAAGCAGCCATTTATGACTGCTGGATGCATAAGTGTCAACGCCCAATTTCTTCACATCCACTTGAAGCATACCCGGAGCCTGCGCACCGTCGCACACGAGAAAGATCTCTCTCGGACGAGTCAATTCCGATATTGCTCTGATCGGCATCTGCAAGCCCGTGATGGTATCCACATGGCTGAAACTGCAAATTCGGGTCCTGGGCGTCAAATGATCCTTCACCAATTGAATAATCTGGGCCTGATCTTTCACAGGTGCAGGCATCGAAATCTGGATGAGCTTGACCCCGTGATTTTTTACGAGATATTCCCAGCAGACTGCTCCGCCGGGGTGTTCGTGATTGGTTGTCAAAATCTCATCGCCAGGTTTTAAATGTTTCGCCAGGCTCAAGGCAACACTGTTCATGGCGCTGGTCGTATTTTCAACAATCAGCATCTCTTCCAATGTTGCCCCCAACAAAGCGGCCGCCTTGGCCCGAACCTGCTCCATGCGATAACCCAATGGGCCAAAGACATTTGAAACCGGGTCGCCTTCAAGCTGATACATCCAGCCCGACATGGCTTCAAGCACACGTCTCGGAGTGGCCCCAAGCGAACCTGTATTGAAATGCACCAAGCCCGTATGAAATAAAAATTCTTGACGAATACGTTCCCACAAGGCTTTCTCATTTTCAGCCGTATTGATTGATTCGGAAAGTTCCTGAATCCTTGCCGCGAAGCCATCGGCGGCATGTGCCATGGGCAAGGCCAATGCAAGATTGGAAATGAAGCCGCGTCGGCGCATGACAATTCAGCCTTTATTCAGCCTTTATGCTGATATAGAATAGGGAATCAATACACTGGTCATTACGCCACTTATTGACACAATGAAAGCAAAAGAGCGAATTGTAAACCCCTGCGACGAAATGCAATGAACCATCACGCCGCAGGCAGTGGCTAAATTCAGAAGGCTTCGGCGCTGATCACTTCGGCACCGGCACGGGTGGAAAGTGCTTGATACACACCATAAGGCTTGGTGGGCACATAGATACCATTGACAATCGTCAAGCCGCTAGGCAGATAGTTATTGGCGGGGTCAGGCTGCCAGGACTGAATCGTGTTCTTGACGAACCGGACAGAACCATCGCAGAATGCAAAGTTTGCACCACCGGGGTGATTGCTCGATGCGGAGATGATGAACGTAGCCGCCCCGTTCGGGAAAACCGCCAGATTTGAGGAGGAATTGATATTCGGAGCATACGTGTTGGTCTGAAGCGTATCCCCATAATTACCAGCCATCCACCAATGCCAGCAATTTTTGTCAGACTGCGAAAGTCGCCCGTAAACACCCTCGCCAAATAGCATCGTATTACTCGTGCCATCGCTAATACTTGCAATCGATGTATCGCTCGTCATATAAAGCACACCCAAACCGTTCGCCCGAAGTGCGCTCCAGTTTGCCGTGGCTGAAGGATTCACGCCTCGTGGCGGGTTGGTCCATGGGCCAGCAATTCCTCTGTAGCTTGTCAAACCGACCTTATAGGAAGGCCGCGGAGCTGCAAACTGCGAATAAGCACCATTACCTTCATTAATCTCAGGATCGCTCGGACAATTCAGTGTGGCAAGCTTGAAGGCCATCACCGTATCGTTCTCAGCATATTGAAAGTAACGCAGGCTCGCATTGAATGCATTATAAATATTGCCCTGCTCCATGAATGGACACAAGCCAATCAAGGGACCATGCATCCAGGGAAGAGTTGGCGATTTATCATTGAAATAGCCGCCCATTGGCATTGCGCCGTTTGCATCCATGTAATTATGCATGGCCAAACCAAGCTGCTTCAGATTATTTGTACACTGGGCCCGGCGAGCCGCTTCTCTTGCGGACTGCACAGCAGGCAGCAACAGGGATATCAAGACTGCTATAATAGCAATGACTACAAGCAGTTCAATCAATGTGAACGCCTTCTTGCGCTGACCTGAGCGAATCGATTTCATGCACTATCTCCTACTTCAAGTCCCTACACTTTGGTAAACCTCTGGACATACCTCTGACCAACATTGATTCACTTGCGCCGGCTCAATAAGAACCGGGACACTCGTCAATGGAAAAACCGATCACACCTTTAGATAAACAAGTCTCTATAGACTCATTTGGGTGGCTGTGGCGGCAATGCGTTTGCGGCCTTCTTGACAGCCGGTTTTGCTTTTACACCTGTTGGATTCTCAATCGCATCGTGCGTTGATTTTGAATCGCCACTTGCTGGAATTACGCCTGGATTACCCTCGCCGGCACAGCCGGAAACGACAAGAAAAATCAAGGCACTGAAAAACGGGACAAGTCGACGTGAATTCAACTCAAACCTCCTCAAATACAGTTTGGAATATTCTGGAACCCGACCAACACTTTTAGACTATCTGACCCGAACAGTGCGGTCAATAGTCTCCAAGAAGAAACTATGAAGTTTCTTAAAAGATTTTTTAAAAAACGATTTCTGCTGAATTCTCCTGTCAAACCACCCTCCAATCAATCGACCCTCCATCGACTGTAACACTATGGATGCCCCGCTCCTGACCAAGGCCAATATCCAGTTTCAGCCATGCCTTGAAGTCAAAAAGTTATCGCCATTTGTTCGCAGGTCATAAAACCGCTTGAAAGTCTGCAATCCAGTCAAATCCGTTGCCAAAGTTGAACGATTCAAAAGTCGCTCAACTTCCGCCCGATGATGACTGACCCACTTTTCTCAAAACTCAACTTTGGTCAATCCCTGAGAATTCGGGCTACCATGATCGCTCATGACAACCCGTTTTTTTCCCTTGATACATATGGGATTTTTATTGATGGTTTATTATTGCGAAGCATCGCCTTTAATAAAGTCAGGATTCACGACTTGGCTGATAACGGATGGCAAGGTGCGGTGTTGTGATGCGCTTCTGCCCACTCCCCAATGATCGGACACCCGCCTCGACAAGACCGGTTGTGAGCAAGGTGCGCTCAATCGGATAGGGCGATTTGCCGCTGACAAATGTCTGCTCTGCTTTTGACATCAGCAATGCGGAATAGACCACATTCGGATTGGGGGGCAGGTGAAACAATGTGGAAAGCGGCTCTGCCTGATTTTTTAGCTTGGCGGCAAAGGTGAAATCGCCGACAAGGCCATTCATCAAAAGCATGGTCGCCTTGGTGCCGTCAAGGTATTCAAATCGATATGCAATTGGGTCTTTCACCCATTGACGCATCTGGGCGGATGTCGGGAAGCGATCGCTGAAAGTCTCTGGCTGAGCCAAAGTGTGGCTTCGGGCCAGGCAGGCTTCAAAGAGTTGCGGGTTCCAGCCGCCATCGGACCAGCGCCCGGTATCCATGGCCTTCCAGACCGCCTCACCACGGATCGCCTGCATGGAAGCCACGCCCGATTCGCCGCCACGCCTGCGTTCCGCCATGCACTGAATGACTTCCAGGGCATGAAAGTCGTAGCTGTCAATGCCGCCGATCGCCACGCACATCAGCTCGTCTACTTCGGCCCCAAGCGGCATCTCGATGGCTGGCATACGAAATGTTACCGGCAACGATGAGCCCGCCGAAAATCCAAAATTCAGCTCTCGTGAAATATCGACCATCTCCCTCGCCCAGGACCAGTTCCAGGAAAGGTGCTTGTCGTTAAACACCGGTGCGGTGCGGCCATCCTTGCGATAAACATCTGTGACCTGCTTGAAGAATTCATACCGCGGATATTTGGTCTGCTCGTATTCGGTTTTGGCGTAAGTGCCGTGCTCGCCGATGATCAGGACGGCATCAACTGCCATTTCCCCTGTGCCGCAGCGCAGTGCCTCTGCAATGGTCGGATAAATCTTGAAGCCGAATTCGGCGGATCGGCTCCGGGCCAGCTCCTTTTCGGGAAATTGATCCACATATGCGGAAACCACGTCGAATGGAGGGCGATGCCAGCGGCCATTGATGGGATACCCGACCAGAAATCGCTCTGCCATATGCCAGGCGTGGGAGTGATAACGCCACTCGGTGGTGATCACGGCCATCTTCTTGCGAGCACCCTGTGGCTCTGCAGCGGCATGGGTCTCAGAAATCGGAATCACTCCGGCACTGGCTGCGCTGATGGTTCCGATGAAGTTGCGGCGATTGAGAATCATGCGAAAAGCTCCTTGATGGGTGCCCCGGAAGTGATCGCCACTGGGCGACCACTGGAATCGTTGAAATGCGTATCGAGTGGAATCCCAAGCACATGATAAATCGTGGCCAGCAGGTCTTGTGGCGTGACAAGCCGCTCGGCAACCCCGCCACCCCACTTCTCGCTCGCGCCTACAATGCGCCCGCCCTCGACGCCGCCGCCGGCCATGAGCACACTGAAGCAGTCGGCCCAGTGATCGCGCCCTGCGTTGCCGTTCATGCGCGGTGTACGGCCAAATTCGCCCACGCAATAAATCAATACATCATCCAGCAGCTTGCGATCCTCAAGATCCTGAACCAGGGCCGCAATGGCCCGATCCAGTGGCGGAAGGTGTTCCTCAAGCCCCTTGGCAATATCGTTATGATGATCCCAGTTCCCTGTATTGATATTCACGCACCGGGCCCCGGCCTCGACCAACCGGCGGGCCAGAAGTGCACTCTGGCCATATCGATGCCGCCCGTATCTATCCCTGAGCTCAGGCTTTTCGGAAGTCATGTCAAACGCGGCTCGCATCCTGTCGCCAGCGACCATTTCAAGGGCTTGGGCTTTGAAGGTGTCCAGCCCGTCCATAACCCCTGTCTCGTAAAGATCGCGCCTTAGTGCGTCGAAACTCTTCACCAGATTTCGTCGGGAGTCTACACTGCGGGCTGTCAGGCCAGCGGGCAATGCCAGATTCGGCACTTTGAAGTCTGCCGCATTCGGATCCGCACCGACTTCAAACGGGTTGAAGGCCTTACCAAGATAAACCGCCCCTTGATAACCAAAGGCTTCTGACTTCGGGATCGTCACATAAGCTGGCATGGGCGGCTGATGAGAGCCCAAGGATCGGGAAATGACCGAGCCAAACGAAGGCTTCTGGGCTGCATTTCGGGCCAATGTCGGCCCAAACTGCCCAGTCAGCATCCAGTGTGCCGATGGTGCATGAATGCCGTTCTCATGGTGTACGGAACGGACAATCGACAGCCGATGCATGACCTTCGCCTGGCAGGGCAAGCGGTCGCCCAGCTCAATGCCTGGTATCCTCGTCGCGATGGGCTTGTACATGCCCCGATACTCAGACGGAGCCTGAGGCTTGAGATCATACGTGTCCTGCTGACTAATCCCGCCATCGGTCCAGAAAACAATGACAGACTTCTTGCTGGCCGGTCTGCCCGATTCTGCGGCGTGTGTCTCCATTCGCAGCAGGTCTGCAAGCCCAAGACCCAGCGATGGCAGGCCAATCTGCAAAAAATTGCGACGTGTCAGGCCAGCGCAGTTCCGGAATGATTCGCCTAGGGAATCGTGCATCAAACGGCCTCAGTGATTGAAGAAGAATTCATTCGTGGCCAGAAGCGACCAGAGTAAAGAGCGGCAGGCTTCGGAAAGGTCGGGCTCCGACTTAAGAAAACCAAGGGCAGCCTTGAGTTCCTCGGGCCGCGGCGGGCGGGCCAAAACTCGTAAAAACGCCTCGGTCACCCGCTGATCATTGGTTTTCTCGCCGCTGGCCAGGCGCTTTGCATAGCCTTCAGCCGAGGCCAGCTTGCGCTGAATCTCTGTGGAATTGACAAGCTCAAGCGCCTGGTGAAGCGCAGGGGCATCCACCCGCTCGCACTCACAGGCAGTTTGCCGGGCAGGTCTCCCAAAAATATCCAGAAATGGCGCCGCGACATTCTCATCCGGTAAATCCATCGCTCGCGTACCTGGCGGCATGCCCGGAAAATCGGACGGCACTTCAAGAATCTGGCTGATCCCGTCAAGCAGCGTTTCTGCCGTGAGCCGTCGCGTATAAAATCTTGCGAATGTCTGAGTGTCGCCCAGATTGCCATCGGAAGGCAAGGATTCAAGACCATAGGCATAGCTCTTGGTAATCATCCGAATCAAGTGCTTGATGTCATAGCCACTGGCTCTGAAATTGTTTGCCAGAGACTCCAGCAACTCAGGATTGCTCGGTGGATTGGTGCTACGGGAATCGTCCAGTGGATGAACCAGTCCCCGGCCCAGAAAATGCGCCCACATACGATTGACCATGGTTCGGGCGAAATACGGATTAGCCGGGCTGGTCATCCAGCGGGCCAGGCTCAATCGAGGATCATCCTGCGGGCCAATCTCAAATTCAGGCCCGCCCAGAGGCCGTGGTGCCAGGGCCGCTCCGGTTCGCGGATGAACCACTTCTCCACGCTCCGCAAGATAAATCACTTGATCTGTCGGCACTTCGGCATCTGCAAAACCCCCTTTACGGCCCACTTTCGCAAAAACAGCCGCAAGACCAAAATAATCGGCCTGACTCCAGCTTTCTGTAGGGTGGTGATGGCACTGGGCGCATTGAATGCGCACCCCAAGAAACGCCTGTGCAACCGATTCCACATATTCAGGCGACTTACGCACGCTTCGGTACCAGATGGCTGGTGGATTTTCGTTCTGGCGACCACTGGCCGTCAGAATCTCTGCCACAAACTGGTCGTAAGGCTTGTTGGAAGCCAGCGAATCGCGAATCCAGCCTGAAAACAAAGTCGTCCCAGGCCTCTGCTTACTGGTCGAATACCCGGAACCCCGGTTTTGCAAAATATCCGCCCACTTCATGGCAAAATAGCTGGCATATTCCGGACGCTCCAGAAGCCTATCAATCAGCTTCGCACGCTTGTCCGATGCTTTGTCGGCCGCAAATGCCAGAACCTCCTCCGGCTTTGGCAATGTCCCGCAGATATCAATCATGACGCGGCGCAGAAAAGTCAGCTCCTCGGCCGGCCTTGATGGGATCACACCCAGCTTTCGCCATTGCTGAATCAGGTATTTATCCGCAGGCGATCCGCCCGTTAGTCGCTCGACTTCGTCCAGCTTCGCCTGAACCTGATTCATCTGCCCGCCGGCCTGAACAAACGGCACCACCCCCTGAAATGTCGCAATCTGTTCGCCGAACCGGGCCATCACGGCCACAAGCCCATGCTGCGAAGACGTCTGAACCTTGCCTGAAGCATCAACCGTGGCAATCCCCGGCTCGTTCGACTGATACATCGCCTGACGGCTGACATCTCGCGATGTCCCATCCGAAAAGAATGCCTTCACTTGAAGCTGTTGCGAGGTTCGGACCGGCATCACTTTCTCCATCGGCGATAGCTCGATGCGAACCAGAACCGGATCGTTCGCCTGTGGCCCCATGGCTCCTTGCTCAATCCACCGGCGAAGGATCCCATAATCGTCGCCAGATTCATCCAATAAACGGCCGCCCCCGTGCGGTATCCGCGCTGTGGCCTTGAGCAGGATCAAACTCTGGCCAGGCGCACCCGGAAATATGCGGCGGCCACGCGACTCATTCACCAGCGACTGATAATCCAGATCAGGCTCAAACCCAAGCAACGAAAGCCTGAACCCGTTCTGGCCTGTCGCCTTGCCATGACAGCCACCTCCATTGCAACCCAAACGTGTCAGCAACGGCACAACCTCTGTACTAAACCGAACCGGCCCTGTTGACTGATCCCCAGCCCCAACCACGGATCCCTGCAAAATCTGGAATGCAATTGCAATCGCTGCCGCGCCCGCTTTGAATCGCCAAAACAATGGCCTAAAGAACTTCAGGAACTGCTGCCTGATTATGGCCATTTGCATGCCGCTCCTGAATTGTATTCGTTTCATTTTACCACTTCCAGATTAAGCAACGCACTTCCCTGATAAATCGGCTCATCCTCGACCACACCAACTGTCAATAGTCGAAGAAACGGCATACGTCCCAGTGGAGCATCATCATTCACAATGATTTGCAGCGACCCTTTCTCCGTTTGACCTACAAAAGTTTCGCCCCGCCCACGCAAACCTGTAACATCCGTAATACGACCCGGCATGGCAATCTCCGTGTGCATCTTACCAATAAAGCCATTGCGACGCTCTGATTTATACGCAACCTGAATCGTCTCACCACGTTTCGCCTGCTTCACGGCAAACGGATCCACTCCCACCTGAAATGCTGACGGCTCAACCTCAATCGTCACCGGTTTGCTCAATACAACAACCGTTTCCGGCTTCTTCGGATCCGCTCCTACCACACTCGTTTCCGCCTGTATCAATAGCGAATATCGGCCCAGAGGAAGTGTCGGTGGCAAAAAGAAACTCAGATACCCCTTGGAACTTCCTGATGGAATGATTGCATTTTGATTCTCAATACCCGCCGGCAAACCCGCTCCAATCAGCTTCACCGGCGATTGATGCGCCATCTCGCGGCGATCAATCCGAACCGCCACATCCACCACCCCGCCCGGCGAATGTCGCACCTTGAGCCGCCCATATAATTGATGATTCAACTCCTCATGCGCATCGGCCGTTATGCTTAAAGGCGCATCGCCGACCACCGATAATGGAATCGCTGAAACCAGACGCCCCCCGAGCGCCGGGCTGCCGGATCGTACCATCGTCCCATTGCGCACCCGGCGGCGACCAATGCCCTCGGATTCCCCATTCAATTCCAGCCCGCTCAAACCACCAACCAATAATTCCTCACCAGAGGCCACTCCCACCACCTCATTCACACCAGGACCAATCCAAATATCCGGAAATTCTACCCCGCTGGGCAGCCTATTGGCAAATATTCGAATCCCGCCCGAAAAACCACACTTCCGAAATGCAATCACATCCACGGCACGCTTGCCACCTCGAATCAGATTCAACCCCGACGAATCACTCCCGCGCGGAACCGCCAACAGCTCAAAATCAGGCTCCTCCCGACGCACAGAAAGCCGGTATATACGCCTCGAATCACTCAGAATTCCACCCACCCGATTCTGGACCGAAACCAGATAACGTCCATCCTGCGGAGCCCTCCACCGGCCAATCGGGTCAGAATTTCCACTCTCAACCACATTGCGAACCCCTGACACATCATCCCCAATGCGTGCCAATTCCCGATCACCTTTTGCATCAAATACCGCGACTCGCAAATCCATCGAAGATTGAATCCGACCCGCCAAGCCCTCAAAATAAAAGACCTCTCCCCGACTCGCCTCAAACCAATACCAGTCCCGCTCGTCGCCAGCCACTAGCTGACCACAAATTTCACTCGGTATTTTAATTCCCTGAGCCTGGCCAGGCCCATGGCTGTCAGGCCCATCCACAACCACCGGAATATCCGTCAAACCCATGAATATCGACGAATGACTCTTCGGATAATGATACGCAAACCCTTCCATGGAAGCCTGCTCCAAATTCATTCGCACAGGCATCGTGCCCGACTCTTCCACCACATGGCCTGGAATTTCCATTTCCACTCGATCAAAACCTCTGCCATTCCAATTGGACCTCGCTCCAACCGCTGAATTTAAATTCCAGCCATATAATGCAACCCGCGCCGGCTTCCCCTTCTGCACCACACTCGGCATTGTATAAACCACACGCGGTCCTGTGTCCAAATCCAGACGATAAATATGATCCGCACTGCCCGTTATGGTCAAATCTTGCAATTTTACGAAATATGTCCCATCATTTGACACTTTGAAATCAATCACTGGATCGATCCCAAAATACCCCCGATTCACCGCCAGACGCGTCCCCGACTTGTCAAATAATTCCAGAACCGCCCTCAATGGCGAATCGATCCGCTCTGCAAAACACTCCATGATCACCCTCTGACCTGCCTTCGCTTCAAAACGAAAAAAAACGGCCTCGCCTGCCTTCTCAATCCGCCCATTGATCGTCACATCAAGACCCACTGCCATCGCCCTGTCGATCGAGCCCGGCGTTTGAGCCTCAATCAACTCCCTGCGTGCCCCCACCATAAATCCACGAACCGCACTCACTCCCGACTCCCCTACCGCCCAAAGATCATAAAAACCAGGCACTGTCGTCTCAGGAATCCCAAGCCGAAACCGATTCGGACCAACCCGCTCGGAAGTCGCCCCCGCCACGTTGCTGCGCAAGGCCCCTACCCCTTCAAGCCCAGATCCAGACAGATTCAATTCCACCTGCCGCCCAATCTGGCCACCCGCTGGAAAGACTCCCGCAAGCACCGGTGAGCCACCCGCCCCAAACAAAACCTGCAACGGACCTGCCATGATCAAAATCAGCACAGTCACAGAGATTTTAAGCGGGTCATTGCGCGCTTGCATCGGCTTACTCTGCTTTCTGTTCAAATCGAAGACGAGGCTCAAAACGATCCGGAGGTGGGCGACCAACTACCTGCATGGATTGTGATTGTATCAGAAACAGAGAGCACAGATAGTCATTTTTTTCGATTTGTCCAACAATTTACCTCACCCATCCAGACTCGATGCCGAATCCCTCTAAGTTTCCTCGACTTCAACCCAGATTTCTCTTCAGGCCCTACACCAGGCCCCAAGCTCATTTTAAAGTTCTGGGTTCCTCGGCCAGAATGCCCAAGCCTTACAAAATCAGGAACCCATTGCTTGCCTTATCCAGATTTCTGTTCAAATTGGACTGAAAAAAAACAATTTGATCAATCGCCCCACAATTCGTCCTGTCATGGGTCGCCATACGCGAAAGAATGGGGACACTCTAATTCATGAAAAATTGATCCAGCGAATTCCTGCAACCCCGGTTGCCACTAAAATCAACCACCTCAAAAAAACATGACAAGACGTTCCAGAATTGAAACCTGCGGAATCGCAATTCCGCAGGTTTCTCTTGTAGTATTATCAACCTTTCCGCGATCAATCATCAGGCAATGATGAAATTACGCTGGATAATCCGAAACATAAATCGCCTTGACCTGCGTGTAATCCCGGAAGGTGTCCTCACAGTTCACCCCTGCACCAGGTCCGCCTGAAATACCCTGGCCGCCATAAGGCAGGCCATAAGCGATTGTATTATGACAATTCACCTGACACGTGCCGTCGTGAAACTGCTTCGCCAGGCGAATTCCACGCTCAATGTCACGGGTCCACACACTTGCCCCAAGCCCATATGGCGAGCTATTTGCCAACTGCAGCGCTTCTTCCTCAGACGAAACCGGGCAAATCGTCGCATAGGTATGAAATACCTCGTCGGGATTCACATTCAAGCTTGGATTTGTCAAATAAAGTGACGGCTTGAGATAAAATCCATTACGCCCTGTCACGTCGGCATCGCCACCTGCCAAAAGTGCCTTGCCACCACGTGCAATCGTCTCTTGTTCTGCCTTGAGGATCCGACGACGCTGAGTCGGGTTGATCACTGCACCAAGCTGTGTGCCAGAATCTCCCTGATACCCGATCTTGAGGTCCGCAAAAAATGCCTTCTCGGCTTCAATAAAGTCGTCGGCAATCTTTTTATCAACAAAAATCCGGTGGATCGTGCAGCAGGTCTGACCGAAATGCTGGTTGGCCAAGCGGCCAACCAGCCGTGCAACCATGCCAGGGTCAGCGTCGCCCAGCACAATCGCCGCTCCATTGCCGCCCATCTCCCGCTTCATACGCGTCCCATGGCGGTCGCACGTCCGCAATATGGCCTGCCCAACACCCGGCGAGCCTGTAAACGAAATGTACTTCACTCCCGGATGCTCCGCAATGCTCTGGCCTGTGATCTCGCCACGCCCCGGAAGAATGTTGATCACACCACTCGGAAATCCCGCCTCTTCTGCCAGCTTGCCAATGTAAAGCGCCGAAAGAGGCGTGTCCTCGGCAGGCTTGATCAGGATCGTGTTTCCTGAAAGCAGAGCCGGAAACATAAACCACGACGTCAATACAATCGGATAATTCCACGGTATGATGCCAGCCACGACCCCCCAAGGCTCGCGATACGCAAATCCGCGAACTCCATCGGCCACTTTAATCGACGGGCCATCGCCCAGTGCAATGCGCCTTGCCACATCGCTGAAATAATCGGCACAGGCTCGAATCTGCGCGAAGTCGCCCTCGGCAAGCTCCGAAACCTTGCCTCCATCAAGAATCTCACACGCCAAAAGCACGTCGCGATCCCGCTCACAAAGCGCAACAAGCTTGTTGACCAGCTCAATACGAGCCTCAACCCCCATGTCTCGCCAGCCATTTTTGCCATTACCACGAAACGCCTTCTCAGCAGCTTCCACGGCCAGATTCACCTCGGCATCGCCCATCTCGCAAACAGTGGCCAGCACCTCCTGCGAACCCGGGTCAATCGTCTGAAACGTCGTGTTCATCGTGCCAGCCACTTCCTGGCCATTGATCAGGCCCGCCAGGGGCTTGCCTCCATTGCGACAGAAATCGACGAACTTTTGAGGAGCACGAAAGGCCGCGGCCGTCAGGGCGCGAATCTCGGTTGCTGCGGTAGCCATATCTCGGTTTTTCCTTGATTTGAAAAAGGAGGGGGGGGGGAAGGATGGGCCCAGGGCCCGTGGCATGCCATCATCTTACGGCAATCCGGATTCAGATGACACCTGCCTGATTGGTTGGTATAAAACCCATGATACAGCGATCCCAAACAAACCTCAAGTCAGGCCACATTGGGTGCGGTCCCTCAAAATCGTACCAAATCCAGCGCGGCGGCGGGCTAGAAACGCATTCACCAAGCCCGATCGCCCCGCCCTCTCCTTCCAAGCCATTTAACGACTTCAATGCTCCATTCTCATATTCAAAACATAAATACGGATTCTACCAGTAACGGTCGCGTTTATTCGCCGGGTCGCCTCGTGCTTCTGGCTCGTCAGTCGATGATTCAATCTCCAAAATGCAAAACAGCGGATTCCCGAAGCCGCAGGTTTCAAGCTTCTGGCCAGTGCTTACGCGAAGCGACATCACCGGTGATCGAGACACAAACACCCATTTTTCCATGATTTCAACGCACCCTCAAAAAATGCCAGTCGATCATGGCAACCCATCAAAATGCATAACCTGCTTATATTTTGAGCGGTCATGAACTTTATATTGCATCAAACAAGCGAGGTTGAAATGACCTCATTACACTTGGCATTGTGCCATTTGGCATTAAGTAAAATTCATGTTCCGGCTGGCCCGAGAAAAAATTGCTCGCCATGTGAACTGTTGACCCTGAAATGTTGTTTTTTGTAAACATGTCACTTAAACCATCCTGGCTCAGGTATTAAACGATTTCGATCGCTTTTCGATACACCCCGACATGGACCAGAACGTGTTCGAAGTCTTTTTTCAAAGATTTTTGTTTGTTTCTATCAACGATCATGTTATGGTGACAATCATTGGAAATATCCAGGCTCCAGAACAACTCTGATACACCCAGTTTTTTAGGTCCTTCTTTTGGGTGTATTCGTTTTCTTTTGTGCCTTGCTTAAATCCTTGGATTTACTCAGTTCATCCATGCGAGCTGGAAATCTGGTCTTGCCTGTCGGTCGCCTGCCCTGGCTCTCAGAAGATTCTTGCTCCACGAATCACTTCACATGCTCCATCACCCTCAGAATACTAGGTTTACATCGATGAAACTTCACTCCATGCTTCGCTCCGTGCTTCGTT
>CAMBEP010000069.1 GCA_945865635.1 Candidatus Kuenenia stuttgartensis
AGGAGGCTCGAAAGAAGCTACGGCGATTGAATGCAGCCATGAACATGGGCTCGACTTGTTTTGGATGGTGATTGAGGCAGGTTTGATGAGCATCTGCGATGTTTGCCAATATAACGTTCTGGGCGACTAAAGCAAATTACTATTCGTGGGAAACGATTGGATGTTGGATGGTTTTTGATACTTTTTTCCGTTTAGGATGAGGCCAAAAAAACGGTTTTTAACACCAGTCGTGACGTGAGCCAACCTGGCCGCAGGGCGTTAGCCTACGATTTCTGCGATTTTGAAAACCAACTGGGGCTAGCGCCAAGACCGGCTAGATAACCAACCCATTTATTAGGCTTGAGTGGTCACTAGCGAAATCTTCCATGGATTGAACCAAGTCTCACCATTGTGATAAAATAAGAATAGGAATGGCGATTGGTCGCGAATTTTGAGGAGTATTTGAATGAATCTTGAGTCGATCGTAAATGAGGTTGAAACCTGGACTGTCGAAGATCGGCTCCGACTCATTGAGCAAGTCTGGGGTTCGATCTCTTCGGAATCCCAACTGGTTGACTTGACCGATGAGCAATTCAAAGATCTGGAGAGTCGCCTTGAAGCGCATCGCGAGTCTCCGTTAACTGGATCTCACTGGGATGAAGTCAAAGCCCGACTTAGAAGTTCCTGAATCATGCCGTTAATGATCCTCGTTAAACCAGAGGCAGAAGCCGACCTTGCCGTTGCTAAAAAATGGTACGACACGCAGTCACCAGGTCTTGGAAACCAGTTTCTCGATGAAATCACAACTGCATTTCAACAGATCCAGCAATGGCCGGCTCTGTCACCTATCGTTTTTCGTAAAGTCCGAATGAAACTTCTTTCCCGCTTTCCTTACGTTGTGCTTTACAGAGTAGACGAAACACAAGTGACTATCATTGCCATTTATCACACGGGCCGCTCATCTGAAGTATCACATAAAAACCGATAATTCCGGTCTACTTTTTTTGACAAACTTCCTCCAAAAAACGCCTAAATTCTTTGATGACACCGACGCACTTTTCTGCGAAAATACCGACATCGCATCCGCGGCTTCACGAACACCAGCACAAAAACCAGTCATCCCTAACTTGAATCTGTCAAACAGAATAAAGAGCCAATCCATGTCCACTCCTACCGACCAGTCGAACCGCCGTAATTTTTTAAATACGATGGCCGCAACCAGTGCCGCCGTGGCCTTTCCCACCATTATCCCGGCACGGGCGCTGGGCAAAGAGGCCAACGTGGCTGCGGCCAGTGAACGCATCACTTTAGGAGTGATCGGTATCGGCCCACGCTGCACTTACGACCTCAAGGGGATCCTCCCACTGGCCGACGTTCAGTGCGTGGCCGTCAGCGACGTTCAGAAGAGCCGCCGCGATGCTGGTAAAACCATTGTTGACAAGCATTACGGCAACTCTGACACCAAACTTTATCCCGACTTTCAAGATCTTCTGGCCCGATCGGATATCGACACCGTAATCATCGCCACGGGCGACCGCTGGCATACAGAAGCGTCCGTTCTGGCCGCCCAGGCCGGCAAGGATGTCTATAGCGAAAAGCCTTGCGGGATCACGATTCACGACTGCCACAGACTGGCCGAGACCATCAAACAAACCGGCCGCGTTTTTCAGGCGGGCACGCAGCGCCGGAACGTAGCGAACTTTGAACAGGCGGTAAATCTAGCCCAATCGGGTAAGCTAGGCAAGATTCACACGATGTTCGCATCCGTTTACATACCGGAGATCAAGACAGACTGGCTCCCCGGCGAGCAGACGCCTGCCAAAGAGATTGTCGACTGGAATCTCTGGCTCGGCCCCGCCGCTTGGCGCCCCTACAACGCCAAATATGTGTCCGGCGGCTGGCGTGGATATTGGGATTTTGACTCCGGCGCAAGGCTTCTGGACTGGGGCGCTCACACGGTGGATATCTGCCAGTGGGCCAACAAGTCGGACGACACCATGCCGATCAGCTACACGCCCAACCCCACCAACGTCACGGCCATGTATGCCAATGGCGTGAAGCTGGTGATCGACTTCCTCAAAACCCCGTTCGGCAAGCGCGACGGCTGGATCACCGAACTTGGCACCTGCCCCGTGCGATTCGTAGGCGACGAAGGCTGGGTCGAAACCGGCGACAACGGCGGCATTGAAATCAAGCCCGACGCCGTAAAGGCCGACTTCCTGAAAAACCCCGGCAAGACCGCCAACGGCCTGGATGTGGGCACCCACGCCCGCGACTTTTTTGATTGCGTCAAGTCGCGCAAGAAGCCAAGGGCCAACGCCGAAGTCATGCGCCACTCGCACATCGCCTGCCATGCCGCCGCCCTGGCCTGGGTGCTCCAGCGACCATTGACCATCGACCCCAAAACCGAGATGTTCATCAACGACGACGAAGCCAACAGCCTGCGTCAGCGTCCACAACGGGCTTATCAGTCGAACTGATTTGAGACGCGACCAATTCTGTCGCGTTTTAGGAAAAAGGGTGGGGGCCTCTCTCCACCCGATCCTCTGAATGGCTTCCACATTTTCGGTAAATTCATCCGGCTCCTCTATGGTATATTCGAATCAACTGAACCGAACTTGAACTACGATCGAAAGCGAGATTCATCATGCTTTTCCAGAATTCTGTGCTCCAGATTGGCTTATTCATTCTCTCTCTTCTCATCCTTCCAGCCACCCTAAAGGCCGACGAACCACCCCAAAAATCATCCAGACCGCCTGGCAATGCCATGCCCGCAGCGGCCAATCCAAACGTTCAGGAAAGTGTCATGAAAGCCCTGGCCGAGGCTTGGCCGAATCGCCCCGAATGGCTCGACATGTATACCGATATCCTGGCCGGCAGCCAGTTGGGCCCCAATGACGGCTGGTTCCGCCGCTCGGTTTCACGCACCAGATTCGACTGGATATCCGCCCTCAAGCGATTTGATCGCGATGGCAATCAAGAGATCTCAAAAGCCGAATTCTCAGGCTCCGATAACGATTTCGCCAGGCTCGACCGCGACCGCGACCGCCTTCTGACCATCGCCGACTTCGACTTTCAAGAGAACGCTCTGGCCCCCACACCGGGCTCCATGTTCTTTCGCATGATGGACCGCGATGGCAATGGCAAGGTGACAATGACCGAACTCGACGGCTTTTTCAAAAGGGCCGACACCGGCAGCATGGGCTTTATTTCGCTGGCCGACATGAAGCAGGCTCTCGACCCGAAGCGGCCTGCAACCGCTTCAAAATCGGCCGGCTCAAAGCCACCTCAGGCCGCTGCCGAAGGCCCCTCCAAAGAGACTCTCATCAAAGGCCTCTTCCAGCAGGAGATCGGCTCCTTGCAGGACGGCCCCGCCTTGAATGAAAAGGCCCGCGACTTCACCCTCAAGACCAACGACGGAAAGCAGCAGGTCACACTCTCAAAACTGGTCGGGCCAAAGCCCGTCGTCCTGATCTTCGGCAATTTCACGTGCGGCCCGTTTCGGATGCAGGCGGGCAATGTCGAAAAGCTTTACCGGCGATACATGGACAGGGCAACATTTGTCATGGTTTACGTCCGCGAAGCACACCCCTCCGACGGCTGGCAGATGGAAAGCAACGACCAGGTGGGCGTGCGCCTGACCCAGCCCAAAACCTATGACGAACGTGTCCAAGTGGCTCAGGTCTGCGGCCAGCGACTGGAGCTGGGCTTCCCCATGCTGGTAGACACCATGGAGGACACCGTCGGCGCCTATTTCAGCGGCATGCCCAGCCGGCTTTATCTGATTGACAGCGATGGCAAGATAGCATTTAAAAATGCACGCGGGCCGTTCGGATTCAAACCCGAAGAGCTGGAACAATCGCTTGTTTTGATGTTGCAACAAACCCCTGCAAAGAATTAAGGCTTTTTATGCCGCAGGGCAAGGTCCTGACACTCACGCGAATCAGGCATTGCCCCCCTTTTTTTTCAGATTCTCGAAATCTCAGCTTGGGTGGTGGCCAATTCAGCGACTGAAAAGGATACGTTCCCACTGCGTCCGTGAAGTCAGGCCAGAGTCTCAGGAGCTTCGATCTGATCAATTTTTAAAAAATAGAGAAAAATGATGGTCAATGCCGCGCTGAAACCGGGGGGGGCAGGAGCGATAATATGTAGCCGTTTCGGTTTTGGAGGTTGAGGAGACTTGGCGTTTGTCGCGTCTTTTTTTTGCTCCGTCCTCTGCGGATTTTCAAGCGATGTGACCAAGCACTTTTTGAAAGCGTTCTCAGCTAGATGAGTTTAAAAAAATACCGGATTCTTATACTCTTAGCGGTCATAAACGACATATTTTGATCGAAACGATGCCAGAGGCATCGCAGCCTGTAGCCGGTGGTTGAGGAGCGTCAGCGACGACACCACCGGACAACGACAAGACCAACGATCTTGCACCTCGGCCGGGGTGCCAGCAGTTTTTCTTATCGCATGCAAATCCGGTGGTGTCGCTGCGCTCAACCACCGGCTACAGGCTTCTAATGCCTTCGGCATCCTTTAAAACGAAATGGGTCATTTGTGACCGCCCAGACTATAATGGCAAAGTTGCTATTTTTCCGGTCGTAGGGGTTGGGTTGATTGTGGATGAGCTTAATGGTTGCCTGGAATATGAGCCCAATCAAGGCAATTTGGCAGAAGAGATGGAAGGGCGAATCCGATTCATGGGTTGAGCCATATCAGCACCAGGTTTCAAAAGGACCAAAAGAGATGACTTAAAATGCCACAAAGTATTTTGCAGTCAGAAGAACGATTCGCAGTGCGAAACAGAATCTTCTTGTTTATGGGGGTGATAGGAATCGAGCGTTTCATCGGTGGGCGGGTCAAACATCGAAAAAAAAGCGTCGATGTCGATCGTTGTAAAGTCTTTGGCAGTCATGGGAACAGTTCACGGTGCGAAACAGAATTCTGGTCATCGGCAAGGCATCGTTAGAGGGCAGCAAAAGCGATCTTTTTTGTTGCCACAACCTCTTGCAAATACAGGAGAACGGTTCGCAGTGCGAAACAGAATCTTTCGAGGTGTGGGTTGGGTGTGGGTTGATAGAAACCGAGCGATTCACGGGGCGGGCGGGTCAAACATCGAAAAAAAGCGTTAATGTCGATCGTTGTAACATCTTTCTCAGTCATGGGAAAGGTTCGCCCTGCGAAACAGAATTCTGGTCATCGGCAAGGCATCGTGAGAGGGCCGGAAAAGCGATCTTTTTGGTTGCCCTAACCTTTTGCAAATATAGTAGAACGGTTCGCAGTGCGAAACAGAATTCAGTTTGGTGGGTTGGGTGATCGATCGACGGCGGTGATTGAAGTTGAGGATTTCAGGGCGAAGGCATCTCTGGGTCTGAATCTTTTTTTTTCTGAATCAGAAATGGTGGAGGTAAGGTGTGATGATTTTTAGAGGCTTAGAGGTTCAGTTGGTTGAGGCGTCGCGAGATGACTTCGATCATGATTTCGAGGCAACCGGGAGAGGTGGCAGCGATAATATCCTGGTAAATACCGTATCCAAAGGTACTTGCGGGCGGGATGTATCCTGGTTGCCAGTCGTTGGTGAGTGTGCAGACAATGACGGGGCGGGGGGCGAATCGTGTGCGGAGCGTGGTCTGGAAAATCTGGTAAAGCTCACCGGGAACGAAGAGCCAGATGGCGTCGCCGAGAATGCCCAGGTGCATTTTCAGGGGATAAACCTGACCTGGCACGAGTGCTTCCAGTCGAGTGAGTTGTCGGGTGCTTTGCTCGACTTGTGCGCGGCAGTCGCGAATTCGTATTTCATCATTTGCCGATCTGGCGTTGGCTTCTTCGGCAAGCCATTGGGCCCGTTCGGAAGTGGTTTGTTCGATTGTAGGCAAATCATGACGATAGGGAAGTTCCACCACAAGTTCTTCCCAGTGCCATGTTTCCTGATGATCGCAAACATTCTTGGGCAGGGGTTGGTGTTGCCAGGTTCCGATACGAGTGCCGGAAGTCACGGGGCCTGTATAGCGAAAAGACGTACCTGGTGGTGGTAATGTGGCCAGGGTGGATAGGGCAGCGAATCCGACTTGGCGACCGTTTCGGTCGGCCACGGCGGTATCGCCGACAAAGCCTTCGCGGGGGCCTAAATCACCTGAGGCGCCTTGGAGGAAGATGCAAAGCCCGCCTTCGGCCTGTTCAATGACTTGGCGCATGGCACCAACCCAGTCTGGGCTTATCATGGTGTTGTCCCAAGCCAGGGTGGTCGGGTGGCAGGCGTAATTGACAACGGTTGCCAGGCTTTTTCCTGCAAGATCAGTAATGCGGGCGAGTTGCAGAGAGTCGTCGGCTTGCCCCAGGGGGTTGAAGCCGCAGACGAATTGGCCGAGGTCGGGGTCGAAAAAGTCGCGATGAGCGGCCAGATTACAGTGACCGGTGCCGTAGACGATGGTTGAGGGCTGGACTTGGGATTGGGCCTGGCAGGCGAGTTCGACCAGGAGTTGGGCAAGTCTGTCCAGGTAAGGGCCGATCATTTCGCCGCCGGGCAGGTGGGATCGGGAGCGTGACATCCAACCTGAGCCGTGAGTGTGGGTTAAAGTGACGAGGATATTTTCGTAAGCGACAGTGGTTGAAGCATGTATGGATTGGCGGATGGTGTGGATTTCTGAGGAGTCCAGAATGCAATGGTCCAGAGAGATGAGGATTTGAGCCTGAGAGGCGGTTTTAGCGAAGGCAGGCTCAAGCCAGAGCAAAGTGGCTTCGAGAGGGCGATGCACAGCCGTGGCCTGGTCGTGGAGTGCGGCGCCCCACATTCGGTGGTAAATACCGATTGGGGGGGTGATATCGCATCGAGCGATGGCGGCCCGACAGCGGGAATTAGGAGTGTTGAGGTTGGTCATTTTCGTCTCCAGAAAGAGTGCCTTGGGGATTCAGAAACGCCCAGCAGACGGCATCAATGGCCATAATGCCGGCGAAGAGAAAAAGAATGAGATTCCAGTTGCCGGTTCTGGCCACAAGCCACCCAGCGGTTAAGGGAAACAGGGCGGCCCCGAAGTTTCCGAACATATTCATGGAGCCAAAAACGGTGGCGGCCTTTCGCCCACCGAAACGGATCGCCACGGTGTATCCACTGACTCCGCCGAACGATGCACAAAAGGTGCCCAGAGAGATCAAAGCAATGCTACCATTGACATTATGGATGAAATGTGATGTCAGGATCAACAACGAACAGGTGGTCATACCCACAACAGCAATGCCTTGTCGACTGATTCGCTGGCTACCGGTTTTCTTGAGGAGCCAGTCGGAAAAAAAGCCGCCAGTCATGCTGCCGATGGCACTGCCAGCCCCCGTGATTGTGGTTAAAAGGCCGGAGCTCAAGAGCGATACGCCGCGGGTTTTTTGGAGGAATGTCGGGAACCAGGTCAAGAAGAAGACCATTCCGGCAGCACGAAAGAATTGCTGGGCGCAGAGCAGGGCGAGAGATTGGCTGGTCACGATCCGCGACCATTCGATGTGCGAATGGCTGGTTTTTTTGGCCAGTGTTCCTGGGAGTTTCGTTTCAGGAATGACAATGAGAAACAGAAGTGTCCAGATGAAACCTGGAATGGCATAGGTGGCGAGTAGAAGTTGCCATCGATAGAGGTGAAGGGAGCTGGCTATGGGAGCGATGGATTCGAGGAAAACGGCGGTGAGCAGAGGAGCCAGTGCGCCTCCGACAGTCATTCCGCTGGCCAGTAGTCCGGTGGCGCGGGCCCGTTCGGCTTCAGGAAAAAGTTGTCCCAAGGCCTTGGCGGCGGAAGGGAAAGCACCCGCCTGGGCGGCACCCATGAGGGCCCAGAGGATCAAAAGAGAGTAGAAATCAAAAGCAAACGCACTTAAAAATGTGGCCAGAGACCATGTGACCGAGAGTATGGCCAAAGTTCGCCGGCTTCCGATACGATCCGCCAGGTAGCCGCCGGGCAGTTGCATGAGGCCATAGGCAAGATACCAGGCGGATTGGATTTTGCCCATGTCGGTTGTGGCATTGGGGAATTTGAGATCGCGGGCAATTTCTAAAGCGGGAACACTGAGCGAGGCTCGCTGGACATAGGCAATCGCGGCCGAGAGGCACAAGAACCCAAGGACCTGATACCGGACATAGCGACCTTCTGCCGGTGGAATTGAAGCCGTGGTGGTCATAGTCAGCCTTTTTATGGACCGGATTGAAGTCTTTGCTGGAGCTGAGCGAAGAGGCGATCCACTTCATATGCCGTTTCGAGATCGAGCGACCAGCCGAACGGGGCCCTGCGTCGATCGGAGTTCCAGAGTCCCCGCTTGACCATGAGGTATTTCTCAATGGCTAGAAAGCCGTCCAGGCCAGCTTGAAGTTGTAATATAACGATGGCGCAAATGGGGTAATAGATGGAATAAGCTGTTTCTTCGTCGCCGCGTTGCAGGGCGTTCCAGAGGGCGACGATACCGTCGAGCAGGTCCATTCCGGGCATGGTGCCAGTGATTCCGCGTCGGAAGCTGTCGATAAGGAGGAAGCCTCCGGAACCTTCGTAGATCCTTGCCAGTCCGCCGGTTGCATTGCGTAATGCAGAGAGGTTTGGCCCGATTGGCGAGGCTTCCGGTTTGAAGAGGATTTTCGACTCGCCATATTGTTCGAGCAGTCTGACGTAAACATCAAGTGGAATGGCAGATCCGACATAACCCGAGGCATCTTGTACAATGATGGGCAGATTGACACCATCAGCCAGCTTGCGGTAGTAGTCCAGATGGGCATCCAGAGAGAGCTGAGTGGTCAAGGGAGGGGTGGCCATGACGGCGTCGCAGCCGGCTTCTTCGGCGTGGGTGGCGAGGGCGAGTGCCTGCTTGCCGCTTTCCGCACCGACGGCTGCAAAAACGGGACCTCGTCCTGCGCTGAATTCAACGAGCTGTTCGGTGAGTTCCTGACGTTCCTGAAAGGTGAGTTTCAGGATCTCAGAGACCATGCCCGTTCCAATCCCATTGGCTCCAACGGAATAGGCCCAGTCAATTTCCCGGCGCAGGGCCTGTTGGTCAATCAGGTCGTTGGCGTCAAACGGTGTATGAAGGATGGGCAGAACGCCAATCAAAGGGCGGGGCATGATCAGTTTCCTGTGGTTCATATTTGGCAATTCGTGGAGAGTCTAAATTTTACCAGTCGCCGACACTGCCGTCGCGATAGAAGACGCGTTGTAGCAACTCTTGCTGAAACGGATGCTTGCGGACCTCATCTTCATTGATCGTGATGCCCAGGCCGGGCTTGGTGTTGGGGGTAACAGTGCGGGTTTTGGTGTCGAGCTGGAACCCTTCTTGGACAACATCTTGTCGCCAGGGGACGTCGTTGTGCACCGACTCGCAAATGATATAGCTTGGCTGGGCGAACCCGAACTCGATCGACGCTGCCGTGCTGACAGGTCCCTGTGGGTTGTGTGGAGCCAGTGCGATTCGATAGGCGTCGGCCAGAGCGGCGACCCGGCGAGCTTCTGTGAAGCCACCGCAGTGGGTAATGTCGAGTTGGCAGATCTCACAAGCGTGCTTTGCAAATAAGTCGCGGAAAGCCGCCAGATGTGTCATGCGTTCGCCGGTTGCAATGGGGGTGGCAACGGCTGCATTGATTGCTGCCAGTCCGTCCAGGCTTTCAGGCCAGCAGGGTTCTTCCAGGAAATAGAGTCCGTAGGGGTCGAGGGCTTTGGCGAATTGCATCCCCATTGCAGGCGATGGCCGCGCGTGGCAATCCACCATGATGTCGATCTCATCGCCAACGGCTTCACGCATGGCTGCAACACAGGCTTCAGCAGCTTTGACCGGCTTCAAGCCTTCGATCGGCATTGTGGGCGGAACGGCCATTGACTTGAACGCCGTAAAGCCATCGCTTACAGCCTTCTGAGCCAATTCGGAAAATTGTTTGGCGTTGTCCACAGGCGTTTCATAGAAGCTTTTCATATCGCCACCTCCCAGATGGCAATAAAGCCGGATGTAGTCGCGCACGGGCCCACCCCAAAGCTTGTGGCAGGGCACGCCGTGCAGCTTGCCAATGATGTCCCAAAGGGCGATGTCAATACCCGCAATTGCTGTGGATCGTTCAATCCCGCTGCCGTGCCAGAAATGCTGGCGCCACATGACTTGCCAGAGATGCTCAACCCGTGTGGGGTCTTCGCCAATCAGCAATTGCGACAAATCGTCGATCGCTCCGACAACGCCCCGGGTGTGCCATTCCAAAGTGGCCTCGCCCCATCCGAACAAACCCTGTTGATCGGTGACTACTTTGACGAAGATCCAGTTTCGCATGCGGGCATGGCAGACCAGTGTTTCAATGGCGGTGATTTTCATCAGGGGCTCATCTTATTGGGACTTGTCGAGTGATTCTTGGGGGGTTCATCGTTTTTCAGGCAGGGCAATGCATTCCGGGCGAGATAGAGAGGTTGCGTGACGGAGTCTTGTCCGACCCAGGGGCTTTGCCATGCTCGAAGTGATTGCCTTGGTCTCTTTGTATGGCGCGAATCAGCCCATTGCTGGCAATGAACGCAGGCCACGGCTTATGCCTACTTTGGGAATCATGCCCATCTGTGGTTCGTTGGGCGTTCGGAGAATGGAAACCGTGGTGATGGTGAAAACCACACCCACAAGCATAAACAGGCCGGGTGTCAAGGGGGTCAAAAGCAGAGTCACACCAATGATCCCTGAGGTGATTGAAATCAGGATCAGTTTGTTCTCGATGCGTATATAGCGACCATCCGACCAGTCGTGTGCCACGGACCCTACGAACGGAAGCCGCAGGAAGTAGTGGTTTATACTCTGGGAGCCTCTGGCCAGGTGGTAGCTGGTCAGGAGGATAAACGGAACGGTCGGGATGCCGGGCACGATCAGCCCCACAACAGCCATGGTCATGCATCCACCTGCCAGGCAAAGATGCCAAAAGCGGCGAACCAGGCCTTTGGATGCAAGTGGGTTTTCATCCTCGTCGGGCAGAAGCCGAACCGCTTCAAGCCGGCAGATGGTGTCGATGGCACCGACAAGATCCAGGGCACGAATTTGGTCAGGATCGTATTTTATGGTGATTGCGTTGCCCAGCCAGCCTTTTTGGACTGACTTGAGGCTAGGAATCAGGGTCAATAATTCTGATGGGTCTGCCCCTGACCATTCGATCGATTCGCCATAGAGCCTGAGTCGATTTTTGCCCAGTTCACGCATTCTCCAGATTGTGATCGCCCCTGTTTCTGAAGAAAATGCGGTAAATCCGCTCCATCGCGGCGCCATTAGGCCTGTTTCATCAATTTCAGACGGCATCGGAATTGTCGCGAGCCGAATGGCGTCGCCCAGAATTCTGGCCGCTTCCGCCCTTTCGGTTTTAGGGTTCGAAAAATGGACAATCAGTTCGTGATTCAAGAGATGCACATGCGCCAATCGCACCTTGTGTGACTTGGCCAGGATATGAACCAGACGACTGCAGAAGCGTCGATTTGTACGCTGAATGACACTTTTATCGTGAAGTACGAAAAGCCCGAGGCTCTCCACCCAATCCATGCGCGATCCCGATTCGTTGGCTTTATCTCGGGTTTCAGATGATTTCAAGAAGTATGCAGAATGATCGTGGCCATTAAGTTTGTGAAACCCATTCGGGCCATGATGACCATTCGTACCGTTGATTTTGGTGGACGCCTTGAAATCATTCGCTTTCAGGCGGCGAGAGGCGTGATTCTCATCCATTTGAGTCATCGATCTTTCTGACGGTCGAGTGGTTCTGGCTTCGGGGAGTAATAACAATTGTAAAGCATTTGATCATTTGGGCCTAGTGACCCTAGGCCCGAGTACCCAAAAAATGGAGGGGTTGTCATGTGCAAAGTCTTTTCCAGAGAGTTTTCGAATGCCTCTATCCCTTGTGCCATTTGCAACAAAAGCTCAATCGTGACCATAATTCATGCATCAATGCGACGGTTGAAAACGGAAGTCACTCCTGTTTTAGAGGCAGTTATCATGAACCCACCGGAATTCCCTCAGATGCGCATGCGAAGGCTGCGAAGCCTGCCCGGTCTGCGAGCGATGGTGCGTGAGAATCATCTTCGGGTTGAAGATCTGATTTACCCTCTCTTTGTTTACCATGGCCAAAATCTGAAGCGAGAGATCAAGTCCATGCCGGGGCAGTTTCAGTGGTCAATGGACCGACTCCATGAGATTATTGATCAAGTGGTTGCACTCCGGATTCCAGCCGTTTTGATCTTCGGTATCCCACTGGAGAAAGACGAAGCCGGACAGGTTGGCTGCGATGATCAAGGGATTGTTCAAACGGCTGTCAGGCTTATCAAAAGCCGGGCACCCCAATTGGTTGTAATCACGGATCTCTGCTTCTGCGAATATACCAGCCACGGCCATTGTGGCCCCTTGATTCAGACGGATCATGGCCTGGACGTGGATAACGATGCCACCCTGCCACTGCTTGCCCAGCAGGCCGTCAGTCATGCCAGGGCAGGGGCCGACGTGATTGCCCCCTCGGGCATGATGGATGGCATGATTGCTGCCATTCGGAGCGGGCTTGACCAGGCAGGATTCACAAATTTGCCAATCATGTCCTATGCCGCAAAATTTGCAAGTGGCTATTATGGCCCGTTTCGTGATGCTGCCGAAAGTGCTCCATCCTTTGGCGACCGCCGTACTTATCAGATGGACCCGGCCAATGCGATTGAGGCCATTCGGGAAGTGGCACTTGATGTGGCGGAAGGGGCCGACATGGTCATGGTCAAGCCGGGCTTGTCGTATCTCGATATTTTGTACCGAGTGAAATCGGAATTCAAACTGCCCACTGCGGTCTACAATGTTTCCGGTGAATATGCCATGGTAAAGGCCGCCTCGATAAATGGATGGATCGATGAACGACGGGTTGTGATGGAAACTTTGCTCGCATTTAAACGGGCTGGAGCCGATATGATCATCACCTATCACGCCTTGGATGCAGCAGGCTGGTTGCTTGACAACGGGACCGGATCATGAAAATTGCCCAGATCATACCTACCCTCGACCGATCAGGCGCAGAGAAGCAGATGCTGCTTTTGTGCCGCGAATTGAAATTGCGAGGGCATGATGTGCACGTGGCTGCCCTGACTCGTCTTGGCCCATTGGTATCTGAATTTGAATCGGCTGGGATTCCTGTACATCGGATTGGCAAGTCATTGAAAGTCGATCCATTTGCATTAATCCGACTTGGAAAATGGATGCGTGAAGGCGATTTTGACGTTGTTCAAAGCTGGATATTTGCAGCCAATAGTTATTCAAGAGCCGCAGCCCGAATGGTTTTTGGCAGAAACCGAACCCGGCCTTGTGTCATTGCAACCGAAATGGCTGTGGATTTATGGAAAAGCCGCTGGAATTTCCGGGTTGATCAAAAGCTGGCCAATTGGTGCGATGCATTGGTTGGCAACAGTGATGCCGTGGTAAACTTTTATCATGATAAAGTCGGTATTGCAACCGCGAAGCTGCATCGGATTTATTCGGGAATCGATTCCGCCGAGGCTCGCCTGAATTCAGCAGGTGATCGACAAAACGCACGAGATCTCCTGGAACTTGGTGCAGAAGACGGGCCAGTTTTATTATTTGCCGGCCGATTGGCTCCGCAGAAGCGGGTGATGGATCTGCTCAAAGCCGTGGATATACTTCATCACCTGCATCCCGGAATTCAAGTTTTGATTGCCGGCGAGGGGCCGTTGAAATCAGAGCTTGCGGAATTTGCGGATGCCGTGGAATTAAAACCCAACTGCCGATTTCTAGGTTTAAGAGAGGACATGGACAGGCTCTATGCCGCAGCGGATATCGTTGTGCTCCCCTCAAGCTACGAAGGCTTGCCCAATGTGGTGATGGAGGCCCAGTTGCGAGGTCTTCCCGTGATCGCTGCCGCCGCTCCAGGAACGATTGAGCTGGTTCATGACGGTCGCACAGGGCTGACCTATCCTGTGGGTGATTCCACAGAATTGGCCCGGCTTCTGGAACGTCTGTTCTCGAATCCTGATCTTGCAAAAATGCTTGGTGAGCAAGGTCGTGAAATGATGGTCAACGAGTTTTCGGTTCGTCAGATGGCCGATCAATTCGAGCAGCTTTACGAGAGTCTGATTCATCGTCAAGCCTGACGCTCAGGAATTCTGAACAAGGATCATTTCAATCTGCTGGCGGGTCTGTTCCGTGTGTATCTGCGACTTGCCAAAGCCGGGCAGGGCACCATCTGCGATCGCTTCAGCCTGAGATTTCTCGTAATTGGAAACAAGCATCACTGGGACAAGTGCGAGGCCAGAATCGGCGGATTTGAGCGTCCGAATGAAAGCCTGGCCGCAGCCACCATCGGCATCAAATACGCGATTGACTAGAACTAGAGCCGTCTGGTCGCCCAATTCCGCCAGAAGTTCCAACGTCTCCGCAACGGAATCGGTCTCCCTGATTTTTACAGAGGCGTCGATTGTCCGGATCAAAGCGCGGATTCGGCTGTTGTCGTATCCGCATTGGCCTACGGAAACAATGGTCCTTGGAATTCTGTTCGAGTTGTTCGGTGGATTCATGGCTTGGGTGTTTCTGGCTTGTTGGCAGGGGCGTCAGGCGGGGTTGGTTTGGGCGGCCCGAGTTTTGGTGCCGTGGGCTTTAAGTGCTTGTCCAAAAAGGCCCAGGCGGCGAGAAGGGCTTTTTGGTCAAGTGCAGCAGTGATGTGGCCTGCTCCTGGGATCAGATGCTGGGCTGTGTCGATCCCAAATTTGGCGAGTTCCGTAGAGAGGCTTTTTGCAGAATTGGGCCTGACCATCAGGTCGAATGTGCCGTTGTAAAACAGGGTCGGTGCCGAAGCGGCACTGACTTGCTGCAAGGGAGAAGCGGCTTTGTAAACCTCGGGCTTTTCGCCTCGCGTGGCACCGAGCCAATATTTCAGGAATGTAGCATCTTCAGCCATGTCGGTGAAGTCGCAAGGCGCGCCGCCTGCGGCCACACAATGGACTTTGGCCGTGATCTCGGGCTTGTTGTCGCTGTGCGATTTGTGGCCGGCAGCGGCCAGCATGGATGCCAGATGCCCACCGGCAGAATAGCCAACGGCACCGATTCGGTCAGGGTCGACGCCCTGATTTTTGGCTTCTCGCCGGACCCACACGACGGCATCCCGGACATCTTCCCACTGCGCTGGCCAAGTGTGTTTCGGGGCAAGCCGGTATTCAATGGCATAGGCGATATAACCCCTACGGGCCAAAGCGGCTGCGTAGAGGCCGAGCTGGCGTCGGTCGCCACTCTTCCAGGATCCACCGTGGATGACTACGACGGCTGGTCGTTTCAGGTCTTTGTTCTCCTGGGCCACTCGATAAATATCCAGCTTGAGCGGGCCGGAGGCGCGCTCGGCATAAGTGACACTGGTTTCGACCTCGACCTGTTCCAGGCCGACTTTAAGCATTTCGGGCAATTGTTTCCGGATTTCGGGATCGACCTGTTGAAACAGGGTTTCGCCGGTCGTGACATCTCCTGCCTGAAGCGAAGCTGTGACCGCAGCCAAGAGTAGCAAATGGCTCGCAAGTGGCATCAAACGAACGGACTGCATAGGGACCAACCTCCAGCCAGAGACGATCTTAAATCCATTATACCATGGATCAATTTTGATCCTGCCAGAATTATTCTATAGGGATAGGCTAGTTGGTGACCAGTCACAAGGGGTGCAAAAACTGGGAAGCAACCAGAAACGCCGGTTGTTTTGATTAGTCCTGCTCCATTTTTTACAGATCAGGGTTGACTTGTCAGAGCGTACCTATCATATTTCAAGTGTCCACAAAGATACGTGGTGGCCCGTCGATTGGATTAAAGAATTCTTTCCGATAAGGGCTTAGGGAATGCCGGTGTGAATCCGGAACGGCCCCGCCGCTGTGACTCGATGCTGACAGGTGGCACGATTTATGAAGATCTTGCCGGCCATTGTTTGACTGACCGGGTTTTAAGGAATCCGTGATCGGTGAATGAGAAGGCCCGCCACCTGAGTCGAGGAGTCAGAAGACCGACCCGTATTTTTTGTCGAAGGCCACCTGCGAGGGCGGGTGTTTCGGCGTGGTTCGTCAAAGGTCTCGAATCTTGACGGTGGACTGACACCTATGGGCGACCCGACTTTTTCTCCAAAGTTGAGTCGATCCGTATTTGATGATGTCTACCAGAATAAGTGCCCCGATATGTGGAAAATGCCGGTTTTTTGGGAAGTGGCCAGTTTGGCGCTCAAAGAATTCCGGCAGTGACAGGACGAGCCGGGGCATTGCAGGGTAGAAGGAACTTAACTCGATGCCGTGCGAAAGCATGCGTAGAATGTGGTTACCCACCGGTCGGGCAAGGCCTGGGGGCAATCGCTTCGGATTTACACTCATAGAGCTGCTAGTCGTCATATCGATTATCGGTCTCTTGATAGCCCTGACCATGCCGGCGTTGTCGTCGGCCCGGGAATCGGCCAGAAGGGCGATTTGCCTACAGAATTTAAGGCAGATCGGCATTGCCACGCAAGCCTATCATGAGCAATCGCGGATTTTCCCGCCAGGTTGCGTGCAATTTCGGATTAAAAGCAAGCCACAGAACAAGCAGTTGGCGTGGTCACTGTACATTCTGCCCCAGCTTGACCAGAAAAATCTCTACAACGCGACCAACTTGTTTCAGGCCTTTGATAGCTCTGCCAACAGCACTGCGGCAGGTACAATTCTGGCGGTATATCAATGCCCCAGCAGTCCGCGGAAGGCTCCTCTGGTTCAGGGCAGGGGGAGTTGTGATTACGGCGGGATGAATGGCGAGCGGATCACTTCTCCGAATAATCCGCCCAAGGGCACGATGCTGACAGACCAGTGTGTGAGCCTGACCATGATTCGCGACGGTGCCAGCAAGACGATTCTGATCGCCGAAGATTCGATCAATCCGGATGGCCAGTGGATCAATGGACTCAATGTATTTGATCAGGCCTTTGCGATCAATCAGGGCCCGGCGTTTGAGAACGACATGCGCAGCCGCCACCCTGGTGGTGCCCAATGCCTGATGGCCGATGGTTCGGCCAAGTTTCTCAAGCAGACTACCGATATCAAAATTGTGGCGGCACTTTGTACAAGAGCCGGCCGCGAAACCATCGGCGACAACCAATACTGATCCAGTAAGCTGTAGCGAAATGCTTTCAAGCAAGCATGCCGCAGGCTTATACATTCGTATATCTAGATATTCTCAAGTGTCATATATCAACAGAAAGTCATATCCATGAAAATCAGTAACAAGCACATGAGTGCAAAAGCATGGTTTACAAACGCGATCATGTTTGTATATGCATGTTTTCTATTTTCCCCTCAGGCCTATTCTGCTACGGTAGATTTCTCAGATCTTTCCCTTGCTCCTCAGAGTTATTGGAATGGTTCTGATAAATCTGGTGGGTTCAGCTCTGGTGGAGCATTTTTCAATAACTCGTATTACTATGACTCAACCTACAATTATGAATCGTGGAGTGGCTGGTCTCAGTCTAATATTACAAACAATACAACCTCGGGATACACCAACCAATATTCTGCGATTACGGGTGGAGGGGTACATGGCCCTGGTTCGAACTATGTGCTGGCCGATGATTTTGATCCGAACGACTCCTACATCAACTTGCCTGTTGGCAAGCGAGCTGATGCGTTGGTGGTGACAAACACGACTTACGCGTATTATTCGATGCTTAATGGCGATTCATTTGCCAAAAAGTTTACTTCGACAGATTGGTTCAAGCTTACGATCACAGGCTATTCAGGTGGATCCGCAACGGGAAATCAGACGGGTTCCGTCGATTTCTATCTGGCTCAGAATTCGAGTATTGTCAATAGCTGGAAAACGGTGAGCCTGTTATCACTTGGGCTGGGGACTCAAAGCCTTGGTTTTCAACTGGTGAGCACAGACAACGGCACATATGGCATGAACACGCCTGCGTATTTTGCGGTTGGGGCGTTGGAGATTTCTGCTGTGCCGGAACCATCCACGATGATTCTTTGCTTGGTTGGGGCGGGAGCATGGCTGATCGTCAGGAGAAGTCGTCGGACCTATTAAATCAAGTGGTTTCATGAATTTCGGACAAAAAAAACGCACGGCTTCGGCTTGTCAGTCGGGCCTGTGCGTTTTAATCTGTGAGGGAAGGGATCGTTTTGGGAATCCAAATCGAAGGACTATTTCGAGCGGTTCGCTCATGGAAGCCAACTTAATACAGGACAACCCACGTGCGGCAAACGAGTCGAATGTTATTGTTGAAGAGTCTTTTACGTCATCTTCGACTCATCATTGCAGTCGTTTTGGGCCTGATTGCGTGTTCTGATAACGCAGGGGCCCAAAATTTGCCAGCACAGGATTTGGCACAGGAATACGGCTTTTTGCCGGTCGAGATTTACAAGTTTGACAATCGCATGTCGAACCTGACCCTGGCGGATCTAGATGGCGACAAGGTGGACGATGTCATCGTCTCCAACAATGGCAGGTCAAGGATCGACATCCTTTACAGTAGCCAAAAAATTGAACCTGATACGGAAGAAACCGAGCGTGGTGTGAACACGCCGGCTTATGACAAGCGGATGAGATCGCGTCGATATTCCGTCTCCAAAGAAATTGTCGGGCTGGTGGCGGCCGATTTGAACGCGGATGGCCGCTTGGATCTGGCCTATTATGGTACCCCGGCTGCGATTGTTGTTTTGATCAACGAGGGTGGGGGAAAATTTGCAGAACCCGTGATTCGTGAGATTGGCGATGGAGTGGCGACTGGTTCAGGGCTTGGAACCGGCGACTTGAATCGCGATGGCTTGGGAGACCTCGTTCTTCTGAGAGAAAATGAACTGGTGGTTTTGCCTCAGATTTCTGGTGGAAGATTGGGCGATCCGATTCGGTTGGGGCATTCTGCGATTCGGCCTCGATTGATGAAAATCGCAGATTTTGATGGTGATGGTGGTGATGATTTGATTGTTCTGGGTTCATCAGAAGATCAGCCAGTGCATTTGCGACTCTCAACACCGGCTTCCACGAAAATGGCCGCGACAGTTGGCCTGAATCTTGGTCCTGAACGACGCTTGAAAATGGATCAGGTTCGGGCCATTGGATTTGCAGATTTGGACGGCAAGCCTGGTCAGGAATGGATGACGGTGAATAATTCGACAGGTCGTGGGCATGTCCTGAAACTTGCCGCACCATCAGGCCAAGCAGGCGGTTCTGCCGCTCAAGCCGATGTGATGTCGAGGTTTGGGGCGATTTTTGATTACCCATTGCCATCGGCTGAAGGCAGATCAAGGTCGTTGGATTCTGGGGATCTTGACGGCGATGGGTTGATGGAAGTGGTGGTCACGGACCCTGAAGCCGCTCGGGTGATTGCGTTTCGACGCTCGTCGAACAAGTCTGAAAGCTTTGATGTGGGCATACAATCGCCTAGTCTTATTGGTGTCAGATCGATTCGTATAGGCGACTTGGACGGCGATAAAAAGGCCGAGGTTTATGTCTTGTCAGAGCGAGAGAAGCAAATTGGCCGAGGTGTGTGGCGTGACGGGCAGCTTACGTTTCCTGTGCCTCTGGCCTTGTCAGGTGGCGAACCGATTGCTTTTGAGCTTGCTGATATTGATGGGGATCGACGTCCGGAGCTGATCTATGCTGCCAAGGGTAAGCTGGATGGTAAGGAGAGAATTAGCCTGCATGCTTTGAAGTGCGACTTGAAGGGGGATTTTTCGGTGAGTGCCTGGCCGGGCGGTTCAGCGGAGATGGTTTTGAAAGAAAATGTAGCGCCGGAGCAGATTCAGGCATTGGATGTGAATGACGATGGGCTTTCGGATCTTTTGCTGACAGGCAATTACGGTGCACCGACGCTTTTGGTCAGTCGCAAGTCTCAGCCTCCGATGGAGATTGCAAATCTTGGTCCACTGGCATCGGCCAATCGCTCGTCAGTGCGCACGGTGACGATGGACGGCAAGCGGGTTTTGATGGTGGCGCAGAACAACTTTGCCCGGGTTGTGGGTCTTGATGCAGAAAATCGCTGGCAGATTCGCGATCAGTTCAATGCTTCGGGTTCGGCTGCGTCCATCCAGGGCGTGGCGGCAGTCAACCTTGACGGCGACGATAAAACCGACCTGGTCTTGTATGATCAGGACAAGCGGGCCTTGGAGGTGGTTCTGAGGAGTGCTGCGGGTGTGAAGTCTGCAGGCATGATTCCGCTGGGTAATCTGGAGTTTCATGGACTTCGGATCGCCGATTTTGGTGGCGACGCCCGCCCCGACATTCTCATTGAAGGTGCTGGTAAATTTAGCGTGTTTGTGCTTGGTGCAAAGCCTTACGAGCTCAAGATGCTGGCCACGTATGAAACGACCGAGCGTCGTAGTCGGCTGGGCGATGTGGTTGCCGCCGACCTGGGCGGTCCGGTAGGGAATGATATTGCATGGATCGATATTGGCGAGCACACAATTCATCTGACGGCTGTGTTACCGAAGTCTGATGGAAGCCTTGATTTGCGTAAGGCGTTGAGTTTTAAGGTGTTTGAAGAGAAGTCGTTTCGTGATGTGCGCAGCATGGGTGAGCCTCGCGATGTCACTACTGGCGATGTTGATGGCGACAAGCTTGCAGATATCGTTCTCATCGCACATGACCGAATCCTGATCTATCGGCAGGATAACGGATCAAGCTCAGCCATGCCAAAACCGATTCCAAATGCTCCGAGGGCATCGACCCGGGCTGTTCCATCCACAGCCAAAGCGGCCAAGCCGTGAGTTGGTCGACAGGTGCAAGCTACCGGATCGGAACTTGGGCATGACGGTTGATTCTTACTCAGAAGATAAGTCCTGACAGGTAAATCTGCTGTGCACGTCTTATTCGTCCATCAAAACTTTCCGGCCCAGTTTGGTCATATTGCGGCCCAACTTGTCAAGCGTGACGGCTGGCGTGCTACCTTCGTTTCTCAAACAGCACCCATTGCGGGCCAAACTCAGACGGCTGGAATTGACCGGGTGACTTATACTCTCAAGGGTGGCGCCAAGGAGCAAAACCACTATTGCTCGCGCACTTTTGAAAACGCCATCTGGCATTCTCACGCCGTTTTTGAAGCCCTTGCTGCCCGGCCCGATCTTCAGCCCGACCTGATTGTGGGCCACTCCGGGTTTGGCTCTACGTTGTTTTTGAGCGAGCTTTATCCGAATGTGCCGATTATCAACTATTTTGAATATTTCTATGCTCCGCGCGATTCCGATATGGACTTTCGCAACGACTTTCCCAGCATACCATTAGACTCACTTCGAGCCATGGCCAGAAACGCCACATTGCTGCTCGACCTGAATCATTGTACGGCCGGCTATTCACCCACCACCTGGCAACGCAATCGCCTGCCCAAGCAATATCACGACAAAGTGGAGGTTATCTTTGATGGCGTCGACACCAATATCTGGAAGCCGATGCCAACTATGCCAAGGGTTTTGCAGAATCGCCTGATCCCGGAAACGACCAAAATTGTTACCTATGCCACACGCGGCATGGAATCGATGCGTGGGTTTGACATCTTTATGAAAGCGGCCAATCGGATCTCGAAACGGCGTAAGGACGTTCTCTTTATCATTGCCGGCCAGGACAGGATCTGTTACGGCGGCGACGCACGCCACACCGGTGGGAAGACTTTCAAGGAGTGGGTTCTCGCGCAGGAGCCATATGACCTGGGGCGATTCTGGTTCACCGGCCTCTTGCCACCTACGGATCTGGCAAATCTCTTCAGCCTGACGGATGTGCATGTCTATCTGACTGTGCCTTTTGTTTTGAGCTGGTCGCTGGTCAATGCCATGGCATGCGAGGCAACGATAGTGGCATCTGACACCGGCCCGGTTCGCGAGATGATCACTGATAGCGAGACCGGCCTGATGTGCGACTTCTTTGATGTTGAAGCCATGGCCGACAAGATTGAAGCTGTGCTGGATAGACCCTCAGATTACGCTCACCTTGGGCCTAATGCAGGTCAAAAGGTTCGCGATCATTTAAGCCTTGATGTATGCTTGCCGAAGCTCAAGGATTACTATAGCCAGGTGGCTGGCCGGCCTCGAACGACATGAGCCGGGCGTTTTTAGCGATCACAGGCCCAAAATCGGCGAATCGACTTCTAATAAAAACTAACGACGGAGTGTGAACAGGTGCTTGAACTTCTGAGCCAGCCAGAAACTTACATAAGTCTTGCCACCTTGACACTTCTGGAAGTGGTTCTGGGTATAGACAACATCCTTCTGATCTCAATTTTGTCGAGCCGCCTTCCTCAAGATCAGCGGGAAAAGGCACGCAAACTGGGCTTGATAGGCGCTTTGTTTACTCGCCTGAGTCTGCTATCGATGGTCTCTTACTTGGCCAAGCTGACACAGCCATTGGTTGAAATCGGTTCCTGGCATATTACGGGCAAATCTCTTTTGCTTTTGTTCGGTGGCCTATTTCTGATCTGGAAAGCCACCAAAGAAATCCACGAGAAAATTGACCTGAAGCAGGAGCATGAGCATCAGCCTAAATTGGGACATAAGCTCACGCTCAGCAAGGTGGTCTGGCAGATCATGATATTGGATGTCATCTTCTCACTCGATTCGGTTGTCACCGCTGTTGGTATGGCACGCGCCATTCCTGTGATGGTGGCAGCCAATATTCTGGCACTTGGTGTGATGTTGCTGGCCTCCAAACCGATTGCAGATTTTGTCGAAAATTACCCATCGGTCAAAGTTTTGGCTCTGGCATTTTTGATGACCGTTGGGATCGTGCTTGTGGGAGAGTCGTTTGAGATTGCCATTCCCAAAGGGTACGTCTATTTCGGCATGGGTTTCAGCCTCTTCGTCGAGATGCTCAATATTCGAGTCGATCAAGTCGCCCGAAGGCGTGAAGGCATGGCACGAACCGAACAGGTGGACCAAACCTCGGCCGTCTGAGCCGTTTTTTTTTCTGATGGGTCAAATTACCGATTAAGAGCTTGGCAATCTCTCCAAGGCTTTAGGCTGATACCCCCGCACCAAGGCGTTCATTCCTTGTTTTGTATTCTGGGCAAACATAATGCTATATAAGGATTTGAGGCGATTTTTTGTGAGCGATTTCGAGACGGGCTGAAGCAAGTTCGGTTTGATGCTTTTTGATACCGCCAGAATCACTGACATCTCTGGGGCGTGGGGAAATCAGCCAAATATTTCGGGACTTAAGATTGGCATCTGTATCCAATAAACCGCTGACCTTCGGTCGGGCTGAATGTCAGGAATCTTCAGGGTTTGAAATCTAAAAGACCGTAACATTGAAGCCACATCCAGATTTCATTCTGTGGCCTGATTATATACGTAAAACTTTACCATTATTTGACTTGTGTAAAATTGTCTATCCGGGCGTAGGCAGGAGAGTCTTTGGCTTTCAGTCAGTTTGCCCAGGCTTTGCAAAATGGGCAATCTGTGTTGTTGGCAAGATCGCAAAAGTGCTGCGCTGAAAGTGGAATGAAAAAAGGCGAATTATTTCTTGAGTTGCCCTTGACTTCATCCATATGATGGAATAGCAGTCGGCCAAATTGCTTGAGCATTTTTTCAAATTGCCAAAAAATGTCTTAGGGGATTGGTTGATTGACCGTTTTTGCAAAATACGCTTCTTGATTTTTGAAGTGTTTTTTGGACGGGTCTGTTTCGAAACAGATATTTCGTGTTAAACCAAGAGTCTTTGAAAGGATATGCCTCCGATGAATTTGAATCTGGTTGAGATTGCTTGTGTATTGGATCGTTCCGGATCGATGGAATCTATGAAGGCCGAGGCTATCGCAGGCTTTAACGCATTTCTTGAAGATCAGAAAAAAGAGCCTGGCGAGGCACGATTTACTTTGATTCTGTTCGACAATGAATATCTTAAAGTCATAAATCATAAGCCGATAGGCGAGGTGCCGAAGTTGACAGACAAAACTTTTGAGCCGCGCGGAATGACGGCTTTGCTGGACGCCATGGGCCGGACAATCGACGAGATTGGTCAAAGGCTGGCCAATACTCCTGAGGACCAGAGGCCTTGCAAGGTGATTATAACGTGCATGACGGATGGCTTTGAGAACGCATCTCATCATTATTCGAACGCGAGAATTGCTGAGATGATCGAACTTCAGCGTACGAAGTATCACTGGGAATTCATTTTCCTGGGAGCGACCTTGGAATCTAATCAGATGGCCAAATCCTGGACTCTGCATGACGAAGATGTCGTTCTTTATGCCGCGTCGAAGGAAGGAACGACTCATGCTCTTAGAGGTATGAGTCAGGAATTATCCAGAAAACGGATGCGTTGAATTGTGAGTCTGGATCTTGATTAGAATATGCAAGCGTATTCTAAATTACCATACCCGTACAATTGACAAGATTGCTCCAAAAGACGCAGTCGCCGAAAATCAAAGCATCATGATTCACCGATTCGCGCTAAGGGCGGACTGTCAATCAAGGGCGAGGGCTATGGCCCTCGCTTTTTTTGGTTTTTTTGATGATTTTTTGGCGGGATTATTGTTTGATCGTTGCGGATCGTGGCCTGTCGGATTAGTCTGGGAGGAAGAGTTCCCTTTTGATGTGACCCACTCAGGAGTTCCCAGAGAATCATGATTCGCTTCAACAGTTCCCGTCTCTTGCTCATGCTTTGCATTGCCGCTGGCTTTATTTCCTCCGCTCAGGCGGACCTTAAAGTGGGCGACAAGGCTCCAGATTTCAGTCTTAAAGCTTCCGATGGTAAGACTTACAAGCTGGCGGATTTTGCCGGCAAGCAAGCCGTGGTGATTGCCTGGTTCCCGAGAGCCTTCACGGGTGGCTGCACGGCTGAATGCAAAAGCCTTCGTGCCACATCCGAAGCGCTCAAGCCAACAGGCTCTGCCTATTTCACCGCCAGTTGCGACGATGCCGAAACCAATGGCAAATTCGCCAAGTCGCTCGACCTGGATTACCCGATCCTCTCCGACCCTGAAAAGAACACAGCCAAGGCCTATGGCGTTGTTCACGAAGGGCGTGCAAGCCCTGAGCGATGGACATTTTACATCGACAAAAACGGTGTGATCAAAGAGATTGACAAGAAGATCCGGACGGCTCAGGCTGGTCCTGACGTAGTTGCCAAGCTCAAGAATCTTGGGCTTTCAAAGTGATTTTGGAATCAGATTCTGAAACGAAACGGCCCGGCGATCCTAAAAGGTTGCCGGGCCTTGTTTTGAGAATCGATATGCAAGTTTTGGTCGAATCTCAGATTTCGCTGTCGTCCTCAAGTGCCAGGGCCTTGATGATTTCAATTGCCGCTTCCAGGCTAGGGACATTGGCACCAGGTTTTCGACCATTGTGGTCGGATTCTGCCAAGAGGAGTATCGAGTCAAAATCCGTGTCGTTTTCCAGAGCCCGTCGGCCTCTGTGTCCCAGAGTGCCGCTGCGATAGTCGTGGGCGTCTGCCAAGCGGTCGATCAGGTGGAATGTGCGTTCGGTGATTCGCCCTTGGACGGCTCGCATGGTTGCGGAATGGTGGTCGCCGCCCGGTTCGAGGCCCTTGCCGATATCATGCAGCAAGGCGGCAGTGAGGATCTCTTCATCGTAGGGGTTGGTCTGGAAGACGCCCTTGAAGACCTGAAGGCTATGAAACAAGGCGTCGCCTTCGGGATGGGCCTTCGGGTGCTGCTTGACAAGTTCCAAGGGGCGAAGCAGCGAGAGATAGAATTCAAAGCGATCTTTAATGAATGGCTTTCCGGCAAGTTCTGCGTCGGTGGGCAAGGCCGTGGGGGGGATTTCGGCAACGACAGGGACGGGCTCCAAAGCAGGGGCATCAGGATTTTTAGCCAGCTTTGAAAAGCATTCCATGACAAGTTCGTCGGGTGGCAATTCGCCAGGTTTTACGGCTAGCCCCAGGACCGCTACGGCTTGCATTTTTGCGGCATAGAGATCTTCAGGGTTGGGTCGTCTGGAAAGCTCACCGGCGTCGTTTGAGCCCACGATGGATTGAATTCTGCGGGCGGCCTCGGTCGCAATGTGCGTTTGGCGACGCTCCTTATTACGCATGCTTTGGGCGTCTGGACGACTGGGCTGACCATGTGAACGGCGATATTTGTCGAGTCTGCTCATGTTTTTTGATTTTTGCTGAATTTCAAGCCTCTCAGGGCTTGATCGAAGGTCATTCAAGATTAGGGTCGCTTTGAATTATGTAGTGCTCAAGCAAGTTTGACTAGAGCGCAGCCATGGTAATGGATGCAATCAAAATGATTTGCAGCAAAGATTTTGGTTGAGTCTTTGAGGGAAATCCCGAGTTTGCCCGAAACCAGATTTTGCGAGCGGTCGAATTGTTTTATTTGCTTATTAAGTATGGCCTTGTGTCATATATAGTTGTCGCGGCCACACATGATACATCGTTTCAGAATGATGCCGGAGGCATCAAAGCGTGCGGTTCAAAGTGTGTGAAGTCAGAGAGGTGCAAGTCTTCTTCAGATGAAAGGTCCAACGTCTGTAGCCAAAGGTAACTGCGTCGCCGCGAGGCGGGGTGGGGAGCAACCAGCGGCGAAAC
>CAMBEP010000070.1 GCA_945865635.1 Candidatus Kuenenia stuttgartensis
GTCCGCCTGTCGTTCGATTTCTCAGTCAATCGATCATCGTGCGCGCACGACCCATAAACCTGGCTGATTGGAAATAAAAAAACGCCGAGCCCCCTGATCGCGCGAGCCACGTCAGGGGACGTGGCCTACATTGGCATATTCAAACGAAATCACCGGAAATGTCGGCCCGATGCCCTCATCGGGCGCGCACTACAAATAAACCCTGCCAATACGAATTCATTTAAAAAACGCCTGGCCCCTTGATCGCGCGTGCCACGTCAGGAGACGCGGCCTACATTGGCATATTCAAACGAAATCACCGGAAATGTCGGCCCGATGCCCTCATCGGACGCGCATAACAAATAAACCCTGACAATCCGAATTCATTAAAAAAACGCCTGGTCCCCTGATCGCGCGTGCCGCGTCAGGGGACGTGGCCTACATTGGCATATTCAAACGAAATCACCGGAAATGTCGGACCGATGCCCTCATCTCGTTGTATATCAGACATTTCCATACGAGGTTTTGGAGTTCGAGTCTAAAAACTTGAATAAAATGGATTTATAGTTGTCGCGGCCACACATGATACATCGTATCAGAATGATGCCGGAGGCATCAAAGCAAGTAGCCGGTGGTTGAGCGAAGCGACACCTTCCGGTTATGAGATGGGGGTAAAAGCTGCTGGCACCCCGGCAGGGGTGCAAGACCTTATGCCGCGTTGTCGTCCGGTGGTGTCGTCGCTTGGGCTCCTCAACCACCGGCTACTGGCTGCGATGCCTCCGGCATCGTCGCGATCAAAAAGTGTCATTCATGGTCGCGAAGAGTTTAGGCTGGCGTCCCTCGAATCCCATTTTAACTAATAATTTAGAAAACGCTTGTTGGCACCGAATTGTCACATCCTTGGAATGTTGGCCGGTTGCACCGCCCTCGAGATAAATCGCATTTTTATTCACCAGCGTTTCCCTCCGAGTTGACCGTCAATCCATAACTGGCCAAGACGATAGTCTACCAACCATTGACATAGTTCGGTTGATGACAGGCATTTCATTTCAGTCTTGCCATTGTGCTTTTCGCAGACAACAACAGTTTCAGGGCAATTGGTCATGGAATCGACCAAAATATCGGAGTGGGTTGTGATAATTATTTGCGTTCGTTTTGAAGCGGCTTTCAATAGGTCGCTTAGATTTGGCAGTATGTCAGGATGCAATCCAAGTTCTGGCTCTTCAATACAAATCAGTGGAGGAGGAAAAGGATCACAAAGAATGGCTAGAAGCGAGAGGTATCGCAGCGTACCATCGGAAAGTCGCGTTGCAGGAATGGCAAAGTCGCCCTCAGTGAGGAAGACTTGTACAGTGCGGTCCTGCACAAACACGTCGAAGTCGGTGATGCCATGGTAAAGGTCCTTCAAGCCGGTGAGTATGGCTTGCTTGGCTTTGGGTTGAGTCTTCAGCCGGTTAAGAAAAAGGCCTAGATTGGAGAAGTCTTCTTCCAGAACATCATTACGCATATCGGTTTGTTGGGGTTCGCGGAAGAGATTGCTACGACCAAATACCCATTCCCGGTAGATACGAATCTTCTCGTAGTTCTAAGCCAGCCAAGCCATCCCAGGGTATGCCTCTGGATCACGTCGTTGCACGAGAATCGAACGATTTGGATCGATGGTGTCCCTTGCCAGTTTTCGAGGTTGATTATCTGACTTTATATTCACCATGGTCTGGCCATGTTGATACCGATAATAGAAATAAGGAGTGTCTTCGCCTGGGTTGGGGTTTTCGTTCTCCACTCGCTCATCTTCAAGCAGGAACGTTTTAGTAACAGCAGCCGACTTGAATTCAATAGAGTGCCGGATTGGTTGCGGAGATTTGGGATTGGAGACGACCCAATCCACCATTGCGGCCTCAGTTGCATTTCCTTTCCAGATCCAGTCAGCCACCCCGCCGCCGCGGCGTATGATATCACGAAGATCTTTCGAAGTGGAACGCATCAAACTGATGGCTTCAATCAAGTTCGACTTGCCACAGCCATTCGGGCCAATGAATAAGTTCAAGGATTGGAGATCAATACCTGAATTGTCAGGGCCGAAGAAGAGAAAGTTTTTCGGTGTCAGATGGTGAATCAGGATCGGATCGTGGGGGGCAGACATAGCTAAAGATTTCTTCCTTTTAAGCTTGACGGTGGATTCGCGCAGAGAATCGGAGACGCCCTTCTTCGTTTCCTGAGAATCGAATCCTTATGCCTGAATCAATACGAATCAAATCTCTAAAGAGCTCTGCAGGGTCTAAGCACGTTCGCCTATCCCGTTTTCATTCCGTCACATAAGTCCAGCTCGTCTCGCGGTCGGCTGGCATGGGTTTTGAGTCCATTACGTGTGGCTTTGGTACAGACTGACTTACGTCAGGCCGTTGATAGATCATGGGCGTGGGGGCTGGGCGAGAAACCATCGGGAGTTGTTCCTTCGGCTTCAGCACGACCGGTTCCTGCTTTGCTGCGACAATAAGCTCTGGTGTCTGCGCAGGCTCGGTCGCTTGCGCAGGCTCTGGTGCTTGCGAAGGCTCGGTTTTTACAACCAGTGGTGGATCGTCTGGCGTGGCGATTTCCGAGGTTTCCGGAACCTGTATTCCGACAAGCTCAAGACAAAGTGAGGCGTAATCCTCAGCGCCCCGACTCGTCGGGCTGTAATCGAAAATCGATTGCCCAAAGCTTGGCGCCTCTGCCAGTCGGATATTGCGCCGAATCTTTGATTTAAAGACTTTCGCCTCCGCCCAAGGTGCCGTGTTACTGCGACGCTTGTCAAAGAAGGTGTCGAGATCCTCTACCACTTCTGTTCCAAGGCGCGTGCCCGACTCGAACATGCAGACCACGACTCCGGCCACTTTCAATTCACGATTGACTCGCTTGGAGACAAGGTTGATCGTCTCCAGCAGCTTCGACAATCCATGAAGGGCCAGGAAGTGGGCTTGCAGGGGGATCAGCACCTCGCCAGCAGCACACAGGGCATTAAGCGTCAATACGCTCAGACTCGGCGGACAATCCATCAAGACATAATCGTAATGGCTCATCTCAGCCGCCATTAGGTCGCGGAGGATCATCTCCCGGCCCACCATCGAAATCATCTCCACTTCCGCAGCAGCAAGGTCGATGTGACTGCCGCAGACATCCAGATTGGGAGCAACCGTCTTCTTGATCTTTTCCAGCGGCAGATTGTCAGTCAGACTCTCATACATCGATGGCCCAGACCGGCCTGGCATAAGCCCAAGATGAATGGTCGCATGGGCTTGCGGATCAAGATCGATCACAAGTGTTCGCATTCCCTGACGGGCCAGCGCGGCTGCAATATTCACAGTGGATGTCGTTTTGCCGACTCCACCTTTTTGGTTCAAAACAGCGATGCGTCGCATGGTCGCAAGGGCCTCCGTGCCCGATAGGCTTCGATCTATCCATTCAAAAGGTCAATGCGCAAGCCAACCTAATAGCCGGCGATCTACCTTTACCAGTTGTATCGGTTCTGGAGGTCGTATCAGTTGAATCCGATTTCAGAAACCCATCCAGGACCGACCTGCAAAGCCCCTGGCATGCGACCAAATTCAAAGCCCCAAGGCCGAACGAATCGCTGTTTTCATTCTCGACTCGCTGCCCGGCGCAACCCAGCACCAGTCGCCCAGATTGGTGTCGTTCTCCTGCATGGCTTTTTCGGTAGGAACATAGCCTGTTGCCGATTCGCCATAGCCCGCCACACAAATAAAATCCGAAGGCCTGGCGGATTGCGCATAAAGCTGAAATTCCACATAACTTTCCCCAGGCAAGAGCAGAATCGCCGCCGAACCGAAATCAAGGCACGGAACATCGATCGTATGGTTTGGGTCTTCTTCACGTCTTAGCCACGACAAACCCATCGCTGCCAGGCACTGATGAAACGGCTTCGGATCATGCCTGAGCCGGTCCGTCAGTTCCAGGCGACTGAAGCCGGCCGACATTCGGGGCTCCAGCCTCAATTTGACTGAACGAAATTGGCTCTTTTTTAGGGGGACACGCCTAGTGGTCTCAAATGCCTCAATCATGGCCGATTCCAGGCGACTGGCTAAAGTCTTCCGGTTGGCTGGCGAGCCGTCATTGTATTTTCCTGCTGTGACATTACCGGAACATCCAGATACGTAAATCTGAAGGCAGCCGGGCATTGTTTTCTGGCGGGCCTGACGGGCCATGCCCGGAAAGTCCCAGGAGACTCCACCCTGACCGTAATAGCTCATCGGGTGTACCGAATAAAACGAAAAGGCTGCAACCGGCTTGTTTTCATTCCAGAATGAAAGTGTTTTAAGATCAGGGTCAATTGTCCCTTCCGGCTGACTTCTGGCATATTCATCACGCGTGGCCGATGTCCGGCTGAAACTTGGCGAACCATCAGGCATTAGAAATCGACGATTTGAGGCAACGCCTTTGACCTTCGCCTGCCCCGTCCCGATGTGGGTCAGATTCTGGAATTGCATTTCGGCTTGTTTGATGGCTTCGGCAACCTTTGTGATTGTTTTAAGGAAAAAATCTGGCATGCAGATCGACCCTTTCGCGCCTGCCTTGATCAGCAATTCTTCTGCATAAAGATCAACAATAGGGGTGTCGTGCTGATGGATTGCCGTTAAAATGACACGTTCCCGAGTTGTATTTGCAGCTTTTGCCAATACATCGCGAAATGTGTCATAAGCTTCGTTCCGAATTTCGCACCAGTCAATCGAAACGATGACAACCGGCTTTTCCAGATCGCCATTTCTGATCACAACCCCCCGGCATTCCAATGGATCAACCACTTCTTTGGCATTTGAAATGCCGCCACCCATGCAGGGATGACCAATCGGGCAAGTCACATCCACTTGAAATGTTGCAATTTGCCAGTTTCCTGAAACTTGCGGCCTAGCCATCAATGGACTCAAGCCACTAAGGGGAAGGCCTGATGCCAGCCAATGGAAGAGGCGTCGTGTGATCATTGTCTAGGTCCTTATGGGCTTCTGGGGCGGCTCTGGGTTTTGTAATCGGAATGTGTATTTCATGAGGAAATGAGCGAATAGTCAAACGTTTTCTTTTTGATCAGCAACTTATCTGGCATATTTGGAAATGCCTTCCATGCGATCGTTGAGCGACTTTGGCCCGCGCTGGAGAATCTCAAAGCGACTCAGATCCTGGGATAAAGTGTCGTGTTTCAATTGGTCAAGCTCAAATGCCACACGGCTTTCCCAATGGTCGATCAGCCCATGGGCAGAATCTTTTGACCAGTCTACCACTTCATGCGTTCCATAACGCACGCAGGCTTCTGGCTTTTCATCCTGCCAGAATTCATATCTAAGGGCGACTGGAATCATGGTGATCCGTCGGGCTTTTCTGAGAATCAGCCGCAATCCGTCCTGAAAGTCGAGCGGACGGGTGTCATTACACAAAATTCGGCCTTGCGGCATAATCCAGACATAGGAATTCGGCTTTTGCAGAAGTTCAGCCGTATATTCAATTGAGGCCTTGACCGACGGCCCGTGCGATTTTTCGATCGAGAAAATACCAACCCGTTTGAAGAAGTTGTATTTCATCAGGTTGGAATGTTCTGTCATGCCATAGCCATCCACATTCAAATGGTCGCTAAGCCATAATCCGAACAGGAAATCCCACCAGTTGGAGTGGTTTGCAATGGCCAGAACCCCGGTCTCGGGGCTTGCTTCATAAGCCTTTCTCAAATTGATAATGCCTTGGCCAAGGCAGGAATGAAATCCGGTACGCACCTTGTAATGGATCATTTTTCGTACCAGATGACGCTGCCAGCCAGTCTTTTCGGCCTTGATCAGCTTCACGGAGTTTTCTGGCTCAAGTCTGGATTTCATTTTAATGGCTCTTGATTTTGGCTGGAATGGAGTGCATCAACTTGGAAATCGCGGCCTCGCCAGACCACCTTGCCACGCACAAAATCCCAGTAGCTCAGGCAGCAGGCCCACATATAAATCGAGCCACCCACGGGCAGACTCAGGGCGTAGTATTTTGGCAGGTCGAGATAAATGACAATTGGCATGAGGCTCTGGGCCTGAAAGATCAAGCCCATCAAACCCACATACCAGAGCGAAATGGCAAACCAGGAATTGCCTTGAAATATCAGCAAAGCCATGGCCTCGAGCCACGAAATTGCAGGCAGCCAGGTGAAAAGAATGCCGAAAACAAGGCCTGTCCAAAATTTATGAGGCATGTAATCCATGCCGGCATAGGCGTTTTTTCGCAGGCCATTGAGTATGTCGCTCAAGCTGCCGTAAAAATCCGTTCTGGTCAGAGTCGGTGCCGCCCGGACAGCCAGCACTCCTCCGGCCGCCTTGACTCTCTGGGCCAGCCGAATGTCTTCAATGATCTCCTGCCGCAAGGCTTCCATTCCACCAATCTTGTCATACATCTCGCGCTTGATCAGCACAAACGCGCCGTGCGCCAAGGCTTCTGGCCGGAGTTTATTGCCCACATGGGGCAGGGGATAGAGCTGCCAGAGCAGATGAATCATGGCCAGAGCCGTGCTGCGCTGGGCCACCGTGGTGGTCTCTACACCCGCCGTCAGGCTGACGAGATCCGCCCCGGTTTTGTCGGCTTGCGTATATGCAACTTTCAAGGCCTTTGGGGCAAGTCGCATGTCGGAATCGACCATCCAGATCCAGGGAGTGGATGGGTCCGCACTTGCCACCCCCTGATGCACAGCCCAGGTCTTTCCCGCCCAGCCCGCTGGCCTGCTGGCCCCTGACAACAGGGTCAGTTGGCTGGCAAAACCTTCACTCTCATTGAGCTCGCGAATCACCTGCGACGTGTGGTCTGTCGACTGATCATCCACCACGATCAGTTGCAGCTTTTCGGGTGGCCAATCCTGGGACAGAATCCCTCGAATTGTCGCCTCTACGCCCAATTCTTCGTTGTGGGCGGGCACGACTGCAATCACATGGGGCAACTCGGAATCGAACCAGTCAATGCTGTCCCATTGCGTCAGTCTGGGGGATTGTTTTGCAAGCTGGATGGATCGCGTGGCGAGTCGGGCCCAGATCAGAGCGACCAGAGCAGTTAGGATTACGATTAGGATCATGGGTTTGTCGGTTCGGGTTGATTTGGTGGAGTCCAAGGCATCATCCGACGGCGTTGATCCTGAAATCATCAGCAGATCTGATAGGATTCGTCAATAACCAGGTCGCTCGGGAGCAGGGCTGGTTTTCGTTGATGATACGCTAATCGGGCCATCGTTTGGTTTGCAGCTTTTTCGATTCTGTGGTTTAATGAGCTCGAGCCGATTGGGCGAAAAGGTATCAGATTCGATAAAATCGATGCACCTGACGGTGGCTTTCGGATTTTTCGACCTCAAAAAAACAAGCTGGAACTTATCGAATGCAATCTGTATTAAGCTTGATCCTTGGTGGCGGACGTGGCACCAGACTTTATCCATTGACAAAAAGTCGATCCAAACCCGCTGTGCCAATCGCTGGAAAATACCGGCTGATTGATATCCCAATCTCAAACTGTATTCACTCTGAACTGACACAAATCTATGTCATTACACAGTTTAATTCAGTCAGCCTGCACCGTCACATTGCCAATACCTACAAATTCGACCCGTTTTCTGGCGGGTTTGTCGAGATTCTTGCTGCCCAGCAGACGATGCAGCACGAGGGCTGGTATCAAGGAACAGCCGATGCCGTCAGGCGCAATATTGAGTCGATTTCTTCGAAAAAATATGACCTTGTACTGATCCTTTCAGGCGATCAACTCTATCGCATGAACTTTCAGGAGATGATCCGCACGCACCTCATCTCCAAAGCCGACGTCACCATTGCGGCCCTGCCTGTTGACGAAAGTTCGGCCCGGAGCCTGGGTGTCATGCATATCGACAATGGCGGTCAGGTGACCAGTTTCGAAGAAAAGCCAAAGACACCCGAAGCCCTGGCACGAATGCACATTGCGCCCGAATGGATTGACATTCAGGGAATCCGTTCTAATGGTCGTAACTATTTGGCCAGCATGGGGATTTATCTTTTTAACCGAAAAACATTGGTCGATCTGCTCCAAAGTGACAACGCCACCGATTTCGGTCGTGAAATCTTCCCCACCGCCATCAAGACACGCAAGGTGCAGGCCCACCTTTTCGATGGATATTGGGAAGATATTGGAACCATCGGAGCCTTTCACCAAGCCAATATTGACCTGACCAGGCCCGAGCCTCCGTTTGAATTTGTGGTCGATGGGAATCCCGTATTCACTCGGCCGCGATACCTGCCTTGCTCCCGTCTTGAAAAAGTCCAGATTACAGACAGCCTGATCTCAGACGGTTGCGTCATTGGGAAGGGCTGTGTGATTGAAAATTCGATCATCGGAGTGCGTGCGATTATTGGCGATAACGTGACTATCCGCAACAGTTATGTTATGGGCACCGATGAGTATGAAATCCGTTCGGAAGCGGCTTCTGCAATCGCTTCCGGAATTCCGCTCAAGGGGATCGGCTCGGGCTCATTGATTGTCGACGCCATCATCGACAAAAATGCCCGAATTGGCCGTGACGTGCAAATTGTGAACTCAGCCAGACTTGTGGAAACCTCAGTCGATTCGCCAACGCATACCATCAGCGATAAGATCGTAGTCATTCCACGCGGAGCCACACTTAGGGACGGCACCGAAATTTGATCCTTGCCTTTGGCAAATCCGTTCCGTTGCCTTGTACCTCGTCAATTTCCAGGAAAAAAAACCGGAGACTGCTTTCATGATCCATTCACGAACTGATATTCAAAAGAGTCTCAAATTCCTGGCCTTGCTGGGGCTTGTCCTGCTTGGGCCAAATTCATTGGCCTGGGCCCAGAAAGCACCCAAAACCGTTTTAGTGCCTGATGTTGCGACATCAGAATTCACGCTTGCCAATGGGCTTAAGGTGGTCCTCAGACGCGATCAGTCCGTGCCGAGGGTCAATGTGATCATGGCCTATCATGTGGGCAGCAAGAATGAAAGTGTTGGCCGAACGGGCTTTGCGCACTTCTTTGAGCACATGATGTTTCGTGGAACCAAGCACGTCGCCAATTATGACAAGCCTTTGCAGGAGGCCGGAGCCACATCCAATGCCTTCACCTCAGAGGACATGACGGTCTATTTCGAAACCGTGCCGTCAAACTTTCTCGAACGGGCCCTTTATCTGGAAGCTGACCGTCTGGCATGGCTGCCCACGGCTCTCGATCAATCAAAATTTGATACCGAACGCGAAGTGGTCAAAAACGAGCGTCGTCAATCCTATGAGAATGTTCCATATGGACTTGCAGAAGAAACCATACTCGCCAACCTCTATCCGGCAGGGCACCCTTACAGGTGGTCCGTGATCGGCTCGATGGGCGATCTTTCGAAGTCGACTCTGGCGGACCTCAAACAATTTTTCGCCGAGTTTTATCACCCGGCCAATGCCACCCTCTGCCTGGTTGGAGATTTTGATCCAAAGCAGGCCGAAGCTCTGATTCGCAAATATTTTACACCGATTGCCGCAGGCCCTGTGCCGAAACCGTCGTCGCCGCCTGTGGTCAAGGCAGTGGCTAAAAGTGTGGCACTGGTTGATCAGGTCGCCCAGCCCCGCGTCTATTGGGTCTGGCCCGCTGTCAACGAAAACGCGCCTGATGCGCCTGCCCTGGAACTGCTTGGCCAGATCCTTTCTTCGGGCGATGCCTCTCGACTCCACGAACGTCTTGTCGTGAAAGACCAATCCGCAACATCCGTCAGCCTGAATCTGAATGGTTCGGAGCTCGATGGATTTATGCAAATGTCGGCCACGGTTGCCCCTGGCCACACTCTCAATGAAGTGGAAGCCGCGATTGCCGATGAGCTTTCGAAGCTCAAGGCAACCGCTCCCAGCCAGCGAGAGATCGACCGGATGAAGGCCCAATACGAACTTTCGGCCTTTGCTCCGTTGGAAGACCCCCAAAGTCTTGGATTTGCCTTGGCCATTGGATCAGCGCAATATGGTAATTCAAAACACTTTCGAACCGAGATCGAACGTGTCTTGGCCGTAACGGCTGAGCAGGTTCACATGGTGGCCCAAAAATACCTGACCGACCAGAAGTTGCAGCTAATCATCAAGCCTGCAAAGCCGGGCGAGACCAAGACACCGGCTGTAACAGGCATAGGCCCTGTGGGTGTGGTTGCCAATGCCTCCATGGCGTTTCGTGAGCCATCCAAGAGCGACGTGGATTGGTCGCTCATGCCGGGCCCAAAAGAGCGACCACGTTTTGATCCACCTGCATATGAAAAACGCAAGTTGACTAATGGGATGGAGCTATGGCATTCCAGGCGGGACACTCCACTGGTTCATCTCGAAATTCTTATGAAGGGCGGCACGCTCGATGACCCCCTGGGGAAGGATGGTCTGGCCCAGCTCTCCGGAAGGCTTTTTGACAAGGGCACCAAACTCAAGACCAATCGCCAGCTTACCGAAGAATTTGAGCTTCTGGGAACAACGCCGCAAGTCTTAATCGGGCCTGATCAATCGTCGATTTCGCTGACCCTTCTGCCGCGCAGCACAGGGCCCGCTTTGGTGCTGGTCTCTGAAATTCTGAGGCAGCCGAGGCTGGAAACCGAGGAGTTTGATCGTCAGAAGCGTCTCATGCTGGCCGCACTTCAACGCGGCCCTGATTCGCCTGGATATCTCGCCGGAAGGGCCTATAACACGCTCATGTTTGGTAATACATCCCGATTCGGGCACCCGGCTGATGGCACAATGGCCACTTTGCAAGGGCTCCAACTGGCAGAGACCGGCAGCTTTTTAAAGCAGTTGACCGACCCCTCCAAGGCAAAGGTTTTCGTTGTTGGGAACATGTCGACCGACGCTGCCGTGGCGACCCTTGAGGCGTCGCTGGGGAATTGGAAAACCATTCCCGAGCAAGCTCCTGCCGCACAGGTTCGTCCGTCTGGATCGCGTTCGGGCAAGCCGGGGACGGTTTATCTGGTAGACAAGCCCGGCGCGGTTCAAAGCGTGATTCGAGTCGGCAGGCTCTGGAAATCCAGGCTCGACAAGGCCACCTATCTGCCAGGTCAGCTTGGAAACTACACCCTCGGCGGCGACTTCCTCAGCCGATTGAATCAAAACCTGCGTGAGCGCAATGGTTACAGCTATGGAGCTGGTTCGGGCTTCGTCTACATTCCGGGCGGCGACCGCTGGTCGGTTGGCACTTCGGTGCGGGCCGACGTCACAGGAGCCGCCTTGAAAGAGATTTACAAGGAACTTGACGGATTGGCCAAAAATGGGCCACAACCCCTCACAGAACAGGATCTTGGGCTGGCTCGCGATGCGTTGATCCAGAACTTTCCCGACAGTTTTGCGACCCCCGACGGTGTTTTGTCGGCCATGACGGAACTTGCGGAATTTGGGCTGGGTCGAGACGAGTGGGTCACTTTCCAGGATCGGGTTGCAAGCGTTACGGACGAGTCCGTCAAGCAGGTTATGGCCGAAACTGTTGACCGCAATCCGCAGTTGATCGTGATTGCAGGCGATCGTAAGTCGCTGGAGCCACAGCTTCAGGCGGCTGGATTCAAGACCATTGTGGTGATTCCGCTCAAGGACTTGACCGATGCCCTCAAGCCGTCCGCCGATGTTCCACCCGGTTCTTCCAGATAACCGACCCTTTCCTATCCATTTGATGCATAAAGGTTGATCCAAGATGCTCCCATCACCTGTTTCACCGGCTTGGGCGGAAAGTGCGTTTCAGTGGGTCAACGGTCTGGTTTTACCAGGCTGGTGGATCCTCTTCTTCGCCCCTCGATGGCGGTTCGGCGCCTGGCTTGTCTCGGGCGTTTTGATCCCAAGCCTTTTGGCAATCGCCTATCTGGTCCTGGTGGTCATTTCCATGAATATGCCAGAATCCGTCGGGCCAGAAGCTTTTTTAAGCCTGGCTGGGGTGATGACCCTGTTTGATAATCCGGTGGGTGTCGTGGCCGGATGGACACATTATCTGGTCTTTGATCTGGCCATCGGTTCCTGGCAGGTGCGGGATTCTGCAAAAAATGGAATCCCTCATAAATGGGTCATCCCGTGCCTTTTCTTCACTCTCATGCTTGGTCCGGTTGGTTTTCTGATGTACCTTGGTCTCAGGAGCTGGAGAATGAAACAAATCGGTCTCGGGGTTTGAATCTTTTTGTTGTCCTTAAGTGTCTGATTTTCCGATGATAGGATTATGAGCCGGGCTCCATGGCGATTCAGATCGCATTGAGCCCGCCGTTTCCGTCATGGATAAGGCGGGAATTTTGCAGTGATAAACGGATCTTAGAGGTCGGTGTCATGAATCGTCGCGACCTGATGCGTACCGGCATCGTCTCAAGCATTATCGCAGGGTATTCGAGATTTCATGAAATCAAGGGTGCGGATGTGCCCGGACCGTCATGGCATCCAGCACCATCAGAACTCCCACCGATCCGGAAATTGCCAGAGCCCCTCATCGACTTGAAAGAGGCGCTCGCCAAAAATCAGGTTCAGGTAAAATGGTTGATCACAGAGCCATATCGAGTTCAGGTCAGTCTTAAAAATCTCACTGACAAGCGGTTTTCCGTTCATATTGAGCCGGGCACAGTTTTAGTTCATGAAAAACAGTCGTGGCTCCTGGGTGGTGCCACGAAATATGTCGGCCAGTTTGGGGGGCATTTTCAAAACCTCGAATTTGGAGCCGAATGGCAACCGGTGTCGATTTCATTACTGGCGGGCCGAACATCGTCGATCGTTTTTCCGACCATTGCCTTATCCTTGTTAAGCTCCGCCCAGTTCAAGCAAATCAAAGATCCACAGGTCTTGAGTGTGGCCGACTGGACGAGCGATTCCAAGACCTCTGATGGTCTGAAAACGCTGGCCTCCATCGGTTCGTCCATGCCGGTAGCCCAGGGCATTGCCTGGCGGCTTGGCCAGCAGCTTGGCTGGGAAAAATTGGCCAGGCAGACCGTGGAAGGCAAGCCTCTGAACCAGTTTGAGCGACAATCGGTCGACCGCTATCTTGAAGTCATGCAGCGCATGCCATTGGATCACACATTGGAAGCCGTGCGTCATGAACTGTTGAAGGATCAGATCACCTTGCTTGTGACAGGCTTTGGTCCAAAGCGTGCTGCGGGTGTGAAGTACCTCACGGATCATATTGCACAAACAAGCTTTATGGGCATGCCGGTGGATCGCGCCGAAACATCGCCGGCGACATTCTCGAAATCGGCCGGGCTGAGGCTCGAGCTCCACGTGGCAGATCAAGTCAGGCCCGGGCTTTTTGCCATTGATGCATCCCTCTCAAGCCGAAGCGGCCCTGGTGGAATTTGGATGAAATTCGCCAAAATCAGGGTCCCAATCCGCCTTGAGGGCGACACCAATGCATGGATGAATACGCTGGAAGCCCAGCTTGCAACATCGGTTGTGACGCTCAGACCCGTAAGTGCCGGGCCCATGACAAATCGTTTTCGGCTCGAAAATCTCTCGCCTTTGACACTCGCTGGCCTGGAGGCCATGACCAATTCCGATCCGTCCGACCCGGCTCTCTGGGGAATTACGGATCTGGGTCTCTCCTCACGCGGCCGATCCATCGTGAAAATTCCGTCCAAATCTGCTCGACCTGTCCGGATCAGATTTGGCATTATCTGACCTATATTCCTGTAGTGTAATGTGTTGCAGTTTTTTGAAAGGTCTGGGTTTTTCCAGGTGGGTTCCAGTTCGGGCGATTGTAGGTCTGTTTGATGAAGCAGAGTCTGGAATAGTCTCCCTATTCACGTGAAATTCAAGTAATATGACTCTTCTGGCATGCTCGCTAAACCTCATTAGCCATCAGATGATCAAGGTTCATAACACCGATGTCCAAAATTCGAAATCGGCTTGATTTGGCTGGTATAATCCTGATGGTCGTCTCGATGACCCTGACTCTCTCAGGATCTTGGTCCCATGGGCACGACGTTCCCCATAAATATTCGGATGCCGAGGCGCAGAAGCCGTCTCCATTGCCAGACCGGATCAATCTCTGCATTACGGCAACTCCATCCAAGAGCATGGCGGTGAACTGGCGAACAGATCTTTCTGTGAATCAGGGACTTGTGGAAATTGCAGTTGCTCAGGCCGGGCCGATGTTCATTCGTTCGCCCAGGCAGTTAAAAGCCGTGAGCGAGGTCTTGAAATCCGACCTTTCCGAAGCCCTCTACCACAGTGTGGTGATGGATCAACTTGTTCCTGAAAACCTTTACGCATATCGGGTTGGAGATGGCCTGAACTGGTCGGAATGGTTTCACTTCAGGGCAGCTCCGACAACACCCAAACCATTTCGGTTCATCTATTTTGGCGATGCCCAAAATGACGTGAAAAGCCTTTGGTCGCGGGTTATCCGATCCGCCTTTCAGGACGCTCCCAAAGCCGCCTTGCTGGTCCATGCCGGCGATCTGATCAATTCGCCCAATCGCGATGTCGAATGGGGCGACTGGTTTGAAGCCGCCGGTTTTATCAATGGCATGATGCCCCTTCTGGCCACACCGGGAAATCACGAATACTCCAAATCCCCTCAGGGGCCAGCCCTTTCAAAGCATTGGAGGCCGCAGTTCACCTTTCCGACCAATGGGCCGGCTGGCTTGGAAGAAACCTGCTATTACAGCGATTATGCCGGGGTCAGATTCGTCTCGCTCAATTCCAACGAGCGCCAGCAGGAGCAGGTCAATTGGCTTGATTCGATCCTTGCCAATAACCCAAACCGCTGGACCATCCTGACATTCCATCACCCGATCTATTCCGCCGCCAAGGGCCGGGATAACAAGTCACTTCGCGAAATGTGGCAGCCTGTTTTTGACAAGCACAAAGTTGACCTGGTGCTCACAGGCCACGATCATACCTATGCCCGCAGCGGCCTTTTGATTCACGATAACCAGATGACTGGCACGAATGTGCGCGATTCCAAGTCCGGAACGGTCTATGTCGTTTCTGTCAGCGGGCCAAAGATGTATCGTGTCGATCGCGAAGAATGGATGAAGCGAGCAGCCGAAAATACTCAGCTCTATCAGATTATCGAGGTCGATGGTGATCGCATCCGATACGAATCGCGCACGGCCATCGGGACCCTCTACGATGCGTTTGAGCTCGTCAAAAAGCCAAATGGTCAGCCCAATGAGTTGATCGACAAGATCCCCAACACCCCTGAGCGTCTGGGCGACGAAGTGCGAACCAGTCGTTCGCAACTGATGGATAGCCGCCGGGGATTCACGCGTTAATTCTGATGAACAGCGAAGATCGGCCCACTATCTGGGTTGGAGTGGACGAGGCAGGCTATGGGCCCAATCTTGGTCCCCTGGTGATGACCGCCGTTGTTGCTCAGGGTACGCAAAATCAACCCGACCTCTGGGCCGACCTGGAAGGCGTGTTTCGGGCCTCGGATCCCAAGGGTCGGTCCCTCTGCATCGACGACAGCAAACGGGTCATGGCTCGACACGACGGTCTGGCCCTGCTGGAACTCGCCTTTCGCTCCATGGCCATGACGATCATGGATGGAGTTCCAAATCCATTTGACCGCGAAAGCTGGATCAGCGCCCTCGGGCCCGATATTTTTGGCGGCGAAGAAATGCCCCACTGGGTCGACGATTCCAGCGATTACATGCTGTTTCATTCAAGTGGTGAGGCCGTCAATCTGGCCTGCCAAAGCTGGCGAATTCTGGCGGCTCAGGTCAAGGTGATCGGCCCCCAGCGATTCAATCAGCTCATTGAGGAGCGAGGCAACAAGGCCTCGGCCCATTCCGTCGTTTTCATTGAGCTCCTGAGATGGCTGCAATCGCTGGTCGAGCCCGGCGAGGAGATCTGCCTCATATCCGATAAGCATGGAGGCAGGCACTTCTATGCCCCTCTCCTGACAGAAGCTTTTCCAGAGAGCTGGATCCAGAAAATCCAGGAAGGCCCAGCTCTCAGTCACTACAAAATTACCAATAAACAGAACACCTACGAACTGAAATTTCGCCCAAGAGCAGATTCCGAGAGCGGACTAGTCGCTCTGGCAAGCATGGTATCCAAGTTCTTACGAGAAAAATGGATGGATCAGTTTAATGCCTGGTTTGCCCGCCGCTTGCCTGATTTGAAGCCTACGGCGGGCTATCCTATGGATGCAAAGCGCTTTGCCGCTGAAATAGCCCAATATTGTGAGGAACACAAAATATCGACCGACACTTTTTGGCGCCGGAAATAAGCTTGGTGGGCTTTTTTTGGGAGATGAATTGGCAGGCAAAGACTTGATGATGTGTGTGGGCAATGACTCGGAAGGGTCAACGTTCGCGGTAAACGATCCGGCCCTTGGTCAGGTCGTAAGGGGTGATTTCTATGGTGACTCTATCGCCGGGTACAATACGAATGAAGTTTTTTCGCATCTTGCCTGCGATATGGGCCAAGACTTTATGGCCATTTTCCAACTCGACCATGAACTGCGTATTGGGCAGAGATTCCACAATCTTGCCCTCGGTTCTCATAGGCTCTTCTTTCGCCACACGGACCTCCACAAAACCTTCGGATCGTTCGGAATCGGCTGATCGGACACAAGTACAATCGAACCGTCTGATTATTGGGCAACATTACTATACGTTAAAAAAGATGGGCCGGATAGTCCAACACCAAGGGTTATGGCGTGACAACCCCGGACGACTTGGCGCAGAGGGCTTGAAACTTTGAGCAGTCAGTGTTATATTCAGACCAACGGCTAGATCAGATGATGTCGAATCGACTCAAGATTGGCGGCAATTCCCGCCCCTTACTATCTGGATAGGTATCCATGCCCAATACACCGTCAGCGATTAAGAGTCTCAAGCAGAACCAAAAACGTCGTCTGCAAAACCGGATCACCAAAAAGGTCATCAAGACCTACACCAAGCGGACCCTCATCGCCTTGGCCGCTGGTGAGATGGACAAAGCCTTGGCTGACTTCAAAGCCACTGTCTCAAAGCTCGACAAAGCCGGTTCACGCCGGGTCCTCCATCCAAATACCGCCGCTCGCCGCAAGGCCAAACTGGCTCGCGCTTTCAACTCCGCCAAGGCCAAAAAAGCCTCCTGATGTGTGACCAATCTTCTCCGCCCCAAGTCAACTCATTCAGTGACTTGGAGAGAGATCTCGAATCGCGACCCGCTCTGCCGGGTCGCTTTTTTTTTCTTAACTCGACTTCGATATTCGTTTCAAAACAATGACTCAGCCAGACAATCCCTCTTTTTTTAGACCTTGTTCAGGCCAGCAACTCACCATTCCAACCAGAGACATTCCAACGAATCTCTCGTAATTTGATTTTCTTGTTCCATTCAGATCCCGTTCATGATTCAATAAATATCTTGCAAAACGCCCCCACAATCACTCGCCGCCCACCTCTCCACAAACCCAACCTCACCCATGAGACGTTATGAAAAAACAGGCGATTCTTCTTAACATACATTCTGTCATAGGGTTGCAGTTGGCTTTTGGGTTGATTGTCCACTCGCCACAGGCCGTTGCAGTGGATCCGCCAGTGGCCAAAGCCAATGCCAGTTCCCAAACCCGAACCGTGACGAAAGATTCGGAAATTCAGTCGTGGCTCACGAATATGTTGACCTGGCATCAATTTACATTCGATGAGGCCGGCTTGGTGCTTGGCCTCTCAGCCGATCAGGTCAAAACGCAAGCGAATCGGCTTGGAGTTTCACAAGCGATTCCAGACCAGCGAAAACCTGGCCAGCCGCTCGTCCTTCTGCCATACCCTGGCGGGCGTCATCCAAGAATCGGTTTTCTGGAAGGTGCCGTAGATCCCCAGCGGGAGACAAAGATTAGCGCATTTACTCCATGGGATTCAAGCAGTTATGTCGTAGTTGACCTGCCTGAGGCGATTTTCTCAAACCTGGGCCTGACCTATCTGGCCCATACCCATATTCCAACAATTTTTGACCTTTCCAAGCAGCCCCTGCAAGTGCAGGAATGGGTTCCGGGGAAGGATGGATCGCTGGCCCTGACGCGGGTTCTTCCCAATGGAATATCCTATACAGCTAAAGCGTTTGCGACCGAATCGGAGATTCGGATGGAGCTCCTTCTGACCAACGGCACCAAGGAGAAACTGACAGGCCTGAAAGTGCAGCAATGTGCGATGCTCAAAGCCACCAAAGGCTTTGAAGCGCAGACCAACTCGAATAAGCGTTTTGAGTCGCCCTACGCCATTGCTGGTAACTCAGAAGGCACGCGCTGGATCGTACACGCATGGTTTCGTTCTGTAAGGGCTTGGGGCAATGCTCCCTGCCCATGCCTGCACTCGGATCCTCAATTTGCCGACCTCAAACCAGGCGAGACAGGCAAGTTGGTTGGGCGGTTATGGTTTTATGAGGGCAAAGCAATTGATACGTTTCTGGACGAACTGAAAAAGTTGGGCTGGGACCGATAGTAACCATAGGAATCAAAGTGGTTTAAGGGCGAAAGGCCAATCGCTTGGATTGAGTTGCCTGGGATCTGGAGAGGAGGATATTTGAACTGGTGAAATTCAGGAATTGAAGGTAAGATTACGTTTCTTGGAAATTGGATTGTGGCAGAGTTGCTGAAGGCCCTGCCGAAAGTGTGTCAGACTGAGGTATCAACGCTAATGTCCGTGCGATCGACCCACCGCTTGGCTTTTGAAGAGCCGATCTTCGAGATGGAAAAGCGTCTGGTCGATCTGGAGACCCGCTACGCCACTGCGAGAGCTGGCCACGACCCGGCCACTGCCGACTTTCAGGAACAAATTCGGCGCATGCGACGGGAACTTTCCGGATTTTTACGGAATATTTATGCGACTCTGGACAGTTGGCAGACCGTTCAGGTTTCCCGACACCCCGATCGGCCCCAGACCCGCGATTATCTAGGACTGGTTTTTGACCGATTCCTGGAATTGCATGGCGATCGGGCTGTGGGTGATGACAAAGCGATCGTGACGGGTTTTGCGCATTTGGGTGAGCAAAAGGTCATGTTTATTGGCCAGCAGAAGGGCAAAAACCTCGAAGAGCGAATGGCTTGCCACTTTGGTTGTGCACACCCTGAGGGTTATCGTAAAGCCTTGTTGAAAATGAGGATGGCTGAAAAACTTGGAATTCCGATCATCTGTTTTATCGACACACCGGGCGCTTATCCAGGCATCACAGCAGAGGAGCGCGGTCAGGCGGCGATCATTGCCGAGAATCTGATGGCCATGAGCATGATCAAAACACCGATCGTCTGCGTAGTGATCGGCGAGGGCGGTTCCGGCGGTGCTTTGGGGATCGGCATTGGCGATAAAGTCTCGATGCTTGAACACGGCTATTATTCTGTGATCAGCCCGGAAGGCTGCGCGAGCATCCTTTGGAAGTCGGCAGAGCACGCACCCAAGGCGGCCGAAGCTTTGAAAATGACGAGCAAGTACCTGAAACAATTCGGGATCATTGACGATATCATTCCCGAGCCGCTCGGCGGAGCCCATCGGGATCATCGAGAGATGGCTACCACCTTGAAAGCCTATCTCACAAAGAGCTTGCGAGAACTGAGCAAGCTTTCGCACGAGGATTTGCTCGAAAATCGGTATCAGAAATTCCGAAGGATCGGGCTTTATACGGAAGATGCGGCCGAGCCTCTCGATTCCGACTGAAACACCTTGAAACTTCACATCACTTGCGGAAAGCTGAGCGGATCATGCGTACCTTTGTTAGCGGTCTTGCCTCAGCACTGATATTGTGCGCGAATTTAACCCAAGCTGAGTCTCGGGCTCAGGATCCGAAACGGCCCAACATCATATTGATCGTAGCCGACGATCTTGGCGCGATGGATTTGGGATGCTATGGGTCAAAATTTCATAGAACACCGAATTTGGACAAATTGGCTGCCTCAGGCATTCAATTCACTCAGGCTTATGCCGCCGCCCCGGTCTGCTCGCCAACCCGCGTTGCCTTAATGACTGGCCAGCATCCGGCTAGGGTTGGAATTACAGACTGGTTGCCGGGCCGGGCAAATCGGCCAGACCAGCCTCTGAAACGCCCGGAAATACCGATACAACTGCCACTTGAGCAGACCACTATGGCCGAAATGCTCAAAGCGTCCGGCTACTCGACCATTCATATTGGCAAGTGGCACTTGGGTGGCGAAGGCTTTAGCCCTTTGGAGCAAGGCTTTGATGTGAACATTGCAGGCGATGAGACAGGCACCCCGCTTAACTACTTCGCCCCTTTCAAGAATCCGCGTAACGATCGCTATATGAAAGGCTTGGAGAAAGCACGGGAGGGTGAGTATCTCACAGACCGCCTGACCAGCGAAGCCCTAAACCAAATTGACACGCAGGCAGACTCAGGCAAGCCATTCTTTCTTTACATGCCGCACTATGCCGTGCATACGCCGATGCGTGCCAAGCCCGACCTGATCAAATCCTACGATGCCAAGGATATTGCGCCTGGTCGCCAGCGTAACCCGATTTATGCGGCGATGTTGCAGAGCCTGGACGAATCCGTTGGCCGGATATTGGCCAAGCTCGATCAAAAGGACCTGACCGAGAACACCTGGGTGATCTTTACCTCCGACAATGGCGGCCTCGCCACCACCGAAGGACCCAATACGCCAGCTACATCCAATGCACCTCTAAGAGAAGGAAAGGGCTGGCTTTACGAAGGCGGCCTGCGTGTCCCTATGATCATCAGGGGGCCCGGTGTGAAGTCGCCCGGCAGTCGATCAGGTGTGCCAGTCGTCTCCATGGACCTGATGCCCACCGTGGCATCATGGGTGGGGGCTTCAAAATTGCCAGCCATTCAGGATGGAAAAAGCCTCGATTCCCTCATCCGAAGTGGGCAAAAGCCAGATCGAAATGCTATGTTCTGGCATTATCCGCACTACGCCAATCAAGGTGGCCGGCCCGGTGGGGTGGTCCTGAAAGATGGCTGGAAGCTTGTGGAATTTTATGAAAATCAGCGTCGCGAATTATTCCATCTCGAAAAAGACACAGGCGAGTCAAGCAATCTCTCGGCTGCACAACCTGGCAAGGTTGAGGAACTAGCAAGAATCCTAGCGGACTGGCGAGCCGGTGTTGGAGCCAGAATGCCAATTGAAAACGAGACTTACGTGCCTAATCTTCAGTCAGGCGACGGCTCCATCACCCTCCCTGCAAGCATGGCAAACGTACATGGAATTCAGCTTCGATACGAGCCCCAGCCTCATAAAAACACTCTTGGTTTTTGGGTTCGATTGGAAGACACGGCCGATTGGGAATTTACAGTCAACCAGCCCGGCGAGTTCCAGATGACAGCTCTCGTAGGCTGTGGGCCCGGACAAGGTGGCAGTCGTGTTGCATTTCAAGTGGATAATCAGCCGGGACTCGAATTGACAGTGCCTGACACCGGCGGATTTCAGGCCTTTCGGCCTCTCGATTTGGGTAAGGTGAAAATCGAAAGGGCAGGGCGGCATCGCCTTCAAATCAAGCCAATCATGAAAGCCAAGTCGGCTATCATGGATGTTCGTCAAGTCAAACTAACTTTTTTCAAATCTCAATAAAATATAGGAAAGAGCTTATGGCTGAAGATCCAATTTTGGAGCGGGTTTACGATTCTTGTAAACAGCAGCGAATCCGATGCAAGCGATGGAGCATAAGATCCAGGTGGAAGGCTCTGGAACCTGCATTGCTGAGGTCATGTATTTCGGAGCATTTAACCCTGAGGCGTAGACGCTGACAGTTGCAAACGACTGGACATTATAAATGGTATTGTTTCGTTCGCTAGCGACATAGACATTATTGAAACTGTCGATGGAAATGCCTGTAGGGCGACTGATACCGGAATTGAACAAACTTGTGGAACCATTGGGAGCGACTTTGAAAATGCTGTCAGAACCATAATTTGTGACAAACAAGTTGCCCTTGGTATCAAAAGCAAGTCCGTAAGGATTATTAAACCCAGACGCAAAAGTCGACACCGCCCCAGCGGTAGTGATTTTGGAAATCGTTCCACTGCCAGCATTTGAAACATAAAGATTGCCCTGTGTGTCAAACGCAAGACCGCGAGGCTGATTCAAGCCGCTCACGAAAACACTTGTGTTACCCTGTTCATCTGCTCTCAGGATTTTACCGGTTCCGTAATCTGCGATGTAAAGACGCGAATCGGTGGAATTCATGGCGAGCCCTTGAGGATTCGAAAGCCCACTCGAGATGAATGTCGAAACAACACCCATGCTGTTGACTTCTGAAATAGTCCCGCTACTACTAGCCACAAACAAGTTGGAGCTTTTGTCCATGACAAGACCGGTTGGTGAACTGATGTCACCTGCGTAATTCAAAACTGAACCTGCACTTGGGATTCGTACAATGCTGTTTGAGCCACTGTTGGAAACAAAAAGCTCCAAGCAATGAGCGTCTTGACTGTGAAGAAACGCAATCAAGGTAGTGATTGCGATTATTGAGACCCATCGCATTGAACGCAGCATGATCTTGAAACTCCAGACACAAACGAGAATCGGTAATCGGACGCAAGCCATTTTTCAGATCACCAAATTTGGTCGTGCAAAAGACCGGTGGTAGCCAAAATCGACTCAACACACACCGCAACTCTGAAACTGACCGAAGAGTGACTGACTTCCAAATAAATCATCGGCCAGCATGGGTCATGGTCTTGACAAGAATTTGATAATCGATCAAAGTTTAATGAAAAGGAGCTGACTGGTATGTCAAATGTATCGACAATGCCGGAATTTACGTCTGATCAGTCGATGGCCGAATGGGTCTCAGCCCATCTTTATACAGCGGTCGTCTCTGATGCCCTGGATTCCATTGGCCTGCGGCACCAATGCCTGAGCACGGACATCCGGCCGCTTGACGAATCCTTGATCTTGACTGGCCGTGCCAAGACGGCACTCTGGGAAGCCGTTGACCCCTCTGCTCCACGGCTCGCAAACCCTTATTCCAAAGAGATCGAGTATCTCGATTCCGGCCAGGCTGGCCAAGTGTTTGTGATGTCGGTCGGGCGTCATCCAGAGATCGTACCATGGGGCGAATTGCTTTCGACTGCCTGTAAAGTGCGAGGTGCACGCGGGCTTTTGACGGACGGGCTCGTGCGTGACAGTCGCAGGATCCTCGAAATGAAGCTGCCTGTCTTCTGCACCGGCAGGCGGCCACTCGACTCGGCAGGCCGTGGCCATGTGGTTGAGTATGATGCCCCAATTGTGATCGATTCGGTCACCATTAATCCGGGCGATTTCGTCGTGGCCGATGCCGATGGCGTGGTCATCATTCCCAAGTCAGTAGAGCAATCGGTGCTTTCCGCAGCCTGGGCGAAAGTTTTGGGCGAGAATCGGACCCGGGATGCATTGCTGACAGGACGTTTGCTTCGTGAGGTTTATGAAGAGTTTGGCGTTTTATGATGATGAGAATTACCAAATTAAATTGAAGAATGACTGGAACCAGACCAACTCAATCTGCTATTCTGATTGTAGGTCAAACTGTTTTGATCGATTGGAATCCACCTGAAGGCACTGTTACGCGGACCAGCGATGCAACACCTTTGGGCCCCTTGGCGGATGCGTTACATTTTGGACTCTGTCGCTGCCCGAAAAGCAGAAGCCGAGACGATTTCACGCGATCAGGTGGTGACCGTTGCCGAGCCTTGTTTTATCTGCGATGCACTAGCGGCAGAGCCGAGCCTAGACAAAGTCAATCAACTGATTTGGCGAGGTCAACATACCGTCCTGATGTTGAACCGCTACCCGTATAACAATGGCCACCTACTGGTTGTTCCAAAGTCGCACCTGCCTGCCCTTACGGATTTTGACGGTCCGGAACTTTTCGAGCCGCTTGAACTCTTGAAACGATGCATGAAAGTCATGGACCGCCTGATCGAGCCGCAGGGCTACAATCTGGGCCTGAACCAGGGACGAATCGCTGGCGCCGGCCTTCCCGGTCACTTGCACTGGCATTTGGTGCCTCGTTGGTTGGGAGATGTGAATTTCATGCCCACAATTGCTGACACACGAGTCATTGTTGAAAGCCTGGACTCGTTTTACGACCGCTTCCGCCAGGAATTTGAACACGAACTTCTCAAGTAAGCCGCTCATGTTTCCATTCATGATTCTGCTTGCCATTTCGAAACCCCACTTTTGATAGTCAAGAACTTTACCAGAATGCTCATCTATTTCATCCGTGCCTCATTTCTTCTGATTGTTGGTGGCATTGCAGCCAGGGTTGCGAGGACGATCGGCGATCAATTCAACCCGTGGGCCTTTTTTGTCATCGTCATGGGCATCGCCATGGCCGTTTTGGTCTGGGATATTTTCACGGCCCGAAAGAAAATCCAGACAGTTTCTGCAATCTTCTTTGGACTGATCGCCGGGCTTGTCCTTTCCGACCTGATCCGATCCGCTGTCGAACCGACCCTACAGGTCTGGGTCCGTGAAGATTTCGCCAAGTCGATCAATAGCCTGCTTATTGTGTTTGTTTGCTTCTCCTGCGTTACCACCCTGATCCAGACCAAAGACGACTTCCGGTTTGTCATTCCCTACGTCGAATTCTCTCGCGAAATCAAAGGCCCACGCCCCTTGATTCTCGATACCTCGGTGATCATCGATGGTCGCATTGCCGACGTCGCCGAGACAAAGGTTTTTGACCAGGCATTCGTGGTTCCCCGGTTCGTGCTCCAGGAATTACAGGCCATTGCCGACAGTTCCGACAAGCTCAGGCGAAACAGGGGCCGACGTGGACTGGATATTCTCAACCGGTTGCAGAAGATGGAAGATGTCGAAGTTGTCCTGCACGATGCCGATATTGCCGAAGTCAATAAGCACAAAGAAGTTGACCATCGTCTCGTGGCCCTGGCCAAACATCTTGGCGGCAAGGTTGTGACCAACGATTACAACCTCAATAAAATCGCCAAACTTCAAGGCATCGATGTCATTAACCTGAACGACATTGCCAACAGCCTCAAGCCCGTGGTTCTGCCCGGCGAGCATATGATGGTAAAAATTATCAAACGTGGCGAAGAACACGGCCAAGGTGTCGGCTATCTTGACGATGGCACCATGATTGTTGTGGAACAAGGCGCGCAATATCTCAGTGATCAGGCCCGTGTGCAAGTTACCTCTGTGTTGCAGACCTCCGCTGGACGGATGATTTTCGGAAAAATCGACGCCGAACGACGCTCCTGATCCAACTATTGACGGATCTTCGAATCAAAAAATCCATGCCGTCACCAATCGATGACGCCTCTCATGCGCCATAAGTTAAATCCGAATTGTCAAAGATCAATAGAAAACCGTCAAACCGCCCGCGCCAGCCTCATCTCCGACTGCTTTTCCCGCGCCTGCTTCATAATCCGGGCCCGTTGGGCCTTGGTTTTGCCCTTGAGGAATCGCTCGAGACGCTTCTGGAATTTGTCGCTGAATTCCGCTTGGGATTCTTCGGAAGCGACGGCCTTGTTGTTTCGCACCTGCGCCGCATCCTCATGTGTGGATTGAGTTTGTGCGATTTCAGATTCGTCCGGTTTGGCCGCATTGGCGGCGATGTTTCGGGCCGATTCCAG
>CAMBEP010000071.1 GCA_945865635.1 Candidatus Kuenenia stuttgartensis
GGAACAGCGACCACCAATCCAGCGACGTTGAATCTTGGAGTGACTCCGGTGATCACCAGCATCAACTACATGACCATCCCTGTAGGGCTGACCAGTGGTATCACCGTTATTGCGACCGGTTCACCGGCTCCTCAATACTCGATCCTCTCTGGAAATCTGCCATCAGGGGTGACGCTTGATCCCGTCACAGGTCTGTTCTCTGGTACACCGGCGAGCGGAACGGCTGGGTCATATCCAGTCACAATTCAGGCTTTGAACGGGATCGGTACGGCCCCGACCCAGAGCTTTACGCTCACGGTGACATCGACAGTGACCAGTTTTGTGGTCTCGAAGGGTGCTCCTCAGAGGTCATACATCCGCTATCTGGACCTGGGAATGGACAGCAATGCATCGGCACTGGCCCTGCTCCAGAATCCAGGCCGTGTAAAACTGACCAAGGCCGATCTGAACGGAGTAGGCTCAGCGGCTGTATCGTTGGCCGGGTTCCTGTCAGTACCAACAGGCCAAAGCACTCTGGCCGTCAACTTCGGAACGATTGGCCTGGGCAATAGCCGTAACACCAGCACGGCTGATGGATATTACACCCTTGGCTTGGATCTGGACGGCAATGGGACGTTCGAGACGAATCTATTCTTCTTCCGGATCCTGGGCGACACCAATGGCGACAAGGAAGTGACCGTGGCCGATCAGAACGCAGTTCTGGCAGGCTGTACGCTGCCTTACAACGCAAATCTTGACCTGAATGGTGACGGCGTGGTGAACACGTCGGATTTTCAGTACGTCAAGAAGAGCGTGGGCAAGAAGTTGAAGAACACTCTGATTGTGACGGCGTAATATGCTAAACTCGATTCATGAATCTGGTGTCCATAAAATCACGGTAACAGGAAAGGCATACACATGCGAAAACTGATCGCAATACTCTCGGTTCTGGCAATTCTTGGGATGTCGAAGGCGTCTCAGGCTGTGGACATCACCCTGGAAGACAAAACTGTCTATGCAGGGACAACAGTGGCAGTGAAAGTGTCGTGGACCAGCACCACACCACTGAATGCTCTAAGCACAGCCTTCATTTTGACAGCCGTGGGTTCTGCACAGGCTGGCGAAGTGACTTTCACGAATACACCAGGAACGCCGGCAAATCCTGGCGACCCTGCATTTGGCGAGCCCGCATTTGCTCCGATCAACGACTCAACCTATGTGTTTTTTGGTAACAGCAGCGATTTCATGGTTGCTCCGACAAGCAATCCAGCTTCGCCAGAACACATGGATCTTGGGGTTGTTCATGAAACCTGAATCTATAGCTGATATTTCGGAGTTTAAATTCAAGGGGTTGTTTCGGTTTTAAGATCTTCAAGAGCTTGCCTGGCTGGTTCAAATGCCGGGTCTATTTCCAAGGCTGCCCGGAAACATTGCTCGGCCAGAACTTTCATTTGACCTTCCACAGCAAGCTGGCCCATTTCATATCGTGGTTTAGGGTCGTCTGGTTTCTGGCTGATTTCTTTTATCAGTTTGTCCATTTGCAGGATACGACCACTGAGAGCCTGAAATTCCTTTTTAGTTGCGGCTGCATCAATCGTTTTACCTTGTCTTGCCTGCACTTGCATAAGAAGTTGCAAAATGGGTGGGTGGTTTGGTTTGGCCACAACTGCTTTTTTCAGTAATGCTTCAGCCGCCACGGCATTGTCGTTCAGAAATGCCAGCTGAGCCATGGCCAACAAGGCATTCGGCTCAGTCGCATTCTGCTTCAATGCCTGATCTGCGCGGGCTTCAGCTTGTTCAGTCAGGCCAAGTGTTTGTGCAGATATCGCGGCCAATCCGAATAAATCCGGGTTTTCTGGATCCAATTGCAAGGCTTCAGAGATCAGGGGTTGGGCCTGTTCTTCTTTGTGATCGTCAATCAAGGCCCGAATTCGGCCGATTCGGGCTTGGCGGGCTTCATCGGCAGGTGGTTTGCGTTTCAGGCACTCTTCGTAGGCTGTAAAAGCTTCAATGAATTCGCCTGTCTCCTGCCGCACTTTACCTATTGCCAGCCAGGGCTGAAAATCGTCGGGCTTGAGCTTGGCCGAAAACTCTAACAGGGCCAGGCCACGGGCACTGTCGCCGGAAGCCAGGAAAATTGCGGCCAAATATTTTAAAGACTCCGGCTGTTCCAGCTTCAATTCCAAGCTTCGTTCCAAGGCCTGTTTGGCAAGCCCCACTTGGCCCCTGGCCAGAAAAGCTTGGCCTGCAAGGCTGTAAATCTCGGCAGATTCGGGTGCCTTGGGGTTGATTGAGCCGGCAAGCCGAATGAGCTTGTCCAGGCGATTTTGGGCAAAAAGCTTACGGGCCGTATCAAGGACAGAGCTTTTCTGATTCGACTCGGGCAATTTCCCTCCGAACCATCGTTGCCATGGTAAAAAGAGCGATGCAAAGGCCAAGCCCAAGATCAGCAGGGGTAGAGCAGGGCTGTGTTGTTTTTTTGTCTGATTCAATGTTTTGAGGATACCGCCGAGCAGTGAAGCCATGCGAAAGTGGGCAGCGCCGTGCAGACGCCGCCCGATTCATACAGCATGAACCGATCCATACGGCAGATCAATACGATTCGGCCGAGATGACTTCGGCGCCGTCGCGAGTGCCCAGGGCCCATACGGTGCGTTCGGCGGTGGAGTTTTTGAGGAAGCGGACAGAGCCGTCGGCAAAAGACACGTTGGCACCGCCGGGGTGATAGCTGGTCAGGCCATACATGCCTTGTTGGTCCCAGTCGCCGTCCCAGGTTTCTGTGCGGCAGTTGGGATAGGGTGGGTTGGGCGGTTGCAATATGTTACCGAGCGACCAGCCGAACATGCCCTGATTCCAGTTGCTGCCCAGATAGCTTTGGTTATTCTGCCAGCTGCCGGATGAGCCCTTGGCGCGGCTTGCGCAGAGGTTCAGCCAGTCCTTCAGTTGGGTGGCTCCGGCGGGCATGGCGGCAATGGGGTTGCCCCACATGTCCTGGCCGCCGGGGCGGGCACCAGCCTTGATGATGTCTTGCAGAGAAATCTTGCTTTCGTCAAAGTCGCCAGTCTTCCATTCGCCGAATGCAATGGTGTTGGACGTGCCGTCGGTCACGTCGGCCAGCTTGATGGCGTTGGTCTTGTCCCAGTCGTTGCCGGCACCGCCGAACATGAAGAGGCCGTTGGGGCGGCCGGCGCCCATGTTGCCGATCCAGTTGAGCGAGGCGCCGACAGAGGCAAAATAGTTATTGCCAGGGCGGGTTTTTCCACCGAAGTAAGTGCCCTGTGGCAGGGGCGAGGACGGGCAGAGAAAGCTGTTTATGCGGGCCGTGACGGCCGTCTGGTTGAGAAACGACATGGCATCGCCTTCGTGGCTCACCACGGCGAAGTTGCATGAGTTATAAACATTGCTCTGCTCAATGTAGCCGAGGAGCATGGACTGTGGGCTCCAAGAGCCCCACGTGCCTCTCCAGGGCGGGGCTCCATAGGATGCCGGATAAGCGCCATGGGTGGATTCATAATTGGCCACGGCCAGGCCAAGCTGCTTCAGGTTGTTGATACACTGGGCGCGGCGGGCGGCTTCGCGGGCCGATTGAACAGCGGGCAGCAGCAGCGAGATCAGAACGGCGATGATGGCAATGACCACCAGCAGTTCAATAAGGGTGAAACCGCGGCGTTGCGCGGGTGGAATATGAGTCATGAAAGCGTTCTCCGTGATTATAGTGTGGGTTTTCCAACAGAAGAATTTATGAAGAAGCGGGTGAATTCGCTCAGGAAGGAGCGCCGGGGTTGGTCTTGATACCGCCGGACGACCCTTTATTGCGATTGTCCTTCGGTACTTCGCCCTTCTTGACGGGTGTGTCAGGGGGCTCAACGGCTTTGAGGGTTGGCTCAGAATCGGTTTTACCGCATCCGAACAAGAGTACGCAAACAGCCGAAGCCAGAATGCTGGAAAGACTACGTTTCATGTGGCAGGTGCTCCTGGAATCCAAACCTTTTTGATAGAAAACGCCCTGTGAAGCACGTCACCCGTGGTTTGGAGAGATTTAGGATTTGTATAGAGGTGTGAAGCGAGTTTGGCTCAAGGCAACCGTAATAACAATCGCTGGCCAATCTACTTGTTTAATTTAAATCGTAATGAAAGCTATTGTCAACTCTTTTGTTCTGAGAAATTGGATCAGGCGGCGTCCTGTTGAAGTTCTCCGTCTTTAAAATGTGGCCTTTGACCACAAATTCGAGATTTTCATAGCCCTTCAGGCGTTACCATTTTCTGGACGCACTCTCGGCCAGTTTGTACATCATGGCAAGGCTCGTTCGCCTCGACCCACTTCCTTTCGTTTTCCGGTGCCTCAAGCGAATCGTTGCAAACGACGACTCGATCGGATTGCCCGTCCTCAAATGCACCCAGTGCTCCGCCGGAAAGTTATAGAAGGCAAGCAGCTCATCGCAATTGTTCCTCAAGCATTCAACCGCCTTGGGATACCTCGCCCCGTAAGCCTCCTGGAAATACGTCATCGCCTTCTCGGCCTTCGCTTTGGTCGGCAACATCCAAATCTCGTGGATCTCCTGCTTGGCCTTCTCCTTAAAGGCTTTTAGGCAAGCAGTTCAGTAAGTTGGGCGTCTTATGAAACCAGCACCTCTGCTGTTTCGTCGTGGGCATCATCTTGCGTAACGTCGCCCAAAAGCCTTAGGCGCCATCGCCCACGGCCAGCTTCGGGGCCGTTGCCAGCCCCCGACGCTTCAGATCCTGAAGCACCGCCGTCCAGCTTGCCTCGGTTTCCCGATAGCCGTCCGCCACTGCCACAAGCTCTTTACGGCCATCCGCCGTGGCACCAATGATCACCAGGATGCACTGATGCCGATCGGCTTCATCCTCAAGCCGTACATTGACGTGGACGCCGTCCACCCAGAAATAAACGTAGTTCTTGCCCACCAGGTCACGCTTGTTCCATGCCTCGTATTCGGCCGTCCATTTCTCCTTGAGCCGCACGATTGTGTTGGCACTCAGGTTCTTGACCGACTCGCCGAAGATCGACTGAAGCGTCGTCGGAAAGTCTCTGGTGGAAATGCCTTTGAGATACATTCAGGGGACAGGGTCATCGACGGCCTTGCTGCGTTTGAGATATCTGGGTAGCAGTTGGAACGTAAAACAACGCGATCTTCTTTGTTTGGCGACTTGTCACGCACCCGGGACTGGCGGATTTCGATGGGTCCGGCGGCGATCAGGAATTGCCCTTCAGGGAGGTGTCCGTTGCAGATGACATAGCGTCCGTCCGGGTCATCAACTCGATCGGCGTGAGCGTCGAGGAACTCTTGAACTTCCAGATCGATCGCCTGTTGAATTATGGTTCTGGCGGCCTGGCGAACGTAGGCGTCAAGCTCGCTGGCATCCTGAAGTGGTTTTTGGAAGTTGTGGCAGATGGGTCTGGATCGACCGGCGATTTCGATGTAACCTTAGTTCACCGCGTATCCTCATGCCCTCGTTGGGCGGCTGAATGGTGAATCTGACTCTTTCAGCAGGATACGCCACCTTACTCTGACTTACCAGAACACAACTTTTGACAATAGCTCATGGAATGATCATGAAAGGTCTATTTTATTTTAATAAATGGACGATTCAAGGGCTGGATCAAATCATCCTTTTTTTGTCATAAGAACGGAGCGGCCTAATGCTTCGTTTGGATTGTGCAGGCGGCGGTTGCTCTGGGCTTAGTTGCGATTTGGCCCTTACAAGATCTTGTTCGTTGGTGGATGTTGGTCTATACTGAGTGATTCAAAATGGCTCAGAGCCATAAGCAAACCCCATTCAACTAAAAAAACTGGTCAAAAAGAGGATCCCGCTGTGGATGATTTCACCATGCCAGACACTGGTGTTGACCTTCCAACACATCGGCAAGCCAAGCCCCTTGCGCTGCTCGCGATGGCCGCTCTGGCCGGGCTGGCTTCATGGACGATTGGCGAACAGACCCGCGAATTGGCCCGGATTCCACTTGAGATTTCATCGAAAAGCTATCAGTTTAAAGAACTTAACGCTGCCACAATTAAAGCCAATTCCATCAACGGCAGCCTGGTCTATGGCGTGCTCGGCGCAATGACATGCCTGGCCTTGACCGCCGGTGTGAAGCCGCGCAGGCTGGGCAGGATTTTGGCCGCAGTGGCGATCGGTGTCATTGCCGGGGCTGTGCCCTGTTTTGTGGTGATGCCGCTGCACTGGATGAACCGGAACCAGGACCCAGCGGTGTTGGACATGACCCGGCCCCTGCTTTATCACTTGGGCCTCTGGCTGCCCATTGGCCTGGCCGCCGGCTTGGCCAGTGGGCTGGGGCGTGGCGTGCCCAGGCCGCAGTGGCTGGGCCTGATGGTTTCAGGCATGATTGGCGCTTTGCTGGGCACAGTTGTTTATGAATTCACAGGCGCCATTGCCATGCCGATGGATCTGACGGTGAACCCCATCGCCGCCACGGCCCAGGCCCGGCTGCTGGCTCATCTGGCTGTGCCTGTGTGCATTGCCGCAAGCTTGGGCGTTGCAGGGTCACGCAAGCCAAAGAACGGATAAGAATGAAAATGGGGTCATTCTTCATTAATCTGATCTAAGTATTTATAAAGTAAAACCTTATTGGATTTTTGATCACTGTTCACACCCAACGGCAGTTCAGTATAATTGAATATAAAGCATTATCAGAAATAGGTTTATGGCTTTTAAACTAGAATGACCCCATTTCCTCTCACAAATCCGGAAGGTGTCGCTTCGCTCAACCACCGGCTACAATCTGTGATGCCTCCGGCATCGTTCGCAGACGGATGCGTCATACATCCTGACTGACGCAAAAAAACATGGGGTCAAAAGCCGCCAATCAATGACACCTGGCTCATAAAATGGATGCCGGAGGCATCACAGCCTTTAGCCGGTGGTTGAGGAGCGCTAGCGACGACACCACCGGACGACGACGCGCCCAAGATTTTGTCCCCCGGCAGGGGTGCAACTCCATTTTCGCATGGAAGTCCGGTGGTGTCACTTCGCTCAAAACAGCGGCTACAGGCTGTGTAGTTTCCGTAGTCTGGAATCTGATGTCTTGCATTTTTCGTAATGACTCATCGAACAGTGAGCCAGAAACATCAGGCGGCCTGGCGAATTAAAGCGTCCGTTCTCAGTAGAATCCGTATTATATCATAAAGAGCGGGACGCCAGGATCTCAATCTTATGCCAGCTTGCCGTTGGCTTAATCATAGCCGTCCATTGTTTTCAATGCTGATAGGAGCAAGTCTCGCATCGTGGCACCCGCCCTGCCGGATTGCATAACGGCTACAAATTCCCTCTCTCTCACTTGGCCAAGAAAGCCGGGATCATTGTTTTTGTTGGCGGCCCATTGTACAAACTGTTTGATATTCTGAAGTGTGTATCCTTCCGCTATGCCTTGCTGAGCTTGGGCGGGCAGATCGGCTTCCTTAATTTTATTAGCTCCATAAGTTGCAACATTAACACGTAATTTTCGTGTCAGCATGGATTCCAAGGCTTTTGCAATGTTTTGGGAACCTTCGCTGGCTTTTCTAAGCCCAAATAAAGTGGCCGTGCGGCCTAGCCCGAAAGAAAGGCCATTGGTTTGGGATCTCTTATATTCCCGTAAAGCATTGCAGAGTCCGCAAACAAATGTGGGCAAGTGTGGGTTGGGAAGCGACTTTAAAACGGCCTCCTGTTCAGGCGTTTCGGCTGTACTATCATCAATTGCCGTGGCTTTTTTTTTTCGGCCGCTCAAAATTTCCCAGGCTGTGACCATCGTCCCGGTGCGGCCTGCACCAAATCCGCACCAGACAAGCCATCTATTATTTTGCATTATATCGAAAGCTTCGATCAGCTGATCCTTTCTAGGGGATTGATAGTCGTGTACGAGAATGTGGTGGTATGATGTCACCCCATATCTATGGAGCAATTGGATTTGATCTTGATCAAGTCGAATGCGATTTAGACTGATCACCGTGTTGAATTGATATTCTTCAAGGTAACTGACAACTTCTTGAGTTACATTCTGGCTTACATCGCCGTGGCGTTTATCAAAGTTAGGCGCGGAACTGCGAGCAAGCCCCAAGGGTCTATCAATCCAGACCCAATGTGAAAATATGCCATCACGTACTATTTTTTCACAATGTGGGATGTGATAAACTTCTTTATTCATTTCGATGCTCTTTCTAACAGGAATTGTTGGCTGGGGTGATATGCGAATGAGGTCAATCTGACGGTGTTGAGCTGAAGCTGCATTTGAATTCAACCGCAGTTCGACTTTCGCACTTTTATACTCTTCGCCGCCATGAATGGCACTTTTTGATCAAAACGATGCTGGAGGCATCTGGAGCCAGTAGCCGGTGGTTGAGGAGCTCAAGCGACGACACCACCGGACGACAACGCGAAAGAAGGCCTGGCACCCCTGCCGGGGTGCCAGCAGCTTTTTTTAGACCTTATGACCGGTGGTGTCGCTTCGCTCAACCACCGGCTACTTGATTTGATGCATCCGGCATCATTCTGATACGATGAATCATGTGTGGCCGCGACAACTGTAAAGAGAATTTATTCTGCTTGAATATTGAGCCGGAGCACAACTTCGTCGCGAATCAGGTCGTCGGCTTTGCCAGAGATTATCATTCCGAAGTCTTTGCGGTTGATTGCAAATTCTGTAGAGAGGCTTACTCCTCCATTATCAGCAACGGCGACCTTTGCGGGGAATGCAATCGACTTGGTCACACCATGCAGGGTCAGGTTGCCAGTGATGATCTGATTAGAGCCTGCCAGCTTGGCATCGCTGCCAGATTTGATTTCAGTGGTCTCAAAAACGCTGGTGGGAAACTTGGGCACGTCGAAGAAATCTTGATTCTTGAGGTGGGCTGTCAGGTTATCGTTGTCGGACCACGTCGAATTCATGTCGATTGTGGCCTTGAAATTCACGAGTTGCTTTTTGGCTGAATCGACTTTGGCCTCGGCGGTGAAAAGCTTGAAGCCGCCGTCGTGCTTGCCTGTCACTTTTGATCCTGTGAATTCGATCCTGGAACTTGCGGCCACGGCCTTGACCAATTTGATTGCATCTTGCAAGGCTCTGACTTCAAGGGCTTTATCACCGACTACGGCAGATTCTGCCGAGACTTTGACCGATGGCATTGAGGGCTTGGCCACGGCTTGAAATTTGTCGTCCGCGGGGTTGGAGCAGCCTGTCATTTGCAGGCTGATGGCGGTGAGGGTTCCGACAACGAACCACGATTGCATTAGGTGTGTAGAGGGTTTCAAATCTGGAGTCCTGTGTGGCGGTTAGTTTGGGTCAACGGCTTATCATCTCCTGTTGACCACTGGCAAATCAATAGATCCCATGTAATGGTCGCCCTGGTGAGGCCCAGGAGTCAACCTGTTTCTCAATTTCGGGGTCATCTTCCAAAGGCCATGAATGAAACGGTTTCTGACGCGCATCAATCACCAGGGGGAGCTTGCAGGACCAATGTTTGGAGACTGTGCTGGCGTCTGCACCGTCCAGGTCGGCAGCGGGGTTGGATCGAGTGAAAGTGACCCAGAGGAAGTTATGGAGTGAGCGGGCGGTGAATTCGGCGTCGTCGCACAAAACGACGAGCGGGAACGATCGCAAGGCACTTTCGGAATATATCCTGGAACAGAAGGACCGAAGACTTGGATCAGGCTCGCCACGTACCGCCTGACTTTTGACGCCTGAAACCGCAAGGATTCCCGGCATGACCAAGCGGGCTTGATCCCAACCGTCGGGCAGATGGAGTTGGGATGAAATTTCTGATGGCAATTCACGGCGCTTTGGGCCGGCAGCGGCAATGACCAGTTTGCTCCCGGAATTAAGCCCATGGCCGGAATAATCGAGTGTATCGATTGTGGTTCGCGTGTGGAAATGCAAATCTTCGGCTGGGTCGAATCGTTCCAGGAATCGTTTCAAGTAATCGCCAATATGATGAATTTCGAGATCTGGAACGTCTTCGTGGGCCATGATCAAGACGTATTTTGCAAGTGACATTTGGCCCTGACCCAGAATTGCGGATGCCTGAGTGAGCAGCTCCTGTGGCCGTCTGATTGCAGCGTAGGGCACGTATCGCTCGGAGCCAATGGCGAGCAAAAGGGGATGGACTCCGGCAGCATCAACAGCATGTACGGACTTGACTCCGGGCAGAACGGTGGGCACGACAGGGCCTGTGATGTCGTGAATCATTTGGCCGAAGCTGGTGTCCTCCTGAGGCGGGCGACCGACCGTTGTGAATGGCCAGATTGCATCTTTTCGGTGATGAATTGCAGCGACTTTGAGAAATGGAAATTCGTGGGTTTGGGCATAATAGCCCAAGTGGTCGCCGAAAGGGCCCTCGGGCTTGGTCTGGTGTGGGTCAATCCAGCCTGAGATGACAAAATCTGATTCAGCAGGCATGGCCAGACCATTGGCACCAATGACGAGCCGAATTCGGCGGCCGCCCAAAGCTCCAGCAAATACAAGTTCAGGCAAGTCCTCAGGTAGTGGCATGACGGCCGCAAATGGAAGGCACGGTGGCCCGCCGATGGAGATATTGACGGCGAGTTTTGCGGCATGGCGAATTGCAATTGAGTGATGAACCCCGATTCCACGATGAATTTGATAATGCAGGCCGACTTCATCATCAAGGTATTCGTTGCCACTGATTTGAACACGATACATGCCGAGGTTTGAGAATCTCCAGCCAGGCTTCTCGGGATTCTCCGTATAGACGACGGGCAATGTGACGAATGAACCGCCATCGCGGGGCCAGCAGACCAAGTTGGGCAACTGCGACTTGTGAGCCTTAAACTCAAGCACAGGGCCGTAACGGACACGTTTTGGCAAAAGCGTCATGGCGCGAAGGGGTACGTCTGCATATTTCCAAGGTCGTTTCAGGGCCGATTGCGGATCGACCTTAAGAGCGACAAGTTTCCGGACAAATTCAAGCGTATCGCGAAAAATGAACCGGGTGCGATCCATGGTTCCATACAGGTTGCCCACCATCCCAAACGAGCAGCCCCTGACATTCCTGAACCAGATTGCAGGCCCACCCGCAGCATAGACGCGGCGGCAAATTGCGGCGGCTTCAAGGCTGGCCTCGACGGGTTCGTCTATGGCCACAAGGTGACCGTGGGCCTGGAGGTCGAGCACACACTGGCGTAAGTTTCGGTATCCCATGAGGTTCCTGAGAGTGAGGCGGATTTTGAGGTCAAATGTTTTGGACTATCGTTTTTCACAGTCTTGATTGTATTATAGACAGCCCTGCGTGCGATGTCCGAATCGACTTTTTTGGCCAGGATTGGTCAAATCAGAGCTGTTGGTTTAGAATCAGAGTGGCGACCATCCGTCACACCACCTTAGATTGGAATGGCTCAGGAACGATGACCGGAAGCACCGATTTGACGACAAAGAGCGAGACGACTTCCGTACCTAACGACAAACCCGTTTCTGTGGACAAATCGGGTCCGAAAGTTCGCAAGATGTTTGGATCCATAGCGCATCGTTACGATTTTCTGAACCATTTTCTGAGTGTGAACATCGATCATTACTGGCGTAGCCAGACAACAAAACTGGCCCCACCGCCGCCTGCTGGCGAAACCATTGTCGACTGTTGCACAGGCACGGGCGACCTGGCCGTGGCTTACGACAGGAAGTCGAACGGTGCCAACCCAATTCTTGCCACAGATTTCTGCCGCCCGATGCTGATACGGAGCGTTCCGAAATTTTCAAAGATCGGGGCATCAGGCCGAATCGCTGTGGTTGAATCTGATGCACAATACCTTCCATTGCCAAGCGATATGGCTGGCCTGACCACGGTGGCGTTTGGCCTTCGCAACATTGCCAGCACGGCAGGCGGGCTTGATGAGCTGATTCGGATCACGAAGCCGGGCGGGCGGGTCGCCATTCTGGAATTCAGTCGCCCCACTGGCCGAATTCTTGGCAGGATTTATTTGGCATTCTTCAAACAGATTTTACCGAAAGTCGGCCAGGCCATTGCTCCTAATGCTTCAAACGCTTACGGTTATCTGCCTGCAAGTGTCTTGGAGTTTCCTGACGGACAAGCCATGCTCGACCTCATGGCCAGTCGCGGATTATCAAGCTGCCAGGCCACGACGATGACATTTGGGGTCGCCTCGCTTTATATTGGTACAAAACCAATTCGCTGAACCAATACTTCTCACCAGACTGTTGCCGCCAATAATGAATTCTCAAGAGACCCATAAACCAACCATGATTGTGATCCTGACAGGCGCAACATCTGGTATTGGCGAATCCTTTGCTCGTCAACTTGCGGCCAAAGCTGTGGCTGACCCCAAAAAAACACCAAGAATCGGCCTGGCCATCACTGGCAGAAATGCTTTGAGGCTGAAATCACTGGCCGATGAGCTGAACAGAACTGGCTTGATCGATTGCTTGCCGATCACAGCCGATCTGGCCGATCCAGACGCTCCCCAGCGAATCGTTCAGGACGTATTGAATCGGTGGGGACGCATTGATGTACTGGTCAATAATGCCGGTTATGGCCTGCCTCATTTGTTTCACAAAACCGATCCTGCCGATATCCAGGCCCAGATTCAAGTCGACCTCACAGCCCCGATTCTGCTGACCAGGCTGGCTCTGCCACATCTTCTCAAATCGCCGGCGGGCCGGGTGATTCAGGTCAGTTCATCGATCTCCACAATCGCTTACCCAATCTTCGGAGCCTATGGGGCTTGCAAGTCTGGCTTATCGTATTTTACCGATGCCCTTCGCCGAGAGCTTTCAGGCACTCGGGTGGCGGTCACACTGGTCGAGCCAGGACCAATCAAAACCGAGTTTTTAAGCCGCGCCATGGAAGGGCTTGAGAAAAACGACACAGAAAGAGGCTTTATCGAAAACTGGCCAAGCTGGGTTTTCGGGACGCCCCAAAAGGTTGCTGCCGAAATGATCAAAAGCCTGGACCGGCCCAAGCGACGAATCAGTGTCACGAAAACTGCGGTCTGGCCGATGCGCCTGGGCGGTCTTCTGTTCCAGATTTTTCCGCCGCTCGGCGACTGGTTCGTCAGCAAAAACTTACGCGATGCCGGCGTCTCTCCCCGCTCCGAAGATTGATCGGAATCGCATTTTTTTGCCTGACAATCCTCGACCCGCTCTGACGAATCCAAAAAAGAAGAAAAAAACATGGCTAGACTGGTAAGACAAACCATCCAGATTCTTGAGATGATCAAGTTCAGCCATACTTTGTTTGCTCTTCCGTTTGCAATCATGGGCGGGGCCCTTGCTGTATCCAGACCCGGTGTTGTGATCCATGGAATCAAGCCCTGGGCTGGTATTCTGGTCTGCATGATCGGTGCAAGGTCTGCCGCAATGGCCTTCAACCGACTGGCAGACAGACATTTCGATGCCCGCAACCCACGCACAGCCACCCGCCATTTACCCTCCGGGACTTTATCCGCTCAAAGCGTCACTCTATTCTGCCTGATGGCATCGGCCGTTTTCGTTTGCGGAACGGCAATCTTCCTGCCTGAAAACCCATGGCCAATTCGATTAAGCATTCCCGTACTTTTATGGCTCGGAGGCTATTCGCTGGCCAAGCGATTCACCAGCATGGCGCATGTCTGGCTCGGCCTTGCCTTAGGCATGGCGCCAGCCGCAGCCTGGGTTGCATTCAGGGGCGAGCTGAGCATGCCCCCTGTGCTGTTGGGGCTGGCTGTGACATGCTGGGTCTCTGGCTTCGACATTCTTTACGCCTGCCAGGATTACGAATTTGATCAACGCGCGGGCCTGCATTCAATCCCCGCCAGGTTCGGAATTGCAAGAAGCCTGAATTTGGCCTCCATCCTCCATTTCCTGATGATTCTCATGCTCATCGGGGTCGGGGTGCAGATGCCTATGGGAGCAATTTATTTTGGAGGAGTCGGTGCTGTGGCCATTCTGCTACTCTACGAGCACTCGCTGGTCAAGCCCGACGACCTGTCGAAAGTCAATCAAGCCTTTTTTCAGGTGAATATCCTGATCAGCACCGGCCTGCTTCTTATGACAATTGCCGACCTGTGGCTTCTATAAAAGCCTGTGGGGCCATCCAATCCTCAACAAAGCAATCCGTCTCGGATTGGACTCACGCGGATTCCACTGAGAACTGACCCTTTATACTTTGAGCCGCCTTGACCGACACATTTTCCACCGATGCCGGAGGCATGTCATAAGCCTGCAGCCGGTGGTTGATCGCAGTGACACCTTCCGGATTTGGATGCGAAAAAGAAAAATGCGGCTGGCACCCTGACCGGGCTCGCGCGATCAGGGAGCTATTTTTTTGATTGATTTCAATTTGGCCGTGTTTATGGTTCGAGCGAGCCCGATGAGGGCATCGGGCCGACAGTCTTACCAGTGTTGGCACGGTCCCCCTGACTTCGTTGTATATCACAGATTCCTAATACGAGGTTTTGGAGTTCGAGTCTAACAACTTGAAAACAATGGATTTAAGCACCAAAGGTGCGGCCTGGGAAAGCCCTGGGCAACGCCCAGGGTCTGTGAGCCGTCGAGATGCGACCCTACCTGAAGAGATTATATATTATAGGCTTACGCCGACCCAGGGCTTTGCCCTGGGCTGTCTTGGGCCAGGCCTTTGGCTTTTAAATCAAAATCCGCTCAAAAATCGAAGATTTATGGTTTTACAAGATGTGCGTAACAACGAGGTCGGGGGGACCCTGGCCTAGACCAAAGACCTCTTTGCAAGAAAATGAAAGCAGGACCTTTGGCCATGAGCCAGAAAACCATTGGTTCATCAAATCTGGAATTTATTCTTGGCCTGTTTCTTAGAGAATGGTCTACATTCCACAAGCCAACATTCAACCCATCGATGAAAAACGGGTTCTTGCCAGGCGATCGAAAGTGGGTTACAGTTGTCGCGGCCACACATGATACACCGTATCAGAATGATGCCGGAGGCATCAAAGCGAGTAGCCGGTGGTTGAGCGAAGCGACACCTTCCGGTCATGAGATGGGGGTAAAAGCTGCTGGCACTCCGGCAGTGGTGCAAGACCTTATGCCGCGTTGTCGTCCGGTGGTGTCGTCGATAACGCTCCTCAACCACCGGCTACTGGCTCCAGATGCCTCCGGTATCGTCTCGATCAAAAAGTGCCATTCATGGCCGCGAAGAGTATAGGATCCTTCCAATTGAATCAGAATCAACTCATGGCGCTTAGAGTCCACTCATTGCGTTATTTTGAAGGTTTTGATATGCCCAACTCCAGCCTTAAAACAAGTCATGTGCAATAGCGGCCTGGGCCGATCGTCACAGGGAGCGATATTGATGAGCGACGTAACCGACGGGAAGAGAATGGTCACCTTTCGCGGCGAAGCCTATGCCCTTTATGGAGAGCTTCCATTGGTGGGCTCGGCCGCGCCCGAATTCAGGCTCTATTCCTGGTGGAATGCCACCAAGGTCGAAATCACGCTGGCCAGCCTGCTTGAAAGTGGCGTGCCCGTGCTTTTGAGTGTCGTCTCTTCGATCGACACGCCCATCAGCCGTCTGCAGGCCAAGAACTTCGATCTGGCCATGAGCGAGTATTCCAACACCGCCATTTGCGTTCAGATCTCTTCCGACCTGCCCAACACAATCAATCGGTTCTTTGCTCAGGAAGAGATTCATACGCTGATTGGATGCAGCGATTATTATGACCGAAACTTTGGCCAGGCCTATGGATTGCTCGTCGAAGAGCCCGCCATTCTGACTCGGGCGGTACTGGTGATCGACAAGGATGGTACGATCCGTTACGTGGAAGTGCTGCGTGAGATCACTTTTGAGCCCAACTACTTCGAGGCGATGACTGTGCTTGCAGACTTGGTTGATGAAGCACAAGCCGCATTGATGGAGATGCCGGACCCTGACGAAGTCAATACGGAGACCTTGGTGAGCACAGAGATGACTGAGGCCGACGAAGTCACAAGCATCGACAACACCGGCGATCTATCCTGAAACATCGGTTTCCCGACCGACACATCAGAGCTTTTCCCGTATCTTTCCACAACTCTCGAAGACAGGTAAGTCCCATGCCACCCTTGTTTGATCAATACAAATTGATGGATCGTAAAAAGATAGGCGCGATGTCTGATTCAGGCAGTAAAGAGGACATCAAGGAAACCTTGTTTGCCGCTGCCGAGCATCCAGCCTCCCAGATGGCAACGGCGATGCTTATCCGTGACTTGCTCAACTTCAAGGTTGCACAGGCAACGGATAAGAATAACACTACGGATCCCGAGCGTTGGCTTACAAACCTTCCGATGCACATTGCTGATGTGAACAGATTAAAACCAAAGGATTATACAATAGCCCGCACTAATTTCGTTAATCCTGAAGTAAGAACTATACCACGAAAGACTATTGATCTCGATACTTTCAAACTCCAGCAATTCATTGCAAATTCATCTTCGTGGTTTAAAAAACAAATTCCAGCTACATTTAAGGCGCTCTTGGATCAAGTCATAACAAAATTACCACAGCTGAAGAGCCGCTTGGTTGACAGTTACACAGCGAAGTTTCTTATGAGCAATGGTGTTTCCGGCATCACGGATAACGATGTTACAAATGCTTTGATTGTTGGGACACGCAAGCGACCAACCGCTTTAGAGATAAAAACATTTATTGAGCAATTATGCAAACTTCCGCAGGAAGTTTTGGGAGGCAGAAGTTCCAAAACTTTTACGGAAAGTTGCAGTTGGCGTGCTTATCAATTTAAAAAAATATTTGAGCAATGTGTAGTTGATTGGGAAAGATACACCATTGATCGGCCTAGGTCAAACGGCTATGTATTAGATCAGGGTTGGAACATTCATGTCTTTCAAGTCCTGGAATTTGTTAAAATGCAACATCGACTTAGTGAGTGGAGCAAGCTGCAAGATATCCTAAAAGGAAGAGGCCGTCATATTTGGGAATATGTGAGAAATGTTGGACGTGTTGCACCAACTACTAATGTACTTACAGGAGCAAGCTGGCTGGTTTTTTTTTCAGGTAATCAGGCTATTCTGGCCCCCGGTGTCTTTTTAAGTGAAGAGATTCCGCAATTGGGAAAAAGTATAGCAGATGCCGATAAACCTCAAGAGTTTCCGGAATTGGGATTCAATAAACCAGGTTTCATACCTAAACAGAAATTAGAAAAAAGCAACTTGCAATGTGCATTACCAGGCGGCTGGATGGATGTACAATACCTGCAAATCCATTCGCGGTGGTTTCAGTCATTTGATTATAATGTCTCTAGAAATTCATTCATATATTACCAAGCATACGAATTGTATTGGGTGCCTCAGGGTATAGAGCATAGAAATTTTGAAGGTGGGCCTCAAGCCAAATTGAACGAAAGTGAAAGAAATTCTTTTCCTAGCCAAGGCAGTTGGTGGGTTATTCTAAAAGCAGACATATCTATTTCAAGAAATTACGGAACAGTAACTATAAATCCAATAGGGCAAAATTATAGTTGGGAGGTTTTTGATAGCAAACCCGACTTTCCCAAGATTATATGGCCAATCCCATCTTTATAGAGTTGGATTGCCATATAAAAAACATCTGCCCCTAAATCAGATGTATATGCAAGATCTCCACTTGAGCGGGTAAACCATTGCATTGCCCAAACGGGATTTGGAGCCAGCCTTTCTACCCCCTCTAATCCAGATTCTACTCAAATGGACGCTTTAATGAGCCAGGCCGCCTAAGGCTCCTGGCTGATTCTGTTCGATGTTTCATGACCAAAAATTGAAGAGAGCGGATTCCTGAAGCCATAGGCTTCGGCACCGGCAACCTTGAAACAGGTGGCTTCGATTCTGGTTAAAAAAATGTGCCGAATATCCTGATCACGACCGAAGATCCTATCCTTAAAAACTCAAAATAAAAAAATGTTGGAATGGATCTGAATGGATCCGAATCCATCAGAAACCGGATCTCCCGACAAAGGCCAATGGTCATCATTCTGTGGAAGTGATGCGCGTTTTTTTTTGGTGGAAGATATCCGTATCAGACGTCAAGCTCTTCTTCGGTCGCGGTATAGGCCTCGCTGATAATAAACCGGTACCGGGCATCGGCCTCTTTGCCCATGAGTTCGGTGATGGTGCGTTCGGCATAGGGGCGGTCATTTTCTGGCAAGGTCACACGCAGGAGTCGGCGGCGGGCGGGATCGAGAGTGGTTTCAAACAGGAGTTTAGCCGGCATTTCACCCAAGCCTTTGAATCGAGTGATATTAGGCTTGGCGTTGTCGGGCAACTGCCCCAGAATATTGAATTTCGCCTTATCGTCGGCGGCCCAGAATGTCTGTTGCCCCCAGGTGATTTTATAAAGCGGTGGGCAAGCGAGATAAACCGATCCATCTTCGACCAATTGCCGTAAGTGTCTGTAAAAGAATGTGATCAAAAGAGTTGCAATGTGGTGGCCGTCAGAATCGGCATCGGTCAGGAAGATGACCTTACCATATCTCAGTCGGGTCCGGTCGAATTTTTCATCCATTCCACAACCAAGGGCAGCGATGATGTCGGAGAGCTCTTTGTTGTCAACCACTTTGGACTTCGTCGCTTGCTCTGCATTGAGCACCTTACCCTTCAAGGGCAGGATGGCTTGATAGATTCTGTCCCGACCCTGCTTGGCGGATCCGCCTGCGGAATCGCCTTCGACAATGAAAAGCTCCGAGATTTCGGCATTGTTTGTGTCGCAGTCGTGGAGCTTGCCGGGCAGGTTCAGACGATTGTTTGTCGGAGTCTTGCGCCTGACCTGATTGGCAGCAGCCCTACTGGCTTCGCGTGCTTTGGCGGCCCTGATGATGCGTTCGGCAATGGCATCGCCGATCGATTTATTGGCCAGCAAAAAGGCTTCAAGTTTTGGCCTGACAAGCGATTCAACGGCCGATCGGGCCTCCATGTTATTCAGACGATCCTTGGTCTGGCCTTGGAACTGCGGATTCCCCATACAGACTGAAAGCACGGCCGTCAAGCCTTCGCGAATGTCTTCGCTTTTGACTTCCACGCCCTTTTTGAGCATTTCGTACTTTGTCAGGAACATCCGGACAGCCGAATGAACAGCCTCCCTGAGGCCTTGTTCATGGGTACCACCATCGCGGGTTGGGATGGTGTTTACATAGGAGGTTACGGATTCGTTGGTGGCCTCGGTCCAGGCCAGTGCGAGATCAATCCTGAGGCCTTCAGAGGACTGGGCCTGCTCCAGCAGGAAGGCGGTCGGAACCACGCGTGGCTCATCGCTTTTGGCTTGAAGGGCGTCAAGATAATCGGCCACACCGCCCGCGTGGTGAAAGTTGGATGTCAACCCGCTGGCCAGATCCGTAAATGTGATCGACAGACCCTTGTTTAGATAGGCTTTAACGTCAAGCCTTTCCGCGACGAGTTTGGGATCAAATTTCTGCTCGCGGAAGATCTCGTGGTCGGGAGTAAACGTGACGGATGTACCGGTCCCACGAGCTGGCTCGACCTTGCGAACATCGCCTTCCGGCTTCCCACGACGAAATGTCTGCCGGTAGAGGTGGTTGTCGCGTTTGACATCCACAACCAGTTCACTGGAAAGGGCATTCACCACACTGGCGCCGACCCCGTGTAATCCGCCCGAGACTTTATAGGCATCGTTGTCAAACTTGCCGCCTGCGTGCAGGGTCGTAAAAATGACCTCAAGCGCGCTTCGGCCGGTTTTGGGGTGAATGTCGACCGGGATACCACGACCATTGTCGACCACAGTGGCCGATCGGCCATCGGCAGCAAGAGTCACACTGATTTTGGTGGCATAGGCGTTAAGGACCTCGTCCACCGAGTTGTCCACAACCTCCCAAAGCAAGTGGTGAAAACCAGATGCATCCACACCGCCAATATACATGCCGGGACGCTTGCGAACGGCCTCAAGGCCTTCCAAAACCGTGATCGAATCGGCATTATAGGTGTTGGTCTTGTCGCGGGGGGGCGTGCTGACAGCCATCGGACCATCCATGTATTAGAGCAGCGAATGAAAAGAGCTTCATGCAGCCAAGATCATAACGCAATCAAGACAGAGTGCAAAGTGCCTTGATCTTTAAAGCCTCGTTTTCATGCCAAGGCCGACCACCTAAACCGAGTGGATTTTGGAAGCCGGAGTTTTCTTGTTCTGTGTGGGCCAGGCTCGCTCAACTGGGGATTCCCGGATTAAAGAAACAACCCTGTCTAAGGTGAAATTAAACAAGAATTTAGGCGCATTTTTTTATAAAAAACAAAAACGCGCCGGGTGAGGGCACCCGGCCTTCATAAACAAAACGCGCCGGGTGAGGGCACCCGGCCTTCATCACATAACTGCGCCGGGTGAGGGCGCCCGGCCTTCATAAAGGGACTGTGCCTGGCAATCGATGGTCTTCAAGCCGATCTCAATACATGATCACTCCATCACCCGATCCATAATCATAAGGCTTTTGCAGATCAACAGTTCCACGATTTACAATCGTATCTGACAAGACCTCGACGGCTTTCATGTCCAGGTCGGCCACGGAATAGACGATATCGCCAATTCGGGCTGATCTCAGAAGACTTGACGATTGGGAAATTGTTCCGAGCTGTGTGATTCCTGTGGCTGCATCGACTTTCAAGATCACGAGATTCGACTTGTATACCCCTGGCACATAGGCGGCTGGATTATTCGGGTCGGGCGTGCCAGGCTCATATCCCTGAACCGGCAGGGCGATCACTCCACCGAGTTCCGGGAAGTAGCCCAGAGCGTGGTGATCCCACTCGGCATCCGACCAACTCCAGCCATCAGAAGGCTGGCTGAGCAGATAACTTGCAAGTTCTTTGGGTGAAGACGCATCACGCACGTCGAACAACGAAACCTTCAAACCCTTTGTACGGCCAGTGTTTGGGTCTGCATCGCGCCCGATCCCGATTATATATCCTTCGCCAAATGGCTGGAGATATCGTGAGAAGCCCGGGATCTTCAGCTCGCCCATAATCTTCGGAGCGGTCGGGACACTCAGGTCGATCGAGTAAAGTGGGTCCGTTTGGCGGAACGTGACAACGTAAACCTTATCGCCAACAAATCTTACAGACTGAATGGACTCACCGGGAGCAATCCCCGTGATCGATCCCACCACATTCAATGTATTGGCTTGTTTCGTCAACACATAGACAGAATTTGTGGTTCCTGATTGGGTCCACTGAGTGGTGGCCACCCTCAGGTATTCGCCGCTCGCATCGGCTGAGAACTGGTTCAGCAGGTGGCCGCTGAAACGGCCTGTGGCGATCAAGTTGGGAGTGCTGCCAGTGATATCAAATCGCTGGACGTTTGTCGAATCGCCAGAATCGGAATTCCATTGTGGGCTGAAGATGTATAAGTCTTTGGCATTCATGTAGATGGATGATGAATATCCGCCCACGATAGACGAGGCTCCGATGATGCCCGGGCTGGTCGATTTGGTATCCACCAGAACAACAGACATCAAGTTTGCTTCATTACCAATGGCTGGACAGTATAAATCTTTCGGCTGGGAGATCAGGCCCTTGGCGGATCTCTTGACTCCATCAGCACCTACGACGGTGGACGACCAGTTGGGAAGGAGCCCTGAGAGCGACGTTTTCTGAATCAGCTTTGTTAGCGAACCATCAGAAACAGATTTAACGGATCCCCCTCCAGCGAACCTGACATTCGGCATGTCGATTCTAATACCGCCGCCCCAGTAACCACTTAGGAGATCGTTCTGAACGATCAGGGCCAGTTTTCCATCGACCATTCGGGAATCGCAATAGCCGCCGTCGATTGTAGTCTGCGAAACGACGGCTGGAGAGGCTGGATTCGCCACATCGTAAACCGTAATCTGTACATGGCTTGAGCCACGAATCCGGAGCATCGGCATGATCCCGGCGTCTCCACCACCAGCGTCACCCGAAGTGTTCCAGACGCTTGAGATGACCGTCAATCGGCCTTCGTTGAGATATTCTGCCAGTGGCCATCCATCAATCGTGGTCCGTGATTCCACGGCCGGGGCATCCGGATTCTGAGCATCGATGATCAGAAGCTCTCCACGGGAAAGAACATAAAGCCGCTTACCGTCGTTTTCAATGATGTCAGCTTCATCGATTCCGGAAACCTGCGTATTGGTCTGGGAAAAGCCTGGAACCGAAATCTTGGAACTGGTTCCGGTCGTCGGAGCGGCCACTGGAGTGGGATCACTGATCATGCCAACTCTGTTGATAGCCAGATAGCCATTGCCACGGCTGTTACCCGACTTGATCAGGAAGCTCCGAAATGCTTTTTCTGAGCCAAATTGCTGGAGGGTATGGTCTTTCTGGGCATTTTGGACAATGTTTTTACCAGAGCTGGCTCGTACTGCATTTCGACCGGCATCGCCATTGATTTCGTTGCGGCCAGAGCCACCTTTGATGATGTCGTCGCCAGTTCCTCCACTGAGGCTCGTCGGGATCAGGATTTTCCCGTTTGATTCGTTGATCTGGATGGAGTCGTTGCCAGCCCGTCCGAAAACCCTGATTTTAGAGACCTTTGCCGAATTGACAGAAAGTGTCAGCTTTTGGTTTTCAAAAACCTGTATCAGCTTGGGGTTCTGTATGGCACGGTGAATGTCGATCAAATCATCGCCTAGAGTGCCCTGAACATTGAGAACCCCATGAAGAAAACTGGCTGCCATCAACTGGCGGGGCTCCATCACTTCAAGATGAAGAGGAGACGCTTTACGACGATTATGCCTGGAATCCTGAAAAGCCATGTCAACTTCTCCAAAGTATATGTAATGTGAGTTTTATGAGGCAACTTCGTACGAAGTACCGAACAGGCTTGTCTGACCGAATCAGGCCTGATCAGCCGCCGAGCTCAAGTAAACCTACTATAAGACTTTTTGCTTAAGTGGTCAAGGATCAACCGAAATTTGTTCAGACGGGCCATAACACGGCCTCTATGCATACCCATTTTAAAAATTGTCCAGACAGAAAAAACCTTCAAGCCCCGAAATCTGAGCAAACTCATGTTTTAAAGAGATTTAACGAATCCCGGACCAACATCCCAAGTATCTATTTTCAAATGGACGTCTTGAAATGTTATCAAAGTGAATTATACTAGTATGAGCCAGAAACGACGCATCTCTGGTTTCTATCTCCAGATTTGACGATGTTCTTTAGGCCAAGTCCATCCGCAAGGTTTTGGCTTTGGTTTAGTCAGGAACATTGAGGCAATGGCATCTTATAATATCAGGTCATCCGTTCAGGAGATTTTTGCTCATGCTTAGCTCTAAGACTCGTCGAGGCTTTACACTGATCGAACTGCTGGTGGTCATTGCGATCATTGCCGTTCTGATTTCGTTGTTACTTCCTGCGGTTCAATCGGCTCGCGAAGCGGCCCGCCGCGCCCAGTGCATCAACAATCTCAAGCAGATTGGGCTGGGAGTCCATAATTATGAAACCTCAAACGGTACATTTCCGCTTGGGTCTGTAGGGTATGCTGTACCCGCAATCGATTGCACCCAGCGTGGATTCAGCCTTTTCGCCCTGATTTTGGGTTCGATGGAACAAACGCAGGTTTACAACGCGATCAACTGGTCGCTGGCCAGCGGTAGCACATTTAACGGGGTCAACGCCGGTGCGGCCAATCGTACGGCTCTGGTCACCAGAATCAATACGTATGTTTGCCCTTCGGATCAGATTCAGACACCGTATGACATCTCGGTTTCCTCAAATGGTTACTCCCAGTCGTCTTATGCCGGGGTTGCCGGAACGAATGACATCTGGCACTGGTGGTATGGCTGCACAACTGGCCAATCTTACAATGCTTCGATCACTGCCAATGGTGTCTTTGGCGCAAGCCAGAATACGCCGATAAGCAAGATTACTGACGGTACTTCCAATACGATCATTGTGGGCGAAGCAGGCCGATATATCAACGACCCTGACCAAGTCTTCATGACATGGTCCAGAGCCTTATGGTTCGGATCCGCTCTGGCTGGTGTGAGCCGTCCTCAGGGCATGGCGAGCGTGGTTCCAAAGCTGAACGCCCAAATTCAGATTCCTGAATCGGGTGGAACCTTGACGCCTACAGGCGATGTCGATTCCTGGCTGTTCGATGCCAATTATCTTGGCTTGGGGCAATTCGGATTCCGCAGTGGCCACCCGGGAGGTGTTAATTTCCTGTTTGGCGACGGTTCGGTTCGCTACATCAAGAACACCGTCGACATGGGCAGCACGGACTATACCCAGAAGAATGTTGGAGTGCTTCGCAAGCTCTCCACCTATGGTGGAGGCGAGGTCATTTCTGCAGATCAATTGTGATTTGCAAAACGAATCCTCATTGCACTTGTGCCGGCTTGACCCGGCACATTTTTCTCTTAACTCACTGATTCACGACAGGATACGGAATGAAATCTCATCTTTGTGCTGTTCTTCTTGGTGCTTTCTCTTTGGCTCTGGTTGGTTGTGGGGGCGGCGGCGAGGATGCTCCTCCAAAAGCGCCTTCTCAAGCCGATGCCAAAGCGGCTCTTGAAAAATCAGGGGCAAAAGATTCCGGCTCGACATCACCCGGCGTACTCAAAAGGCCTGGCAAAAAGAAGTCGGCCTCTGAAAACACGCCTGCAAAGCCCGATTGATTAGCTGCCATTGGTTTGCAATCAACTGCGGCGGATTGATTTTTCTTGAAGCCCTGAGCCACATCATGTGGTCAGGGCTTTTTTTAAGCACTTGGGAACAGGCCAAGAATCACTTCCTGATTTGAAGAACCAATTGTTTTCTGGCTCATGGCCAAAGGTCCTGCTTTCATTGCTTGCAAAGAGGTCTTTGGTGTAGGCCAGGGTCCCCTGACCTCGTTGTATATCTTAGATTTCTATACGAGGTTTTGGAGTTCGAGTCTAACAACCTGAAAACAATGGATTTAAGCACCAAAGGTGCGGCCTGAGAAAGCCCTGGGCAACGCCCAGGGTCTGTGAGCCGTCAAGATGCGTCCCCTACCTGATTCCCTCCTTGCCTTGGTCGCGGG
>CAMBEP010000072.1 GCA_945865635.1 Candidatus Kuenenia stuttgartensis
CTGGCACCCCGGCAGGGGTGCAAGACCTTATGCCGCGTTGTCGTCCGGTGGTGTCGTCGCTTGGGCTCCTCAACCACCGGCTACTGGCTGCGATGCCTCCGGCATCGTCGCGATCAAAAAGTGTCATTAATGGTCGCGAAGAGTATAATCGCGGATTCGAGAGTATGATTGGGTGAAAAGTCGATGGTCTATCACGTCATCGATCAGGCGAAATTGAATCTGCACTCGTTCATTGCCGTTATCAAATGTGGTGTTTGCTTTGCAAGTCGTAATTCGAAATAAATCCGGAACTTTGGAAAGCGAATGCTTGAACAATAAAACTTGCCAGCTCTCAATCCATGGTTTTATTCAAATGCCTGTTGATCAAGGTTCTGAGCATTGACTCAGAACCTCTTTCAATCAAATCTTATCATAGGAACCGAATTCGTTCGGCCAAGTGGTCCTTTTTATCTGAAAGATTTTGTCCAGACAGGTCTTCCATCGAGCCAGGTTTCAAGAACTTGGGTCTCTTTGATCTGATCCAGCGAGCACTTCATCAAATCACGATCGATGACGATAAAATCTGCTCGTTTATTGACTTCAATCGAACCCGCTTCGTTTTCCAGGAATAAAATCCGTGCATTTTCGATGGTATAAAGCCTGATGGCTTCTTTTCGGGTGAGCCCTTCTTCCAGATGTAGAGGCTGATCCAGAAAACGACAGGTCCGCGACACGGCGATCCACATTCCGAGCCATGGATTATAAGGATTGACCGACCTTAAGCTACCAATCTTCTGCATGTGATCACTCCCTCCGCCTACGACCAGACCGGCGTCAATCATCGATCTGAGTGGTTGAAATCGGCTCATTCTCGGCTCGCCAAACTGCTTCAAAAGCGTGTGCCCATCCTGGTAAAACCAGATCGGCTGAAGATCAACCATTACACCCAGACGGGCCGCTTGGCGAATGCTATCAGGGGTCATGAAATTGCAGTGCGTCAGACACGGCCTTGATGCAGCAATTGGCTTGACTTTGTTGGCTTCCTCATAAACATCAAGAAGCAGTTTCACGGCTCCATCGCCTACACTGTGAGCCGTGAACTGGAGCCCGGAATCAGCCACTTTGCGAACCATTTTTAATAGGTTTGTCGAGGGGGTACGCTGCACGCCTCGATAATTCGGGTCGGTGATGCCATAAATCTTGCTCACGCCCCACGGCTCCTGCATCAGGGCACTGCCAGTGAGCATACCTCCATCAAGCCAAATCTTCGTCCCAATGATTTGAAGCATGGGGTTGGTTTTACGCAACGGATGGTGGATAATCTCATCAATCGCTTTTTCTGTAACGTCCCAAGTGGTCATTTCCGAAGGAAATGTGTGGGAAATCCGCATCCGGACCGTTAAATTTCCTGAGTCATAAAGCGATTTGTAAATATCTATAGAACCAGCACTTGCACCCCGGTCTGCGATTGTTGTGAAGCCGACCTTATTGTAATCGGCAAAGAGGCTTTGAACGTGTTTCAGAGTTTCCTGACGGGTTGGAACTTTTTCCGACGACTTGGCGTTGATCACTGGGCTGAAGGCTCTCATAAAACCAGTGGGTTGGCCATTTGCGTCGCGAACGATCAGCCCAGAGGAATTCGCGGGCAATTGATAATTGCGATCAATACCAGCCAGTTGCAATGCCATCGAATTCAGCATGCTGTCAGGGCCTGTGCTGAAAAGAACTGGGTGCCTGGGGGCCGCTTTGTCAAGCTCAGCACGCGTTGGATACCTCTGCTCCTTGAGTCGTGTTACAAAGACCTGCCGAATCGATATCAGTGTGCCTTCAGGCTGTTTACCGGCACGTTCCGAAATATGATCGAGAAGTTGTTGCATATCCTGAATATCAGGAATTTCATGGTCGTGCTCGTAAGTCGCTGCCCCCACAGGGTGAGCGTGCGAGTCCATCAAACCTGGCAAGACAGTTTTCCCTTTAAGATCTATCACTCGGGCAGATTTCTCCTGATTTGCAAGATCGAGAGCTTTTAATCCAACAGCAACAATCCGGCCATTTTTAATGGCCATCGAATTTGTGATCTGAAAGGCTTTGTCTACCGTCAGAATATTTGCGTTCGTGAAAATTGTGAGCGTTTCATCGGCCTGAATCTGTGGAATCTGCCATGAGGCAGGAATCAAAAAGATCAAAGCAAAAATCGGAACGATATGGGATCGGCGCATTGGAATTGGACTCGTTTCTAGATTCTAATGGATTAATCAAAAAGCCAGGCCCAAAAACCTGGCTCTTTTTGGCATTACAATCGATTATTGACTGGCTGCGCCACGTTCCTGGATGTTTTTCAAAACCTCATCAAGGTTGAAGCTGGCGGCCTTTTGGCGCTGCGGATAATCCTTGAAGGTTGAAAGAAACTCTCCTACGTATTCCTGAGCGGGCACAAACAGAAAGGCATGATCAATCAACCAATCATAATAGGTGTTTGATGTGACATCGGCACGCTCATAGGGATCCGTGCGAAGGTTGAAAATCTTTGGAACACGAAGTGTCACAAACGGCTCGGCCCAAATCTTGAGCGTGCCCAGTGCCCTTTGTTCCATGAAGACCATCTTCCAGTTGTCATATCTTAAGCCTGTCACTTGCTGATCGTCGTTGCAATAGATGAAAGTGTTGCGTGGAGCAGCTTTCAACTGACCAGTCAGATAAGGGGCAAAATTATAACCATCCAGGTGTACTTTGTAGGTTTCCTCACCAATGGTATGGCCTTTGAGCAGCTTTTCCTTGATCTCTGAATCACCTGCAATTGACATCAGTGTGGGCACCCAGTCGTGGTGCGAAACGATTGAGTTGGAAACGCTGCCCGGCTGAATCTTGCCCGGCCAGCGAACCATGGCGGGAACACGGTAAGCACCTTCCCAGTTCGAATTTTTTTCGCTCCGAAACGGTGTCATGGCGGCATCGGGCCAAGAGTTCATGTGCGGCCCGTTGTCGGTGGAGTACATCACAAATGTGTCATCGGCAATTCCGGCATCGTCAAGAGCCTTGAGCACTTCGCCCACGTTTTTGTCGTGCTGAACCATGGCGTCTGCATAGGTGCCCAGCCATTTGCCAGCTTGACCTTTGTTTTTCTCTTCAATATATGTGCGAAAGTGCATGTGGGTGAAGTTTACCCAGAGAAAAAAAGGCTTGTCAGCCGATGCATGGCTTTTAATATAATTGGCAGAGCGGCTTGCTATGTCTTCGTCAATGGTCTCCATCCGCTTGCGGGTCAGGGGGCCTGTGTCCTTGATGGACTGCTTTCCGACCTTGCCAAATCGTGTGTCAATCGTCGGATCATCCACATCGGTGGCTTTGCATTCAAGGACACCGCGCGGGCCATATCGGGCCCGGAAAGCAGGATCCTTGGGATAGTCCGGGTGCTCTGGCTCTTCCTCTGCGTTCAGGTGGTAGAGATTCCCATAGAATTCGTCGAACCCATGCAATGTCGGCAAGAATTCATTACGGTCGCCAAGGTGATTCTTGCCGTTTTGGGCTGTAGTATAGCCTTGTAATTTAAGGAGTTCAGCGATGGTTGGATCTTTCTTGGAAAGGCCAATTTTAACACCAGGAAGCCCGACCTTGGTCAAGCCAGTGCGAAGCCCGTGCTGACCGGTCAGGAACGAAGCCCGGCCGGCGGTGCAACTTTGCTCGGCGTAATAATCTGTGAAGATCATGCCTTCTTTGGCCACACGGTCAATATTTGGAGTGCGATATCCCATCATTCCCATGCTATAGGCACTGATGTTGGACTGACCAATATCATCGCCCCAAATGATCACGATGTTCGGCTTTTTGGCCTGCTTCGTCGTTGGGCTCACCGTCATGGTGGTCAAGCTGGCGGCGGCTCTTTGGATCAGTGGCAACTTTGTCGTAGCGAGCCCGGTGAACTTGGATGATCGGGGTTCAGAGAAAGCTTTCCCCTCCTCTGACATGACCATTTGAATCGTGCCTGGCAAGGCGAGCAAGGCCAGGGCAAGCATCAGCCTTTTGGAGTTGAAAAAAGATATGCGATTCATATCAAGTGTTGCCTTCAGTAGAGCTGGGTGAGATTTGAGGATCGGTTACGTGGTATATCGTATCAGGAAAACCTCATGAATGGAAAAGGTCATTATTTTGGAATAGATGTAGAGCAGTCTACATGGTCGCGATCCAGCCATCTTGCCAAGAATGACTTTGAGCAGAAACCAGACCGAGACAGGAATCACAAAGTCGTTCATCCCGATTGCGGGATTCGTTAATTACGAATGTAGTATATCATATTGGATCGTATTTGGCTTGTAAAAAGTGCAGGTGCCATCTGGTAGAGGGAACATACGAATTTGAGATTTTCCAAAAGGCACTTGGCACAGACCACAAAAACGGTTACACTCATGATGTATGTTCCCGCCGGACAGAATCAGACATACAACGATCCAATTCACCAGTCCTTGAAAATCCCGTTCTCATGCGACGTCTGATGGACCACCAGGTTCCATCTTCTGGGTTGTGATTACGGTCCACTGCCAGAGTTATCTATTTGCCTTGAGGTGCTCCAGCCATGAGATTCAAAACCGATCGCCCTTGGTACAGCCTCAGCTTTTTTAAAGCGACTGTTGGGCTCGTCACATTGGCATCGCCTGTCGCGATTCTGGCTGCTGATCCACCAAAGCCAGCTCCTAAAGAGGGTTCTGCTTCGGCTGCCAAAGTCAGTTACAACAAGCAGATCAGGCCGATTTTCCAGGCCAATTGCCAAGGCTGCCACCAGCCAGCCAAGCCACAGGGTGGTTACGTGATGACGGAGTTTGCCCGCCTCATGAAGGCCGGCGACTCCAAAGAGCCTCCGATTATTGCCGGCAAGCCTGACGACAGCCACCTGTTCGACCAGATCACGCCGCAAAATGGCAAGACAGAGATGCCGAAAGAAAAGCCACCTCTGGCCGCTTCCGACATCGACTTGGTTCGTCAGTGGATTGCGCAGGGAGCAACCGACGATACGCCCGACTCGGCCCTGGCCCGTTATGATGCCAAAAATCCACCGGTTTACCCACGTCCCGTCACGATCACAAGCCTTGATTATTCGCCCGTGGGCAATCAGATTGCCGTAGCCGGCTTTCATGAAGTCCTCCTGATCAACCCAACCGATGGCAAGATTCAAAACCGCCTGATTGGCCTCTCCGAACGCATCGAAAGCGTGCGTTTTTCGCCTGATGGAAAGCGTCTGGCCGTGGCTGGAGGGTCGCCAGCCCAGTCGGGCGAAATCCAGGTCTGGAATGTGGAATCGGCCAAGCTGGTTTTATCGATACCCGTTGGCTTCGACACAGTTTATGGCGCAAGCTGGTCGCCCGACGGCTCGAAAATCGCCGTGGGCTGCGGCGATAACTCCGTGCGAGCCTTTGACACCAAAACCGGCGCACAAGTGTTGTTTCAAGGGGCCCACAACGATTGGGTTCGCGACACCGTTTTCATGAAGGACGGCAATTTTCTAGTCAGTGTCGGCCGAGACATGACCACGAAGTTGACAGAAGTGGCCACTCAAAGATTTGTCGACAACCTCACATCCATCACCCCCGGTGCACTCAAAGGCGGTATTCTGGCCATCACCCGCCACCCACAGCGTGATGAAATCATTGTGGCCGGGTCTGACAGTGTCGTGAAAGTCTATCGAACCACACGACTTACGGCCCGCGTGATCGGCGACGATGCCAACCTCATTCGCAAGATGCCCGCCATGAAGGGCCGCGTCTGGAGCGTGGACGTCAGCCCCGATGGCAAGCGCATCGTGGCCGGCTCCAGCCTGGACGGCAAGGGCCAGGTCCACATCTATAGTTATGAGTTTGACACCGGCCTGCCGGACGATATCAAAGCCATTGTAGCCAAGACGGGCTATTCCGCAGAAGAAGGCAAGAAGCTGGAAGCCTATCTGTCCAAAGACGTTAAGCTGATCGCTTCAGTCGATGTTCCAGCCACCGGAATTTACTCGGTCAGTTTCTCGGCAGATGGCAAGACGGTGGCCGCCGGCGGCTCTGACGGTTTGATCCGAATCCTTGAGACCGAGACTGGCAAGAGCCTCAGAAACTTTCCAGCCATGCCGACGGTCGTCAAATCGATCGCCGCCAAACCCGATGGATCAGTACCCAAGCGATTGACACAAACCCTGTCAGCAGAAGAACTGCCGAAGGGTACAAAAATTGTTTCGCTGGATGTAGAGCCCAAAGCCCTCATGCTTGACGGACGTTATGATTACGCCCAGGTGGTCGTGATCGGCAAGCTTGATTCGGGCGACACGATTGACGCTACGCGCCTGGCCAAGATCAGCCAGAGTAAAGATTTACTACAAATGGCCCCAACAGGCCTTGTTCAGCCCAAGGCTGACGGCTCCGGGGAATTGACTTTTGTTCTTGGCTCAGCGCAAGCCAAAGTCAGCGTAAAGGTTTCAAATTTCACGAACACCAAAACGGTGGATTACCTGCATGATGTGACACCTGTTATGTCGCGACTTGGTTGTAATCAGGGCACCTGCCATGGGTCAGCCCAGGGCAAGAACGGCTTTAAGTTAAGCCTTCGCGGGTACGATGCGATTTATGATGTCCGTTCGCTGACGGACGATCTGGCGGCCCGCCGGACAAATCCTGGTGCACCTGATAACAGTCTGATGTTGCAAAAGTCATCGGGCCGGGTACCCCACGTGGGTGGGTCGGTGACGGTGCCGGGCGAGGCACATTATGAGATTTTGAAAGATTGGATCGCCGCCGGGGCTGTCCTGAACCTGACCACCCCACGGGTGGCCAAGCTCGACATCTTCCCCAAAAACCCGATCATTCAGCGCGAAGGCGATCGTCAGCAGTTCCGTATCCAAGCCACCTATGCTGATGGTAAGACACGAGATGTGACTCAGGAGGTCTATCTTGAGTCGGCCAATAATGAAGTGGCTACGGCATCGCCCAGAGGCGGCCTGCTCACGGCCCAAAGGCGTGGCGAGGCGCCTGTGCTGGCCCGTTATGAAGGTTCCTACATTGCAACGACCTTAACAGTGATGGGCGACAGAACCGGCTTTGCCTGGAAAGATCCTGAAAGCTGGTCGGAAATTGACCGCCTGGCCGCCGCCAAGTGGAAGCGGATGAAGATTGAGCCATCGGGATTGGCCGACAATGCCACAGTCTTACGACGTATCTATCTGGATCTGACAGGTTTACCGCCGACGGCTGAGGAAGTCAAAGCGTTCTTGGCCGACACGAAGCCGACTCGTGAGAAGAGTGCGTTCGTGATTGATAAACTCATTGGCAGCAAGTCGTTTGTGGATCACTGGACAAACAAGTGGGCCGATCTTTTGCAGGTCAACCGCAAGTTTCTGGCGCCTGAGGGTGCCGTGGCCTTCCGGGCTTGGATTCGCGATCAGGTTCAGAAAAACGTGCCTTACGACCAGTTCGTGAAGTCGATTCTGGTCGCCACCGGCAGCACCAAAGAGAACCCCGCCGCCAATTACTACAAAATCTTGCGTGATCCGGCACCGATGATGGAAAACACCACGCACCTCTTCCTGAGCGTGCGGTTCAACTGCAACAAGTGCCACGACCACCCATTTGAACGCTGGACACAGGATCAGTATTATCAGACAGCCGCCTATTTTGCCCGGCTTGGACTTGAAAACGACCCGGCCAGTCAGGGCAGAACCATTGGTGGTTCGGCCGTGGAAGGCGCAACACCGCTCTATGAAGTGATTAAGGACCGGCCTGCCGGCGAGGTGACTCACGAGCGGACAGGGCAGGTGGCTCCACCGAAATTCCCTTACGAAATTCGTAAAGTCTCTGTGTCAAAGAATGTACCGGCTCCTAAGCCCGTTGCCGTGACCAAAGAGGTTAAGCCTGTCGCCGAGTCGGCATCATCTGCGACCCAGACCCGCCGCCAGGAATTGGCAGAGTGGATCACAAGCCCTTCAAACGAATACTTTGCAAAAAGTTACGTCAATCGCCTGTGGGGCTATATGTTTGGCATTGGCCTGATAGAGCCGATTGACGACCTTCGCGCCGGTAATCCACCATCCAATCCCGAGTTGCTGGACCATCTGACGCAGGAGTTCATTCGTTCCAACTTCAATGTTCAGCACATGATACGCATGATTACAAAATCACGCACCTATCAGTTGAGCTATGAATCCAATAAGTGGAATGAAGACGACAAGATCAATTATTCCCACGCCCTGCCGCGTCGCCTGCCAGCCGAAGTGCTTTATGACGCGATAATTGCAGTCACGGGCACATCGTCGAAGTTTCCTGGTGTAGCAGCCGGAACGCGGGCAGCCGAACTGCCCGACAACGGCGTGGAACTGCCTTCCGGATTCTTGAACACCTTCGGCCGGCCTGTTCGTGAATCCGCCTGTGAATGCGAGCGGACCAGTGGCATGCAACTTGGTCCGATCATGGCACTTGTATCGGGCCCAACCGTTGCCGATGCGATCAGTGACCCGACCAATGCCCTGGTGAAACTTGTGGCAGAGAACAAGGACGACCGCCAATTGGTGGACGCTCTGGTCACCCGCATCTTGAACCGGCCGGCAAAACCATCGGAAATCAATTCCGTGCTGAAGCTTCTGTCTGAAATTGATACCGACAACACCAATCTGGAAGCCATTCTGGCCAAGGCTGAAGCCGCTTGGAAACCCGTTCGGGCCAAGCTTGACACCGACCGCACCAGCGCCGTTCTGGCGGCCGAAAATGCAGTCAAGGCACGTCAGGCGATTGTTCTGCCGATTCGCCAGAAAGCCGAAGCCGACCAAGTTAAAAAGGTGGCCGACGCTCAGGCGGCCTTGAAGCTTTATGACCAGAACCTGCCTCAAAAGCTGGCCCAATGGCAGACCCAGAACCAGCAGTCGCAAGTGGAATGGATCCCCTTGCGAATCAACGAGTTTGAAAAAACGCCTGGTGCCCAGTTCCTGCCTCAGGAGGATCGATCAATCTTTGTCCAGGGCAAGCCTGATTCAGGCGATTACAAGTTCAAGGTCAGAACGAACTTGCAGAATATCACGGCAATTCGTCTGGAGGCCTTGTCCGACCCCCGCCTGCCCTCAAAGGGTCCTGGTTTGTCGGATAATGGCAACTTTGTGGTCAATGAGTTCCAAGTCACAGCCACAAGCCAGGCCGATGCCAAGATCAAGAAAGACCTGGCCTTCGCCAAGCCACTGCAAGACTTTGCTCAGCAGAGCTTTTCGGTTGCCGCCCTGTTCGACAAAAACCTTGACAGGGGCAATGGCTGGGCCATCATTCCTGCCGTTGGTGTGACGCACTGGGGCACTTTTGAGACCAGCGAGCCTGTTGGATTTGTGGGCGGAACGGAGCTGAACTTCACGATCGTGCAGCGATTTGGCCAGCGTCACAATCTTGGCCGATTCCGCATCAGTGTGGCGGTCTCCAAAAAAGACGTCGGCCTGAGCCTTCCTGAAGAGTTTCAAGCAATTCTGGGCACGCCTCCACGACTGCGATCCAAGCCTCAGCAGGACGCCATCGCTTCTTACTTCCGGACGATTGATCCTGAAGGCCAGAAATTGCAAGTCGCTTTGGCTGAAGCCCAAAAGCCGATCCCACCCGATGCCGAACTGGAGTCGCTCAAGGCCAAGCTGGAATTGGCCAAACGGCCTGTGATGGACGACTCCAAGCTTGTGCAGTTGCGAGAAGACATGAAGCAATCGATTTCCCAACGCACCAATAAGCGGCTCACCGTGGCGCAAGACTTGGCTTGGGCCCTGATCAACAGCCCGGCATTCCTCTTCAACCACTGATCCGGCTGAGAGGTTCGCAAAATAACAAAAAAAGGCGGGGCGATTTCCATTCGCCCCGCCTTTCTTCATGATTTCAAATGCGTTTCCAAAATGCAAAACCGCAGATTTTCAATAAGCATCGCCATTCACCACTTCATTGCCCGCCACAGAGCCCAGGGCCCGCCAGATTTGGCCGTTGATTGAGTCTTTTACAAACTTGACTGAGCCATCGCCCATCAAAGCATGAACCCCGCCGGGGTGATAACTTCGCGCCGTCACTGCGGCAAAAGAAGGCTTGCCCAGCTTTTCCCGGCTGCTGTTGATGTCCAGGTCGGCATAGATTTTATTTGGCCCGCCCGGAATTCTTTTGTTTGGCGGCCAGGCTGTGGTAATTCCATTATGGTGCACACCCGACTCAAACCACTGAGTGCGGCCTTCCTCCACCTTCACGGTGCAACCGCCCAGATATTCCGGCGCAACCGTGTATGGGTCGGCATCGGGCGGCGGAATGTTGTTCGGATTGTTCACGCGGCTGAGCGTGGGGCAGTCGCGATAATACGTCATAAAAGCCTTGCCTTCAGACATTAACATCGTGTTGCTCAGCCCATCGCTCAACTCCGCCCAGGTTCGGGACATATTTGGCCCAAAAGCACTCCGGTTTTTTTGAGTTCCTGTGAGCCCGCCCCACACATACCAGTCGCCTTCTACAAATCCATAAGTGGCAATTCCATATTGAGTTCCATCAGATAATAGGCGTGCTTGCGGCTTAACTTCACTGGGGCAGACCAAAAAACTGATCACTACAGAGGCTACAGTCAGGTTGGGTGGAGTTTGAATGTCCAAATCAAAATTAATGGCATTGAATAAAGCGCTCTGCTCAGAAAGGGGCAATATTCTGGCATAAGCTCCATAACCATTAGACCATGTAACAGTCGCACCCAGACCTTTAATTACCAGAGCAGGGGGCAGGGCCCCCACAATGCCTTCATAATTATGAATGGCCAGGCCAAGCTGCTTTAGGTTATTATTGCATTTGGCTCCCCGGGCAGCTTCTCTTGCAGACTGGACTGCAGGTAGTAAAAGCGAGATCAGTATTGATAAGATTGCTATCACCACAAGCAGTTCAATCAGAGTAAAGCCAGAATCCTTCGGCCGTTCTGTTTGGCTGTGGATCATAAGTAATTCCCTATATTTCAATGGACTGGCTCGGGAACAACTTGCATCTGAATTGTTTCCGCTCCACGCTTCACAATCGCCAGCACGCTTGTGCCGCTTGCCTCACCGCTCAAAGCACTTGCCAGATCCGCTGTGGAAAAAAGCCAATGCGGTCCAAACGAAATTAGAATGTCGCCGGTCTTGAGTCCAGCACGTTCGGCCGGACTGGATTTGCGAACGTCTGATATTTTCAAAACGGGTGGAATTGCTGCGACCTGATCCACCTTGAGCAATTCCACCTTAATACCAATCGATTGTGTACGCGGAATCACTTCGCGAGTCTCTTGCTTTGCAGATGGATTCATCATGCGTTCAGGCAATGCGGTTGCAATATTGTCCGCTGTCTCTTTTACAGGTTCAAACCACAATCTTTTTTTCTGGTAATCGATTGTTGTGCGATATCTGGCAAAAAAAGTGTATCCTAAAATACCATCGAATCGCTTGCCCAGGATCTCGCTCATTGCGGTCACAGCCGGATGATCAAAAATCATCACAGGAATATTCTTGGCCATTGAATCACCAAAATGCATTTCCTTGACGGTTCCTTCGCCGTTCATACCCATCAGGAATGACGCCCTGCGACCGGGTGGCACAGTCTTTGACTCTTTGGCCGCTCTGTTTGAGAGTAGTGTAACCGGTGCCCCCAAGTCAAAAATCAAGCGAAATGGGCCTTCCCCATTCAGCTTCACTTCCACATAAAAATGGTTGGTACCCGTCATTTCAAATGGGAAGCCCGGTCCCAATTTCGATAGATCCGATGCAATCTTTGCAGACTTTGCAGGTCCAATTGGCTGAGCAGAAACTTCAGAATTCGAAGCGATGAACAGGATTGTTGAAATGGCCCAGAATCGAAGATGAAATCGGCTTGTCATTTTAGAAACCCTCTTCCAATGTGATTGTAATGGTTTTGTTTGCATCCTTGCGCCGCACTTGTAATTTCAGGGTTTGTCCAGCCGATTTCTTCTCAAAAATTTTGAGAAAACCCGAAACAGAATCGACGGATTTCTCATCACATTCTAAAATGACATCGGATTGCATTAAACCGGCCTTGGCCGAAGCGGAATCGGCGAGCACTTGAGTGACAATCAGTTTCTTGGGATCATCGTTGGCAGCACCGATCGAAAATCCGCCGAACCCTTGCGGCACACGTTTAATTTCAGGCTGTTTGCCTACAAACATCGCCGCAAATTTCATCGCTGGGCCCAGCAGGTTCATCGCCTGAAGCTCTGCCGGCATGTCTTCCTTTTTTATGCTTGGAATATCGCCTGTCGCTTCTTTCGGATTGAAATCCAAGCGAGTCCAAATCATTCGTTTATGGGTGGGGTCAAGCGTGATCCGATACCTGGCCAACACCGAAAAACCCATCAGCCCATCCAGCTTCACACCAGGCAACCCCAGTGAATTCATTCCCACAAGCTGAAATGGATCCTCAACCCGAATCTTGAGCTTTTTTAGAGCAGGACCACCCTCCAATTTTAAATCGTCCATGGTCGAAAAATATTTTTTCGGGTCATTTGCAATACCTGCTTTTTTGGCTGCCTCTGTTGCTAAAAACAAGCCTGGCGCGCCAGTGTCCACCACCAGATGAAATGGCCCCTTGCCATTGATGATGGCCCTAACCACAAAATGATTGGTCTGCGTTAAAATATAAGGCACTTCAAACGATTGACCCGTTTGTGGATCGACATTTTTCGCTTCCTCTGCCGCCCAAAGCCCTTCTGCCTGACCCCAGCCCATCAGGATCGATACCAAAATTGCATGTGTTAATCGCACTTGACCTGCCCCTTCTACGATACCTTGTTCAAGCAGCGGTTTTTATCTCTCGCATCCATCCTATCAAACTCGAAATACGCAAGTATACCTTAACCCCACTGGCAAATATAAACAAGTGTTCACTAAACTTTTCCAAAAATAGCTTGAATTGGCACACCTGTGGCCAGAGAAAAAGGGCGGTTCAAGTTGTCCTGAATTTCAGTAGAGTGCTCCAGCCCCATAAGTTTGTAGATCGTGGCAGCGATATCTTGCGGCGTAACAGGGCTTTCAGACGGATAGGCCGCGAATCGGTCTGATGCTCCTACCCAAGCACCGGCTGGCACACCGCCGCCGGCCATCATCACTGTGTAGCAAGGCGGCCAGTGGTCGCGACCGCCGGCATCGGCCCCAGCCCCGGATGTAATCTGCCCCACCCTCGGCGTGCGTCCAAATTCGCCCATCGCTACCACAAGCGTTTCATCCAACAGGCCGCGTTGGTGCAAATCTTCGATCAAGGCTGAGAAGGATCGGTCAAACATTGGCAGGATTGACCGCTTCAAGAGCGGAAAGTGCTGTCTGTGCGTGTCCCATGCCTGATCGTAACGTGCACCAGTGCAAACAGTTACCACGCGAACTCCCGCCTCGACCAGGCGTCTCGCCATGAGCAGGCACTGGCCCAGGTGCGGCAATCCGCCAAACTGCCTGGCCTCTTTGGTTCGCGGATTGGTCGGATCCAGGCCATATCGCTCTCGAACCGATTGCGACTCCTGTCCGATGTCAAATGCTAGTCGCGCGCCCGAGCTTGAAATCATCGAAAAGGCTGCCCTCTGCTGATCATCCAGCGCGTCCAAGGCGGGGGCCACGGCGTCCAGCATCGTGTCAAGCCGATCCAGCAATCGCCGTCGGTCTGCCATTCGATCGAAATGCAACCCATCAGGTAGTGTTAAACCTGGTACCTGATAACCTTTCAGACTAGGATCGCCTGCAAGAAATGGCTCGTATTTGCTGCCCAAAAAACCCGCGAATTCGCCTGGTAACAACGATCCATTATTACTCATCCAGTCCGGCAAATGCACAAAATCCGGCTGATTGCGGCCTGACGGCTTCAAAAGTGCCAAAACAGAGCCAAAGGTGGGAAAGTCCGTTGCGCTGGGCCGGGTGATCAACCGGCCGTTTTCTACCGGATTTCGACCCGTTAAAGCCTGATAAGCACCTGCATTGTGGTCGTTTACCGAGTGATGAACCGACCGTATATAACAGAAATGATGAGCCACCTTGGCCAACATCGGCAAGTGTTCGCAAAACAACTGTCCAGGAAGACTTGTGGCAATCGGTCTGAACTCGCCGCGAATCTGCTCAGGGGCGTCGGGCTTCATGTCCCATGTGTCTTGATGGGCAGGCCCGCCTTCGAGAAACATCAGAATTAAATTCTTGGCCTTCACAGTCGAAGATTTCTGAGCCTCAGCCGCAATCAAATTCGGTAAGGTCAGGCCTAAAAGCCCAGCCGACCCAACACGCAGCATTTCACGACGTACCAACCCACCACCATCATGTGGTTGCCTGAAAAAATGTCGCAAAATCTTTTTCTGCCTATTTCTATGGGTCATTGAGATTGAGTCGGCCGCATTCGATTGAAAGTGGGTGGTTTAGGACGTATTTCAGCGATATTCAGATTGCAATGGCTAGGAGGGGAATGGCTAATATGGATCATAACCTGTTTCTGGGCTGGACACAAATGAGAATTCAGATATACATTGTCTGAATCGTGGATTTGACAAAATCATAGAGATGCGGCAAACTGTGGCCTCATCCATGATTCGTCCTCTATAGGTCGTCTTTCAGACTGGGAAAAACTCTCCCCCATGCTTGCACATAATGTCTATTTCACCCTAAAAGATCAGGCGCAAGAAAAAATCGACGGACTGGTCCAAGCCTGTAACAAATACCTGACAGGTCACCCCGGAACCAGCTTTTTCTTCGCAGGTACCCTCGAAAAAGACCTCGCCAGGCCAGTGAATGATCTCGACTTCGACGTCGCTCTGGTCATCGTATTCGACGACCGTGCGGCCCACGATATCTATCAGAATGCCCCTCGCCATAACGAATTCGTCGCCTTGGAAAAAGAAAACTGGGCACGGGTTCGCGTCTTCGACGCCATCTGCTGAACCTCCGCCTAATCCCTTAAAAAACTCGTCCCATGCCCGCCTAATCTGGCGGGCTTTTTCGTAAAATCCTCATACAAAAGACGTTATAAAGTATTTCTAAATTATCCGGAAGCAGATATTGACAGCTAAAAATCGATTGACTATACTTTTAGTCGATCAGTGTAAAGAATAGACTCGCGATTGTCACCTGATGGATGGAAGGACGGATAAACATCATGGCACCTGGACGAACCGAGCCTGATGAGAGCAGCCTGACGCCTGCTGAATGGAAGGTCATGAAAGTGGTTTGGAGGCACCGATACCGCGGCTGTGCGGCTCGCGATGTTTATACCGAGACCGCCAAAACCGAAGGCTGGGCCCCAACAACAACCAAGTCTGTGCTTCGCAGGCTTGTCGATAAAGGCCACCTGATGGCCCGCCCCGTGGGCAACAGCCACCTTTACGAACCGGCTGGTTCGGCCCTGAAATCCCTGCTGGCCGCCGCCGACAACCTCCTGAATAATATGCTGGAAGGCACTACAGGGCTTGTCATTTCGCACATGCTTGAAAAAAGCCGCCTGACTGACGACGAACTCGCCCGCCTTCGTGCTTTGATTGATCAGCGAACCAGCTCCGATCATCCTGAAAATCATCAGAAATCCTAAGAAAATGAGGTCGGAGATGTTGCACCAGATAAACGCCGAACCTTGGAATCAATTGGCCCCCGGCTGGGCTTTGGCCATGCAGGCCGCCCTCATTCACGGAATTGTCGCCCTGGCTGTTGTCGGATCCTTCTGGGCTGTGTTTCGCCGCAATATGAGCCATGCATTCGCTCATGGGCTATTTCTGGTTGTACCCATCAAAGCCGCCTCTGCTGCCTTGTTTGTCGCCTGGCCTGTGGCGATTACATTTACAGTTCCACTTCCCGAACCGGTTCTTGAACTGATCCATCCGCCTAATATGCTAATGCCTCAGGCAAAGCCTGCAATTGTCAGCCAGATACAATCGGTTGATCGTTTAGAAGATAACCCACATTCAGCTCCTGAAATTGTCTTTAATGACAAGCCTCAAGATATCGTACCAGTTCAGTCTATAACGATTGATGAGCCCGTGATTCAACAGGCTGATCCAGTTGCAATCGTTGAGGCCCCGAGAATCAAACCACCATTTTCCAGATGGGCCGTCGTCATGCTCGCCTGGCTTGCATGCGTGGCCGTGTTTACGATAATTTGTATCTGCAACCATTTACGCATGATGCGGCGGTTGCATTTCAGACATGTAGACAATCTCCCCGCGAATCTTTCCCGATTGCAACAGCTTTCATCCAGGTTAGGGCTTCGCAGACCGCCTTTGATCTGGGAAACTTCAGCCGTGGCAACCCCTGCAGTCATCGGTTTATTCCGGCCAAGGCTATTAATTCCGAGAGATTTCTTTAATGATTTCACGGAAGATGAAATTCAATGGGCTTTGCTGCATGAGCTGGCCCACCTCCGCAGGCTTGATCTCTGGTGGCTTGCTCTGGAGCGTGCCGTGGGTCTGGCTCTGTTCTTCCATCCTGCATTGTGGGTAGCCCGCCGTGCCACCCGCCATTTTCGTGAGCTGGCGTGCGACGATACAGCACAAATACAATCGGGGCTTTCGCCCAAGGCCTGCGTTGAAGGATTTTTAAAACTTGTCATCTGGGCTGGCCGCCATGGCCAGTCGCACACCACTCACACACCGGCCCTAAGTTTGACGGATCGATATCCAGCCATTCAAAAGAGGATTATGAACATGACTGCCCCAAATGCAACCCACCGCTGTGCCCGGCTTTCCCGAGAATCAGCCACAGCCATTGCTGCTTTTGCCATACTCGTTTCCCTGCCGTTTTCACCCACCATCGTGGCCCAGGCTCCGCCTGTCGAGCTGGAAGTGGTATTGAATGCAACAGATGATAAAAAGCCTTCAGAAACCAGCGTAAAGCAGACCCGGTCAGATGGTTTTGATAAGGAATTATCGGAAATCCAGAAATTGTCAGAGCAACTCAATTCCAGTTTGCCAAAGCTGGATTCCATTAAACCACTGAATACAAAAGCGATTCCTGTCAATCAGCCACCGCATGATGGGGCGTTGATTGATTTCCCGAATATCATTAATCCACCGGATATGCTTCTGGTCGAGGTGCTGGATGCTTTAAAGGGTCGCCCGATTCAAGGTGAACGTCTGGTACAGCCGGATGGAACGATCAGCCTTGGATTTTATGGTCGATTGTATGTCTCGGGCCTGACTCTGGATCAGATCAAAATCAAGCTGTTGATTCATTTAAGGCAATACCTCAGTGACGAGGCTCTGGGGCTTGTGGAGCAGGCAGAGGGAGGAGAATGGAAGGCAGTTGATCCGGAAAAATCAGCGAAGTTGGTCGTGGATCTGGCGAGTAATCACTCTCGATTTTATTATGTCCAAGGTGCAGTTGAGGTGCCGGGCCGTTATCCGATCAATGGTAAAGAAACGGTCATCGATGCCATTACAATCGCCAAGGGCTTGAAGGATGATGCCGACCTCACAAAATTCAGCCTGATTCGACCATCGCATGGCGACGAGGCACCGAGAAAATTCACGATCGACTGGAAAAAGATCAGCGAGGAAGGCGATCGAAAAAGCAACTTGCAAGTATTTCCCGGTGATCGCCTGATCGTGCAGAAAAAAACAACGAAAGAAGCTGTAGCAGCAAAGCCGGAGTTGGAGGTTAGAGCAAAGCCTGCGGAACCAATCAAGTCTCAATTGAAATCTGCAACCGGTTTACCCTTGAAAATTGGCGGCAGGGTGGACGATCCCAGCGGTAAGCCGATTTCGGGTGCCGAGATCATGTTCCTTTATCTTGCTGATGAGCCGGTTGTAGGGTTTGAACCGAAGCGGTTGCCGCCGGTCAAAACCGATACGGACGGAACGTTTCTGATTGAGATTTTGCCAGGTGAGTTTAAATATGCATTTGTGCAAATCACGCGTCCCGGATATGCCTCACAGCACATTCCATTCAATCGCGAAGATGCACGCTATGAGTCGTTCATCAATAATAATGCAAAGATCGAATTGACGGAAGGAACAACCGTTAAAGGAAAAGTGTACGACCCTGATGGGAAGCCGCTTGCTGGAGCTCAGGTTTATTATTCGCCTCGCATGTATTTTAGCGATGCCCATACCAAGATCAGTGGCTCCGATGGCGAATTCTCATTTGAGAATATCGCTAAAGAAAAACCTTCACAGGTTTTCTATGCCAAAAAGCCTGGCTACGGCACGGCCACAATCAAGATTGCAAGAACGAATGGAATTCCATCGGAACTGAAGTTGCAGATGACTCCGGTCAGAGAGTTTAATGCAACCATCACTGACATTCAGGGCAAGCCGATCGCCGGTGTCGTCGCGGAACTGAGACTCGTGAACATTATCAATGGTGAATACGAGCTTTTTACCACATCCGATGCTGAGGGGAAAATCAAGTTCAGCGATTTGCCCAAAGGCAAAGATATTCGTGTGTTATTCAGTTGTACAGAATTTGCTCAAAAAGATGCGTTTATCAAAGGCGATGATCTATCTGAGAAGAAAATTCAATTGCTTAAAGGTGTCACTGGATCCGGTTTGGTGCGAAACAGCCAGACGCTTCAGCCAATTGATCGATTCCAAGTCACCCTTGAACCTCAGAATGATCAAAACACATTGCGGAGAAATCGCGAAACGGGTGATTATCGAAATGGGACTTTTCGTCTGGGAGCGACGACATTCAGTCCAGAGAGTTTTCAACTGGTGATTGAAGCCGAGGGGTTTAAGCCATTTCGAACTGGGAGTTACAAGCTCGATGAGTGTCCGGTCAAGATCGATGTCAAGCTCGACCCGATTCCCGTCGCGGAACTGCCTCATTATCGCGGCAAAATCATTCAGCCCGATGGGAAGCCTGCAGGACGCGTTAAAATCGGAGTGATCACGGACAAAGATTTTCCACGTATCCAAAAAGGCCAGATTTCCTGGACACAGCTTGGCCGGAAAATTCCTTTGGCGGATGAAAATGGTGATTTTGATTTTCACACGCCAGAACCCGTCAGAGAATTATTGGTATTGCACGATTCAGGGGCGATTCGTCAGTTAGTCGAGCCGGGGATGGATCTCAATAAGCTCAAAATGCAATTGCAGCCTTTCGGCAGGCTGGTAGGTTCTTTGAAGCGAGACGGCAAGCCGGATTTACAGTCGAGAATGTTCTTGATCTATCAGAGTATTCAGCCCCAATTCTGGCAGACTTATGAACAGATTGTATTAAAACAGGATGGAACTTTCTCGATGGATCGTATGATTCCGGGGAATTTCAAGATCAGTTTTGAACCTGTAAATATTGATGAAAATAGCCGGACCAATACCTTGGAAGCCTTCTCCATTAAGCCTGGTGAGACGGTGAGACTGGATCGGGACTTGAAACTGGCGGATGTGCCCCGGCGTGATCTGGTTGGGAAACTGCAATTTCCCGACGGCAAAATTCCTGGTGATTTATCACTCAGTCGAATGATTCTATTGGCGCCGGTGGGAAATCCGCTGCGTGGAACGCCTGACAACTATATTTCCAATTCTGAGAAGCGGCTGAAGTATCGCGAGACGTCTGAGGGCAAGACTCTTTATCAGTCATTGGAAGAATTTCCGCTGCTGAAAAAAGAAGTGTCCACGGAAGGCGTATTTCGGATCAGTGGATTTCCTGCTGGCCGATTTGAATTAAACATCTTGCCAGGCAATGCGAATATTATTTACGGATCGGCGAAGAAAATCATTGAAACCATACCTTTGAAATCAGGCGAATTGAATCAGCCTGTGGATCTTGGTGAGATCATGGTGGAAAGGCAGGTTCAGAAGCCACCCGTCAAGGCAGAGAAGCCGAAAGAGGCTGGAGCGGTGAATGTAAAGCCTGTTTCAACTCCAACACCAACCATAAAAATCGGCGGGGTAGTGGTGGATGAATCGGTCAAGTTAAACCAGGTGAAATCAAGAAAGTGAATATCAACCTGAAACCGTCAATAAAATAAGTCGTTAAAGGATCGGCTTGGGCGGCTTGAAATTAATCTTCAGCTATCTGGCGGGCCATGCTCTGAAACATCTTTCTTGATTTTCGCTTGATCATGGCGATGATTAGCGGTGAGATGAGTTTCAAGAAGAACGAAAATCGCGATGCCACGAGCTTGGAATGATAGTCGAGACGCGTTTTATCACCTTCCTGGGTCAGTCGGTATTCGACCTCAACCCTGCCACCGGGGGCCAGATCCTCAGCCACGATGGAAAGCGTAAAACGCTTTGGATAAGCGACTTCTGGCATCGTGGCCTGATATGTTTTGAGTTTTTTGCCCTCAAGCATGATCTTTGTCCAGCGCGAGCCGGCTTCACAAACAGTGCCTCCGTCCGTGCGTTTGAGTGATTGCAGGCCGGTCATCCAGCGTTTCTGGAAACTCTCTTCCGTGAGCCATTTCCACGACGTTTCGATATTTCCCGGAAATATGATAATTAATTCAATCGGTTTCATTTCCTGCACGATTTTCGTCCTGTGGATTTCATAGAATAAAGGCTCGATAGTTACAATAACCAATCGAGCTTTATTAAGATTGGCATCACCAAGTGATTATTCAGCCTTCGATTTGGGCTTTACAGGCTTGCTGCCTGGCTTTGGGTCGAGGTTTTGGGCCAGTTCGTCGGCTGTGACTTTGCTGACGACTCCACCGGCAGGCACATCGATTTTGGATGTCCAGAGGATTGCATTAAGCAGAAGCTTGCGCTGATCGTCGTTGCCCCAGCCTTTGTGGTAGTGGCCTCCGCTGAAGCCGAAGCCACGGCCGCCATCGGCACGTTCTACAGCCCAGCCGACGTGCTGAGGCTCGCCGTTGGCAATAGCTTTACGCACATGGGGATTGCCGCTGTGGGTGCCATCCGGGCGGTCGAGTGTGGAGACGGGCGGGAGGTCGGTGAGGATGGTCGTTACGCTGTCCATTTTGTCACGAAATCGCATATGATAATACCATTCGTCGTTGGTTGAGAATGGATTTACGCCGCTGGTGACAGGATGCTTGGGCAGGGCCTTGAAATTGGCAGTCCAGTGCGGATTAACCGACCAGTGTGGCTCAAAATATCCGCCCAGCCATTCCTTGAATTCAGGTCCGCCTTTATTGGCTTGCACTTCCACGGCATAGTGAATGCAGACCAGGCCGGCTCCACGTTTCATTTCCGATTGCAACTGCTTGAGGTGATCGGCTTGAACAGCAGGGTGACCTCCTCCTCCATCGGCATAAAACACGATGGTGTCGGCTTTGTGGAGTTCATCGGCGGTTGGCCATTCTCCGGAAAGATGAGTCACAATATTTAAATTGGGAACATTTTCTTTGAGGCATTTGCCAAAAAGCAAAATGCCGGCGTTGTGTTCGTGATCGCCTGGTCCGTGGCTAGGCTTGCCGGCGAGCAGGAGTATGGTCTTGGTTTCTGCGGCCATCGAGGTTGTGGTGATTGCAAATAGGCATAGGGTCCAAATGCAATGGAAAGGAAGTTTTCTCATGATCGAAAAACGAGTCCTGGGTTCATGGATTTGAGACGTGGTGGTAACACGGTTGATTATCCGAAATTCCTCAGCGTTTGCCAAGCATGTTCTATGAGCATAAAGGTTCGATTCTGAATGGAAGGTTGCGTTGAATGAGATTATGATTTGGACAAAGACTGCCAATACATTGAGGATAGAAGAAGTACGGACCACAAATTCCTTAAAATAGGAAAATGTCCGTTGTGCTCAAGAATCGAATCCGAGATCAGCATCTTGAGAACGGCAACTTCAGAAATGGATAGGGAATTCGAGAATAAACAGACCAGACCGAGCCACGTTAAAAGTCACAAAGCCCTGGTACGAAAAGGGACGATGAGCGTCGGAATCGAGTGAACAAGACTCATGGAGGAGTTCAATGGAACTGGGGTCGTTTGGGAATCGATGAGCTGAACCAGAAAGTGGTCGTTGACAGGTGATTTTTGATATGCTCTCATGTGATAGAACGAAGACGAAAGAATTATGGGCGATGAAGATTGCGGATCATGAAGAAAAAGAAGGAATCGCGCGATGGAGACTGTTCCCGAAATGCACCGACTTGACACGCACCAGAAAGCTTTACGAATCAATCTGGATAAAACCAAATACGGCTCATTTGCCGAAATTGGTGCAGGCCAGGAGGTGGCCAGGTGGTTTTTTAGAGTGGGAGCCGCTGCCGGGACGATCGCCAAAAGCATTTCTGCATATGACATGACAGTTTCTGACGCAATTTATGGCCATACCGGCAGATATGTCAGTAGGACCAGACTAGAAAGAATGCTTGATTATGAATATCAGCTTATGGTAGAGCGACTCTCTGAAAAACGCGGTGCAGATACCCGATTCTTTGCATTTTCAAATACAGTTGTTGCCAAAAGTTATTCAAGGAATGAAAACTTTCATGGATGGATGGGTATCAGATTTCAAGACCATCCAGGGGCAGAGCCATCGCAAATTGTATTGCATGTGACACTGCTGGACAAAGAAAATCTGCCGCAACAGGAAGTCATCGGAATCCTTGGTGTAAACCTGATATATGGGGCTCTCTATGAGTTTGAAAATCATGTCAATATCATGAAAAGCCTAATACACGACTTAACCAATGATCGAGTGGAAGTAGATCTCATCAAATTTACAGGGCCAGCTTTTCAAAACCTTGATAATCGTCTCATGAGTCTGGAACTGGTTCAGTATGGTTTATCCCCAGCAGCCATGTTTACAGCTCAAGGCGAAGTTGCATTACCCGCCGAAGAATTTCACAAACGCCCGGTTCTTGTAACTCGTGGCAGCTTTCGGCCAATTACAAACGTCACAGTTGACATGATGGGCTGTGCCTTGGCTCAATTTGTACAGGAGCCGAATAACCATGATGAAAATATCTTGGTTGTGACGGAAATGACATTAAATAACCTGGTGGAGGGGGATGTCATTAATACGCAGGACTTTCTGGACAGGGTTGACTTATTGGCCACACTTGGGCGGCCTGTATTGATCACAAGTTTTGGTGAGTTTTATCGGCTTGCAAATTATCTGCAGAGGTATACTTCGAAAATGGTGGGACTGGTCATGGGTGTGCCGACATTGAGACAGATTTTTCAGGAGAAATATTACAATAATCTGGCAGGCGGAATTCTAGAATCATTTGGCCGTCTGTTTAAAAATGACTTGAAACTCTATGTTTACCCGATGCAGGATAATGCGACCGGGGCAGTCATAACAGCAGGAAACCTGCGGGTCGCTTCTCAATTACAACACCTATATAATTATTTGATAGAAAATCAACATATTCAGGCCATTCGCGATTATAAGCCTGATAATCTGCGAATCTTTTCGCGAGATGTTTACAAAAGAATGCATGAAGGCGACCCGACATGGATGGACGATGTTCCGCCAGGCGTAGGGCTTTTAATCTGTCAAAGGCGCCTGATGGGCTATAACCCGTCTGTTTATGAGGTCGATGCCGAAAATCTCAAGGGGCAATGATAGAATCGTAAGAGTTGATCTTTACACACTCCAGATATTCAAAACAGGGAACAATCCATGAATCGACGTACTTTTCAGAAATCGGCCGGGACAACACTTCTTGCCAGCTTACAATGCACATTATCAGGCAAAAACGGTTTGGCACTTGAAATACAATCAAGGCGGATTCTTGCAGCCGACAAGGGTTCTGTGGCGATTGTGGATGATACAGGCAGTGTTCAATGGAAATATGAAAACAAGGCGGAAGCACATGATCTGCATTTACGCAAAAATGGCAACATTCTGATGCCGGTGAGTCGGACGAAAATTGTCGAACTGACACCCGACAAAAAAATCATTTGGACTTATGAATCCAAACCCAAGGCACCTTACAAAGGAGCAATCGAAATACATGCATTTCAGCCCTTGCCTGATGGGCGAGTCATGGTAGCCGAATCTGGAAATAAACGAATTGTTGAAGTCGATGCCGATGGTAAAGTTGTATTTGAAATGGAACTGACCGTTGAGAAGCCACATCCGCACAGGGATACACGGCTTGTCAGGCGCATGGATCATGGTGGATATCTAGTTTGTCATGAAGGCGATGGCAAGATCCGTGAATACGACCGTTCAGGAAATGTCATCTGGACTTATGAAATGGAACTGGGTGGCCGTCCTCGCTCAGAGGGTCATGGCCCTGAAGGGCATGGTCTTGAAGTCTATAGTTCTATCCGTCTGAAAAATGGTAATACATTAATTGGCGGTGGGAATAATAATCGCGTTCTTGAGGTCGATAAAACCGGTAATATTGTCTGGAAACTTGACCAGAAGGAATTGCCCGGTATTACTTTGGCATGGGTCACAACGGTCACAGCACTTCCGAATGGGAATGTGATTGTAGGGAATTGCCATGCAGGGCCTGGTCAGCCACAATTGTTTGAGGTGACACGCGACAAGAAAGTCGTCTGGAAATTTATGGATTTCAACACGTTCGGGAACGGCCTGGCATCGTCACAAATCCTTGACTTGCCCGAGGGATCAATTCGCTGATACTTAAAGGTCCTGGGGTTGCAATATTGCAACCTCAGGCTAAATCATCGTATCGTTAGATTATTTGCCAAGCGATTTCTTAAGAATAGGTTCCATTTCCAGCGCCTGGCGATAAAAGCCAAGGTCTGTCGGGTGTGATGCATCCACACACCCCTTTCAAGGTCTTTTTTCTCGCCTTTTTGCAAGCACACGCGAGGTTGCAACATGATGGTTTTGTTTGCCGCTTTTTCTTGCTGGCCGTGGCTTCTTCGGGCCTCGTTTTTTCTTGGGATACCTTGAGAGTTTCACTTGACCGG
>CAMBEP010000073.1 GCA_945865635.1 Candidatus Kuenenia stuttgartensis
CGTGGCTCTACCTCAGGACATGGTCTCCAAGGCTTATGCCAAGGCCAAGAACGCTGTGCCCAAGAAGTATTCACAGCCAGCAACCTCGGGCCTGAAAGCCGAAGTCAAGGCCGGTTCGAACAAGTTCGATTTCGACCTGACCGACTGACTTCCAACACAGGTGCCGCTGTAGTATTCTGTATTGATCAATAAATCCGATAGGAAATTCAACTCCTATCGGGGTTTTGATCGACTAAAGAATAGAAAAGGTCGATTCACTCGTTCGGAAATGATCTACTTTGAGGAGCGTTGAGCTGTGTCACTATTCTATCCATGCGGAACAATCTCCAGGCGGGCTTTGCTGGCAGGTATGTCTTCGGTTCCGGTGATCGGTGGTGTGACGTATGTTTCCGCCAGCGAATCAAAACTCGTTTCGGATCCACTCTTTGACAAATCCAAGCTCGGTGCACCTGGCCCATTCCCTGGTCGGGTGATCGAAGCCAAAAATGCTGCCATGAGCAATAACGGCAAAAAAAACCGTGATGCCTTCAAGCAGACTCTGGCCCGCGGCATGAAGGAACTGACTCAGGCCGACGACGATGTGCAGGCCTGGAGAAGCTTTTTTGAGCCGGGCGATGTGGTTGGGATCAAGGTGGTGCCAAATGGTCACCCGCAAGCCCCATCATCTCCTGAACTTGTTCTGGAAGTCATCGAAGGCCTCAAGGCTGCTGGTGTCAAGACCAAAGATATGTTCGTTTATGACCGATACAAGGGTGAATTCATGGGTGCTGGATATCAAAATATCCTGCCGCCGGATATTCGTTGGGGTGGCCTGACCGCAGAAGGCGGTTCGCAAACCGACCTCATGACCGAATCCCATAAAAAGAGCCCTATTTCTGGCTACGATCCTGATGAATTCGTCCACATGAATCTCGTCAATAGTGGCGACGATCCCAAGGATGACCGCAACTATCGCTCTCACCTTGGTCTTTTTGTGACCAAAGTTGTCAACAAGATTGTCGCCTTGCCATGCCTCAAGGATCACGGTTCGGCCGGCGTGACCGGCGCCCTGAAAAACATGAGCCATGGTTCAGTCAACAATGTGGCGCGCTCCCACAGCACGCCTTCGACCAATGTCTGTAATCAGTTCATTCCAGAAGTGATCAATCACCCGATCCTCAGGAAAAAGTTTGTCCTGCATATCATGGATGGTTCCCGTGGTGTCTTCCAGAAGGGCCCATTTGGTAACAACCCTGATTTTGCCTGGGATTACAACGCCCTTTTCTTTGCGACAGACCCCGTGGCCATGGACCATGTGGAATGGCAGATCATTGACGCCAAACGAAAGCTTCAAGGTCTTCCTCCAGTGGCTTCAACCGGCAAAACCGGTCTCGATCCGCTCGGAACAGAAGGCTTTGATATCCGTCAGCCGCAACACATCGCTTTGGCCGGCAGCTTGGGTATCGGACTGTTTGAGTTCAAGTCGCCTCGTGGCCGACGTCAATCCATTGATCACCGTGTGGTGACTGTCGCCTGATCCGATCGATAAATCTGCTGCTATTAATTTGAAGTCAACCGTGTTCCTTGAACACGGTTGACTTTTATATCATTTAGCAAGTGTCATCATCCTTCCGATTCAGCCTCTCGCAGACCACACCCGCTTATATGGCAATTCATTACCCAAAAAGTCGTTTGTGGTCCATTATGATCATCTCGGGAGCGATCATTTTCGCTTTGCTATTGATCCATAGATTGATGCAGAGAGTTAGTACGGAGCATTTGGCCTTTGAGCAAGCCGTTGCAGAACGAAAGTATGATCTGGCTCAAAGTTATTTGGATAAAATGCTTGCCAGTGACCCCAAATCCGCTTCAGCCTATTACCTGAAGGCCGAGCTGGAGATTGCCCGCGACCGTCCGGATGAAGCCATGAGTGGCATGCGTAAAGCGTTAGAGCTTGGCTACGCCAATCCACCCATAGAAGTCCTCCGGGCGATCCTCTTGGCAAGGGCGGGCAAGTTTCAGGAGGCGGAACCGATTTTGATACAGGCCTATTCCAAAGGCGAAAGCCCCAAAGCTGGAATTGCTGAAGGGTTGTCGCGTATTTTTCTTGGCAGATTGCGGTTGGCCGAAGCCTCCAAGGCGATCGAAGCCTGGATGCAAGCGGATCCGCTTGATGACAGGCCTTACCTTTGGAGGAACGAAATCGACGAGCGGATCGACTCCGAACCCGACGTCATCATTCTCAATTACCAAAATGCTTTGAAACGCAACCCTACGAACTTCAAAGCCCGACTCTCGATGGCCCAACTTTTGATGAAGGCCAATCGGACTGATGAGGCGAATGCCGAATTCGCGGAATACCACAAGAATGATCCAGACAACGTGCAAGCCATGGTCGGGCTTGGTCAAATTGCTTTGCTCAAGGGCGATACGGAATCTGCAGAGCAATGGTTTACGTCCGTTCTTGAGAAGGATGCTACGAACATCACCGCCTTGGGGGAACTGGCACAGATCGAGATCCAGAAAGGCTTGCCTGAATCGGCCTGTAAGCATCTTCAAAAGGCCTCGGAATTATCTCCCTTCGATTCTGAAATTCTTTATAAATACTCTCAAGCACTTAAGTTATCAGGTGATTCTGGGCTGGCTAGAACTGTTGCTGACAAGGCGAACAAACTCAAGCTCGACCAAGATAAAATCCAGGACCTTCGCAAGGCCATTGTTCAGAAGCCTGATGACTTGGAATTGCGGGTTGAAGCCGCTCAATGGCTGATCAATCACGGGCATGAAAAAGAGGGGCTGGAGTGGGCTGAACTGGTCTTGAAACAAAAGCCTTCGCATCGGTCCATGTGCCAGGCCTTAGTCGAGTTTTATACGAAAAAACAAGATTACGGGCTGGCTAACTACTACGAGTCGCAGTTGAAAGGTTCAGGAGTGAAGCCTTGAATTTGTTCACGTAAGTGTATTGGATCACACGGAAAAACGAGAGACCCGCCCCCCGCATTTTTCGTCCATTGCGGGGAACGGGCCTCCACTGGGGTTCATTGCGACTGCCGTTTTCGATTCAGGCGGTCGTGAATCCTGCTGTTAATCAATAACTTGGAACAATCACTGGCACTTGCGTGCAGCTCTGAACAGCCTGCTGAGTGGCAATCACTTTGGCAGTTGTTCTGGTTACGTTGACAGGCACCTGTTCCGCCACTGTGACTGGAACTTGCCGAATGGCAGTTTCCGAAACATAGCGGGTCGTGGTGACCGGGACTTTTTCTTCCTGAATTTCTTCCACCATTTTCATGGTGGTGACAGGAGTCGTTTCCACCCGTTCTTCGCTAACATAGGAACAGGTACGCACTTCGTAAGGCTCTACGTGTTCTTCGGCAACGTATTCTGTGGTCTGAACCGGAATCTGTTCGATCCGCTTTTCCTCCACATAGTTGCAAGTTCTAACTTCGTAAGGCTCGACGCGTTCTTCGGCGACATATTCCGTGGTCTGGACGGGAATCTGCTCAATGCGTTCTTCAGCCACATAGCTGCAAGTGCGCACTTCGTAGGGCTCAACTCTCTCCTCAGCAACCATTTCCGTTCTTGTCACAGGCACTTGTTCCACACGTTCTTCATTCACATAGGAACAGGTCTGAACCGGAACCTGTTTGGTGATGGTTTCCTGAACGTAACTGGTTTCCACGATGCTCCGAACCACCGGACGCTGCACCATGACCGTCTGATTCAAGACCCGAGGCGCGGACTGAACCGCCACCGTCTGGGCGCATCCAGTGCAGCCATTGACCATGGTTTGCTGAACGATTGGGCCAGGCACAATCACCTGCTGATTTTCAAACGAAGATTGCGTTTCTGTGACGTTACGCACGGTTTGAACTGGCTTGAGAACATTCGTGCTTTCGTTGACCATGGATGTCTGGACAACCGGTTTCATGACGGTGTATCGGCGCTCTTCCATAGAGGTTTTCGCAACCGGCTTCATCACCGTGTAGCGTTTCTCCATCTTTTGCGTCTGCACAACAGGTTTCATGACCGTATAACGCTTCTCCGTGGTCGATGTGCGCACCACGGGCTTCATGACTGTGTATCGACGTTCCATCTTTTGCGTCTGCACCACAGGTTTCATGACGGTGTACTCCCGCTGAGTGGTGGATGTGCGCACTACGGGCTTCATGACCGTATAGCGTTTTTCCATTTTCTGCGTTTGTACCACCGGTTTCATCACCGTATAGCGGCGCTGAATGTTCGCCGTTTCGTAAACTGGCTTTTGCACGGTGTGTCGCCGTGTTACAAAACTGGTTTCCTGCACGGGCTTTAGCACCGTATAAGATTCCTGCTTCATCGCAGTTTTATACTGAGTTTGCATGACCGTCACGTTTTCAGGCACCATAACGGTCTGATAGACCGTTTGAATGACGGTTTCACATTGGGGCGTGAGAGCGACGGTTGAAGTGGCTCGAGCCATCACCGGCGATCTGCTGCACGCCAACTGGACGGCCCCTCCGTAGGTCGCCCAAGCCGATGGCCCACTCAGCGATATTACGCCAGCAAGCCCTGCGGCATAGAGTCGAATTCTATTGCGGCCTGTCATAAAATTCACCTTAGCGACGAAATCCATGGCCGAGTTCTTCGTCAAACCGAATCCAGCCGAGGCTCCCCAGTGAAAATGCCTCGAAACCACTCGATCAGTATCAACGAAACTTCAGCCCATTTTCGTGTCCATGCCAAGTATATCGCGCCAAAATCACTCTATTGATCAAAACCGATCAAGAGATACGTTCTCGTTCAAAAATTCTTCTAAAAAAGCTCAAGTTTTAAAGACCAACCCTGAATCATGGCCGTTCATGACATCATTCACTTGACATCATAGTTCTCTAAGTGCTTTTAGGTTAAAGCTTTGCGTTGTGTTTGCCAAGTGCGGTCAGGCTGTATCTGACTAAAATAGGGGTTTCATGGGTTGTAACAAAAAGGTCGACAGAAGGCCAAAAAGTTTTTCTGGCCTCTTGGAATTCTTTATTTTTTCGTGTTTTGATTCAATGCCTCAAGAATTGCCTTGGACTCGACACTGACACTCACAAATTTGCTTTGGATCAGATTCTCGAGATCTGGCTTCGCGAGTCGTGTCAGGCTGAACTGGCCTTTTTCGTTTGCTGAGGTCAGCGACTTGAGTGCCTGAAATTGAAATGCTTCGATCCTGTTCTGTTTTTCTTTCGTATTTTCGAGGCTGATCATCTGCTCAAGTGTGGCCTGGTTGAGTAGAGTTCGCAGTATGTCGGCGGTAGCGAGGTCGTCTTGGCGAATCAAAGCGAAGGCAGCGTTAAAGGCAACATCGTGGTTCGTATCGCCCAAGCGTTTGCGAAGCGCAATTTGTTTTTGATCTCCACCACAAAAACCAAGCGCGTAAACGGCTCTCAATCGGACATCGCCTTCTTCGGCTTCCGAGGCTTCTGCAAGTGGGCCTACCACATTCTCTGCCATGATTTTGCCATCCTGACGGGCCGCCTGGCGAGCCAAACTTTCAGCCGAAGAAATCCTGACAGATGTCGGTTGGCTAGATTCCAGTCCCCGGGCCAAAGTGATCAATGCATCAGTTGGCTTTCCACTCGTGGAAACGCCTTCAGAAATTTGAAAAACACCCAGCGTCAGAGCCAAATACTGCTTGGCTTCCGTATTGTCGCCAGTCTTCTGAGCGAGTTCCGCATCAAGCAGTTCCGTAAGGTCGCCCAAAAGTTTTGGGTCTCTTGCCAATTGCTTTTCATTGGTGATCAGACTCGCAAGCTCATAAGCCGCTCGGAATCGGCGATTGGCATTCTCTGAACGAATGATCCGTACATATTCATTCACGTCGCGCTCGCCACCGGCAAGCTTTCCGAATAAGAGCCAAACAGCAATCACAACGCTCACCACAATCGCAGGAATCACGAAAAGCTGAACGATAAAACCGGCAGATGGCGGCTCGACTGGAGGTAGATCGGTTTCCGGAGTCATGGGCGATGTGGCGTTGGTCACGTGTGATCCGTTGTCTTTTCGGAGCGGGCAGAAATCAGGTTCGATATTTCACTATAGCGGTTTTGCTGGTCATTGGGCCAGACCAGTCAGCCATTACGATTGGTCCAGGTTCTGTGGAATAAGAAGTAAACCGTTATTCCAATAGCAATTGTGGCAAGTGATACGAGGCCATTATAGGGTTTGTTCCAAATCGTCACACTGATGAGCAAACCTGTCCCAAAAAGGTACACCAAGGGGGGCACAGGAAATAACGGACAGAGAAACCCGGGGGCAGGGCCTGAGGAGCGTCGGCGATACATGAAAATGGACGAGATCGTCAGCATCGAAAACAGCGCAAGACCAATGCTTGAAACCACAATGATCGACTCAAGACTTGATGACCAGATGAAAACCAGCGACAGCATGGCCTGAATGGTGATGGCTTTGACTGGAATCTCATTCTGTGTCAATCGGCCAGCCCATGATGGAAACTGGCCGGCATTGGCCATGGCATAGATAATTCTTGGTCCTGTAAGGATATACGCGCTGATGCTTGCGATCAGCATCAGCGAAATGGTCACACCCAGAAAGCCTGAAATCGTCTCTCCGAAAAGGCGGCGGGAAGAGAGTTCGGCGATCGGCGCCAGTGAGTCAAACCCTTTGGATGCCGAAATTTGCTGTAACTCAGGGGCTGACAACGCAAGCCCGTAAACCAGATTCAGGCCGAGATAAAGAATCGTCACCAGTACGGTGCCGATCAGAATCGATATTGGTAAATTGCGCTGCGGATGACGCACTTCACCTGCAATAAATCCAATGGAATTCCAGCCTGTGTATGCATAACTGATATAAATCAGCGAGGTCAGGGATTGAAAGGTAAGTTCCTGATCAATTTTTGCAGGCCAGTCCCTTGGGATTCTTGACTGGCTGAGACCGACGGCAAGCCCCGCTAGCATCAAGGCAAGCAACATCCCAATTTTGATGATCGTGGCTGAGTTTTGAGTCAGACCGCTCCGGTGATGGCTGTGAGAGTGCATCCAGGAAAGACTGATGACAAGTCCTGTTGCAATGAGGGATACCGAAAGACTTGAAGGAGATTCTGACGAATCCTGAAACGAAGACAAAAAATACGATGCCGAGGCCTTTGCTGAGGCAGCGATCGGTCCTGCGAACCCGAGAATGACTGAAACCCAGCCGGAAACGAACCCCGGAAGCGGCCCAAAGGCGTTGGAAAGAATGACGTAATCGCCACCAGAAGAAGGGTTTCTGGCAATCAATTCGGCTTGGCTCAAGGCTCCGCAAATCGCCAGGACCCCGCCAATGACCCAAAGCAGCCAAGCCCATTGATGGGACCCGACAGTGGCCACTGTGAAGCCTGAGGTGGTCAGAATTCCTACACCGACCATACTGGCAAAAACGACAAAAACGCTGGTTGTCAGGCCAAAGCCTTCTGATGCCAGAGAGTTTGAATGGTTTTTGGGCACTGATTTGGACTTCAGGCGGATCTTGGTTTGGTCAGGGCTGGAGTGGTTTCCAGTCGGGTGTTTTTGGGAACTTCGTCAGGCAAAGCTTCCAGAGGCGGAGGCTCTGCGGCTTTGGGTGGCGATAAATTTGGGTTCTGCTTTACGGTGCCTGTGGAAGGCTTGGTCGGGCTCTTTTGCTTCAGGCCAGGTTCGCTACCCGGCCTGGATTCATTGGGTGCAAGCGGGTTGACGGCCGGCGATTCAATGGGTTCTGAGATGATTTCTGTCGGACCTGCAGGGGTCGTCCTGGGTCGAAACGTGCCAGGCGCCTGAGCGGTTGTGGGTGGGATGCCGCCGCGCACTTGAACCTGGCTGTTTAAAACAGAAGGTCCATTGGTGACAGTTTCCGTGCCAGGAACTTGAATGATGGTCGAGCCAATTGCGGTATTAACAGGGTTCATGGAGACAGGCACTTCGATCGGTGTTTCGACAATCACGGCTTCGGAGAGCTTCTTCATCAAATTTGATGCAAGTTGGCGTACCTCAGCGTTTGGGTCGTAAATTGCGACTCGTTCGAGATATCCGGGGATGGATGGATCAGGAATTTGTGACAGGGCGACCACGCTGGCCTTGCGTACATTCTTGTTGAGGTCCACACGGAGACGCTCAAGCAGAAGTGGAACAGCACGAGGGTTGCGGAGCTGTCCCATTGCAAATGCGGCTTCACGCCGACGGTCCGGGAGAATGTCTCTGAGCTGACGGGACAGTGAATCAAAGACTGGGTCAATCACACGTGATTGTGTCTGGATCACCTGGGTCGTGGTCACCACGCGACTTGGCGATGTGACAATCGAGGTTCCGGGCGATGAGATGTAGATCTGATTTGTCACAGGTGTTGTAATGGTCTGAACCGTTTCGACGACGGGTGCGAAGACCCGTTCGATGAATGTCGGCTGCTGCTGAATGATGACATCCTGAGCTGTTGCGCTGATTTGAGCAAGGCCTGAGATCAGGATGGCTGTCAGGAAAGATTTTCTGCGGGGCATGATCATGACTCCGTTCATTTTGAGCAATAGATCAGAGAATCGTTCGAGAATCGAGAAAATCTCCATACCGGTCTGCGAAAAATCCATTACGCTTGGGCCGGCTGGAGAGTGGTAATTTACATGTTACTTGGGTGCGAGAATAGCGGTCATCTTTTTGCCTTCCATGGAAGGCGTTTTTTCAAGTTTGCCGAACGGGGCCAAGGCGGCAATCACTTCATCCATGACCTTTCGCCCTTCTTCAATGTGAGCCAGTTCACGGCCCTTGAAGAGAACATTGACCAAGACTTTGTCTTTGCCTTCAAGGAATTCCTTGGCACGAGAAATACGAACCCCAATATCGTGATCTCCAGTTTTTGGACGAACACGAATTTCTTTCAGTTGCGTCTGATGCTGTTTTTGCTTCGCAACCTTCTTCTTCTGGTCGTACTTGAACTTGCCGTAATCCATGATCTTACAGACGGGAGGGCGTTCGCTGGAGGCAACCTCCACTAAATCCAGTCCTGCTTCTCGAGCCAGTTCCATGGCACGATTCACCGGCATGGCGCCGAGCATGGCACCTTCTTGATTGATGACCCGCACAGGTGAAATCCGAATTTGTTCGTTCACCCTCAGTTGCTTTTCACCACCGCCGCCGCGGTCCATTTGACGATCGATGGGCGACTCCTCGCTTCTGTGATTCATACCAACCTTCATCAAAATATGGATCAGTTGTCCAACACCATGAGCCGCATCATTCTTTTGCAAACGATGACCAGAAGCCCAACAAGAATCGCAGTAGATCCGACTTTATACACGATTCCAACTGGCTAATCTACGGAATTATTACGGCACGTCAAGACAAACGTGACCGAGTTCTTCGTTTTTCTTTCAGATTACACCCGCTTCATGCATTCCTGTCGCTCGACAAAACACCGGTTTTTCGGCATAATCGATTGGATGACGCACCGCTCTGACCAATTTTTAAGAAGATTGGCTTTGAGTCAGGGAAACGACGACCTCCCGACATCGTTGGTTTCGGGTTGATGCCTCTCAACTCCGGTTTACAGAACTTCCGCCCTGATCCGTCAGACGGAAGCCCAGCACTTCGAACTCTGCGCGGGGAATCATGCAATGGAAGAGCCTCAGACACAGTTGGTGGAACGACTTCGTGAACTTGCCAGAAATCTCTGGTGGACATGGCAGCCGGAAGTGATCGACCTTTTCAGGTCGCTCGACCCGGGCCTTTGGTCAACCACAAGGCACAATCCGATTGAGTTCCTGCAACAGATCAAGCCCCAGGAGCTTCAACTCAAAGCTGAAGAAATGGCTCTCGACTCGCGCGTCGACTATGCCTTCCGCCGGCTCAAGGATTATCTCGCCAATCGAAAAAGCTGGGGGGCCATCTATGCCGCCAGCTTAAGATCAAGCCCCGTTGCTTATTTCTCCGCCGAATTCGGTTTGCACGAAAGTCTGCCCATCTATTCCGGCGGCCTGGGTGTACTGGCTGGCGACCATCTCAAAAGCGCCAGCGATCTTGGCATTCCGCTGGTCGCCATCGGCTTGCTCTACAGCGAAGGGTATTTTCGCCAGGCGCTGGACATGGACGGATGGCAAAAAGAGAGCTATCCGCACAACAACACAGACCTTCTGCCAATCCAGCCCGCTTTGGATCCTAATGGGAAGCCGATTCAGATCGCCATCCCATCTCGCAATGGAACCCTCCATGCACGGCTTTGGACCGTCGATGTCGGACGCACCAAATTGTTCCTGCTCGATTCCCGTGTTCCCGAAAATAGCGAATGGGATCAAAGTCTCACCGCAAGGCTCTACGGGGGCGATGCCCGCGTACGCATCCGTCAGGAATTGCTCCTTGGTGTCGGCGGCGTCATGGCCTTGCGGGCCCTTGGCATTCGACCCTCGGTCATCCACCTTAATGAGGGCCATAGCGCATTCGCACTGCTCGAAGAAATTCATGGCGAAATGGACCATCAGGGGCAATCCTTCTGGGACGCCGCCCGAGAGGTCTCCGCTCGAACCGTTTTCACCACCCATACACCCGTTGCTGCCGGCCACGACCGGTTCTGGGCCGAACTTGTCGAAGAAAATCTCGGAATCATCCGCGAGCACCTTGGCTTGTCCTACGATGATTTTCTCGGGCTTGGCCGGGTGCATCCGCATGACCAGGGCGAGCCTTTCTGCATGACGGTGCTGGCCCTGAAGCTTTCCAGGCGGGCCAATGGTGTCAGCGCCATTCACGGTGAAGTCTCTCGCCAGATGTGGCATCCGCTCTATCAAAACAAACGGCTTGAAGAGGTCCCGATTGGCCACATCACCAACGGGGTTCATGCAGGATCCTGGATCGCTCCGCAAATGCAGAGAATGTATGACTTGCACTTGCCCGGCGACTGGCGTGAAAGAATTCGTCATCCCGAGGTCTGGACCTCGATCGACACCATCAGCGACAACGAATTTTGGGAAACTCACCAAATCCTCAAAGCTGGCATGATTTCCTATGCTCGCAAGCGATTGGTCTCACAGGCCAAGGCGCGTGATGAGTCGGATACCGTTCTTGAGAAGCTTGGCAAGCGTCTGGATCTGGACGTTCTGACTCTTGGTTTTGCACGACGCTTTGCGACCTATAAGCGGGCAGGGCTGATTCTTGCCGAAGCGGATCGGCTGATTGAAATGGTGGCTTCCACCGGCAAGCGGATTCAGCTCGTTTTTGCAGGCAAGGCTCACCCTGAGGATAAGTTTGGCAAGGAATTGATCCAGTCGATCGTCAAGAAAACGCGACAGACCGATTTCGAAGACTGGGTCGTCTTTCTCGAAGATTACGACATGAATGTGGCTCGGCACCTTGTGCAGGGGGTGGACGTTTGGCTCAATAACCCACGACGTCCGCAGGAGGCCAGCGGCACATCAGGCGAGAAGGCCCTGCTCAACGGAGTTCTGAATTTCTCCGTTCTTGATGGCTGGTGGGCTGAGGCTTACAACGGTATCAACGGGTTTGCGATCGGGCATGGGCAGACCCATGTGGATGTCCAGATCCAAGATCGGCGAGACCATGAAGATCTCATCCGTACCCTGATATTGGAAATCATCCCGCTTTACTACGACCGAGATGCCGATGGTTTGCCCCGCCAGTGGATTGCTCGCCAGAAGGCCGCACTCCGAAGCCTGGGCTGGCGATTCAACGCCGACCGTATGGTGATGGACTACGCCGAGCGTTGCTATCTTCCCGCTGCCATGGGTATTTCATGCCACATACCGGTGTGATAGATTAAAACAAAAGAAACGGGAAGGTGTCGCGCCGCCCAGAAAATCGTTTTCAAGCACGCGTGGCACCTGACCCCCGGATTGATCCTTCACTCCAAAATCAGAAACTGACGGAGCACCCCGATGGCGGAATCGGACCCCTATATTGGCAAACTGCTGGGTTCCTTCCGAATCGAAAAGTGCATCGGTTCAGGCGCCATGGGAGTGGTTTATCTGGCCGTCCACGACCAGACCGCTAAAAAAGTGGCCATTAAAATTCTGCCCAAAGAAATGATCGGAAAAGGTCAGGGAACAGAGCGGTTTCATCGCGAGGCCAATCTGCTTCAGCAGTTCAAGCATCCAAATATTGTTCGATTCCAAGCCTTTGGCCGAAATCTGGGCACGCTTTATGTCGCCATGGAGTTGGTCGAGGGGGGAACGCTCGACGAATTTCTCAATAAAGAAGCCCCCATCGACTGGCGTAAAGCCTGCCAGTTTTCGATCGAGATCTGCGATGCCCTCCACTATGCCCACCAGAGGGAAGTGGTCCACCGGGATTTAAAACCTTCGAATTTATTGCTGACCTTGGAAGGTAAAATTAAACTTTCCGATTTTGGGATTGCTAAAGATCTTGTCGGAACAGCCCTTACGGCAACAGGTCGGACACTTGGCACAGCCGCCTACATGGCACCTGAGCAAATTTCAGGCACGCCTGCCATCAGTCACAAAACCGACCTCTACGCTCTTGGCGTGATCCTGCATCAGATGATCTGTAAAAGTCTCCCATTCGACGTAAAAACTCAGACCGCCATACTTGCCGCCCATTTGCATACGCCTGCCCCGAGGCTGAGCCAGAAAAATCCTGAAATTCCCGTGATACTCGATGACCTGGCTCATAGCATGCTTCAGAAAGTGCCCGGCGATCGACCTTGGGATGCCTTGGCCGTGGCCACCCGATTGCGCGAATTACTGGAATTGGACGCCGCAGGCAAGTCAATCAAATATGTTGTCAAACCCGGCTTGAACCCGATTCGCCTCGGAGCGCACGATCTGGTCAAAAAGGTCGCCAAGGGCAAGCCGCGAAAGCCGAAGGATTGGACCAAGATCGGAGAGATCGCCGCCTTATTCGGATTTCTTGGGTTGCTCATTGCCCTCATCGGTTATTATGTCTGGCCCCCGGGTGCCGCCTATTACCACGACCAGGCTGCAAAGCTCATGGCAAGCTCGGATTACGCCGATTGGAATCAGGCTCTGAGCCGCTACATCAAGCCAATGGAAGCCAAATTCCCGGACCACTCCTTCAAGGACGATACGCGCCAGTGGAAGCTCAAGTTTTATGCCGTTCAGGCTCAACGGCGGGCGGAAATTCTTGATAAATCGACGATCGCAGCCCTGGCTCGCCCGGAAGGCCCTTCTGAAACCTTGTATGTCAAATCGCGAAACCGTGCTGCCGATGCGATCAAAGACGGCGATTTGCCCAAAATTGCCGGCCATTGGAGGCAACTCGCAGAATCGCTCAATACCCTCGCAGAAAAAGACGAATTGGCATGGGGGTGGCAGATATTGGCCACTCAGCGCGAACAATCGGCCCGCGACGAATGGATGTCGCGCACTGAGCCGCTCGTGCAGAAACAGAAGCGTTGGATGCAAGCCAAAGAGCACGGATCGCCAACCGACGAAGAAGACGCACGTGCCGATTTTGTAAAAGTCTTGAAACAGTCCAAGGATTGGTCCAACATAAATCCTGAAGATTTTCCTGCAGAATTAAAATTTGTCCCCGTCATGCCGGGCCCATTTGTGGAACCCTCTGGTTCCTGATCATTCAGGCTCCGGCTTGTGCCTCATCGCCTCGACTTCTCAGGGATCTGGATCGAAAAATACCTGCAATATTGCAGTTCTGAGCCAGAAACCTGATTGACGAATGACCCGAATCAGGATAATTTAACACTTATCACACACCAACGGAGTTCTCACTCCGTTAAAAATCCCCTACATATCTCTGATTCGGAATTGACCATGACACAGACCTCTGTGCGCTATTTGGGTTCGCGTGAATTGCATCGGGAATTGCCAAGAATACTGGAAGAGCTGAACGACTCAAGTACAAGACTCGTATTGACAATCCATTCCAAGCCCAGAGCCGTGATCATTGGGGCGGAAGCGTTTTCAAGCCTCGTCAGGCAGGTTTGTGAGCTTGACCAGAAGCTTGGCGAGGAGCTTTTGGATTTGACCAAAACCGATTCAGGCAAGCTTTCTGCAGAGAAGCAGAAGGAAAAGGAAAAAGAAAAGGCTCGCAGCAGTTCGAAAAATCTGACAAAAAAACCTGTCAAGTCGCGGCGCAAGGAGCGATCCAAAGTCGCTGGCTGAGTGGTTCCGGAACCGTCCCGAAAATCTTTTAAGATGATCAAATCTTTGAGTAGGGAAGAGGTTCCGGAGGATCTTCGATTTTGTTGGGTAGGGATGTCTGGACTTCACCCTCGGGCACCCTCAAGATATATGAGTCGGGCATGGTTAAGGAACAGCCATGCCGCTCAAGAGGAGCGTCGGTTGGAGGACGCTGCGGCGAACTCCCTGCGTGACGAGGATTTTCATGGCTGACAAGCCATTTGTGCATCTGCACTGCCACACTCATTATAGCTTGCTGGATGGAGCCAACCGGATTCCGGAATTGGTCACCAAGTGCAAGGAATTTGGTATGCCGGCCGTGGCTGTGACGGATCACGGCAATCTCTACGGAGCCATGGAGCTTCTCAAGGAAGCCAAGGCTGTCGGGATCAAGCCGATTGTCGGGCTGGAGGCTTACATCGCACCCGGGCGGCGTTCGGAACGCGTTCTGGGTGGTTGCAATGGCAAGGAATATGCCTTTCACCTGACTCTTCTGGCAAAGAATGGAACAGGCCTGCGAAACCTGATCCGGCTCTCCAGCAAGTCCTTCCTCGAAGGCTATTATTATCGCCCACGCATCGACAAGGAAATTCTCGAACAGCATTCCGAGGGCCTGATCTGCCTCTCTGGGTGTTGCTCAAGCGAGCTCGCAGACCTCGTCCTGAACAATAAAAAGTCTGATGCCGAAGCCCTCTGCGCCTGGTATACCAAAATCTTTGGAAAAGAGAATTTCTTCGTTGAAATTCAGGATAATGGCGTTCCCATCCAGCGCGAGACCAACGAAGCCGTCATCGATGTGGCCAGGCGCATGGGCCTGCCTCTCGTCGCCACCAGCGATGCCCATTATCTGACCAAAGAAGACGCAAAGGCCCACGACATCCTGCTCTGTGTCAATATGGGCAAGACCTTCGATGATCCGAAACGGATGAAGTTCGACACCGAAGATTTTTACGTCCGTTCGCCTGAAGAAATGTATGCGGTCATGCCCGCACATCACGAAGCGATCAAACAGACGGCCGCAATTGCTGAATCCGTCGAGGAATTCTACAAGTCCGCAGGGATCGGAACTCGCCAGTTCCCATCCTTTCAGCCACCTGGTACAAAAACTCCGGAAGACTACCTGCGCGAATTGTGCGAGGCCGGCTTCATCCACCGATATGGCGCCAACCCACCTGAAGGCGCTCAGGAACGACTTGATCATGAGCTTGGAATCATCAACAGGATGGGTTTTGCAAGCTACTTTCTGATCGTCTGGGACTTTGTCAGGTTCGGCCGGGAGGCTGGAATTCCAAGCTCGGCCCGGGGCTCTGCCTGTGGTGCCATTGTCAGTTATCTGCTCGAACTTTCGCACGTCTGCCCCCTGAAATACGACCTCCTGTTCGAGCGGTTTCTCGACCCAAATCGGGCCGAGGCTCCCGATATTGATATCGACCTCTGCCAGGAACGCCGTTATGAAGTCATCGAGTATGTCCGACGCAAGTATGGTGAAGCCAACGTGGCCCAGATCGGTACCTTCGGTACTATGGCTGCCAAGGGAGCAATCAAGGACGTAGGCCGGGCGCTCAATATCCCTCTGGCCCGAGTGATTCAGATCACAAATCTGGTCCCGAAAACCCTTAACATCACCATTGCAGAAGCGCTCAAGGCCGAACCCGAACTGCGCAGGATTTGTGCCACGGATCAAGACATCGAAAAGATGATCCAGATGGCCATGCAGCTCGAAGGGCTGGCCCGAAGTGCCGGGACACATGCGGCCGGTGTCGTGATCGCCGACCGACCCTTGCAGGATCTCGTCCCTCTCCAGAAACTCCCCAATAAAGATAAAGACAAGGAAGTAATCACAACCCAGTGGGACATGGGCGATGTCGAAAAAGCCGGTCTGCTCAAGATGGACTTTCTGGGCCTTCGAAATCTGACAATTCTGGAGCGGGCTGTCAGGCTGATCCATCTTCGATTCCCCAATGCACCAATCGACCTCAACGCCTTGCCACTGGATGACCCCGAAACCTATGCCCTCCTGCAGAGAGGTGAAACCAAGGGCGTTTTTCAACTTGAGTCCGGAGGAATCCGTGACCTGCTGATCAAAATGAAGCCCGACGTTTTTGCGGACATCATCGCGACCAATGCGCTGTATCGACCAGGCCCATTAAATGGTGGAATGGTTGATGCTTATGTCAATCGTAAGCACAAGCGTGAAGTGCCCGACTATCCGCACCCCGTGATGAAAGAAATTCTTGAGGAAACGCACGGGGTGATGGTCTACCAAGAACAGGTGATGCGAATTTTGAATCGCCTGGGCGGGATCGAACTCTCCACCGCTTATGCAACCATCAAAGCCATCTCCAAGAAAAAGACCGACGTCATCGCCGCCGGTCGCGAAGCCTTTATCCATGGGGCAGGGCAGCAAGGGCTGGACGCCGTCAGGGCCCGTGAAATCTTTGACCTGATTGAATTCTTCGGCGGCTACGGCTTTAATAAATCGCATTCAACCGCCTATGCCCTGGTTGCCTATCATACGGCCTATTTGAAAGCCCATTACCCAACCGAATTCATGGCGGCCTTGCTTTCTAGCGAAATTGATGGCTCGGACCGCGACAAATTGACCGAGCATATCGACGATGCTCGCCGAATGGGGATCGAGGTTCTGCCACCCGATGTGAATCAGAGTGAAGCAGGATTTCGGGTTTCTGAGAAAAAGCGAATCCATTTCTCGATGGCAGCCATGAAGGGCGTTGGCCAGAAGGCCGTTGATTCCATTGTGGATGCACGCTCCAAAGGTGGTTCGTACCTGAGTCTCGACGATTTCCTCGAACGGATTCCGCCCACGGTGGTCACACAGGGGACAGTCGAGACATTGATCAAAGGCGGAGCATTCGACAGCTTTGGGGCCAAACGGGCCCAATTGCTGGCAGTCCTGCCAAGAGCCATGCAAGCCAGCCAAAGTGCCATGGCGGATAAGAAGCGTGGCCAGGCGAGCCTGTTTGACAGCTTCGCGTCCGCTTCCGCAAACTCGCCCGTCAAAACCATTCAGTTCATCCTGCCTGATATTGCAGAACTCCCTGAAAACATTAAGCTTGCAGAAGAAAAGAAAATCCTCGGATTTTACTTCTCAAGCCACCCTCTTTCAAGCTGTTCTGGCCAAATCCAGGCTCTGGCCACCCACTCCGTGAACAAACTGGGCACGGTCGCTGATAAACAGGAAGTCATTTTAGGCGGCTTGATGACCGAAGTGCAGGTGCGGAATGTCCAGAAAAGCCGTTCCGGATTGACCAGAATGGCCAAACTGCGATTCGAGGATTTAACCGGCTCAATCAACTCCATGCTTTGGCCGGAAGACTACGCCAAGAACGAAGCTCTGATTCAGGAGGATACCGTGGTATTTGTCGCAGGGACGATAGACAGGCGGCGAGATCCCGCTGAACTGGTCATCACCAAAGTCATGCCTTTCGAGCAGGCCGAAGCCTCTCTGGCTCGTGGGCTGGTCCTGAGCTTCGATAGTAAAACTACCGAGGAACGCCACTTGCGGCTCGTTCAGGAAGCCCTGCAAGGCTATCCCGGAAGTCTTGAAATTTATTTCGAGATGCTTCAGTTCGGCGGCGCAAATCGTGTCATTTACAAAGCCGGCCCAACTATTAAAGTCAAATACGACGCAGCCTTGATCTCCAGACTCCGCCAATTGCTCGGTACAGACTCAGTCAGGGTCTTAGGCCCCGGCGGGATCACCCGAAGCTTGGCGACCCATGCAGTCGAAAAACCATCCACCGATGAGGGGCGTACCGATGCCGATTGGTCCGATGACCCCATGGAAGCCGAAATGCTTCTGGTCGGCGACGACGACTAATACGAAAAATTTTCTCTAAATGCCAAATCCATAGGCTCGGCATCGCTTTTTCCATTCTTTCCGCAATTCGTCCCCCGAGTCTATTTGGGGGCGTTTTTTTTTGGGGATTTGAAAAAAAATACGTGGAAAATTCCTATATATTTTTGTAATCCATGCCTCATGATGGCGTAAACGAACCAGATTTTCTAAAATAGTTCAATGCCCAATTTAATTGCCCCCATCAACCTCACACTGGAAAGCCAAACATGCCACTCAAATGGATTCTTACCAACCTAAGTCTCGCTGTCGGCTTGATCGCCTCAACCGGGATCGTCTCAGCGGCCGACAAGCCAAATATCGTCGTCATTCTGGCCGACGACCTCGGCAACGCGGATCTTGGCTATCGGGGAAGCAAGATCAAAACGCCAAATATCGATGCCTTGTCTCGTACAGGAGTCAGGCTTGAATCCTACTACGGCCTGCCAGTTTGCACATCCGCCCGAGCCGCACTACTGACTGGCCGATACCCCATGAGACAAGGCTTGCAAACACTTGTGATCTTTCCAAGCCACAAATATGGCCTCCCAACCGACGAAAAAACTTTGCCTCAGGCTCTAAAAGAAGTGGGTTATCAGACCGCCATTGTCGGCAAGTGGCACCTTGGCCATGCCCACACCAAATATTGGCCACAGAATCGTGGATTCGACCATTTCTACGGCAATCTCGTGGGCGAGGTCGACTACTTCACCAAAGAGCGTGGCGGCGTGATCGACTGGCAGAGAAACGGTAAGTTTCTCAAGGAAAAAGGCTATTTTACAAACCAGATCGGCGATGAAGCCGTCGGGCTGATTGACAGGCACGACACCGCAAAGCCGCTTTTTCTCTATTTCGCATCCCTCTCGGCACACGCACCTTACAGTGCGCCTAAAGAAGAAATTGAGGCCTACAGCGCGATCTTTCCTGACAAGGATCATCAAACCTACGCCGCAATGGTGACGAACCTGGACACGCAAGTCGGGCGCATTGTGGCAGCCCTTGAGAAAAAGGGAATGCGCGAGAATACCCTGATCTTCTTCACATCAGATAATGGCGGACCACACACGTCCCTGTTCGCATCCGGAGCACGAAGCCCGGACGACCCCGAGAAAGTCACTCGCAAGCCACCTTGTTCCAACTTGCCGTTTAGCGGTGGCAAGGGCGGCTTGAAAGAAGGCGGGGTCAGAGTGCCGGCGATTGTCAACTGGCCCGCAAGATTGCGTCCCTCCATCGTTAACGAGCCGCTGCACCATGTCGATTTCATGCCGACCGTTCTGGCAATGGTCGGTGGTCAGGGCAGCCAGAAACTTCCCTTCGATGGAAAAAATGTCGTCTCGACCATCGCAGAAGGCAAGCCATCGCCGCATGACGATATTTTGATCAATGTCGAAATGTTTCGCGGAGCCATCCGCTTTGGCAAGTGGAAGTTCATTAAAATAGCCACGTTGCCAGAACATACAGAACTCTTTGACATGTCAAACGATCCAGGCGAAAAAGTGAACCTTGCAAAGCAGTTCCCGGACGTTGTCAAAGATCTCGAAAATCGGCTTGGCAAATATGCCAGCCAACAGAAGATGAGCGAATGGCTCAAGTGTCAGGTGGATTTTCTAGGATTTGAGGGCGAAACCGTGCTCGATCCTGCCTATAGCATGGACGGTGGCCTGCCCACTGAGAAGTCTTCAATACCGCCCGAGGCGCTTTCGAAAAAATAAAACGACTCCATGAAACCCCAATTTGCCTCAAGCCTCATACGCAGCAATGCGGCATGAGGCTTTTTGTGGTATGCATGAAAAATATGATGGGGTTACTTCAAATTCAGGTAAAACAGCTATTCAACATCAAAACAAGCGATAAAAAAACTCAGCCCGAGGGCTGAGTTCGAATTACGCCGATAGGGATCGAACCTATGACCTCCAGGTTATGAGCCTGGCGAGCTAACCACTGCTCCACGACGCAATAGGAATTTAACCTGTTGAGCCTTGTAAGTCAAGTGGATTCCGCAGAAAAACAAGGTCGCGACCTGTAATTCTCAAAATGCCAATTTCACTTGCCGCAAGGCTCTGTACCCGGCCATGAAAACAGAGGTCGACAGGACTTTCAATCGAAGACGATTTCGCGGTGAAACGGATTTTAAATTTCATAGGAATTAAAAAAACAAAAAATCTGGCACAAAGCCAGATTCTAAGGAAAAATTACGCCGATAGGGATCGAACCTATGACCTCCAGGTTATGAGCCTGGCGAGCTAACCACTGCTCCACGACGCAAGATTAATATACGACCAAACGCTCTCGAAGTCAATCGTAATCGTGATAATCTCCAAAAGATAAAAGTATTCCCAACCCAAATGAGAACCGAATTTAAATTCTGCCCCAAAAAAAACTCCATCCCAATAGCAGGCCACAAGCCGATAATACTTGTGCCCGTTAATGGTTAGCATACCCCCCCCTGTATTTTGCCGTTTCGCGGATCTTTATTTATGAAAAAAGGCCTGGCATAAAGCCAAGCCTTCAGAATTACGCCGGCAGGGATCGAACCTACGACCTCCAGGTTATGAGCCTGGCGAGCTAACCACTGCTCCACGGCGCGAAACTACTGTATCATGACCACCCATTCACGTCAAGCCTATTATTAAAGGCTAACCTCAAAACACCGCAGAAGCTGGCCATCTGCTCCTGATGGCTACGCAAGTGTCCGGCAATCAAAGGCTGGTGTTGAATCGTGGCCAGTCTCCGGTTTCTGTCTCATCGAGCTGCTCCATTTTGGGCATCATTCCAGAAGTCGCTCTTTTTTTGTAACACCGTCGAGGTAAAAAAACGACAGTAGTTTGGCTTTCAGCGTCAACAACGGTTTGATTTCGTCTGTTTTTACCGTTGAAAACTGCCTTGATGGATCGTTTTTGTCATTTGGAAATGGTTTCACAAAGTCTTGAAAAGGATTCCGGCAAATACAGAAAAACTAAGGCCGGGATCACGGCTGAGCAAGTTTCCTGGCTCGGCGGCATTGTTTGGATAGGTGCGTAAATGTAACTCACGTAAACTATTGCTGACCAATGTTAGAAATGATAATCCTCGATAAAATTGCTTTTTTTCTGACAAATCTTTGCGAATGATAGTGTCACGACTCGATGATAAATTCGTAGTTCCTGTAGTCCGGTGCTTACATGATTCAATGCATGCATGGATGGGATCAATGATGATAAAGTCAGAGTCTACTGTCACTGAGGGTTTTCCAGCGATTTGGGCATCAAGCATGCACAGATTTCTGAAGTATATGGAAAACGAGCGGCAGGCATCACCACTGACACTCAAGTCGTATGCCGAGGATTTGTCGACATTCAAGAACTTTCTGACGGAATCACTTGGGGAAACAAGATTGGTACTTGGCCCTGAAGTGATCGATGTCAAGGACTTGCGACGATATGGCCCATGGCTTGGTGGATGTGGATTGGCGGCACGAACGGTTGCCAGAAAGCTGGCAAGTTTAAGGTCGTTCTTCAGATATCTGAGACGACAAGGGGTCATCGAACAGAATCCGGCTCAGGTTTTGAAGAATCCGAAGCAGCCCAAGCGATTGCCCGACCCGTTGGGTGAATCTCAAATCATTGGGTTTCTCGACGGAATCAAGCCTGACAGCGTAATTGCGGTACGCGACAGGACCATGTTCGAAACCCTCTATGGCGGGGGCTTGCGTGTGAGTGAGCTGGTCGGTCTTGATCTCTCGGATCTTAATCTGGAGGAGGCCACTCTTCTGGTGCGCGGTAAAGGGAAACGAGAACGAATTTGCCCGGTCGGTCGTACCTCTATGGACTGGATCTGCTTGTGGGTCTCTTACAGAACCCCGAAGTTGAGCCATGAGCCTGCCTTGTTCCTCAATGCACAAGGCTCTCGATTGACCACGCGTAGTGTCGGACGCTGCCTGGAACAGAGATTGGCCCAAGCCGGGCTCTCTGGAGTTGCCAGCCCTCACACCTTTCGGCATAGCTTTGCAACGCACCTGCTCGATCGTGGCGCTGACCTCAGAAGTGTCCAAGAACTTTTGGGGCATCAAAGTCTTGCAACAACTCAGATTTACACTCATGTCTCACAGCAGCGTCTCGCAAAAAGCTACCAAATATCTCATCCAAGAGCCTGAACGTGTACTAGAGAGAAGGAGAAGTCTGACGAACACCCGCGTTTTTTCACTCAACTGATAGGATAGGGCTGACGTGAAACCGTGGGCGATATCGTTTTGTTCCAAGTCAACTCCCTGTTGACTCACCGCGATGATAAGCGAGAACTCTCACCACGAGCCATAAGCACCATGAATCCATTACGTATCCTTGTAGTTCAGCCTGATCCCGCGATATCTTCCTCCATGGTCTCCATCCTTCAAACGATTGGATGCCGTGTTGAACAAGCGGAAAACGACCGGGAAGCAGCACGGATGCTGGAGCGGTCAAACTTCCATGGCGTGATCTGTTTAACCAATCCAGAAGACCCAGACGTTCTGGAACTTCTTCAATTAATTCGACGAAAATTTCCAGCGGTCGGCTTTGTCCTCCAGTTGCTCAGCCCTTCTCCCGAATTTCGTGAAGAAGCTTTAAGCCAAGGGGCCATTGCTGTCCTTGATCCTCCCATGTCGTCTCTCGCCATCAAAAATATCGTCAGCCAGCTTCGAAACCATTCGCAGTCCAACCAATCTCAATCGTTAGCGAATAGTTCCATGCATCAGGCTACCTCAGGCAACCGAAATTCGATCAATCCTGTCAATGGTTGGCTCGTCGGGCATGATCCAGCTCTTCGGAAAACTCTTGAGCTTGCAGAAAATATCATCCAAATCGATACCCCAGTCCTCATTCTGGGTGATCGTGGAACAGGTAAATCCAGCCTGGCCCGATGGATCCACGAACGTGGACCAAATGCCAATGGAGCCTACGTCGAATGCAATTGTCAAAATCCAAGCGAAACAGCGCTCGAAACCGAAATCTTTGGCCTATTGACCACTGGCCCAAGTGGTGAGCTGCTCCAGCGCCCGGGATATCTCGATACGGCATCAAATGGAACCATCGTTTTTGATGAGCCCCAGCATATGTCTTCGGGACTCCAGCAAAAAATTCTTCGCTTCCTCCAAACCGGTGAATTTCAGCCGGTCGGGTCAAATCAGGTGCGTCGATCAAATGCACGTCCCGTTTTTACCACCCGGGAAGCAATCTCGACATTGGTCCAACGCGACAAATTTCGCCAGGACCTCTATTACCGAATCAGTGTCGTCGTTCTGAAACTCCCGCCACTGTGCCTCAGGGGCAATGATATCGAACTGCTCGGACGACACTTCCTGGCCATCTACAGCAGGCGGCTCGGAAAGCCACTCAGCGACATCAGCCCTGATGCCATGCGCATGCTGGCCGATCATGGCTGGCCAGGCAATGTTTACGAACTGGAGAGCGTTATCCATAGAGGCGTCATCCTGGCTCAGCAAGGCGTAATCCAGCCAAGCCATCTCATCATGATGCCCACTGGCAACCAGCCATCAGCCAGATCTTTGCAAGGCTCAACTAAATTGCAGTCACCTTTAATTCGACCGCTGAAAGAATCCTTGGCGGAACCTGAAAAACAACTCATCTTGCAAGCCCTCGAGGCTTTGAGCTGGAATCGCCAGGAAACCGCTCGTGTGCTCGATATCAACCGCACAACCCTCTACAAAAAAATGAAGAAGTACCAACTTCTTACAGAAGAGGATCACGTCGAAGGGGTTATGGATCTAGCCTGACTCCATCCCAATTTCGGTTCAGCCACAAAATCATGAAACACTTGCACGAATGACGCTCCTTTTAACTAAGGGCGTCTTTTTCCTTTTTTTGGGCAATATACTTTGAGTGGCCTTGAACCACACAATTTCTGCTGAATGCCATATGGAAATGAGCATCTAAAATTGACCCACCCTGAGCATCTAAAAATGACCCACCAGGGTTGTTAAAATGGCCGCTTTGGGCAATAGCGGCTGGTCAGTTTTCGATCGGTTTTACTCGGCCTTTCGGGCCTTCTTTGTTTTCATCGACTCGCGGAACCGGTAGCTTTCACCATTCATCTCAAAAATGTGAGAATGATGTGTCAATCGGTCCAATAATGCCGCC
>CAMBEP010000074.1 GCA_945865635.1 Candidatus Kuenenia stuttgartensis
CCGATTTGCTTTAGGTTGTTGATGCACTGGGCACGACGGGCAGCTTCACGGGCCGATTGAACGGCTGGAAGCAGAAGAGAAATCAGAACCGCAATGATCGCGATTACGACCAAGAGTTCGATCAGCGTGAAGCCACGCTTGGTTTTTGAGAAACTTGAGGCTTTCATCGTGAGATGTTCCTTTAAGTATGGAGTTATCGACAGTCACCTTCCCCTGATACGAAAATAGGCATCCTAAAGAGCTGTTGATGTCCAGCCACTTAAGAATTTAGTCCAGCCTAGTTACGCGAATAGACGAGAAGATATTTTATTATTAACTAAATCACTCTTCTAAGTCAACAAATAGAAAACTTTTTTACAACTTCATAATGAACTTTTCATGAATAAATTTCACAACTAATAATTGTTAAACTTTTGTATTTCGCAATCCTTATTTAAGCGTTCAGGGAGCCTAAGCGATTTCCTAATATCGACATTGCTTTTAGAGCTTTAGACTTGGTAGGAAATAGGCCATGAATCACTTACTGATTCGGTGATCCATTCGTTTTCTGGCTTTTGGTGCTGGCACAGCCCCTGACGTGCCTGGCCCGGCCAGGGAATCCCCATTTTCTTTGTCCAAAGAGGTTCTTAATGTCAAATTGGGGTCGATTTACACCTGACGAGCATGCTTAAAAAAGCGTTGTCTTGCAAAACAATTTATCATTAGCCGCCTGGTAATGATCTGATGTCTTGAATTTTTCCGAAGTTGATCACAGAGGAATCTGAGCAGGCCCAGCATTCGTATGGGATCGAACTTTTCTGGAAAATATTTGAGGAAAGCAGATCTAAACCGGCTGCATCGCCTGAAAAAGCGGGTAAGACGATTCGCTCAGGCGAGCTCAGAAAAGCTCTGAATGTTCTGCCTTGCCATTTGATTACGGGGTGCCAGTGCCCGATAATCTCGCCCTTGCAAGCGAGTTCCCGAAAATTGTACTTTTTGTGGCCATGATGGATCAACCAAGCGTCCATAACGACCTGATCTTGAAACGTGTGACTCGGGCTTGAAGGCCGGTCGTGGTTGCCTGCTACGATGAGAGTTTCAACATTTTGATCACCGACCCAGTTCAGGAATTGATCCAGAATCGTGATCCGGCCCGTGAAGGCGGCTTGCGATTCCGTCACATCTCCAGCGAGAACAAGATTTTGCACTTTAATCTTTTGGAATAGTCCTAAAAGCCGGTGTTGAATTTCTTTTAGGGATCGATCGGGTAAAAAGTCGCCAGCCCGGGCCCTGGTGGCTTCATATCCGAGATGCAGGTCGGCGATGACAAGTGTTCCGTCGTCGGGCCTGATCAAGGCCCCTTCTGGGGTAAAGAACCAACGATCGGGGCCCTGCTTCCAGCTCTCTGAGATACTGTCCATTAAATGACTCGCTCGGGGACCGAAAAAAGCCTTTGATGAAGATGCATTAAAGCATCATCTGCAGATTCAAACTGAATGGGTTCGGCCATATCACCCCCAAATGGCTCGATCCATGCGGCTGCAAAAGGTGAAATCCGTTTCAAGAATCGAACTCTGATTTTCGGAGCGGTTTTCAGCCATGTTTTGAGAGCTGGAAGATCGAGGAACTGCTCCATGGTCTCGCGGCGTGCCTCAAGCACCAACGGATGAGTTGGGCAACTTTCGGCGACGACGGGATAAAGACGACGGCTGACCCAGTCCTGGCCACCGACCCGAACCCGACCACGTTCTGTATTCCTGAGAACCATAAAACCGGTTGAAGCCGTGTGCTTGAAACGACTTGCAATCAGCTCGCCACGATCCAGGCCTTCAAGCACATCGGCATCCAGCCCATTGGTTTGAAATAGCGACTCAACATCTTCCATGGAAATGGGTTGGGCAGAGGTATGAATCACGAAACCGAGATCCGAAACAGTCAATTGAAGATCGCGGCCAACCAGCTTCCCGATTCGTGAACTGACGGCTCGGGCCATAGCTTGACTTGCAGAGTGGTGCAAACCGAAGTGGACGGCATAGGCTGTACCATGCTGTTCTGGAAAGACTTCGACGAGAACTCCGTTGGATTCTGGTACTTCTGAGACGGACAACTGAGCTTTCCAAAGGGTGACAAGGCAATTTGCATCCGCAGGCCGCATGGCATAAGTCTTTGTTAGCCAATCGGTTGCCAGGCTTGTTCCGTTGAGGATCAGATTGGCGAGTTGGTCGCGAAACTGGGCGAGCTGGATGGCCAAGAGTTCCGAGAGGCCTGGCCGATCGCTGGTCCATCGTGGGAAGAGGGCTTCACCGCTTACACTTTTGGCATGAATTGTGGAGCCTTCAGTCCGGCGATATTCAAGGGCTTTGCCATCGAGCACAAAACGATCGCCGGGCTGGAGTTGATCTGCGTAGGATGTTTCGAGAGAGCCGATACGGGTGCCCTGGCTTTCGACACTGATCGACTCTTCAGAAATGATGGTGCCGACATTCATACGGAACCAGCGTGCGACGCGTGAATTCCTGATTCCAAATTCGCCTTTGGCCTTCCAGATTCGTGGAGCAGTCCAGCGCGGTGGCTCGCCTGGTTGCGGCTCCCAGGCACCTGCTGGCGAAGCCAGTTCACCTGACAGATAGCTCAGGCAGGAGTCAAATTCGGATCGATCCAGGTCTTTGTATGGATAGGATTTGCAGACGATTTCAAAAACTTTGTCGGAGTTTTGATCGTCGAGACATGCCATGGCGATCAGATTTTGGCAGAGCACATCGAGTGGTTTTTGGATCACGCGAATGGATTCGATTTCGCCATTCAAAGCCGCATTTGCGGTGACGACGGCACCTGCAAGTTCGGCTGGACCGGTTGCGAGGATCAGGCCTTTTCGAATTCGGCCGGGTCCGTGGCCTGCTCGGCCCAAGCGTTGGAGGCATCGGGCAACGGAGCCTGAGAGGCCAAGCTGAATGACATAATCGGCGGACTGATAATCTACACCGAGTTCGAGACTGGTGCTTGAGACGACCATTCTCAGGTCGCCGGACTTGAGGTTGGCTTCCACATTTTGTCGGAGCGTCTGGTCAAGCGAACCATGATGAGCAGCGATGGATTCTGGGTCGACCAGGCCGGTTGACTCTTGTTTGAGCAGGAACGCAACACGTTCAGTCATGGGTCTGGTGTTGGTAAAGACGATGGATGTCTTGTATAGTTCGAGGCTTTTTTGAAGGCGTTTTGTGAGTCGTTGATTGACCAGTGGGCGGTAAGGCGATTCGTCAGCTTTGATGAGCGATTCGACCGCCAATAGGGATTGCCCTGGCGTGCTTTGCAGGTCTGGCTGGACCACGTGGCAGGCCCGGTTTGGGCCGACCAGGAATTTGCCGATCAAATCGGCAGGTTTGCAAGTTGCGGAGAGACCAATTCGCTGGGGGTCGATATCGGTCAGGGCCGAGAGCCGCTCAAGGGATAGGGCGAGATCTGAGCCTCGTTTGACTGGGGCGAGGCTGTGGATTTCGTCGACAATAATCGACTTGAGATGACGAAAATGGGCAGCCCAGCAGGGCTGACTGAGAAGAATCGAGAGGCTCTCGGGTGTGGTGATGAGAATATGGGGCGGAGATTTACGAAGTTTTTGCCGTAGATAAGGATTGGTATCACCGGTACGAATTCCGACACGCACGGGGGAGGCTTTGGCACCGCTGGATTGGGCGATTTCCTGAAGGGGCCTGCAAAGGCTTTTCAGGATATCATTCGAAAGGCTTTTCAGGGGTGAGATGTAAAGGGAGCAGATTTGATCCTTGAGCAAGCCGTGATTGGCCTGAGCGAGTAGGTCGTCAAGGATTGGGAGGAAAGCAGCGAGGGTTTTGCCTGTACCGGTCGGGGCGATGAGCAAGGCATTTTGGCCGGTGGAAATTTGGGGCCAGGCGTGGGACTGAACCGGTGTTGGCCCGCTGGGAAAATTACGATTGCACCAGTGGCTCAGGCCTTGGTGGGCGGGCCACTGATGTGACGGGTCGATTGCGTTCCATCCGGAGCAGGTCATGGCATCTTGCCGATGGATTAGGGGCTGATCCTCGGGGCGGAAGCGTAAAGTATTGAGTCAGTCGGGCCGAACTATCCGTCTGATTATGATATGCTATAGCGATAGGACGAGAAGAGGCAAGCCCACGGGCCTGAAAAAGCTGGATGGGGAGGATGGCCGATGCAATTCGGATGCTCAGACGAAGCGGGGCCAGAGCGAGCTCCGGGAGGGGGTTCAAAATGGCTTCAGGTGGTTTTGTTTGAGCCCGAGATTGCAGCCAATACGGGAGCCATTGGCCGGACTTGCCTGGCGCTTGATGTGCGATTATGGCTGGTGAGGCCATTGGGTTTCAGGCTTGACGAGAAGAATGTACGAAGGGCGGGACTGGATTATTGGCGAGAGGTGGATGTTCGGGTGGTAGATGATTATGAGGCAGCGCTGGCTCAGAGTGGTGCGACGAGAATCTGGCTGATGACGACCAAAGCGACGCGGATTCATTGGGACGCGAATTTTGAGTCGGGAGATCTGCTGGTTTTTGGTCCAGAATCTCGCGGATTACCGCCTTCGATATTAGAATCACAAGAGAGCGATCAGCGACTTCGGATTCCGATGCGTCCGGAAACGAGAAGTCTGAATCTGGCCAATGCGGCGACGGTGGTGATGTATGAAGCAGCGAGACAGCTTCGCACAAGCACAGGGTTTTGATCAGGCGACGACAGGCTCATCACGAACAATCACTGAATCCTCGAATCAAGAGCAATGAAGATGAATTCCAAACTGATACCGTTTTTGATATTGATCCTATTGATGACAGGAATTGCGGTCTTTTTTTCGAGTTTTGGGGAATGGGAAAGTGTGGAGCGTAATGAAACCGCAGCGACTCCTGCAGTTGCCCAGAATGTCAGCCGGTCTCGAAGGGTAGAGAAAGATGTCCGTGAATTCAAGAATACGGATTTGAAAGTGGGCTATTTAGGGGACGAAGGCTGCGTGAATTGTCATATTCCAGAGACGGAGTCGTATCGCAAGCACCCGATGGGTCGGTCGATGTGCAAGATCAGCGACTTTGCAGCCAAGCCAACCAAAGAGCCGTTTGTGGCTGGAAATTTTCGTTATTCTGTCGAGGTGAAGGATAAACAGGTCACTCATATTGAGGAAGAGCTTGGTGCGGGAGGTAAGGTGATCAAGCGTAGGGCCGAGCCAATCTCATTGGTGATCGGTTCTGGGGCACGCGGCAATTCGTTCCTGACAGAGACGACAGGAAAACTCACCCAATCGCCGATTTCGTGGTATACGTCGCTTGATCAATATAAATTGGCACCGGGTTATGAGGGTCAAAACCTGCATTTTGAACGCCCAATCAGGCAAGCCTGCTTATTTTGCCACTCCAACCAGGTGGAGGTCAAGGCAGATAAATCACTGGCTTTGCATGGGTTGTCGATTGGGTGCGAACGTTGCCATGGCCCAGGCGAATTGCATGCGAAAGAGCAGAAGCTTGTGGATGGATATGATCCAACGATTGTGAATCCGGCGAAGCTGGGTTTATCCAGAAAAGACGATGTTTGCTATCAGTGTCATCTCCAGCTTGAGGCTCGCGATGAATTGCCCGGCAAGCCATTGACCGATTTCAGGCCCGGTCAGGATATCGAAAAGTTTATCCGGCGCAACAACACCCCTGTCAGTGACCCGATCGCCAGGCTAAAAGCTGTCGGACATGTATTTCAGATGGAAGAAAGTCGCTGCTACATTCGCAGTGAGGGAAAGCTTAATTGCACCACGTGCCACAACCCGCATGATTATCGAGAGCCTGAGGCACGACGACTGGATATCATCAAGAAATGTCTTGACTGTCATACTGTCGACAAAGACTGCTCGCTGCCCATGCCGACCCGACTCATAAAAAGCCCTTCGGACGATTGCCTGGCTTGCCATATGCCGGTTCGGAATACAATCGATATTGGCCACACATCGCTGACAGACCACGCAATCAGCCGAAATACACCTGCTTACCAAAGCATGCTAAAAATTGAAAAACCCTGATGGATCAAGGGGGCGTGCAGGAAACTCGACTGGCAGGCCTTGTTCAGTAGCCTGAGGCTGGATTGGCTGGAAAAAGAAGCGGGATTTCTTTCTCGATTGATAGATCTGAGAAGTGCTCATTTCCAGTTGTGATAGGCAAGCCTGGTTGAATTTCAAGGATAAGCCAATCGCTCTATATCGGCGAATTGGAAAAGCGTAAAGCTCATGATCATAGCCAGTTGAGGGATTCCCGGTTGGGGTCGGGCAAGCTTTTCCCGGGGCTCTGAAAATCACTTGCCGCCGAGAGTCAATACGACGGTCAGAATCATGCCATCACGGGTTTGAACACGTATTGGAATGCCCTGAGTTGGGTTCAAGCGGGCGACGGCTTCCTGAAATTCCTGACGGTTATTGACAGGGCGGCGGCCGACGGCCAGCACTCTCATGCCGGGCCTGATACCGGCGTTAGCGACAGGACCACTTGGAGTAACGTCCTTGATCACGAGGATGTTTGGGCTTTTGGGGTCTGCGGGAACGGCTTTTTGATCAATCAGGGTGAAGCCCAAAGCGTCCATGGGGACAATGGAAGCGTCGGCCAGTTCGCCGACGGTCACTGTGAGGGCGTCTGGCTTGCCATCTCTGAGATATTCCACAGCGACTTTGGCGCCGACTTCGAGCGAGGCGATCTGGATTCTGAGCTTGCCAGAATCTGTGACGGATTCTCCACCAAGTTTCGTGATGACGTCTCCCGACTTCAGGCCTGCTGATGCGGCTGGGCTACCTGGCATGACCATTGCCACCAAGGCACCCTTGCCATCCGTAGAGCCGAATTCGCGGGCTGTGGCTTCGTTCATGGACTGGATCTGAATACCGAAGAAACCGCGAATTACCTTTCCATCCTTGATTATCTGGCTGGCGATGCGCTTGGCGAGCCTGGCTGGAATGGCGAGCCCGATGCCCTGATTGCCACCATTTTCGGAAAATATCGCCGTATTTATGCCGATCACTTCGCCGTTGAGATTGATCAGTGGGCCGCCACTGTTGCCTGGGTTGATGGGTGCATCGGTCTGGAGGAAATCTTCAAACGAGTTATCGCCAACAATACCCAGATTTGTACGATTCTTGGCTGAAATGATGCCAGCAGTGACGGTTCGCTCGAGAGCAAACGGGCTCCCGATGGCGAGTACCCAATCGCCAATATCAAGCTTGTCGGAATCGCCCCAGGCGGCTTCATAGGTGAGTTGTGAACCGACTTTGAGGACGGCCAGGTCGGTTTTGGGATCGGTTCCGAGAATTCTGGCGGGGATATCGCCCGACTGTCCGATACGGACAAAGACGCGTTCTGCATCGCGTATGACGTGATGATTGGTCACGATATAGCCATTCTTGGCGTCGATCACCACACCGGAACCAAGACCTGTGCCATTGACCTTGTTCAGGCCATCTGCATCCTGAGTTGCAGTGATGGATCGAATATTGGCCACAGCCGGGGCCACAGCCTGCTGAGCCAACCGAAACAGGGCAGAGATCTTATTAAAGTCTGCGGAATCATCAGAAAGCGACTTCAAGGCCCCCAGGGCAGCCGTTGCGCGACCTGATTCGTAGGCATTTCCGATGCGCCAAGCGATATAGGGGCCACCATAAACGAGCGATGCCAGAAGGCCCAGGACTGCCAGTACGATAAGAAAGCCACCCCTCACGGGCGGGGTCTGGGGCCTTGGTGGATTTTCCAGTTCCGATTCCGAGAATTCAAATTCTGGCTGGCTCATATTATATTTACGATGGGTTTGCGACAGATCCTATTCATGATGTTCCTCATACATATACTATTCATCAGTCGAGAAAAGTTCTACAGTTGAGGAATCAAAGCGTGCAATTCGCGGCTCTTCCCAGCATTGGCAGAATTGGTTAGTGTGGATTGAGTGATTCGCCCTAACCATCATCCGATTTTTGGATCTGGCGTGTTCAAGAAATGAACCCGGTCGATCTTGGCCCTATTGAATCAAGCCATGTGTGGAATAGCCGGATTTATCAACGCCGAGAATCGACCTGCGGATCAAGAGATCCTCAGCCGAATGACAAGCACGCTTTTCAGGCGTGGGCCGGACGGGTTTGGTCATTGGGCGAATGGACCTGCGGGCTTGGGCCACAGGCGGCTTTCGATCATTGACCTTGCGGGCGGCTCGCAGCCGATGCCGAACGAGGATGGCACGATTTGGGTCACTTTCAATGGTGAGATCTATAACGAGCCTGCCCTGAGAAAGACTCTGCTTGGGCGCGGGCACAAGTTTCAGACTTTGTCCGACACAGAATGCCTGGTCCACCTTTACGAAGAGCACGGGCCTGAATTTGTCGAACATCTCAATGGCATGTTTGCATTTGCCCTATGGGATATCCCGCGGCAGAGACTGGTTTTGGCCCGCGACAGGATGGGGCAGAAGCCCTTGTACTGGTCGCAACTGAAGTCGGGCACCCTGATTTTTGGAAGCGAGCCCAAGGCCTTGCGGGAGCATCCGGAATCGGAGTGCGAACTGGACCGTGAGAGCTTGGCCCGATACCTGTTTTACGAATACCTGCCTTACACCAATTCCATCTGGAAAGGCGTGCAGAAGCTGCGTCCCGGCCACTTGCTGGTACTTGAAAATCAAGCAGTCACGATTCGTCAATTTTGGCAAGCCCCCGTCGGCTCTAAATCCAAGGCCAGCGAACTGACGACAACCGAGACCAATCTGCCGGGCCAATTTTGGCAGAAGTTTCTCAGCGCTGTCGATTGCCATAGTCGAGCGGATGTTCCACTGGGTGTTTTTCTGTCAGGCGGGGTCGACAGTTCTGCTGTGGCAGCGGCATTGGTGGAACTCCAAGGCCCTGAGCGAGTCCAGACATTCTCGATCGGTTTTGAGGAATCTTCGTTTGATGAATCCTCGCATGCCCGACTGGTGGCCAGGCATCTTGGAACAAAGCATCATGAGCGGATCTTTCGGGCCGACACGCTCATCGACCTGCTCCCCGATCTTTGCCAGTGGCTTGATGAACCGTTTGGAGACGCCTCGCTATTGCCCACGCATCTGCTGAGCAAATTTGCACGAGAGCAGGTGACGGTGGCCTTGGGAGGCGACGGCGCTGACGAGCTCATGGCTGGCTATCCGACATTCACCGCCGAGCCATGGCTGGTCCATTTTCAGAATTTGCCTGCCCAGGCGCAATCGGCCATTTCAGCCATTGTGCGGCGACTGCCTGTGCGCCGCTCAAATTTCAGTCTCGACTTCAAGGCCAAGCAGTTCTTGCGTGGTGCGGATGCTTGTGCTTCGCTTGCCCATCAGCGCTGGCTCGGCTCGTTTTCAGGTTCAGAGCTTGCCAAAGTCATGGCCGAGCCGCCTCAGGTGCGTGTTGAGGAGGAGTTGCTCAGGTTGCTTGCACTTGAAACCGCCGGGGTTCAGGATGAACCCACCAGACGCCTGATTCAATATCAGTCGAACTATCTTCCGGAAGACATCCTTTTCAAAGTGGACCGGGCCAGCATGGCGGCATCACTTGAAGTCCGGGCACCGTTTCTGGATAGCGAACTTGTCGACTGGCTTGCAGGTTTGCCTTATGAGGTCAAGCGTCAAGGGAGCCATGGCAAGCTCCTTCTCAAAAAAGCACTGGCTGGCAAACTTCCAATGCAGATCATGAACCGCCCCAAGAAGGGCTTTGGGATACCGGTAGGGCAGTGGCTGAGGGGGCCCTTGAAGGGCTGGATGATGGATCTGCTTGCCCCAGACCGGCTCAATTGGCAAGGGCTGTTTGACTCCAAGGAGGTATTGAGACTTGTGGAGCAGCATCTGGCAGGAACAAATGACCATCGCAAGCCAATCTGGACTCTCATGATCTTTCAAATCTGGTATGATCAGTGGATCAACCACCGGCATTGACAGGTTGTCTCGTTTTATATCAATACGAGGGTATTGCACAGATGCGGATTCTCGTAATCTCTGACATTCACTCGAATTCTGTTGCCTTGGAATCGATTCGCGAGAAGTTTGACATCTGCTTCTGTCTGGGCGACCTTGTCGATTATGGTCCGAATCCAGCGCGATGTGTTCAATGGGTCATGGAAAACAAAGCTGAGGTAGTGCGTGGCAACCACGACCACGGCACGGCCCACTCTGTGGCCGTTGTTGGCGACACAGGATTCCGCTACCTGACCAGTGTGACCCGGCCACTGCAGTGGGCGGCTCTGGACTCCAGCCAGCGAAATTTTCTGGCTCGACTGCCACTGACCAGACGATTGGTTGTGGATGGGGTTCGTTACCTGCTTTTGCATGGGACCCCACGCGACCCACTTGATGAGTATCTGAGACGAGACCCTGCGGCATGGGCAGAGCAAGTCAAGGATCAAGAGGTAGACGTTGTCTGTGTGGGGCATTCCCACATGCAATTTGAGCTTGATGCAGGTGGGGTGCGCATTCTGAATCCCGGCAGTGTTGGATTACCGCGGGACAGCGACCCTCGTGCCGCTTATGCCATCATTGACAACGGCAAAATACAGCTCAAGCGATTGCGATATGACATTGAAAAAGCGATTGCCATGAACGATGCCCTGCCAATTCCTGACGAAGCCAAGGCCATGTATCGAACCTGCCTGACAAATGGCCGGCTGAGGCCGCCGGTTGCTGCGGAATCCAAATCTGCAATCCTGGAGAATTCCGCATGAAACGAACCAGCGATTTGGGAGCCGGGATCGACAGGTTTAAAGACTTGATGGGGTCAGGGTCTGACATTTCACACAGGGGCCCTCGACTGGACAATCGCCGACTGATACTTTTTGCCATGCTTTACGCGGTTCAGGGTGTGGTTATCTCTTATTTTGTCACCTATAATGGCCGATTCATGAGAGCCGCGATTTTCAATGATCCATCGCGACCTCTAGGGCTTTCGATCACCCAGGTGGGATGGTCGCAGACAATCGCCACACTGCCACTGGCCATTAAGTTCCTGTTTGGGATCTGGGCAGATCACCACAGCATCTTCAATCTTGGCCACCGCAAGCCTTACATCATCATTGGACTTGTTTTACAGGGTTTGGGTCTGTTCGGGATCAGCCTGATCAATCCTGTGAAATACCTTCCCGGTTTTACGTTTGTGGCCACAATGGCCGTTGTTGGCCTGTGCCTTTACGATGTTGCTTGCGATGCATTTGCCGTTCAGGTCACTCCGCACAATGACAGGACACGTGTCCAGGGAATTCTTCAGGCTTCGCGATTCTTGTCCGCTGCAATTAGCGGGCTGCTTTTTGGGTTTATCTGGTCCATCACAGAAGTTCCGGGCCAAGGTGTTCTTTGGCTCTGCGGGGTGCTTCCTCTGCCTGCCATCGTTTATGCCTTGACGATTCCGGAGCCGGTACATGTCAGAAATGGTCAGGCCTTTGGCTTGGGAACCTTTCGCATGTTCAGGCATAGAAGCCTTTGGGCTCTGCTGTTTTTCAGCATCATTTACACGGTGGTCAGTTTTGGAGTGGAAAGTGTTCTCTCCTTTTGGTTTGCGGTACCAGCGCTTTTGTTTACAGAGAAAGCGCTTGGTGTTCAAAGTCTGGGACGCAACTGCGGAAGGGCCATCGGAGCATTGGCCCAATCCAGACTTTCTCACCTGATTTCAAGACGAACACTGGTGGCAATGGGCCTGATTGGTCTTTCCATACACACCGTGCTTTTTGGGTTCATCATCGGCCATATTTCGGCGATGCTGGTTGGCATTCTGTTCGGCATCAGCGTGGGCTGGCTGGATGCCCTGGCCTGCTCGATGGCCATGGACGAATCGGATCCAAACTGGCCGGGCACAAGCTTCGCCCTGATCATGGCATTTCAGAATTTGGGCACCTTGGGCGCGGGCCTGGTCTCCAGCCTGGCCGATGCCCAAGGCTTTAAAGCGGCTTTTGCGATTGTTGCAGCCATCAATATCTGCACTTTGGCCGTCTGGCCCTGGATGGACTACAAGCACAAGAAGCATGAGACAGAGCAGATCTGGTCTGTCTGACCCCCCTTACCCCAATCCTCTGGAATTGATTTCATGCACTTGCTTTTCGGTGTTTTTTGGACACTCCTGGTTTTCGCTGGCCTGGGCCTAATCCTGCTTGCCATTTGGGTTGCCCTGCTTCCTTGGTCGCTCAAGCCGTTCTTCAAGCTGTTGCTGTGGCCCCGCTATGGGATTTATGTCAGAGGGATTGAAAATGTGCCTCTGACAGGCCCGGTGGTATTGACCGGAAACCATGTTTCCTGGATTGACGGCTTTTTAATCGCCTCGGTTTGTCCAAGGCCAATCACGGTATTGGTCAACAAGGATTACTGCGATATACGTGGCCTCCGCTGGCTGGCCAAACGTGCGCATATCATACCCATCCCGTCGAAAGGTCCAACGGGTCAGCGAATCGCGCTTGAGACCATGAGAACCGAACTGGATCGCGGTAGCCTGGTTGGGCTTTTTCCAGAAGCCCAGCTTTGCCGCAGTGGCATGATGAACCCATTCCTTCGCGGGATCGAAATGATTCTCAAGGACAAGCCCAATGCGGTGGTGATTCCGATCGGACTGGCAGGGGTCTGGGGCTCGATATTCAGTTTTTCTGACGGCAAGTTTTTCAAAAAATGGCCCAAAGGACTGCGCCGAAAGGTAGGGATCAGCTTTGGCCCGGCCCTGCCTTCTTCGATTAAGGCAATACAACTTCGGCCAGAGGTGCTGGAACAAATTGTCTATGCCTGTGAACTGATTCCGGGTGCCCCAATCATACCAGACCAAGTGAACCTGAGACTGGGCCACTGGGCAGATTCAAAATTAGGGCTTTTAACGGCTTCTGCCGCAGATTTTCTTCAACCCAACCGTAGGATCCATCAAATCGCCAATAAACCGGGCTCTGTGGGCCAGCCTGTGCCAGGCGTGTCGATCAGGGTGGTCAGCGCGGAAGGCGAGCCCCTGAGCCCGAATCAGCATGGCAGGATTGAAGCCTTGTGCGCTGGCCAGAATGGATGGCAGGATACAGGCCAGCGAGGTAAAATTGAAGCCGATGGCTTTGTTTGGCTCGAAGACAACTCTCTCGCCCATATCACCGATGAGCATTTCTCGATTATTCGCAAACCTGAGATTGAAAATACATCCGCAAAACCTTGATCCTTTGTGTCAATCAAAATGCATTTGATCCGGAATGCTGATCCCTCCTGAGACGATTGCTTGGATTGCCTGAGTCGGCGTCCAGTCAATTTCAACCACGTCTTCCATTGGTACAAATAAGGTAAAGCCGGTGGGCGGCATCACACCCGTGAGCAGCATGACCGCATAGATTTGCTTGCCGGACTTCTTTTCTGTGACTTTGGCCGTCACAAAACCAAGGCTTTTGACCCGCGTGTTGGGGAAATCAAAAAGCACAACCTTATCGAATTTGTAGTTACTGGAATTGGAATGACTGACGCTTTCGACAAATCCTGAAACGGTATCATAAACGACTTTTACGACCGGTACATGGCGGAAGATCCAATCAATGGACCGATAAACCCTTGACCTCGCCAAGCCGCCCAACATAAATAAAAGCATCGCCAGAAGCAGTAGGACAAGGGCAGGTGCAACGGCCATCTGCCACCACCAGGGCATGTCATTGGCTGGCTCGAGTCCAAAGGCGCTGAGAATCAGATTTCGAGTCGGGTTGAGAACGGAATTGATGAGCAGTTTGTAGCTAAATTCCACAATCCAACCCGTGAGGAATAGCGGCAGTGCTGCGAAAAGACCAGCCATGATTCGGCGCCGGAAATATGCCCCCCAAGACAACGAGGATTCATCAAGAAGCGCTGAAAGCTCTGGATTCAGAGCTTGGATTTTAGGTGTCTCCGAAGAATTGGTGGAATCCGGGTATGACATTTCTGACTGCTTTCCTGACCGGTTTTAGAATAGGAATAGGATTGATGGCAGCTTAACTTGTCATGAAGGAATAAGCCACAAACTTCTCACCGACTTCGCTGACGTGTGCTTTTCGTTTGGAATGGGTTACAATTCCTATTCATATAATGACTTTCAACGGAGACTCGCATGATGACGCGCATGACATGGTTTTTCACGCTGATATTCAGTATTGGTTCACCACTTGCCATGCCATTGGGATGGAGCCAGAGCAAGCTTGATGATTCTGCAAGCCCAGGTAGCAGCACAGTTTTCGAGAGTCCTCGCTATGGCGTTCGGACCAATTTGCCTAAGCTCTGGCCGATTCTCCAACAGGAAAAAAACGAATATATCTTCGTATGCCAGATTCCACAGCCAAAATTCCCGGACAGGCCAGGAATTTTGGCTTGCGAATTGGCAATCGCTCCGGAATCGCTCAACGAATATCGCACCAGAATCGACACCAACGCCAAGCGGGGGAATCGTAAAGGCAGCCTCGCCCGCAATGATCTGATGCCAAAATCGGCCAATGGTTTGCCAGATCGACTTGAAACCGTTTGGGAATTTCGGCTTCCCGATGGCGAAGTCTGGTACGAAATCACGATCCGAATCATTCGCGGCAAGCATCTTTATAGTTATGTCCTGAATGTCGAGAACGAAACGCTGGCCCAAGCCAGAAAGAAATTTGATCAGGTCATAGGCAGTACGGAATACTCCACCCCCGACTCAGGCGCGGCTCAGGTCATTGGCTCGCCCACCAACCGCTGGATTCAGACTGAATTCCATTTCGCAGTCGATCTGCCCGAAAAGTGGGCCCCCCTACTCGCACCAAATGAAGCTGCCCTGCTCTATGCCAACGGCTTGCCAAAAGGCATTTGGGCGGACAACATGCTGGTAGTGGCCACGAAAGCGGGCAAACTCGATTATGCCAACCTTGCCGAAACCCTTCCTGCAGACCTGGAAGCCGCCGAGGCTGGTTGCCAGGTCAAATCCTGTAAAGTCATAAAAACCAAGACGGGCGCGGACACTCTGGAAACGGTGGTCGAGGTCAAGCGAGGTCCATTCGCCATGACCATCCATGAATGGCGATTTACAGGCAAACGATTTAATTACGAGCTCAAGTTTACCGTCGAATCTGAACGATACGAGCCCCTCAAAACCGCCATGCAGAAGTGCTTTGACAGCTTTCAGGAACTGCCCGGCGATGTGCCTCAACAAGGCAAGGCCCAGTCCGAATAACTGAATCAGAATTCCAGTTTCACTCCATCGCCCACAAACGGGTTGGTCTGCTGCTCGCGGCCAATCGTAGTCGATGGGCCGTGCCCGGGAAAGAGCAAGGTCTCGTCGTCGAATGCAAACAGCTTCGTGCGGATCCCGCTGGCAAGCTGCCTGCCATCACCACCTTTAAAATCGGCCCGCCCCACTGAGCCTGCAAAAATGACATCGCCCACAAATGCAATCATTGGTTTTGGATTTTCAATCACAAAAACAACAGAACCAGGGCTATGGCCAGGTATTTCAAGCACCCGAACTTTCATACCAGCCTCTTCAAACTGCTCTCCATCAACCACAGTTCTGTCGGCCGGCGGAGCCACCACCGGAAAACCCATCGGCGACGACAAATTCAGTTCCGGGTCGGTCAGCAATTTGGCTTCGTTCACACCAATCACAATTGGGGCCTCCGGAAATGCCTTCTTCAGCCGTTCCAGCCCGATAATATGGTCGGCATGCCCATGGGTCAGCCAAATGGCCGCCAGAGTGAGTTGATTGGAATGAATCAGACTGATGAGCGACTCGACATCAAACCCAGGATCAATCGCAACCGCTTTCGTTTCGCCATGTTTCCAGACCAGATACGCATTTTGATCAAACATGGCCGAGACAACGCGTTCCGTGATGATTCGATCCGTAGCCATGCAACATTCCTTCGCTTCTGGGGAGTCCTGATAGGATGATGAATTATAACGATTTTTGAGAATTGAGGAACATCGGTTCAACAAACCAGAAAATCGCAGGTGCAAAAAAGCCCGGCAATGGTCCATTTTTCTAGCATTTTCGATTGAGCATGAATTTATTTAGGGCAGTGAATTGGCGTTTGCAAATTCGTTTGGGCTTGCTGGGTCTGGATTTTTCCAAGAACTGCGGCACAAACAATACGGACCTCTTCAGAGGAATCATATTTCATGGCCTTTTGCAGATATTCGCGGCATTGATCATCGCCAATCCTGCCAAGTGCAATCGCAGACGTTTTCCTGACTTCTACAGACGGGTCAGTCCGCAATGCCTCTTTCAAAAACGGTTTTGACGTAGCAGGTACGGGTATCTGAACCAGCGAAGCGGCCGCTTTCATCCGTATTTTTGAACTGGAAGACTGCTTCAAGCGGATCACATTTTGGACATAAGGGTCGGTCAGCCCCTGGGCAGGGTCGCGCCTGAAACTCAGCCAATTCAAGCTGCCTTGAAAACCTGAGTTGAAGATCTCTCCAAATGTCTTAGCGATCAGATTATCAAGCATATTATCCAGATCATCAAGCAGATCATCATCATTGCCGTAGGAATTTGGGCTCCTCGCATCGTAGTCATCACGAACCTTGCCGGGCCATGATGATGAACCAGGCTTTGGCCTTTCAGCCTGCTTTGGTTGGACTGGATCTTGGGGTCTGGCATTTGGAGCTGATTTCATTTGAGATTTCTGAATCTTGCCTTTTGGCATCTCTGTTTGAGCACTTGCAAACGAAACCAATACGGCACAAATCATCAGCGATTGAAAACACCAGTTTTGGGTAATGATGCGCAACAAATTCAGCATGATCTGCTCCCTCAAATACGCCACACATTTATGACTACTATCAATATGCAAATGATAAAAAAAGAGCAAGGCTAGACTTACTAAAAATCTGAATGAGCTCGCAAAACAGTCAGGACCAATCCTGCCTTTGAGTAAAAATGGGTCAAAACCAGAAACAAAAAGCCTTATTTAAAGGCTCCCCTTGGCTGAAATCAGTTTCGGACAAGGGGCCCAAGATTTACTTTTTGCAGTCTGGCTCAGAGACTCAGCTCTTTACAGCTCTTGTGTTTGTGACTTCATACAATGGGTGAAACACCGGATTAAGCACACCTTGAGTGGCCTGTGAAGTTCTTTCAAAGTAGGTATTCCGATTGATCACGGCCATCACAATGCGATAAACCGGAGCCCCTGGCATTGGTATACGAGCCTCAAAAGCCCAAGCCGCAGCACCAATACGCTTGCCGGATGCATTTAAAATGACCGATGGGTTAAACGGATCTGCCATCGAAAGCTTCAACTGCCCTTTATCATTGCCTGTAATGGTGTATGACCAAGCTTTTGAGGTTGATCCGTTTGAGATTTTGGCTATCAGTTGGTTGCCTTTGATCGTTGTATCCAGATGACTTGTCATCCCTGTCGGCAAGTTTGGGTACTGACTCACACCAAACGCTGACGCATTAAAAACACCATCCCAGCTTCCAGCCAAAACGCTGATCTGCATCACCCCTGCGTTGTTCGCGTTTGCTGCATGAACCATGGCAACTTTTGGCGCAATACCGATATGGGCTGGAACCTCGCGACTCTCGAGATTTGTGACCTCAGGCCGGAACGCACAACCCTTACGTCGAATATTCATGAAGATATCTCCTGATTCCTGAATTCTGGTGCACTAAAACGCTGACATACATACCTCTGGAGGAATGCATAATATAGGGGAAATGCAAAAGATGTAACCATTTTCTAGATTTAATTATCAGAAAGCCATCCACAAATCTTTTGTGCCAAGTTGTCTTGAACCATTTATGAAGTCGTTTGTAAATTTGATCAGGTCTTGATCCGGCCCATCCAATCCTTCCAGACCTGGTCTTCCACCTTGCCATAAGGGCGAATTTTCAGGGATTCGCCTTCCGATGGTCGCACCAGCAGGGCTTGGGTTCGATCAAGCTTGGATGCTGAGACGTTATCAAGAAAATGGGTACTTTCGCCGGCTGTTGTCTGGAACATGACAATCGTTCCAAATTCATTCAGAGCAGAACGTTCCGTGGAGTGCTGAAGACTGATCGAGCCATCGGTCCAGAGGAAGGTATGAATGCCCACGGAGGGGCCATCGCGGAGAATTTCCGCAAGCATTTTTGTGGCCGATGGGGGGGCGGGTGAGGATGAGCCAAATCCGCCAAACCCATAATCGTCGTCAGACTTTCGTAGATCTCTGAGGCGAGCAATGTCGCTCACCACGAACAAGATTGGCTCGACTGCCTTGGTTGGGTCGTCCTGCCGCAGGTGCAGTGTTTCCCAAAGGCCTGTCAATTCCGCCTTCAGTTTTGCGGGCTCAAAGAAATGAATATCCAGTGGAAGGCCTTCCACTAGAGCTTTTAGAGATGCCTCGCCCGCTGCGGGCGACTCAACAATCCGAACCAGGGCTTTTGGCGACGACACGGCTACCCCCAGAAGGGCGGCAGCCAGCATGGGCCTGATTTCCTGACTCTGGCGCCCAACAATCATCAGATTGGCAGATGGCTGACGCTCCATCACGATGGCAGGCGGATCAGAAATCGTGACGGATTCGCCCAGCCAAATGGTGGGGTAGGTCGCGGCCGGGAGGGTCTCTTCTCCAACCATCACCGGGTTGAGGGCACGGCTGATAGCCTTGTTCCGGCTCAGATCGCCAGCCGCCCGGCCTTCAAATACGATCATCGGCTCTGGTCTCTGCCAGCCTTGGGCCACGGCTTGGGCGTGAATTGCTGCCAATTGGGTTTCGCGATCCTTATCCGAAATCCAGACGGCCTGAAAGAGGTGATTGCCCTCGACTAGGCCATTGGCATCGTTGTAAATTGCTTCGCCAGGGCGTGATAACATGCGGGCGGCCGGATTATCCTCGCTAAGGATCAGCCGGGAGTCGTTCTCATTGCACTGAAGCGCAATTCTCACGCCCATCTGTCCCATGGTGCTGCGCGCGATTGCATACGCGCCAGCCATACTCTGCGAGCCAAGAATGGCATGAACTCCAAATGCCCGCCCCTGCCGCACAAGCCTGTCAAGGAGCGAGGCCGCATCGGTAGAGAGGCGGTCGTCCTCGTTGAAAAGCTCTTGAAATTCGTCCACCACCAGTAAGATTCTGGGCAGTGGTTCGGCAGGTTTCGCGACCCGAAAACCAGCCACATCCTGAACACCGGCCCGGCGAAAGCGTTCCCCACGCTCGGTCAGTTCCCGATCAAGGCGCTCAAGCACACTCAAGCCAAATTCGCGTTCGCTTTCAACGGCCACCACTCGGGCATGGGGCAACTCTCGTGTGGCGTAATTCTTGAACTCCACACCCTTTTTAAAGTCTATGAGATAAAGTTCCAGCTCGTTCGGCGAGTATCGCAAGGCCGCATTGGTAACGATAGCATGCAACAGAGTACTTTTACCTGATCCGGTCCGGCCAGCAAGCAGGACGTGTTGCGATGTTCCTTCGCCCAGCCGCAAGGCCTGCAAATGCCTGGCCCCGGCGCGTCCGAGCGGTATTTCGACCCCTCGAGCCGAAGACTGGGTCCAGATCTGGCCGGCTGGAGGTGCCACCACTGAAAATGGGACTTCCACCCGCAAGGCGGTTTTCGCCTTCTCACCAACGGTGCGGACGAGTTTTGTGAGTGTTTGAGGGTCAGGCGGGGTCTCCCATGTGACGTTGAACCGGTCGAGCGGATTGGCAGGCCACGACCATCGATCCTTATCGGACGACCACAGGATTCGATCAATCATTGGTCGAATTTCTGAATGGTTCGGGTCAATCGGTCCCGGCTGGGAAAGGTCATGCCCGATTACCACATAAATGCCGCACCTGGCGCCCGCTTCAATCAGGCGTCTGAGCCTTCTGGCTGACTCATCGGTTGTCCCATGAGGCCAGTCTGCAAGAATCAAGAGACGATAGGCTTCAGCCACTTCGCCGGCATCGCGGTTGTAATCTTCAATGGTTGCGTATTGATTACGCAGATAGTTTTGAACGATAAACTCAAGATGGGTCGTCAGTTCCGCCAGCCTTGCCTCAATGTCGCGAGCTTCAGTCCATGGCCGCTGATTGACCAGAGCCGGTTCAAAATCTGCCAGATGCAACAAGCCCGCGAATGTCTGCCCCAGGCCAATCGGGTCTATCAAAGTGAAACGTAATTGACCTGGCGGGAATGCCGACAGGGCTCTAAGCGCAATATTTTGTAGCAGTTGTGCCATCTCGGGCCGGCGCCCTGGTGGGGCTTGTACCCAAACAGTCGACTTCTTGCCAGGCATGAATCTGACCAAGGGCAGCTTCGAGAGGTCCGGGAGACGCTTCCTGACATCCGCATCCACGGAATTCAGGTCTGCAATCGACTCCACTTGAACGCGCACTTCCGCAAGTTTCAAGGCCCCTGCTGATACGGCTTGCTGTCCGATGGATGGGAATTGCGACCAGCCTGGTGCATAAAAGTCGCTCCAATTTTGCCATGCAGATATCGCCTGATCGGCCTCTGAAGCACTTACAGCCCATTGTTCACGAATTTTTTGCCAAGCAGCTTGATAGGTATTGGCCGCCTCCAACTTTTTTGATTCCAGAACAGACTTGTTTTCATCAACTTTTTCTTGAATCCGCCGATTTTGAGAATCCATCTGACCCTCAGCCGCTTTATGAATGTCTTTCCGCTTTGATTCAAGCCATTTTGCCAGTGTCCGGATTTTTTCCTCAAGATTGGCCCTTAATTCTGAAGCCTTTGATTCTGCGCCCATCTGAGCCAACCGCGACTCCCGGTTGGCCTCGTTGACGGCCTTTTTACTCAAAGTATCCAGAGTCTCTTGAATCATGGCTCTTGAATTTTCACGCCATTGATCAATTAAGCCGTCCTGCAATTGCAGTTTCGCATTGAGGTCGAGCCAGACATAGATCGCAAGCTCGCAGCGTTTTTTAAAAACTTTAAAAGCCATCAGATGGCCAGCAATTCCGATCAGCCCAAATGCTCCGACACATATCGGCAGAGAGGCTTTCATGGCCAAGGCCAATCCAGCTCCGAAAGCCAGCCATACGAAGATCATTGGAATTGAAAACAACTTGCGAGGCAAAAACCTGTCGAGCTTGCGCCCGATGGTTTCAAGAGATTTCAATTCAGTGTCCAAGTCGTTCAGGTCAGGTGGAATCGGCATCTCACCGATCATCCTGGGTCCTTGGTTTATGGCTTCAGAGACCGGATAGTCCGCTTCATCGGGCCAATCAATACGATATGCCTGCCAACGATCAGCCAGCATCTCCAATCTCGCCGACATCTCGTTTTTATGACGCCTGATGGCGTTGAATTCGGTTTCGACACTATTCTTCTTGGAGTCAGAATTTGTGGACGCGTGCCAGATCGTCTCATCCTTGAGTTTCTCTGCATTCATCATTATCGAACTGACACCTTTTTTTAACACCTTCATGGCCTGCTCAAAATTCGTTTCGGAGGCAATCTTTTCCTGACTCTGCTGAAGCTGGACCGCTTCCAGTTGATTTTTTAATTCCGTTGCAATTCTCTGGGTTTCAATGGTGTAGCTATTTTCCGCCAAACTCTGAGCCTTTTGAAATTCCGTCTGCGACTGCTTCAAGAAATTTTCGCGGGTCTGTTCCGCAAGCCGTTCTGCCAGAGAACGATCACTGGCCGTTTTGAAAAGTGCTTCAACCAATTGTCCCGGATCAAGAGTGGGTACGCCCCGATGCTCGTTTGACAATTTCAGGCTGGCTGGATCTGTTGTGCTGCTCATGAATCAAGTCTCGTTCAAAGCTCAAAAAGGATCTCGATTGCAAAAATTCAAATCATTCGTCGCGGGGCGGGCCACATTCCTGTTGCATTTGCGCCATGATGACCGCGAATTCGTCAATCGCACGACAGGCCACTTCTACGGACCTCTTGATAGGGACAATGCTTTGCATTTCAAACTCTTCTGCTTTGGCATCGCGCCAGGTTTCTCGCGATTGCTCAAATGTACCTGCTAATTCCAAAGCTGCGGATTTCAACCGACCAGAGGCCGAATGGCTCATGATTCTTTCTCCGATTCGTTTGTTGATACATGGGCAGGTGTCAATGGAGCAACCACAGAACTTGTTGGGACCTTTAGCGCGGAATACGCCTGAATGGCTAAGACCATACGATCAAGCTGTTCGACATCGCGTTCGATTCCGCCTTCGACATGATCCCTCAAGCCGCGAACCCGGGCGTTGTATTCATCTGCTGCTCGTTCAAACTGGGTACGCCAGCGTCGAATCTGCTCGAGTTTGGCACGAGCAATCTCGAGTTTTTTTTCCAGCTTCCTGACGAGCTCTTTTTCGGCTGTGTCATAAGCGGCATGGTCGGTCCCCTGGGCTTGCAGGCGCTTACGAAACAGCGAGTTTTTAGCTTCCGAATACTCGAATTCCAGCCGCTTGATATGTGATTGCCAGAAGGCAGGCATCTCGCGGTCAAGCCAGTTCCAGGCTCGCCTCATTTGCATGTCCATGCCAGTGACGACAGCCAGCGATTCCTCGCCGAATTTGATCAGTCCGCTCTTCACAGCTATCAATGCATCAACCGACTGCACCTGTACTGACGACCCTGAGCCGCTCATTGGGTGGATCCTTTCGTCCGGAATGCCCGAAACAAGCCATTTCAATGCTGGCCAAGGTATTCATCAAGCCGGTCGGCTTTACGCAGTAGAAACGGGATATGCGCCTCAGAAGTTTCCAGAAATCGCCTCAGGGCGATTGCAGCCTGTTCAAATTCGGATGCGAATTTTTCGTGCTCGTGATCGCGCCAAGTTTGACCCAAATTCTGGAGCTGGCCATGAATCGCACCCATCTGCTGGGCCATATTCTGCTGAAACTGCTTGAGCTGCATGGCAAAACGACGGATCTCAGCGGGGTCGGCATGGGCTTGTGGCATGATCGTCAACTCCTATTCTGCAAGACGAAACCCACCTGTTTTGACCGACTCATGGGGTGCCCCACGTCGATCACTCCATACGATTATAAAGTAATTACGTAGAAATCGTGTGGTAAGGCAAACTTTTTTTGGAAAGTTTCACCCACCACTTTAAATCCCAGCTCAAATTCCGATAGAAGCGACGCAACAGACTGGAATCCTGTTAAACAAATCCCATACCCCACAAAAGATCAAAAGGCTCACCATGCTAAAGAAAATTTCACTAATTAAATAAACTTAATTTCATCTAAATTATTTTTAATCAGAGCAGCTTCTTTTGATGGAGTTTAAATTGGAGTGAATATTGGTTAGGCTTGGCACGTCGAATAATGGTGTCAGGATGGTCGATAAATATGCGGCTTGAAATCCAGCACTTCGGTAGGGCAAGTTCAAAAAAGCATTGCCCACCCGCGACTTACTCAAAATACGGGCCAAGTGTCCTGTGGGATCAATTTCGGGAATTCTTCTAAAGCGAAGGGATCTATCTGTGAGAGCTTTACGTTTTTCGATGCTATTGTTGGCTGGGTCTGCCGTATCAGGTGGGTTCGCAATCCAGGAATCCCAAGCTCAGACGCGAAATTCTGCGAAACCGGAAACTTCTCTCACAAATACCGATCCGTTTACGAATGTGAGCCTGTTTGAAGGCATCAAATCTGGAGTTATCGACGCCAAGGCTGTCGGTACAGGCGATGGCCGAATGACCATCTCCGTTCAAAATAAAACCAATCGTCGACTACGAGTCATTCTGCCCCCTGGCCTGATTGCCTCGGGGGCCTCGGGCCAAATGGGTGGCATGGGTGGCGGTATGGGTGGTGGCGGTATGGGTGGTGGCGGTATGGGCGGTGGTGGTATGGGCGGTGGCGGTATGGGCGGTGGTGGTATGGGCGGTGGTGG
>CAMBEP010000075.1 GCA_945865635.1 Candidatus Kuenenia stuttgartensis
CGGTTATTGGTTGGCATAAACAGGCTGAGATGGAATTCAGATGCCGCAACGATGTCGATTTGGAGCCGAGGGAGCCAAAATTTGGCAACCAATGCGGCCTGAGTCAAATTGACACGATTCGAGCGAGCGATATTTGGCGGGGCCGTCTTTCAGATCAAGAAACCCCCAGAAATCATGGTCCCAAAAAACTTTTACTGCTCATTCTGATTCCATAAGTTCTTTAAAAAAAAGATCTTGCGGCCAAATCTTGTTTATAAGACGTCAGGTTTATCTGATTTGGTTCCCGAAAAAACTCATCCTAAGACCGGTTTATAACGATTAAACAGTATAAGTAGAACATCACGAAAATGCGGGCGACTGAAGTCGATTTCCCGCTATCAAATACGTCTTGATTGAGTTGTTCAGACAACTTCAATTCCGTCTACCCAATTCCCCAAATTGTCCTATGGAAGGGCCCCAGTCATGCGTATTTATTCTATGATTGCTGCTGTTGGAATCATGCTGGCCAGCTTTCATATGGCTAAAGCTGTAGATCTTGTAAACCTGCTTGGCTCCAGCGACGATGGTGCCAACACCGTCAATAATTCAAACTGGATTGCCAACTCATTCACTACGACAGCCACGGAATATATGATTACGGATGTCGTATTAAGACTTATTAATCCCTCCAATCTGGCCACCGGCGATTTTCAGGTGGCGATTTATACGGCAACTGGCGCGGCAGGCAGGCCTGGTACCTTGGTTTCGACCATTTCTACGAATTCTGCAACATCGCTCGCTTCGTCCGCCAGCGATTTCGCCATTTCCGGGCTGACCACAACTCTTGAAGCCTCCAAGAAATATTTTCTGGTCCTTAAAGGCCTGACTCTCGACAACAATATTTCCTGGAGCTTTGCCAATACCGCAACTGGCATTGGTGCGACAACCTCGTCATTCAGTTCGTCAACAAATTCAGGCACAAGCTGGGCCGCGACACAATTGGGAATGCCTGATACCTACAAGGTGACGGCCACCGCAGCTGTGCCAGAGCCATCCACTTTCGCCCTTGCCGCCCTGGCCAGCGGTGCCTTGGCTCTGGCAGGTCGCCGCAAGGCTGCCGGACTCATTTTGTCTGATCCTCAGTCCTGAGGCCCAGAGTTTAACACCAACGCGAAAAGGCTCTGGCTTCGGCCGGGGCCTTTTTTTGTTTGAATTTACGCAACGGTGGATCATGGCAGAGAATCAGTCTCTTCAAACCATCAATACAGCTCGCGGATAGGCTCTGCCCCGGCGGCCAGAATGGGCACAGGCCGGCCGGCCGGGCCTTGCCATTGACTCTCAAGATCGATTCCCAAATGCCGATAAACTGTTGCCGCAATGTCCTGAGGCATCACTTTCCGGTCCAGAATGGCATGCCCATTGACATCGGTTGAACCGATGATCTGGCCATGTTTCAATCCGCCTCCGGCCATGAGCATCGACATCACATTGAGCCAATGTTCCCGGCCTGCCTCGCGATTGATCAGCGGCGACCGCCCAAATTCACCCATCATCAGCACCAGCGTATCGTCCAGCAAATTCCGCTGCTCCAAGTCCATAATCAGGGTGGCAAAGGCGTTGTCAACTGTCGGAAGAAGCGGCTTCAAGCCCTTCTCGATACCTTTCCAGACCACGTTGTCGCCATGGTGGTCGAAATATCCCCAAGCGCCACTCACGACAATAAACCGTACGCCCGATTCCACCATCCGACGAGCCAGCAATGCCTTCTGCCCCAAGCTGTTGCGGCCATATAAATCACGCAGGCGCGGGTCTTCGCCCTCCAGGTCAAAGGCCTTCAAGGCCTTGCCCGATGTGATCATCTCTACGGCAAGCCGGGAGTATGTATCCAGACTCTCCATCGTCCGACTGGCGTCAAGTTCCGCTCGGAACTGATCAAACTGCTGACGTAGCGATTCTCGATTGGCCAGTCGGTCCACCGTCATACCTTTGGGCGGCTTGAACTGGCCGGCCAGGGCTGTGCCCTGAATCGGCTCAAAGGTGCTCCCCATCTCTCCCGAGCCCCAGACATCCGCCTTCATGCTGTCGGCCAAAGCAATAAAAGCAGGCAATGCCGGGTCGATCGGGCCGCTGAATTTGGCCGCCACCGAGCCCATGGACGGATATCCTCCGCCATCGCGCCCGTCATTGGTCCGGCGGGCCAGCGGATGGCAGGCCTGCATCGTGATCGGTGTGTGATCGCTTGCCGAGCAGTCCACAGATCGGATGACGGTCATCTTGTCCAGCATCGCCGCCTGACGTGGCAGGTGCTCACTGAATCTGACACCAGGTATACAGGTCTGAATCGTGCCAAACGGGCCCCGAATCTGCTCTGTGGCGTCGGGTTTTGGGTCCCACATGTCAATATGGCTTGGCCCGCCTGAAAGCCAAAATAATATCACCGACTTGCGATTACCGCTCGCTCCCATCGGCTGGGCGGCCATGGCCTGAAGACGCAGCAAATCCGCAGCCCCAAGCCCTGCCAACCCACTCAAACCCGCTTGCAAAAACCAACGTCGCGATGGCGAGCCGATTCGCAATAAATCCGTTTTGGAGGGCTGGAAACCATGGCCCGGCTGGTTGTGATCAGCTCGATGGCGAAAATTCGTGTTGTCCCGAAACATCCAGAAACCCTCCCGCTGAAAAGGCCTGCGGCGATTCTGCTCACACTGCTTTTTTGTTTATCATTTGTACCGTTTTATCGGAGCCCGCACAACTCCATCGTGAAATATTGATGAAGCCAGCCTGGCTTTATCCCCACCCGCTTGCAGCCTTTCGAATCCTCTTAAACTTGCTCAGGCCCCAGAAATCGGCAGGGAGAGGCGCCCAGCATGACCGCTTACACCTCCTCCCGCCCCCCCCCTTTTTTTTCTGCCAATATCTCTCCCGTCAACTTATTTCTTGGCCGCTGGCTTCCGGTGTGGTTCCGAGACATAATCCACGCCCTGAATCACCAGCTTCATGAAGCTTGGCGTCAGTAGCGGCTCGTGCTTGTCAGGGCCGAAGTCGCGGTGCCCGAAAACCGTATGAAACACCCGCCCACGACCGAAATCCCGCACCCACGCCACCGGCCATTCCTGGCCCTCGTGATGCACCACTGCCAGCGGAATGATGTTGTCACGCATCTGAAGCTTGTAATAAAGCTCGTCGCTGATCGGGAAATCCTCCAGGCCAGCCGTCACTGGATGCGCTTTTTGAACAATCTCCACCAGAAAGTCGCCCTTCTTGGTCTTTGAATCCGGCAGGCCCACATGCGAGAAAACACCGCCCAGCATGTCTCTCCATTCCGGCAGCCAGTCTGGGGCAGCATTGTCGCCACCATGAATCGAAACGTAGCCCTTGCCCGACCTCACAAATTCGAGCAGGGCCTGCTGCTGTTCCAGCGTAAATTTGAATTCAGGGTCGCGCCGGTCCACGTGAACAATCATCGTGTCATATTTGGCCAGCCCGGGCGATGTCAGGATCGATCCATCCTCGCAGATGGTCACCTCATATCGGCCTGTATCTTCCAGCGCCCGGCTCAGCACCAGGGCCTGATCACGATAGCCGTGGTGCTGCCTGGCACCGCCTGAAAGCAGCAGGACCTTGACGCCTTCGGGTGCCTTCTTCTGGCCAAATGCGGCTGGCATCGTGATGCTGCTGGCAATGGCCAGAAATGCAAAAATCGAGGCTCTGCGAATCGCTCTGTGCAATATCATTCGGATCATCCCTTGAAAGTGGAGATTTTGGGGCTTTGTTCTCAACGGCAGATTGCGGTACATTGACGGGAACTTATCATGACTGGTGAGTGACCGCAAGAGAATCACCCCGATCGAATTTAGATGGAGTATCCTCCGACCATGCAACGACGATCCTTTTTAGCCAGCCTGATGGCCTTTTCCATGGCCCAAACGGCTCGGGTTCAGGCGTTTGTCCAGAATAAAAAACAGTCCATCAATGGCGGTGGAATCACCTTCGACGTGCCCGAGGGCTGGAAATCGTCTAAGCCAAGTTCCTCCATGCGTCGCGCCCAGTTGGCCATCCCCCCGGTTGCCGGCGACAAAGAGCCCGGCGAAGTTGTGCTTTTTGCCTTCCCAGGCGGAGCCGGTTCGGTCGATGCCAATATTGAGCGCTGGGCTGGTCAGTTTCGTGATGCCGGTGGGGCTCCTCCAAAGGCTCTGACCAAAACCGAAAAAGGCAAGAATACGGATGTCACCCGAGTGGAAGTTTCCGGACGATACGTTGCCGCCGTAAGCCCCGGCAGCAGGGAAACGCTGGATAAGTCCAATTTCAAGCTCGTCGGCGCCATTGTGGTCACCCCTGAAGTCTCCTACTTCCTCAAAGCCGTCGGCCCCGACGCCACCATGAAAGCGGCCGCCAAAGACTTCGACGCCTTGATCGCATCCATGAAACTGGCAGACTGAATCGCCTGTGATTCCCAAAAGTTCAACACTCCGGCAAGAAACATCTTGACGAAACTCCTGGGATCGGATAACTTGCGAGCGATGGCTCATCCATCAACCAGTCAATCTGGTGACTATTTATTCCCCGAAATCGGAGAAATTCTGATGCGTTCATGGAAAGTGCTTGTTCTGGCTCTCTTCGCGACAATTACAGTCATGCCACTAAGCTTCGCCGAAGATGGCACAGCCATCAAAAAGGCCATGAAAGAAGCCATGAAGGGTGGACTCAACAAAAAGGTCGCAGAAGGCAAAGGGTCGGACGACGACAAAAAGGCCCTCCTGGCTCTCTATGTCGACATGGCCAAAGAAGCCCCACCAAAGGGCGATGCAGCCAGTTGGAAAGAAAAGACAAGCGCCTTGGTGCAAGCCTCCCAAGATATGATCGCCGGCAAGGAAGGTGCTGCTGGAAACCTCAAAAAGGCCGCCAATTGCAAAGCTTGCCACTCAGTTCACAAAGGCAAGTAAGCCTTTTTCTGGATGGCTCCTGTATGCTGCCCGGTTCTGCTGTTTTTGCAGCTTGCCGGGTTTTTTTATTCCTGCAATCCTGCGCCCTGGATTTGCATCGATTCATAAATCCGAATCGAACCATCCGGCGTGGTCGCAATTGGAGCCAATGTTCTTAACGGTTTGAAGAATGCCAAAGGGCCCCATGGGCCGTCGCTCAGGCTTGTAGAAACGGCAATGTAATCACTCTCGATTTCCTGCCACCGTTTCGGCAAGTGATCAAACTGGTCCGAGGCATCAATCCGGAAGCTCTCACCCGCCAGCCCATAAACCGATGGTGCCACATCCCCAAAATAAAATAGGGTCATCCGCCGAAACTCGGGCTCCACGGATTGCATCTCTTTAAGCTCAAGCAGGCCCTGCCCCCAGTCAAGGTTGGAATCTGCCAGCACCTTTCGGCCCATTTCAGGCCCTCCTATAAATTCATTGAAATAAGTCAGTTCCCAGGGGTGGGCCCGCAATGTCGTTCCTGCCAGTCCAGCCAGGATCAAAAGACTTGCAATGCGGCCAGCGCCGGTCCTTACCAGTCCTGAGAGCCAGACGATCATCATCGGGGCGACCGGCAAAAGATATCGGAATCCGTAATTGCGTTTTGACCCGGCACAGGCCACGGCCAGGAAGAGCAGCGAAAGAGCAGGAATCAGCCAGTCTGCAACATGCCTGCGGTCGCGGATCAAAATCGGCCTTAATACAATTCCGGAGAGTATTGCCATGGGAACCTTCACGCCAATGGCCACAAGATAATAATCACGCCAGCCACTGTTGGAAATCTCACCTAATAAATAGCCGGGCCCGCCCGATTGCTGATGCCGCAACTGAGTCAGAAAACCAACCCAGTCTACCGGTAATGGCATTTCAAGAATCCTTGAGAACCTCTCTGCCCATTGCTCTGAAAATCTTCGGGCAAGCCAGGGGTGGTCGCCCGTCTGTTCGCTGAGTGGAATTGTGGCAAAGCCTGTGATCAGAAGATTTGTCAGAATCATGACCAACGTGAAAATTCCAAAAACCAGTATGCTCCCTGGAAGCATCCTGGCCCATGGTCCGACCCCTTTTTGAGGAGATTTTGCAATCCATTTCAACGAATTTTCAAACCCTAAACCAGCGAGAAATAAAAATGGGATCAGGACCGCTGTAAATTTCATCGAAAAGGCCATGCCGCCAAAAACACCCGCCAAAAGAAGCCATTTCCATGAATGATGCGACATATATTCACAAATAGCCAAAAAACTGAACGTCCAGAAGACCCAGAGCGGGCATTCCATGGTGATCAGTGATCCATGGGCGATCAGGTTCGGGCCCATGACATAGACGATTCCTGCAAATCCAGCCGCCCATGGCCCACTCAGCCGATTGGCCCAGAATTGTGTCCCAAAAAGGCCGACCAGCCAGATCCAGAGAGCTGAGAATCTGAAGCAGGGCAAAAGCTCTGGCAATTGACCGATGGGGTCATTGGTCTTTATCATCTGGCCGCTTGCCTCAAGCCAGACCAATGCTGGCAAGGCCTGCCATTTCCAGAATGTCACGGGCGAGCCCATCCTCGAAATCGCTTGATCTGAGCCGCTCTTCCACCAATCCATTGCGAGCCGGAAATAGACCACTTCATCATAAGTGGCGGAATTTCGCCGGATCGGGCCCGCCATCAGAGCCAGCCCAATTGCCATGGGCCCGATCACGATCAGGCAGGTTCTCAGCAGATACCAAAGTTTATTTGAGGAAAACCAGGGGCGTCTGACCTTGTTCATTCCATTCATGACCGTTTCAGCCCCCCTTCCTTCCCGTTCTCGCGTCAGTTTTCAGGAGTCCGTACGGGAGAGCATTCGGGCGGCGGCCATGACATCTTCGATTGTCGGGCATTGAGGATTCAGGCCTTGGACAAGCTCATGGAACTGATCGTTGAGAATCTCGCCGAGTGAGGGCGACATTGGCAATCGCTCCTCGTGATAGCCTGTCGAGTCGTTCCAGCGGATCAGGTCGGGCATCTCCAAAAATGCCATCCCGCGTTCTGAGAAAATCTGGTAGCCAGGGCCGGGCGGAACCCGGTTGGCATCGCCCCACACGCTTTGTTGATGGCGATAGCAGGTCATCTGAGCCACTGCACCATTGGGGAACCGGAGGATCATGGTGTGAAAATCGCAGTCGCTTGAGGCGGAATCGGGCTGCGGGGCGATGGCCGATTCGGCTTGAATGATCGAGACCGGATCTTCGCCCACGACATGGCGGGCCCAGTCCAGTAGGTAGTAGATTGGGTCCTCCTTCAGGCTGACGGGCGCATTTTGAGAGCCGGGGCCGGGCTGGCCATAGCGATCAAAATCAGCAACACGGGTCTGCCCCAGAATCATGCGCACCGGGCCAAGCCGGGTTGCAATCAGTTCTTTCAGGCGCCGGGTGGCGGGATAGTGCCGGCGAGCCATTTCAGGCAGGAACCGCAGGCCCTGATGGGTAACGAGATTCTGAATCTTTTCTGCGTCTTTGATCTGGACAATGGGAATTGAGCAGTAGACAGGCAGTTTTGCACTGGCTGCAAGTTTCACTGGGTATGTCCCAAACCACTGAGGCGCCAGCAGGCAGATGGCATCGATTGTGTTCGGCTCGACCAGCGAGGCCAGGCTTTCCGTATGGCGGCATCGCATTTGGGTGGCTGTCCGTCGGGCCCGTTCAAGCACCTGATCATAGACGGTCACCACACGAAACCGGTCCCTCATCCGTTCCAGTGCAGGACGATGACGCGTTTCCCAGAGCTTTCCAAGGCCGATGATTCCGAGCCTGATTTGCCTGTGGTCGTCCATAGAGAAGTCGTGATCACCTTTTTTTGATTTTGGCAGATCTCCGTTGATTGGCATATACTAAGGTTTATCTGCCCATTGATTAAGATCAATTCCAGAATCTTCCTGATTTGGCACCGACTCATCAGGCCATGAAACGGAATGCCTCAGGGGCGTTCCATTCATTCGGAAATTCCGCTCCCGCAATTGGAATGGTTTTACATTCCAGAGATTGGCAAGCCATGTCCGAACCGATCGAAAAAGCCTCAAATCGGGATCAAAGCACCAGCGAATCCGTCTCAGGAACGAAGTTCTCTGGCATCCAGAGACACCTGCCGCTTTCTCGTAAAACGCTCCAGAGCCTATTCCTGCGCCCTTATCAACCTGCCGATCCGATCCGAATGCAGTGGTCACGCATGATCGACACCATGGTTCGGCTCCAGCGCGCACAGATGGCCTGGAGCTGGGATTTGGTCAGTGAGCTTTACGAGCCATTTGACCCCGACGCCATCGATCCGATCGAGCTCCATCCGACCTCGACCGACGACCAGGGCAATCGCCAGGAAATCTTTCTCCACCAGTTTGAAGACGCCATTCGCCGGGCCAACTTCCAGAAAATCGAGTTCGACACAGTCCAGCACGCCGTGCGCACCAAAAATGATCAGCGCATCCAATACGAGCCCAATTTTCAGGTCTTCGACGAAATTCGGGTCTATGGCTGCGGCTCATGCCTGGTCCAGCGTCCCAAAAGATCGTGGCGCAAGCGATTTCAGATTGAGATGAAAAGCCATGCTGGCTGGCATTGGCTGATCGTGCTGGTCAAGTTCAAGGAGGGGATGGATCTTGGCCCCCTGATCAAACCCAACAAGATTTATCTCAGGCTTTTCAAGGATGTCGCCTTTCGCGAGCTTGAAATGCACCTGCCGGAGCAGGCAACCCGCATGAAAATGCCGATTCTGGACAGGGTCCAGATCGCCTCGCCGGTCTTTATCGGCTTGCCCACAATCGCCCTGAAAATCGCAATGGCGGCCTCGTGGCTCAATCCTCTGGTGTTGGGGGCGGTGCTGACAGGCTCGGTCTCGTCGGGCTGGAAGTCGTTTGCGGGGTTTCGCAACGCGAAGCTCAAGCACACCCATCAAATGATTTCGAACCTGTTTTATCTGACGCTTGCCAATAATCGGCAGTGCATCACACGAGTGATGGAGATGGCCTCTGAGCAGGAGTCCATGGAAAGCCTTCTGGCTCAGAGAATTTTGTGGGAGGCCGATCAAAACGGCGAAACGCTCGACGCCGACCAGCTCGACGTCAGGGTTGAGGACTTTCTCCGTGTCAATGGCAATCTGGAAGTGGACTTCCAGAATCAGGACGCCATTCAAAAACTCGAACGCCTTGGGCTCATCAAACGCAATGGAATTCATCTGGAAACGCTCTCTTTGGAGGAATCCCAGCAAGTTCTCCAGAACCAGTGGCATGCTCTCATGCCCTGATTTTTACGCGTCTTTCGCGTCTTTTTTGCGACTTGTGCGGGCCCGGTCCGCGATTCTATCTGGTGCATTGAACTGGTTATCTCTTGATCAATTGCCTACAATCATGATGTAATGGCTCTTCCCGCCCTTGTTGAACGACCGAGCCATCGGCCCCGGGCCACTCTTTGAATGATTGAACATGGCCAAATCACCGACAACAGCCGTTCCAAGTCAAACCCCTCCCTCCACGGATGCCCGATCGGCTCCTCAAAGCCAGTCGCTGTTTCGTGGTGTTTATCGCTTTCTGGCATCGCTGAAGCTTGCCGTTTTCAGCCTCTCTTCACTCTCAGCGCTGCTGGCCTATGCCACATTTTTTGAATCCTGGTATGGAACAGAAGCTGCCCGGGCTTATGTTTACAGAAGTCCGATCTTCTTCATCGTGAACATGCTCCTGTTTGCCAATATCTTCTGTGCGGCCACAATTCGCTACCCCTGGAAAAAGCACCAGATTGGTTTCATTGTGACCCATATTGGCCTGCTCACCCTGATCGTGGGCTCGTTCATCAGCCAGAAATTCACGGATGATGGCCAGGTGGGACTCTCCGAAGGCGAGACATCCAGGCAGTTGATACGCACTCAGCAGCCTGTGATACGAGTTCGGGTGCCTGAAAAATCCGATTCCGGGCAAACTGTGGCCCTCCAGGAATATGAACTCGACATCAAGCCAGGTGTCTTCCCCTGGAAGCCGGGCCGAACCGAACAAGTGACACGCCCGAAGGACCCGTTCGGATTCGAGGTCATCGGCTTCCTACCTGAGGCTCAGCCGAGATTTGCGCACGAATCCACTGCCGATGGCCTGCCCATGATCGACGCCCACCTGCTGATCAACGCGCCCAACCAGATTGAGGCTCAGGACATTCTGAGCGACAGCGTAGGCCGATGGTTGAAGGCCGACGCCCGATTTGGCCGGGTCGCCCAAAACGCTGGCCCTGCCACAATGGCGTTTCAGTATATTCCCAAGGACGATTCGGAACTGGCCGAGAAAGTGGCCGACTTCCTCAATCCACCCAAGCTGACCACGCCCGATGGGACCGCTCGACTGCATTACCTCGACAAATCGGGCAAGAAACGCACGTTTGACTGGGTCGTTGACGGAGCCCTTCGCAAGGAGGTCCTTCCTGAGAGCGACCTGACCGTCGAATTCCTGCCCAGCAAAGAAGGCGAAAATGTTCTCAAAATGCCTACCCGACTCGGCGAAAATGGGGCCCCGGGCAGCAACGACATTCTCTTCAATGCCACAGGGGAAGCGGAGATCGGGATCGTCAGGTTCAAGATTTCCAAAGGCACGGGTCCAGGATTTGACCATTATGGTTGGCCCGACCTGGTACAGGCTCCATCGCTCGTGCCTGGAGACACCTCAAAGGGCGCCACACAACTGGCCAGAGTGGCTTATCTCAGGCCCCGGCCGCCGGGTTCGTTCGGATATGTGGAAGTCTTGGGCACAGGCGACGACAAGCTTTATTACCGGGTCTTTGGTCGTGAAGGCTTCCGCAAGGCGGCCGAGCTGAAAAAAGGCGACACCATTGAAGCCTTCTCCGGCGGCGGTGGAATGGCCGGCAAGCTGCGGGTTGACGACTTCCTGCCCAGCGGCTCGGAAAAACTGACTTATGTTTCTGCCAATTTGCCTGTCGGCCAGAAGGGCAACGGCCTCCCGGCCATTCATTGCAAAATGACGTCCCAGGGAACCACCAAAGAGTTTTGGGTGCGCAGGTCGCCCGACCTGAAGCCGCTTTACCAGCCGGTCCGGATTGATTCGGAAGTCTATGAAGTGGCTTATGATGTGGATCGGAAAGATCTCGACTTTGAAATCAAGCTCGTCAATTTCGAAGCGGGTGTCGACCCAGGCACCGAGCAGGCCTCAAGCTTTGAAAGTCAGGTTGAACTGACCGACTCCAAGGAAAAGGTACTAAGCAAGCCCATCACCATCTCGATGAATAATCCTCTGATTTGGCGGGGCTATACCTTCTATCAATCCAACTATATTCCCGCGACTGATGAAAACGGCCGCCGAACTGGCGATTTCATCTCGGTCTTCCAAGTGCGCCACGACCGGGTCTGGGGCATCACCTACATGGGCTGCCTGATCATCGTGACCGGCATCTTCCTGCAATTCTATATGAGAAGCGGCCCTTTCAAAAGCCGTGCTTCAAGTCCAGAAACTGCCTCAAATACCACCCAAGGTGCTTCCAAACTGCCCCGGGTGGAGACCACATTATGATTTCAAACCGGCTTACCACGTCTGATAACAGGAGCATGGCCATGAGTCGTTCACTTTTCCTTACCCCGTTCATGGGTTTGGCAGGGTTGGTCTGGGCCCTTTTGCCCAGTCAGGCCAATGCCCAGGAGTTCGCCAAGACCCTTGGCCAGGTGGCCGTTATGGAAGCGGGCCGAATCAAGCCACTGGACACCGTGGCCAGGCATGAAGTCAAACAAATCTATGGTCGCGAGACCATCAAACTCACCGGCCCGGACGGCAATCCGGCCCAGTGGGGCCCGGTTGCGGCTTTTATCGATTGGCAAATGCCCAACCGCGACGATTTCTGGGACAACCAGCCCTTTATCCTGACCGAATTTGTCCCGCTTAAAGAAAAACTTTTCGCCGAATCCATCCGATCGGCCCTTGTGGCAGCCGCGGCCGATGCCGCCACCGATGCCACCGCCAAACCCGTTCTGGAATCGCTAGCGAAACAGGACCTGATCACTCACGATGCCCTCAAAAATCTGCTGGCCACAGCCAAGCTCCCAGCCGCCCATCAATCGGCTCTTGAGGCATTTTCCAAGAAGCTTGATGTGGCCTCAAAGTGGATGACCCCCAAAGATCTTGAATCCGCCAAGGTTGTCGTCGATGGGCGGACTCTGGAATTCAAGGATTGGTTCCGTAACCTTGTCGGCAAGAAAAACGGTGGAGGCATGGCGGCCGCGCCTGTCAAGCTCACCGAAACCGAAAATCGGGCTTACGAAGTCGGTGGTCGGCTTGTGCATTACACAGGCATTCGTGACCGGACCGGGTTGGGCCGAAGCCCAATTTATACCGTCATGCCAAGACCATCCTCCGAAGCCTACCTGAAATTCACCTCAGAGGCGCTCAAAAAAGCCATCAATGGCCAGGAAACGGCCATGACCCCCCTGGAACGTGACGCTGCCGAGGCCTTGGACCGCTATTTTGAGGATATCCCCAAATCCGACAGGGCCATGCCCGGCACCAAGCCCGAATTCGACAAGAAATACAGCCTCTGGCTTTCAGGCAAGTCGCCCTGGATACCGCTCAACACGATTATTGAGTCTGACGATGCCGAACTGACCTCGGCCGGCTTCGCCGCCGACAAAGCCAAAGCCATGCGTGAATCCTTCCGCAAGCTGGAGGCCGAAGCGCAAAACGGCAAGAACGGCGAAATCTCCAACGCCACTGCCGCCGCTTTCGTCGCCTCAATCCGCCAGGTTGGCGAATCGGTGGGCCAGTATCCATCCGTTGCCAGCCTTGATCGTGAATCCCATTTCAATAGCTTCGCCCCGTTCTTCCAAGCCCCAACCGTCTATGGAGCAGGCCTCTTCTTTCTGCTCTTCAGCCTGGTCTTCACCGGTATCGGAGCCAATTCCGGCGGGCTCTTCGCCAAACTTGGCAAATTGACTTACGGCTTGGGAATGGCTGGCTTTCTGAGCGGAATTCTGCTCGAAGTCTACGGCTTTTACCTCCGGATCATGATCTCAGGCTGGGCCCCTGTGACCAACATGTATGAAACCGTCATCTGGGTCGCCCTGGTCACGGCTGTCCTGGGCCTGGCCCTGGAATTGATCTATCGAAAGATCTATTGCGCCACAGCCGCCACGGGCATCGCCCTCATGGCCACCCTGCTGGCTGCCAATGTCTCTTTGCTGGACCCTGAAATCAAAAGCCTTCAGCCTGTCCTGCGATCAAATTACTGGCTTACCATCCACGTCCTGACCATCGTTTCGAGCTATGCCGCATTCGCCCTTGCCCTTGGTCTCGGCCTGCTCGCAACAGTCTATTACCTGACCGCCACTTATCGCCGGTCGCCAAGCTTCCTCTCGCTCCTCGCGCCCGCCTTGGTGGGCCTGCCTGTGGGCCTGTTTGGGTATCTTGCCGTAACGGGCAAAGCCGGCGAATTCGTGACCTCCGAAAGCGGCTACTATCTCTCCTTCCTTACGGCTCTGGCAGGCTTGATGCTGGTCGTGGCCTCCGTCTCGGCAATTTTCGGAGAGTTCATCGCACGCGCTCTGTTTCTCCCCTTTGAGCTCGCATGCTCAGCAGCCGACCAGAAAGCCAAAGCTGAGACCCTGCAAACCCAGGTGATGAAAAACGAACCAATCGTCGAGAAACACTGGGACCCGGTCACTGAGACCCTGCAAAGCCGGCCATCACAAAATCTGACACAGGCCTATGCCGCCTCAGGTACGACCGCCGTGATGGATCCTCCAGCGAAAGTCTCGCCTCTCAAAGGTTCTCGCTTGGTTGAAAATATCCGAAACTCCTCCATGCAAGGCTTTGATCCGACATCACCCCGCGAGCGTTCCATGATGAACACGGCTTCGAAAATCAAGCCGCTCAGCACTTTCATCTATCGGGCCATGCAGGTCGGTGTCCTCCTGGTCGCTGCCGGAACCATTCTCGGCGGAGTCTGGGCTGACTATTCCTGGGGCCGATTCTGGGGCTGGGATCCCAAGGAGGTCTGGGCTCTGATCGTCCTTCTCGTTTACCTGATCCCCCTGCACGGCAGATTCGCCGGCTGGGTCAACACATTTGGCCTCGTGGCGGCGTCCGTCGTCTGCTTCATGAGCGTCATGATGGCATGGTATGGAGTAAATTTTGTCCTCGGTGTCGGCCTTCACAGCTATGGCTTTGTCGAAGGTGGCAGCCAGGGCGTGGTCATGACCGTCATTGCCGCCGTCTGTGCCGTTGTGGCCGGAGCCTGGTGGCGACGTCGCCTTGGTCAGCAAGTCATCGCCTGATATTTTCAGCCGACACAGAACAATTTGCGTGGCGGACAGGGCGAAAATCCTGCCCCCACGTTTTTTTCTTTCGAGTTTTTTTCATTCTCGCAATCGTCCGGCCTGAATTGCAGACCAGAATCAAGAAGAATAGTCGCAAGCTCCTTTGGGTCCGCAAGATCACGACCTTCCAAGCCGAATCGGATCAATGGCCAAGCGGGTCGACCACAAACCCGGTCGTTCTGGGGTCGACCAGCCGTCTGCGAGTTTTGGTGTCCAGATTGGAATAGCCGGTCAGGATGTTCAAGCCCCGCCCGCCTTCAAACTTGCTAAGGTTAATGCCTGTAAGAGTCAAAGGGCCTGTTCCAATCTCAACCCGGTCATCCTGGTCGCCCAGATTCATCGTGAGTGAATCCACAGAAACGACCGCCTTGAGGGCGATCGCAACATGATCAGCTCCTGAGCTGGTATAAACCCCGGCCTGGCGGCCTCTGAAGTCGTCGAGCGAAATCTGGTCGTCGCCCGCTCCTGTGACGATCATCGTCGGGCCCTGAATCGTGACCGAATGGATCGTGACCGTGTCGCCGTCCGAAGCCTTGTCGCCTGCTCCAGTGTCGATCGTCAGCGAGCCGGTCGCCGTGGCGTTCCAAAAGGCGGCTTCGCCTATGGCTGCCCTCTGGCGTTTGAGTTCGACCGGTACTTTGATCTGCGGCGGATACCGGGGAACTCCAGTCTGAGCCTTGCTGATCTCGACCCTGTCCTGCCCAGGCCCTGTCATGACCGTGAGGAACGCACCAATCGGACAAGAGCTGGAAATGCCTTGGATATTGACCGAATCGTCGCCACTGCCCAAGGATACTAGCAAGCCGCCACGCACGTTGGCCACCGTAACCGGGCTCTTCTGGAAGTTGCCTCCGGGGGTGCGAAATTGCTCTCCATCATTGCCTGTGACGGCGAACTGCCCCAGCCCCGTCTGCGTGATTGTAATGCTATTGGGCAAGGCGTCGCCTGTGATGACCAAGTTGCCGTCGCTGGTCTCTATCAAAATGTTGCCCGCCAGCAACTGGCGGGCTTCAAGCGGCTCAAGCGTCGGCTGGTGGCGTTTTTTGAGCGGTTTCATGCCTTAATCCACCCGTGTCCAGATTCGGGCGGGGCCTTTGGTCAGATAGCCCGTAAACTGGTAATATTGCCGGGTCTTGGACTGAATTGGCAGGTCGGGCGAGGTGATTGTCACCTCATCGTATTGGCCGCCGAGGTAGCCCTGAAGATTTACAAAGGCTCTTTTATTTACAATGATCGTGGATCGGCCATCGTCAGCTTCGAGGTCGAACAGTTCCCGATCGTTGGCCTGACTGGCTGTCATTTCGACGCTGAGGTTGTTCGTGATTGTGACGTTGCTGCTGGTCACATTCAGGCCGTCTTCAATCGAGGCCGACACAACAACACTGGCAATGGAAAAACTGGAGTTTGTCACGTCAAAGCCGTTGTTGCCTGAGAATCGGCTCTCGACGGCTCCGATTTTCCACTCGGTCGGGCCCATGCCGACGATTGAGATGGCGTCCATGTCGTCTCCACCGAATTTGTCGCCATTTCGCCCAAGTGGGTCGGTGCGGCCACAATACGAAAAGACGAGTTTGGCGGCCGTGAACGAGCTTTTCAGGCCACTGGTTTGCGAGACATCGACTGAAATGCCTTTCCGAGAACCACTTTTATAGGTGCCCAGGAAGAAGACACCGCCATTGTCGGCGTAAGAGATGTCACGGTTGTTCAGGTCCATCGCTTTGAAGTAAGCGGTACCAGGGTTTTTAGTGGAACCCACTACAAGCTTTGAACCACTGTCAAAGACCAGCGCCGAGGCATCCAGTAGATTGGTGATGGGCCTGCGTCCGTTGCGGATTCCGACTGAGACACCGTCCTCAATCGTCAGTGTCACGTTCTTGCGGACATGCACCTCGCCATCGACCACATAAGTCGTTCCGGCCTTTAGTGTTGTGTTTTTGGTGATGTCGCCCGAAATGGTCTGGAACGCCAGATAAGGGCCTGTTGAGATTTTGCTGACAAACTGTTTCGGAAGACTCAGGATGGATTTGATTCCACCAGCCGAACGAATGGAACTTCCTGCATCGACTTTGAGAGATCTGCCCAAAACGATGTCGTTTGAAGACCGCTCTTTGACTGTTGGGGTGTAAACGAATGAGAGATTCGTTGTGTTCACAGATGGGGTATTACGTTCCAGCGTAGCCCAGCGAGTGATGTTATTGATCGTGATCGGTATCTGCGGGGGCCGCCCCTGAACTGTCACGGGAGCTGAGAACTGGACATTGAGTCTGAGAAACGTGTTGCCGATGAATTCCGGTTTGACGATTTGAGGCACGACATCCACGACTGCGACTGGGCGGGTGGCGGGTGCGGTGAACGAATCAAGTGCTGCATTCTGCGCCTGATCGGAAACATTGCCGATACGGAATAGAAACGAGACGGGGTCAGATTCGCGAATGCCCTTCGTATTTTCGTCTGTCCACATGCCAGTAAAGGCATAGATTCCAGGCTTGGCTCCATAGCTTGTAAAGAATTCACGTGAACCGCCCACGCCGACCGACGCCTGAATGGTTCGGTCAATCGGCAGGCCACCCGAGACTCCGATATTCAAAGGCAATCTGACGTAACCATTGTAGGGGCTAAAAGTTTTGTCGGTGTTTACGCCAATGCGGACATCCTGACCTGAGACATTCAGATTGAGTTCGACATTGCCTGTCACCGGCGCAAAATTTGGCTGACCTTGGCCACTCCAGTAAGTCAGTCCGGTCAAAACCTGCAGTTGCAGAGTTCCGCCGACCGGCACATCAATGCCTTCGACCGGAACGGCTGCCCCAAAAGCCCGGCCGGCCTGGGTCAGGTCGTAACCTTGGGCACGCTGGTTGGGGATGAGTGTGAATTGATAGCCCAGAAGCGGGTCGCCTTGCTGGACTACGGACACGGTGGCTACATCAGGCTGGCTGATTGAAGCTGCTTTGACGGCTTGGTTGCCCATGAAAGAGCTTACAATCGCCTGACTGGGGCTGATTGCCATTAGCTGCCGAGTTTCAAGCAAGTCCGTAAAAAGGCTTGCTGTCCGGTAATTTTTGACTCGAAAGTCCTTCATCTGTTCTGTCGCCTTTGAAGACCTGAGTAAGCTGAGTCGTTAGAGAATTGCAAGGGCCAGCCCTCATGAGGGGGCTGGCCTCTTGAAACGGCAATTACTTGGTCTTGGCGACTGATTTGGCCTTCGCCACTTTGACGTTGGCTACGGTCAGGCCGGGCGTAAGGATCAACTTGGCACCGTTTAAGGTGAAGCCTGCACCCGTTTTGGCGGTGCCCGATTTTCCACCGATCACGGCGTTGGGTGTGCCAGTGTATAGGCTGAAGGCGAATTCATACAGGCCTTTACCCTTGGCTATCGAACCAATCTGGATGGCCCCGATGACGGAACCTTTGATGGACTTGGAGCCAATCATCAAGTTCTTGTTGGTCGCCGAGAGTGAACCCGCTTTGAAAGTGCCGATCCGAGTCAGAGCTGGCAAGCCCTGATTCAGGTTCAGGCTGCCTGTCACATTGAGGTTTCCAGCCGTTGTCAGGGCTGCGGCCTTCAGAACTGCATTTCCGCCCACGAGGATCGAACCAACGGATTGAAGAGCATTGGCTGTGAGGGTCAAGTTGCCCGGTGCCGTGATATTCCCCAGGGAGGTTCCGGTGGAGGTCAGGGTCAGAGCCGGCTTGTCACCGGGGTTGGCACTGACCAGGACGTTGCCCCCTGCGCCCGCCGTGATATTGAGATTCAATGTGGCTGTGGCTGGTACATTATTTAATACGATATCACCCATCGTCCCATTCGTCTGGAACGAAAGGTCGGTGTTGCCTTCAGCGATGACATTCACTGGCCCGATCGAACCGACCGGAACAGAAGCCGCCTTGATGGATGCCGACCTGAACGACTGGGCACGCACAATCTGGCCATTAACGATAAAGACAGCACCCAAAGTGCGGCCCTGAATGTTGATGGCACCAATCGAGGTCTGGGCCGTAAAGGTCGATGTCAGAATCGCATAGCCCAATCCCAGAGTGTATGGCACACCGGTTTGGGAGTGAATCACGGTGACATTGCCGATGGAACCTTTATAGGCCGTGAAACTGCTCAGGCCGATACCGACAATACCCTGAGCGGCCATATCGGCCAGACTGACATAGATATTGCCGATATTCGAGCCGTAGAATTGGCTAGCAACCACGCCGCTGCCAAATCGACCTGGCACGCGTACAATGATGTTGCCAATGTTACCTTCGACATTATTGTTCAAAGTCCAGTCGAAGTCAGCCACGAAGACGGAGCCGGTAATACCCGTTCCGACAGAGTCCACCGTGATATTCCCAATCCCGGCGGCAGCCGTAAAAGTGGAAAGTGCGATGCCTGTTGGTAAGAGCGTAAAGTTGTTATTCCGGCCGGTTTTGACGGTAATATTACCGATCTTCGACTTGTAAAGCTCTTGATCGATATCTCGAGCGAGCACACTGGCGTCGAAGGTCGAGGTGCTGATACCTGCTCCGCTGACGCACGTCACCGTGATGTTGCCAATGCCTGTGCCAGCCGGCCCAGCCGAGAAGTTGCTGGTGAAGATGCCTTCGCCAACTCCAAGTTGATCGGCAGCATTCTTAACCGTGATATTGCCGATCGAACCGGTGTTATTATAGTTGCCCTTGCCATCATAGACTGAGGTCTGGGCTGTGAATGTCGAGCCGCTGATGGCGTCGCCGCCCTCAACCGTCGTCACATCGACGGTAATGTCGCCAATGTTGGCCGCCATGAAAGTGGAGGTGTCGATCCCTGTCGAAGAAAGCAGGTTCCGCCCCGCCGCTTCCACCACAATGCCCGCAATGTTGCCGCGAAGCTCATCAGGAATCACGGAATTCGGGTCGTAATTGCCATCCGAATCGGCCGTAAACGTCGAACCCGTAATACCAAAAGCCCCGCGAGACCTGGCCGTGATCATGCCGATATCGCCAATCGCCGTGAAGGTCGAAGCTGAAATCGCACTGTCTGTAATCGCTGAACCGGCGGCCACAGCCTCGATGGTGCTGAAGCTGCCGTAAGGGTCCTTGTTAGGATCGGTCTGAAAGAATGTACGGCCCGGGGCAGCGAAAATTGAGGCGTCAATCGCATTGCCCATCTTGGTCGATTCGGCATAAATCGGGCCGAAATTGCCACGGGCCTGGAAGTCGCCCCGCAGGATGGCCGAATTGTTGAACGCGGTGATACTTATGCTGCCGATATCCAGCGAGGATCGGACAATTGTATCCTGCAAGCCTACTCCGTTGATTGAACGGACATTGACGTAAATCGAATCGATATTGCCCCAATAGGCACGAATCTGGCCTCCGTCGATCCCAATCCCATCCAGCCCGCCATGCACCACAGCCACGACCGAACCAATCTCGGCCGCGTAAATATCCGTCTGGCTCATCGCCCCTTGCCCATTGGCATTGCCTGAGGCCGTTATGCCTGTTATGCCGCCATCGTTCTTATCCGTCGCCTGAAACCGGGTGAACTGAATTCCCCAGCCGGCCGTGGCACTGCCCTCGCCAATAATTTGCCCAATGCTGCCGTAGTTGGCATCATAGGAACCACCGTTGATACCGGAACCGCCGCCGGCACCACCTGTTCCCGTGTTGATCGACTTACCCGTGATCGCCCCAATATTCGTGTGGGCCACTGCAACGACGTTAAAAAGTCCATCAATCCAGCCATCGCCGGTGATCGATTCAATACGGCCCACAGTACGGTCAATGGTGCCGTCCACAGCCATGTGGGGCCGAGTGACAACCGTCGAGCTTTGAATCCCGGTGCCGCCTGAAGAATAGCCCAGAACTGGCCCAATATTCCCGCCCGCCACAATGTCCGACTGGAAAATGCCCGAGCCAAACAATGTCCCAAACTGCCCATAAGTCTTGCCAGTGACGCCCGCAATGTCGCCGCCCGCGTCAATCTTTACCTGATTCATGCCATCGCCCCGATGGGAAGACGACTTGATCTGACCAATATTCCGATTCGCCACAATGCTCACATCACTCATGCCGTAACCATGAAGGCTGCCAAATGTGGTGATATTCCCAATATCGCTGGAAGCCACAAACGAACTCGCCTGAACCGAGCCGTCCACGATATTCATATCTTTAATATTCGTGGCACGAACGAACGCGTTGGCAAAATCACCAAAGTTGATCTTGATCGGCCCAATATCGCCACCGGCCACAAACGAGGTCAGGTTGATACCCAGATAAGTTTGAATCGAGCCAATGTTTCCGCCAGCCTGAATCGACGGCGATTCCATCAGGCCCGTGAGCGAGGAAATATTACCGACATTGCCGCCTGCCACCACGTTCATATTCAAAGCGGCTACGGCGCTGAAGTTGCCGATATTGCCGCCAGCAGCAAAGTGACCGGCCAGCTCGCCTGAGTTGGCTGTGACGTTGCCGATTTGTCCAGCAGCGTCGGCAATAAACGCCCCTTCAAAGCTACCAGCTGTGAGGTTGCCGATGGACGAAGCGGAACTGAGCTGGAATGCTGCGATTCCATCCACTTTCACGTCGGCGATTCCAATCGTGGTCCCATCGTTCTGCAACGAACCAACAAAATCGCCCGGCAGGTAAATCGGGTCCGTGGTCGAGAATAGATCCGGATTGCTGTCGCTCCTCACACTGCCCGAAATCCCGCCATGGGCGATGATCGTGCCGGTAATCAATGCCGCCGATGACATCGGGAATCCGATGTCCAGGTGACTAGCCACATCAATAAAGCCTTTGAATGTGCCCGGCATATTGATGGAAAACGCCCGCGTCGAATCCGTCGTCTTCAATATGCCGTTGATCGCCGCGACCCGCACCGAGCCAATACTGCCCGCGTAAACCGCCGCCGACATATTGCTGCGAAGGCCAATGATGCTGTCAATCCGCCCCGGGACATTGATCACGCTCCGGAAGTCGTTCGTAGTCGATGTGTCATAAGGGTTTTCAGTCACATTGCTGATCGCCCCATTGATCACCAGAGACCCAATGTTCGACGCCCTGATACCGCCCATGTCAATCAGCCCCGTAACAGACTGATACTTCGTCGAATCTGCCGCCTGCGCATTGTTCGTCGTATTGATCCGGTCAATATAAGGCGCCTGACCCGCATCAAGTGTGATATTCCCGACCGTGATCCCCTCAAGATTGATCGAATTGACAATCGCCGCACTGAGCTGAATCCCACCCAGATCCGTCATCGGCACAGGGTTTGCCAAGTTCGCTGTCGCTGTCATAAACGCAACATTGGTATACCCGCCACTGTAAATCTTATTGAAACCCGGGCCCGCATTCGGCAGTTCGTTCGGCGTAACCACCACCTGCACGCCATTGCTCTTGCCAAGCCCAACCAGGTTGATCGTCGTGGCATCGGCATTGTCCGTCGCCAGGCCCGCCAGCTCCAGCGTAAAGCCCTGCTTCGTCGGATCCGTAACCGCCCCGCTCACCTGCACCTGAACCGTGTCGCCATCAGCATCAATATAAGAAACATTTTGATAAAGCTGCCCCGGGACAATCGTCATCAATTCCCGCGACTCAAGATGATCGAACAACATCCTCGATCTTTGCCTGACCATCGGCTTCGCTTGTTTTCCGCTGCTCGCCAATCGAAGGATCTGTGCCGGTCGTGAAATCATGGTTGTCGCTCGCTCCTCTATAATCGCGTGTCAAAGGCAAGGATGCTAAGCCGTATTAAGGAAAACATCACTCCTGGTTTTATACAGCAGCACCCCATAGGTTGTGTAATATTATAACATAAAGTAGGATTTTGCCAGATGTGTTGACCAAATACATCAAGGCGTCTTGAAAAAAAACATCAAACTCAAGCCGGATTCCTGAGGGTAATCCCTCAAATGATACTTTGAGCCGCCATGAACAATATCTTTTCCGCCGGTGAGCGCGACACAATCGCCCATTGCCTATCGGCCACAGGATTCCAATGATCGATGAATGTCAGCTGTATAGCCTGGGCGGTCTCAAATGACACATTCAGCATTTAAAAGAATGCCTCCGGCATCTTTTTCGATCAAAACAAGTCGTTTATGACCGAAATCAGTATAAACATTTTTCTACGGAGCAACAACTCTATGTCAAGCCCCTCTGGCGATCGCTCCACCAGAATTGTGGGAATCGCGCCTCCTCAGGCCCGCCCAAGGCAGGCCAGGTCGTCGATAATTAT
>CAMBEP010000076.1 GCA_945865635.1 Candidatus Kuenenia stuttgartensis
TTGGAATGCTTCGACTGGTGGCAAAATTATGCTTACAGTCGTGATGATCAGAACTCCGGTGCGTAGTGCGTTAAGCAATCTCTGGGTGCATTTCATTTCCCTACTCGCTTCCCTAATCAATTTCACTTGGGTGTGGATTCTACGAATGATCACTTGCCACCGACTCGCTGATATCTGTTAGGAAATGAGATAAAGTTCCCAACATAGTGGATATCTCACCATGCAACCTGTTGAGTAAGTAGCAGAAAAAATCTGCTACTTACTGCAAAAGAGATTCGGTTCTTGGCAAATCCTATTCAATACGACTTATTCAAGAATTCTTGAGGCTGAATGAATTAAACGGGGCAGCAGATGGCCCATAGGTGGCCAGATAGAATGGCATGGTGCCAGGTAATCCAGTCCCACCCGGAGTTAGATCAACTCTGAATTGAAGCGTGCAGGCACGAATGTAAGCAATTTTAGGCGCTGCACCGGCCGGACTTCCAGCAAGTGCCGTATCCATAATTTCTGCAACCGAACTTCCGGGGGAGCCAATTACTCCAGCAAGTGCGACTGCAGCAGGGTTAGCTAAGTTACCTGCACTTCCGACAGATAGCCCCACACCTAATTTAAAAGCAGTAACTGGATCAGTGCTTATCCCTCGCCCATATGGAAATTGAGCTTCAGCCAGTTCCATCTTCCGATCCAACCGTCCCAATGCAGAATTCGGAGCATATGGCCCACCAATTCCACTTCCACCAATTTGAGCAGTCGCTTGAGCAGCTGTAATATTTCCGCTAGTTAGGTTTTTTTGAATTTTCGCCAGTGTTCCAGCGAAGTCGGCGAAGGCTTTATCAACAGTGCGCTGAGCCACTTCATAGGCTCGACTGGTCATCATCAGGTTGCCCTTCTGGGCACCACCGACAAAACCAGCAGGAAATTTAAACGAACTGTTGAGCACTACCCTCTGCTCCAGAACAGCCACTTGCGAAGCAAGCTCTTGGCCAGGCTGAAAGCGATTACGTTCGATGCGAATTTCTGTGGACATGTTGCATATCTCCGGGTGAAAAATTGCAATAGACAACCCTTGTACTCAAATAACAGAATTTAAGTACGCAAGTTCAGTTCGGTTTTGAGTCAGTGCCAGCCTGCTTCAATTCAATCACAGACTCCTATGCACCTCCTCTATAATAACTAGGTCCACAAGGGTAACGTTAAACCCCGCCTCTATTCCCATAGACCATTACACAATATGGATTTAACAGAATTTAAACCCGTTTGCATGGGGCTCCCGACAAGGAGCAGTCGCCATTTTTTAGATACACTAAAACGCAAGCCCCCGATTAATTCAGCGATACAACATTCTGTTTTGCTCAAAATCGCAAGAAACCGGTAACGCCAAAACAAAATTTCGAACACATAAGTCATTTATATCAGGTAGATTACAGTCATAAATGATTTATTTTTTCGATTCTTTCATAAAAAACACATGACACCAGCACGAGTCCTGGTTAGATTGATATAGGAAGAGAGTGCTAAAAAGAGAACTTCTCTGCTATTTGCTAGAGGCTCCGGTCGCTTTTTATGATTCGAAATCAAGATTTTTTCACTGATTTCGTTTCGAGAACTTTATCACAGGGAGAGGGTTCCGATGAAAGTCAATTTTGGCCCAGACACTTCGGTCACTTTGATTGAACGGATGCAACTTCGAGACGCAGCAGCTTGGAAGCATTTTTTTGAGAATTACCAATCGGTTCTGTTCAGGATTGCCAGATCCTCAAAAAACGTCGACGACGATCTGGCCGAAGAAATTTCCATGAGCGTGATTGCGGGCCTCTACGAGCATTTTAAAAATGTGAAATTGAATCACTGTCTGCCGTTTCGGGAATATCTGGCGCGACAGGTCAATAACGAGATCCGCAAGCACTGGAAACATTACTCAAGGATGCAATCAACGCTTGCGGATCGCCTGGTCGACGTTTTGAAGGGCGACGAGGTTGAATTGCCAAGACATCTCTGGCTCTTTGCGGAAGAGGTTAGTGATGATCTGGCCAATCGTATCGATCGCATGAATAAAGTGATCCGGAGTATCCGTGCCCGTGTCGAACGCGACACTTGGAAAATATACTACGACACGGAAATCCTGAACCAATCGATTGCCGAGACGGCCATAAAACACAAAATTTCTGAAGCCGCCGTCAAAATGCGACGCTCACGCATCAAAAAAATGATCCGGGAAGAAGTCGAGAAGCTCCAAGGGATTTGATTTATACTTGTCGCAGTCAAAAAGAGACATCCCGTAACAGAATGATGCCGGAGGAATCAAAGCGAGTAGCCGGTGGTTGAGCGAAGCGACACCTTCCGGTCATGAGGTCTAAAAAAAAGCTGCTGGCACCCCGGCAGGGGCGCAAGACCTTATGTCGCGTCTTCGTCCGGTGGTGTCGTCGCTGACGCTCCTCAACCACCGGCTACTGGCTGAGATTCCTCGGGCATCGTTTTGATCAAAAAGTGCCATTCATGACCGCGAAGAGTATAAAATTGAGCCAGGAACAAGGGCAGCCAAAACCGCCAAAGCCTGAATGTAAAACCGATGATCAAATCGAAAGATTTCTGATCAACTCTGGAGACATCAACGAACTTGAACAAACAGAAAACCATCTCGAGATATGTGACGCTTGCCAGTCAAGGATGGAACATCTGGCTGGCCAAGCCTCATTCGCAAATCTGGTTCAGTCCGATCTCAAACCATCAAAACCAGATCGATTTATCCTGAATGAAATCACTGCCTACTTTCCAAAGATTCCTGGCTTTGATGTGCTCAATTGTTGCGGCATGGACGACCACAGCGTGACTTTCAAGGCGATTGAATTGGAGTCCGGCCGGTTTTTTGCTGTCAAATGGCTCCTTGGCAAGGCAAATCGAACCGGTAGCATGAAACGTAGTCCGATTCCAGACACCATAACCCGGCTCAATCACGCTGGAATCGTGAAAGTCTTTCGGATCCATAAAGAAAGAAAGCAGTCGGCCCTGATCATGGAATGGGTGAAAGGTGGAACCCTCCAAGACTCGCTCGATTTAAGCATGCCCAGCGAGCCATTAATTCTGGAACTGTTTATTCAACTTACTAAAGCTCTGGAATATGCGTTTGATCATGGCCTGATTCACAGGTTCTTCAATCGATCCACGATTCTGCTAGTCAATGGCGACCTGAGAAGGCCGAAACTCTCCAGTTTCAGTCTGCCAAACCACTCGGATTTGGAGGCCTTATGCAGTTCAACATTGACGAAATATCTATCTCATGGCTCAAAAGTTACAAAATCGAAATCAATCGATTTTGGCTCCAAGACCCGATTTACCGATGCATTTACCCTAGGAACATTACTTTATGAAATACTGGCTGGCCTCCCACCATTTCAGAATGGAAATTCCCAAGGCTCTCCACACCTTCGTCAAAACCTTAAGCACTCGTCAATCGGCGGATTAAAATCCCGATGGGCGACCAAGCCTGCTCTCAGAGGCGATCGGGCGGCGATCCCCATCCGATACTATAACCCGCAAGTCGACCGAACCCTGGAAACGATCTGCCTGAAATGCCTGGAAAAATTACCCGAGGCCCGATATCTATCCTTCAAGGCTTTGAGAGAAGATTTGGAACGGTATCAAGCCGGCTTACCGATCTCTGCACGACCACCTAGCGCAGCCTGCCAAGCTCTTCGATGGGTCAGGTGTTACGCATGGCTGGCCAAGCCAGCCCTGACGATCATCGCATTACTGCTGACCATCGTGTATTTGATTGGCAGGCTAGGATAAGCAAGCAAGCCTGGCATCAATAGACTTTGGTCCAAGCCAACTTCAGTTGATTCGGACCGAGTCGATCTACTCAGGCTTTTTTGATCAAGCCCATCGGTTCAAAACCTGTCCCAAGAATGGATACGGGGTCCAGGCCTAGGTGGTTTGTCAAAATATCTGCGTAAATTCTGCGAAAGTCTGTGTGATACATGACATCGCCATCGTTCAGGTCTTTCGGGTCCATGCTCGGGTGCTTGCCAACCAATCCCTTTTTCGCCATAGGGCCGGTCAGGATGACAGGTGCTGCTGCCCCATGGTCGGTGCCCATACTTGCATTCTCCGCCAGACGACGACCAAATTCGCTGAAAACCAGCACACAGACTCGATCGGATTGACTTGCCTCAGACATGTCCGACTCAAAAGCGGCCAAGCTTACAGCCAACTGATCCAGCAATCCTGCATGAACATTGATCTGGTTGGCATGGGTATCAAAGCCGTCAAGGCCCGTGTAAAACACTCGGGTGTCAAGCCCTGATTTGATCATCCGTGAAACCAGCTCCAGACGACTCCCAAGAGCCGTGGCGGGATACTTGACAGTGCCGGGCTTTGTGTCCAGATCCGCCAGTTTTTTAGACGATGCCACCGCAGTTGCCGTCGTGCGTGCCACGAAACCAAGTAGCGGATTATCACTATTCTCAGGCATCATTTCCGGCTTTGCGGACGCCTTGGAATTGGTCTCTACAAGCCGCATTTTGTCCACTTCGGCCGCCATCCGGGTCAGGCTGTTGTCACCCTTGAGCTGTAACTGGTCGAGCCGCTCCAGGCTCGGCACATCGGTCCGGCGGGCGCGTAAGGCCAAAGGCAGGTTGCGGGAACCAATGTGAACACCTGAAATTCGCGACTTCGAGGAACTCTCCAGCGAGACGTCCATGGCCCGGCCCAACCAGCCTGTCTGAAGTTCGTTGGGGTCAAGTCGAGCAGACTCCCAAATATCCATAGATCGGAAATGCGACCGGTCGGGGTTCGGATAACCCACTCCCTGAATCACGCTCAATCGACCATCGTTCAACGATTTTTCCAGCGGTTTGAGCGACGCATGAAGCCCAATTTCATCGCTCAACTTGATAAGAGTACTGGCACCCAACCGCAAAGAGCGTCGGCCGCGTGAATAACCATCAATCTTATGCGGAACGACCGTATTCAAACCATCGTTTCCGCCAAGAAGCTGAATCACAACCAAAATCTTCTCGCCCTTGGTATCCCATTTGGCGGCGTTGGCTGTGCTCTGTAGAAAAAGTGGGAATGACCCCGCCCCTACGGAAATCAGAGGAGCACCCGCAAGGCCAGTTTTCAGCAGCGATCGGCGGTTGATTGGAGTCATCATGGTCGGCTCTTTCTATGAACTGGCATAGTGTTGTAAATCTGCTTGCACAGCAAAAATGAATTATGCAAGCTGGAACGATGGGTCAGTCAGGATTCTGGCCACCACGGGCCGAAGATCTTTTGGCGTGGTTTTCGCCAAAGTACGTAACTCAAGACGAAGCTGTGGCTTGACGGAGTCAGCCAAAAGTGTGTCGGCCAAGGCATCCGCTGTCGATTCCGGGCTAGTGGAACCTGCCCTCCTCGCCCAGTCTTCAAGCTTTAACTTGCCTGAGAGCGGGCCCGTCTGTGAACAAATCGCCAGCACAAGATTCGTACGCGCCACAAGCCTTGTAGTGTCGATCCAAGCTGCCCCGCCATCCCATCCAGCCACACTGGGTGGAACATATAACCCCTGCCCCATTGCACTTGCAGAATCTGCAAGCAATTCCGGCGGAGGCATAGGATCAGCCATTTCCAGCATCCTGCAAAGCCCCACAGTGAATTCAATCGGGCTTTTGACTCGCCTTCGTCGACCGGCCGGATCATGAAACAACCTCGACTCCAAAATGGTCCGAACAACGGCTTCAATGGATCCCTGGCTCTCACGAAACACATCAGCCAAGGGCTGAAGCAATGCCTCTGGAAAAATGTCGGTCTCGCTCACATAATGCTGAACCAGTTTTTTGGCAAGAAATAGACCACTGGCTGGCTGTTTCAGCAAGATCTGGTGAATCTGCTCGCCTGTGAATGGCCCTGTCTGGCCAAGAACTGTTTTCGTGCCGGTGTCGTGCTGCTGCTCCAGAAATGCAAACCGCTCCTGGACTACAAACCAGCCTGTATAGGCCCGGGCTGCCTCCTGAATGTCTTTTTCCGTGTAATGCCCCCGGCCCAGTGTGAAGAGTTCCATAACTTCACGCGCAAAGTTTTCGTTTGGCTTGGTGCGACGGTTGGCTGCGGCATCAAGCCAGACAAGCATGGCGGGGTTCTTCGCAACTCTATCAAGCATGACACCAAACTTACCGAATGCGTGCCGCCTGAGAGTCGCAATCTGGGCCACCATCAAGCCAGTATTCTGCACTTTCACATCGCTTGTGGCGAAATGATTATGCCAGAACAAAGTGAGCCACTCCAAAGCAGGCCGAGGCGAATTGACCATACGCTGAACCCAAAGCCCCTGGATCCGTCTTAGTGGACCATCCAAACCCAATCGAGATTCAATCCGGTCGAAGAACTTCGCGAATTCGGCAGCCGATGTCCCGTCGCTGGCCGTCGCTGAGCCTTTGATCAGATTGTCGACAGCCATTTTCGGACTAAGCTTGAGATCCGCCGAAATCCTCGCTGGAGTTGCCCCAAAGGCTGCTCTGCGATGCAAATGCGCCACCGATGCACGATCCCATGGCCGGGACTTGTCCGGCTCATGGGAAGACCAAGCTGCCCGTGGGTCTTTCAGATGCGAATCAAGCCAGGAATTCATCTTTGATCTGCTCCGGAAAATCGATCTGAAAGGCCATCTTCAGCGTTCAACTCTACTGCAACCATTACTTGCCGACTTGGTTCAGGTCGAGTGAGATTTTCACACGATACTGATTTTCTGTATCCTGAGCGGAAATCCTGGCCTGATTCAAAGCCTTGATCATCGACTCGATCCCGCCAATCTCTGCATTCGCTGCACTCTTGCCATGACCTTTTTCCACCATATTCTGCATTACAAGCCGCTCATGGTTGATTTCAAGCACCCCTGCAATCCGCTTGCCATCCACTTCCACAGACATAGCCTGCGGTGGTGTGTCCGAACCACTCGCGGCTTTGATCGCCTTGATCACATCACGTGCCATTTCTGTCGTCGACGAAATGATCAGGTGATCGCCTGAAATTGCAAGGGTAGGACGAAAGTTGTGGCGAATGTGAATACCTTCTTCAGAAGGCTTTGTTTCGCCATCCTTGACCTTCATCGGCTTGACCGGTGGCAAATATTTGGCGGAATGGATTTTGGCGCCGTCAAAATCCTCTTGGTTCTGAACCAATACCGGAGCCTTTTGCTGACCGCCCACAACGTTCAAAACCCCTATGAGCGACTGAAAGGCGATGACCCATCGCTGGCGAAAGTCGTCGTCCTTAACGTCATAGCCTACGGTAATTGCAAACGCTGGAAGCACAAGATCAGGCTTCGGGTTCATCGTTTTGGCAACCTGCTCAGCCACGACAATCCGCCAGTCGGGTTTGAGCGATCCCAGAACGCCAGTTCCAAAATCGCGTCCGCCAAAGAACTGGCCTATGCCGTTATCAAGACCATTGAGCCCTTGCAGCGCAGGGCCAGTAACTACGGATTCGCGAATATTCCAGACCTTGCCCAAGTCGCGCCAAAGGGAGATGGTACCAAGCTGGTTCGGAACGGAAAGCGGCTTGGCGGCATACACTCCCTTTGGTGGCGTAAAGGCCTTGCGAACTTCCGTTTTTGCAGTTTCAGCCGATACCGGTAAAATCGCTTCAATGGCTGGCTTGTTATCTTTCCAGTCGATCGCCATACCGACCCAGTCCGCTTGACGATAGGCTTCCACCCAACCACCAAACAGCAGGGCCAGCAATGGGTTATAGTCGTCAGGCACCGTATATGTGCCAGGGTTGGACTTGCGGATCAAATCCATCCGGGCAAATGCCCAAGCCTGACGCGATTCGGGCGCAGCGGCCTTGACCGCCTCTACAAAGCGTGGCTCCTTGTCGAGTGTGGCCTTGGCTGGCTTGGATCCATCAAGAATGTCCAAGGCTTCGCCCAGAATCTTCTCGGAACTGGCAAAGACAAATCGATCCCCAAAAATTGCATGCGCTTCTGTGGGTGCAATGCTGAAACAATCCGTCACGCCATGCTTGAACGTCTTCACAGGGTCGGCATTCCCTTTATTCTTGGCGTCCTGCTGTATGAATTCGACCAATTTGGCATGAAGGCGGCCAAGACGTGCCACATCCTTCGGCTTTACCGTCATAACCAGTTTAACGGGGTAAGTTGAGATGGCAATCTCGGCGGGACCTGCAAGAATTTCCCGAATCATCTCAGACCATGAAAGATCTTCGGTCGACGATAAAACTCCAAGAACCATTTTGACCTGATCAATCTGAGGATTCTCCATCTGCGACCCAACCTGCGGAATCTGCTTCAGAGCCTTAAGAAAAATTGGATTCCGAAATTCGTCCAGAAAGAGCTTGGCAGGCTCGTTGATTCGCATGTAAATCGGAGTGTCGTCTGGCATAACAGCCGACAGGCTTTCCTGTCCCGGCTCTTTCGCTTTGGCTTGTCCAGCCTCAACGAGAATGCCGGCCGAAATGCTCAAACCGACCATTAAAATACAAGCCATTTTGCGACGATACGAAATCATGATATCAAGACTCAAGATGACAATTGAAACCTGATGGGCACTCATCCTCTTGGCGATATTTCAGCAAGATTGGTCCCAGAATGAATTTTATTTTCGCAAACCAACGCCCTGATGGCTATACTTCCAAAGAAAGATTTTACTGCAAGAAAATCGAGATGGCCTCCCCCCACCCAGACTTCAGCTTAAACAGGAAACAGGCCAGATGCGAGTCGGCTTTCGAAGATATCCTGACTTACGAAAGTCATGATCCGAAAACACGGGCAAGTGAACACATTTTCAAAGGCCAGATCAAGATCATGAAAGCAACACTGATTCGAATCGAAGGCGAAACGCAGAGAATCCAACTCAACCGCCCTGTGAACATCCTGGGCCGGTCCGCAGGTTGCGATATCCAAATAGATCATGAAAGCCTATCCCGCCGCCATGCAATTCTGGTTGTGACCGATGGTTTGGTTGTTGTGCGAGACATGATCACCACAAACGGAACCCGTGTAAACGGTCAACGAATCAAATGGGCCGCCCTGATGCCTAACGATCGGATCAGCTTCGGATCGGTAAGATACCGAATCGAACTGGCCCCTGATAGCGACTTTAGCCCAATCACAAAACCTGATTCATCCAAAGGCCAATCCATGACGGAGCTTTTTGGGAGCCCGGAATCAACGTCTACAGACCCCTTAAACTCGGCTTGCAAAGAACCTGAAAATCAGGGAACTGACGACAATCAAAATACGGAAATTGGTGGATGGCGACCTATTGCCTGATCAAGGTCTCAATAAAACCAATGCTTTCTGAACAAAAACACACATGTCGAGTCATAAATATTTCCTATTGTGAAAGAAGCCGAGGCAAGGTGTAGTTGATCACGGCGGTGATTCCCTAAACAGACTGCGAACAAGGTTTTGATGAGGTTGAGCCGATCCTGGATCAGCCTGAGAACACGGGCTTTAAGCCGAAGGTGATACAGGCCGACACTGCTTATACGGGCGACGAAAACGCCTAGATTGCAGCAAGTCATTGCATGGCAACCAGTTTGTGCTGAATTTACGAAACGTCAGCAACGTCGGGCGGCGCATCGCGTGGAGAAGCAGACTGCGTTTTTTTTCAGGAGCGACATCGGAAAAGGTCGGGGATTGAATTGACCCATAGCGGCCTGGAGAATCGACTGGGGCAATTAAGGGTGAGTTGCCGAGGCAGTATCTTTCGTCTGATTCAGTATAAATCGAGGTCTATCGCATGCTTCGGGCATCGGCGGTGGCCAAAATTCATGCGGTAGTAGCCCAAAGGATTTCTGAGGTACGTCCATGGCACGAACCTGAGAGGTTTGGGCTGTTCTTGGTCGGCATAAATGAACAGACATGGAACTCAGATGCCGCAACGATGTCAATTTGGATCCGATGGGGCCAAATTTGACATACAATGCGGCCTGAGGCAAATTGATGCGACTGAAGCGAGCCATATTTTGCGGGAACGTCCAGAAAACATTTCCTGCAGTAAGAGAATGGTTCGTTTTACCGAACGACAGAGTTCTTTGGTTCCACAGGCTTGACACACCAGGGATTAGTCTTGCGCGTTTGACTTATTACGACGCTCGCGTGGGTCCACTTCGGCGTTTTCTGCGACTTTATTAGCACCTTTTTTACCGGCGGTCGCTTTCGGCTTAGCTGTTGGCGTACCAGGAGCCGCTGTTTTGGATTCGGCTGGAGCTGCGGCCTTGGGGGCTGGCTCAGAGCCTCCGCATCCAAAAAATGCCGAGCAAAGTCCAAATACCAAGCTTAATTGAATCACGCGACTTGTCATGGTTGAGACCTGAATCATGGTTGACTGTCGTCCTATTCAAAGAGATGAATAAGATTGCCCAAGTTGAGACCAGGAATCCTGCCGTTTTGACAACAGAACCATTCAGACTCAGTGGGCACCACTATCCTAAACCCGATTTACGATAGTGGGCGGAAACAGTTCGGTTTGCCGGTCAGCAAATCCTGAAAACAAGCAATCACTTGACTCGCCCAACCCAAGTCACAATCTTGCAACCCTGGGCCAAACAGACCAGAGAAGTAATTCTCAATCAAATCGATTGAATGAGATACGCTTTCTCAGGTTATCATGATCATGCTTTCATCTCAGTTCAATTTAATCAAGGTCAAACACAGATGTCAATTGATTGTCTAAAACAGAAATCAACCAGAGTATTCTGGTCAACCGAAAACTACTTCAGTCAAAATCATTAAAGTGCCTTTATTCCTAGTCTCTTTTCAATATTTTCTGACCGTCGAAACACCTTCCGTCTCATCAACATCTTCTTGCACCGCATCTCTTCAATGATGTCGTTTATGAACAAAACCCAAACGAATCGGGCCTGCTCCAACGAATTCACACACAGGCCAACCAGACGCCTCACGTACCTTGACTGATTTGCCCCAAAAAAAATGGATAATTTTACAAGACCACGCTTTCCATCCACTTACTTTCTCAGAACGAGCCTGGCAGGCATTCAAAAATCTGCTTGGCAACGTTTCAGACTCTGCACTTCCAGGTCTGTCAAATCACGCCATTGACCAGGCTTAAGATCGCCCAAGCAAATCCGCCCAGAAGCCTCACGCACCAATCGCAGGCATGGGTGATCGACAGAAGCTGTCATTCGTCGCACCTGCCGGTTGCGACCTTCACGCAACACGATTCTCAACCAGGCTGTTGGGACATTCTTACGGAATCGAATCGGCGTGGAACGCTCCCATAAATCAGGCGACTCCGAAAGAATTTCTACCACAACAGGCTTACAGCGTCCATCGCTCAGAATCGCTCCGCGACGGAGTGATTCTAAAGCCGATTCCTGCGGAACACGTTCCACTTGGGCAAGATATGTCTTGGGATGGTCGAATTTCGGATCCGTCAGGCGATGGGACAAGCCACCGTCGTTGGTCAAAAGCAGAAGGCCTTCGCTGTCGAAATCCAGACGGCCCACAGGGTAGACATCGGGAACGTTGATATAGTCGGCCAAAGTCGGCCTGCCCTGAAGGTCGCGAAACTGTGTCAATACACCGTAAGGCTTATTGATCACAAGATATCGATAGACTTCGGGTTCGGGCCGTGGCACTGAAAACCCCGATCGGCCAGGAAATTTTTGGCCAGATCGAGGTTTGTTCATGGGTCTGGGGCGTCGAGGGTTCACGGGATCGCCCCAATCCTGATGACCATAACGTCACGCACCAAATTTTTGCAGACGAAGAGCGTGCGCCATCGCAAGTGGCATGATTTCAATCGCCTTGATATGCCCAAGCCCACCGTGGGCAACGGCCCGCTCGCCAAAGCTCGTCACATCGTCGGGCCGAGATGTCGCAGGTGCGTTAATCAGGAGGGGTACAGGATGCCAACTGTGGCTCTTGAGCCGCGATGGTGTGGAATGGTCGCCTGTGACCACCAAAACATCAGGTTTCAAGGCCATAAGCTTGACCAGCTCAGCGTCAAGGGCTTCGATCATCTCCACCTTCTTGGGAAAGTTTCCGTCCTCGCCCGTGCTGTCTGTGTACTTATAGTGGAGAAAGAAGAAGTCGTAGTCGTTCCAATGCCGTTTGGCGGCCTCAATCTGATCTGCGAAGGTTTGGCCGGGATCAACCACTTCCATGCCGACCAGTTTGGCCAGCCCGCGATACATCGGATAGACGGCAATGGCCACGGACCTAAGTCCATAGACTTGTTCCATCGTCTTTATGTCAGGAAATTTGGCAAAACCCCGCATCATCAGGAAATTGGCCGGTGCTTCATCCTTCAAAATCTCTTTCGCCTGACGTAGGAATTCAGCCGCAATTTGAGCTGTTTTCTCGCTGGCAGAGTCAGTCGCACGTGGTTCGAGCGTTTTCAGGCCTGTTTGAAGGGGATCGGTATCAGCCACGTTGTCGACCAGCCCATCGGCCCGAAAACGAACCACCAAACGATACTCTTTGACAGGTTTGACCAGCACTTCCACGCCGGGTATTCGAATATTGTCGTGCAACTTCTGGGCCAGGCGGGCGCCAATCTCGCTGGAAATTCGCCCGGCGCGGCGATCCGTAACGATTCCGTTCGAGTCTATTGTGCAGAAATTGCCACGGATGGCCACATCCCGGTCGCCCACTTCCACATCAATCCCAAGGGCTTCAAGTACACCTCGGCCGATTTGAAATTGCAAAGGATCATAGCCAAACAAAGCCAGGTGACCAGGCCCCGAGCCATTTGTGACACCTGCTGCAACAGGAGTGTGCTGCCCTGTGGCACCCTCGGTTGCGAGCAGATCAAGATTTGGTGTGCTGGCCGTTTCCAGCTCGGTCTTTCCACCGGGTGTGATCGGCAAACCGCCCAGCCCATCCGCAACAAGCATGACAATCTTTGTGCCATTCTTTTCTTTCAGGTCACTGATCAGGTCTTGGAGACTTGAGGGCATTCTGGGCGATCCTTTACAAGGACTTGATTCCAATTTCGGAAACAGCTTAGGAGCATGTCACCAAAAGTATAGTAAACCTGACGAAAGACTTCAAGAAATGCCCCCACATACCCGACAACGAACTATCGCGGCCCAACCATCCACCGCAAAGCCGCCAATCGTTAAACACACACCAATTTTGAGTCTGTCAAATCAAATCACCCTGAACTTGCCAATCGAAAATGCCGATTCTTTGGATTACACGACTCACTCAGGATTCGTGGCCGTCCTATTGATCGCCAGCGAAGCCCAGGCAGGATTGGCAAGTCGTTTGAGCAGAGCATCGCCGGGCTCTCATCTTATTCAACCAAGGGGTAAACCAAAGTGGCTAAGGTCATCGCTGTGGCCAATCCGAAAGGCGGGGTCGGCAAGACCACGACTGCGATTAATCTCGCCGCCGGTCTGGCCAAGGCGGGCCGCAAGGCACTGGTGATTGATATTGACCCGCAGTGTAATGCGACGAGTGGTCTAGGTGTGGCTCCGGCCACAAGGCACCCTTTGCTTTCAGGCAAGCGATTAGCCGACCAGGTCGAACCGACATCTCAGGAAAATCTCTTTGTCCTGCCCGGCTCTCAAAGCCTTGCGGATGCCGATGCCCTCTCAGCCATCAATCGCCAGCGTGCGGCTGAGTTCAAGAAACAGATGCAGGACGACCTCGGAAGGGTTGATTACATTTTGATTGACTGCCCGCCATCGCTGGGCCAGTTGACTCGCGCTGCATTAGCTGCTGCCAACGAGCTTTACATTCCAATCCAGTGCGAATATTTTGCGATGGAAGGGCTAAGCCAGATCATTGAGATGGCCAAACAGTCCAAGCAAAGAGACAACCCAAGCCTGGAAGTGGGCGGGATCATTTTGACGATGTTTGACCCCAGCCTGGAACTGGCCCGGGAAGTGGTCTCCGAGGTAAGAAGCTATTTCGACGAGGTCGTATTTGACTCGCTAGTGCCACGTGATGTGGCCGTGAGCGAATCGCCGAGTCACGGAATTTCTGTTTTGGATTACGCGCCCCGGTCGCGTGGTGCGTGGGCATATGGTGAACTGGTCATGGAGGTGATCGATCGTGAATAAGAAACGCCTGGGCCGTGGGCTGGATGCCTTGCTGGGTCGAGACGAAGGCGGCTTTGAGCCATCCAGTTGGGAGACGTCGACAGACCTCGCCCAGATATCGATCGAAATGATCGATACCAATCCCTATCAGCCGCGTCGATATTTCGACGAGTCCGAGATCAAGGCGCTCAGCGAGAGCCTGATCCAGCATGGAATGCTCCAGCCCGTGATCGTCAGGGCGATCGGCGACCGCTTCCAGTTGATTGCTGGCGAGCGGCGGTTTCGCGCTGCCAAGGTGGCCATGCTGCATGAAATTCCTGCCAGGATCATGGATCTGGACGACCAGCGGGTCTGCGAAATCGCGATGGTTGAAAATCTTCAGCGTGAAGATCTTGGAGCCATCGATAAGGCTGTGGCCTTCCGCGCTTATCTTGACCAATTCAGCGTGACTCAGGAAGAGCTTGCCGAAAAGCTGGGCCTGGAACGCTCGACAATCAGCAACTTCATCAGACTACTGGACTTACCAGAAGAAGTCCGTAAAGCCCTGAGCACGAAGGCAATCAGCATGGGCCACGCCCGTGCCCTACTGGCTCTGGATGGATCCGAGGCTCAGATCGCAGCCATGCAGCGAGTGATCGACGAGTCACTCTCTGTACGCCAAACTGAGGCCCTGGTCTCAACCGGCGAACCCACTCCCGCCAAGTCCCGCCCGAAAAAATCGGACTCCGAATCTGTTCAGGATGAGCCTGTCGAGCGTCCTGAGCATGTGATTCAGTTTGAGAAAGCCTTCCACGAGCGGCTCGGTATGCTTGTGCAGGTGAAACTCAAGAAGGGCGAAGCTGGCCAGATCATCATTCCATTCAAATCCATAGATGAGTGGGATAAGTTAAATGCCTTGCTACAAAGCATGGCAGGGTAATATTTCGGAATACTTAGACTATTGGGCTTGACCAAAGGCCAAAGATGTCGTATAAATAGGTCTCTTACGTTGAGTCTCTCAGCGAAACAGAGGTATCGGGGCGTAGCTCAGCCTGGTAGAGCGCCTGCTTTGGGAGCAGGAAGTCGCACGTTCGAATCGTGTCGCCCCGATTCTTGGATTGTTTCTTCCAAATAGTCCAACTTCGCGTGAGTCAGCGTTGAAACATTCAACGTTTATAAATCATCGGGGCGTAGCTCAGCCTGGCAGAGCGCCTGCTTTGGGAGCAGGAAGTCGCACGTTCGAATCGTGTCGCCCCGATTCTTAGGTTTTATTTTCTGTCATTCTTCGTGTGATACCGAATCCCGTCTTAACAACAGTAGATCATGATTGGCCTATTTTGCTCTCCTCAGCAAAATCCTCGCCATGGACTCAGTACAAAACTGTTTGGCATCAGTTCGAAATCTATGCTGGTGGCCATGCCGTTCCATGCCTTTCACAAATTCACGTCATGGGTTCTTTTTGACCTTGTCCATTATTTGGTTTTTGTTATAAAAAGCTCGACTCCGGATTTTACAAGACCCTTCGCCTCTCCAAGGATGGTTTGGGCGTGATGACTTCAATCGGTCAACTTCGGGTTTTATCGTGTATCCTGCTCATCATGGCAGGCTGTCGCCATGCGTCCATTCAGGATGATCCCAACTGGCCTAGCCCCGGGCCTGTTGATCTGGCAAGTTTGCCGACCATCAAAAGTGTGATCAACCACGGGACGACCAATCCGGATACGATCCGGGCTGGTCTAAACCAAAATCCGAACAAAACCGCGCTCAATCCGGCCCAGAAAATCGGCGAACAAAATCCGATCATGCTTGGTGCCGTGAATTCCCCAAATCCAGCCTCACCATCAGTCAATTTAACGCTTCAGCCGCTACCAGATCATCCACCGCAAGAAATCCCACAAGCCATTCAACTTCCGTTATCTGCAACGCCTCCAACAAGCCTGGCAAATTCCCCAGCCATTGTTGACAATCCACCCCAAGCTGTGATCGCCCCGCCTGTGGTTCAAATGGCTGAACCTCTTGCCAACAGGACTTTTGAGACAACTTCAAATCCGCCAGCCACGCCTCTTGCTACGGGGCCTTCTGCTACTGCTTTTCCAGAGCCGCCTGCAGCGCCACCAGTTGCGAATACCGGGGCTACGTTAACAACTCCCGTATCCCTAGATTCGAGCCAGAAACAAGACACGCAAACTAAGCCAGCCAGTGCGGTTATCGGGCCTCAAGCCAGCGCCGCACCTGCGAATCCAGGACCACTGGCCGGATTTAGTATGGAAGGCTTGCCAGAAACAGCCGTTTCGGCAGGCCGGGTCGCGGCCAGTGTCGGTAAGGAAGTGATCACAGTTTATGACCTGAACATTGCGGTACAGGACTGGATCAGGCAAAACGTGCCGGCCGGTCAGTCGATTCCCAGACGCGATGGCTTGATGATCTCGCGAATGGTGCTCAACCAGATGATCGACCGCATGCTGATTGTTCAGGAAGCGCACCGAATGATGAAAAGCGCCAAGCAAAAAGATGCGTTGATGAGCCAAATCGATCGAGTCTGGGTGGAAAAACAAATCCCACCAATGATGAAAAAATACAAGGTCGAAACGGTTTACGACCTGGATCAGACGCTTCGAAAACAAGGCCGCTCGCTTGAATCTGCTAAAAAAGAATTCATGAATGATGCCGTGGCACATGAATTCATGAGTATGAAACTAACCGGCAAAACTCATGTTTCTCTCGTCGAAATGCGCCGCTATTACAACTCGCACCTGACAGATTTTGACCGCCCTGCCCAACTCACATGGCGCGAGATCCGAATCCCGATCGAGGGCGGCAATAAACAGGCCGCTGAGGATAAAGCGAAAACCATTCTTCAGCAGGTTCAATCTGGTCAAGACTTTGCATCACTTGCCAAAACCGTAGGCAAAGGCCCAACAGCCGATCAGGGTGGATTGTGGGAAACATCGCCGGGTGGCTTTGCCTTGCCTGAGATCAATCAAGCACTGGCAAGTCTCAAGCCTGGCCAGATCTCTGGACTGATTGTCACAGAACAGTCTTTTCACCTGATCAAGCTGGAGTCGAATCGCGAAGCGGGTCCTGCCCGGTTCGACGAAGTGCAGACCGACATTCAAAACAGTCTTCGCAACGAGAAGCTCACTCAGGCCTCCATGGGCTTCGTCAAAGATCTCCGAAAACAAACGGTGATTGTGACCATTTTTGATGGCTTTCCACAATTACCTGGTCCCGGCTCGGACTCCAATGTCCAGAAAGCAAACGCCAGCACACCTCCCCCTGCCGAGCCCTCAACCCAAAGCACCCAATCACCCAGCCCACAGTCTCAGCCTCAAGAACAGGCTGCGCCGCCGCAAAACAATACGGCAACTGGGCACGGTAAACTTGGCTTGCCGCATACAGTGCCGCTACGATCCGACGATATTCCATCGACCCTCGCTCCATCAGGCCCTGTGCCTGCGCGTGGCACAATGAGCGGCCCAAGTGGGCCATCGCCCTTATAAAAAACGGAATCGGGCTGCTGCTCGGATCGACTTATCGTGATTTTATGATGTCAACTTTCGTCGCCGCCTGGTTTTTTTGTTCGGGCGTTCACCGCTATGCGACGACTGATGATTTTTTGAGTGCGCGGGATGGTCAGTCGCAGCACACCATGCTCAAATTCTGCCTGAATCTGCTCTCGATCAAATTCATCGCTTAAAATAAACGACCGTTCATAAGCCATCACAGTCGATTCCAGGGCCAGAGGTCGAGCGTTGTCCAAATCAGTCCGGCGAACCTTTGCAACCAACTTGAGTACATTCTGCTTAAGTTCCACCACAATATCTTCTTCTGCCACACCCGGGAGGTCGGCTTCAAGAATGAGAGCGTCGTTATTGTCGTGAATATCCACCAAAGGGGTGGCCCGCGACGGCCCCAATCCAGCACTCAATTCTTCAGGGCCAGTGGTAGACTGGAATTGCTGTTCTGGAGCACCTTGATTGCGTCCTTCAAAGCTAGAAGTCGAGGGCGGCATTGAAGCAACAGAAACACGTATCCAGCGAGAGTTTGGATTCATGACAGGCTTTCATCTGGCCCAACCGCTGATGCGATATTGGGCGTTTCGCCAGCGGGCAAAGCGGGTCTCATCAGTTGACTTGCAGATGCTGATTGGGGTGGTTCCAAAGCCCTGTGCCGGGTAGTGGCCGATGACGATTTTCCGGATCGGGCTGTCACAGGTATCTGCTGCGGCCTGGGCTTTACAGCTTTAGGAAGTTCAATTCTAAGAACACCATTTTCGATGTCCGCTGAGACTTCATTGGCAAGCACCGACTCGGGCAAGGTCACGCTCCGCTCCCATTGGCCAAATGGTCGCTCCTGACGCCGGTACTGATCGTCACTCACACGCTCATCGCGCCGCCGTTCGCCACGAATCGTAAGTGTATCACCAGCAACGCTGACTTCAATCGAACCGGGATCAACGCCAGGCAATTCCGCAAGGATCAAAAATCGATGACCACGCTCATACACATTCATCGTCGGGAATGGACGCACTGTGCGCCATGATGCTCCGCCAAGGCGTTCAAACATCCGGCCCACTTCTTCACCCAAGAGTCTCAGAGGATCCCAACGCTCCAACTGATCCAATTTCGCATCCTCCACCAAAAGTTTTACGTTTTATGGTGTTCTATATGCAAATCCTATGCCGCCTGTCAGATGGGATCAAGGGGGATCTGCCAATCGTTTTTGTCATGTAAAATCGCATTGATCGGTTCTTTAGGTAGAAGCCCTTGTCTGTCAAAATGGCAGATCAGTAAACTCGGATGGTGTAGGCCGTAATAATTCTGATATTTTCACACCTTCATCGCAACTCATTCCCAATCAAACAACCATGCGAAACCGTTCGTATTAAGCAATCCATTCCTAAATGAAGATGGTTGCCAGAAAACCAAGATTGACTTAGAATTTCTCGTAGAGAACTTCGTAACCTATACCACTCTGATCTTACACCAAGCGGTTAAACATGTCTGATCCCACGAAAAATACCGAAGCTCGGCCCTGGATTGTAATCGGAAGTCTTCTGTTCATCGCATTCGCCATTCTGATGGCCGTCTTGGAACAATTCAATATGACTTCGGATTCAATTCCGAATGATCTGAAAAAAGAGAAATCGCAAGCTCCTCCAATAGTCATCCACAATACCAACACGAATGAAGCAAGCAACTTTGCCAAATTCTTTGCCCTTCTCGGTTCAAAACGCATTGTCGACATGAGCCATTCGTTTGACGAAACGACTATCTATTGGCCCACCGACAAGCCATTCCGTTGGGAAAAGAATCGATGGGGACCAAATGCCAATGGCTACTGGTACGCCTCTGCAAACTATGCCGCCAGCGAACATGGCGGTACCCATCTCGATAGCCCTATCCACTTTGCCGAAGGTGGTAACACCACGGATCAAATCGACTTGGAACGACTCGTTGGCGAAGCCCTTGTTGTAGATATTCGCGAAAAGTGCAATACAAACCCCGATTATCTTCTCACGGTCAAAGACTTAAAAGATTGGGAACAAACCAACGGCCTGATTGATCCAGGCGCCATTCTGGTGATCCGAACTGGTTGGAGCATCCACTGGCCTAATAAGAAAGCCTATCTGGGAACCGACCAGCCCGGAGATGTTGCTAACTTGCATTTCCCAGGGATCGGTCCCGATGCGGCCAGTTTTCTTGTCACTGAACGAAAGCTGGAAGGTGTCTTGATCGATACGCCAAGCCTCGATTACGGACAATCCAAAGACTTCAAAACCCATCGTATCCTGAATGGCGCCAATATCTACGGCATAGAAAATCTTGCCAATGCCGAACAGCTTCCGATCCGAGGGGCAGCAATTATTGCCCTCCCCATGAAGATCAAGGGCGGAACCGGTGGCCCCGTCAGAGTCATGTCCATTCTGCCTGAACCTATCAAGGGCAACTGACTAAAACCATCAAAACGGCGTCGAGTTGATCCCTTAGATCGACTCTCGAAGCGATCGCACGTAATCACGAATCTCAGCCACAATCGCAGATTGCGATGCCCCTGATTCCGCTGCGGTGTGGACCCGCCGAACAATCGCACTGCCTACAATCAGACCATCAGATATTGAGGCCAAAAGCTTCACCTGTTCCGGCTCAGATATCCCAAACCCTATGCAAATCGGCAGGCTTGTCTGTTCACGAAGCCACGAAACATTCTCTTTGATGTCGGGGGGAAGCGCACGGCGCTCACCCGTAATACCAGCCACAGAAACGTAATAGATAAACCCTGTGGTCGATGTGGCAATCGCCAGGGCCCGATCTCTAGGTGTGGTCGGCGTGATCAACTGAATCAGCTTCAAGCCCCGAATGGTGGCCAGAGACAGCAGACCAGCGGCTTCCTCAACCGGTAGATCAGGCACGATCAATCCATCAACACCCGATGCAACGGCTTGGTCGAGATATTTTTCAACACCAATTCTGTGAACTATCGCATAGCTCAGCATCGTCACAAACGGCGCCTGAACAGGCTTCGAGCCTACCCTCAACACGCCCAGTTTCCCAAGAATCTGGTCGACATGGATCCCTTTAAGCAAGGCCCTGTTATAGCTTGCGGCAATCACAGGCCCATCGGCGATGGGGTCTGAGTAAGGCACTCCAATTTCAAACATGTCGGCGAGACCTTCATCCGCCAAATTTTGAATGATAGAGGCCGTAGTCTCCAGATCCGGGTCGCCTGCCGTCAGAAACGGCATAAGTGCAGGGCGATTTTCTTGATTGAGACGGGCGAATAGTGCGTCGATTCGGTTCATGATTGGAATGTTCGTTGCCAATTGAAATTCAGAGATGATGCGATCAGAGATTATGTTTTGGACGGATCCGCGATTTTAGCCATTCGGCAAATTCATCGCGCTTGACTTGACCAGAGGCGACACTCAGAATCATGGATTCCATGATGTCAACCTGTTCGATAATTTCATATCCATGGAGAGAAAACCCATGCGTTTATTTCCATCAAGAATTGGGTGGTTCAAGATCAATGTGAATCCAAGAATGGCGGCCTTGTAAGAAATCAGAGGGCAGAATTCGTGATCTCCAAAGCCCTGGCGGGGCAATGCGATGGCTGACTCCAGCCCCCTAAGATCCCGAACACCATCCAACCCACCTGTCAGCTTGAGGCACCGCTCATGGATTTTTGAAATTTGAGCAATATCACGATACTTCAAGCTCATTTTGCCAAACGCCTTAGAAGTTCTTCATTCTTAGCCAGCGAATAATCCAAAGCAGATTCAAAATCCATCGGTTTATTTCCGGCCAAGGCCGCCTGGTTTTTCAGAAGCTCTGCCTGAACAAGTTTTTCAGCGACTTCGCAAGTTGACAGCGATGATGAAACAGAGATCTGCTCAAGTTTGGCAAAGGCTTCGTCTGAGATTCTGATTTCAAGAGTCTTACTCATCGTAGTCCTTTTTTTTTCGCCAGATGTTTCGCTGGAATATTGCTGGACGGAACCATCGCAATTTGAGACTGTCATAAGTCATTCAAAAAGAATGC
>CAMBEP010000077.1 GCA_945865635.1 Candidatus Kuenenia stuttgartensis
AAGGGCTCCAGGAAGGTGGATGCCAGATGAATGAACCGAGGAACTCAAAACCGGCCAGAATTGCCTTTGGCTCGAATAGCCGGAGAGTCCCGTCAGCATTAGCTGCGGGTCGAATCCGAAGTCAGTTCAGATAGCATGTTGGCATCCCATAAACAGGGTATTGAAGAAGGTGGATGCATGATCTGTATACGTTAATACAGAAGTTTCAGAAGCCTACTTTGAGCAGCCTGGTATGTTCAGCCTGTTGAATATCCAGATGCTGTTATGTCAATCCTCATCGAGGTAAAACCACCAACTGGAGAGCCGTATGCGGGAGATCCGTCCGTACGGTTCGGAGGGAGGGGGAGGTGAAACTCTCCCTACCCCTATCAGTAGCCGGTGGTTGAGGAGCGTCAGCGACGACACCACCGGACGACGACGCGACATAAGGTCTTGCACCCCTGCCGGGGTGCCAGCAGCTTTTTTTTAGACCTTATGACCGGTGGTGTCGCTTCGCTCAACCACCGGCTACTCGCTTTAATGCCTCCGGCATCATTCTGTTACGGGATGTCTCTTTTTTGACTGCGACAAGTTTATAAACCAATCCCAGAAAAGAAATTTCGGACTAACAAAATCATTGGAATGAAATCAATGAAAAAGAGATCGAGTACGGATTCTCGATCTCTCGGGTTCTTAAATTGTTATGAGTCGGAAAACGGTTGCTTAATCGCGGAAGGCCAGAATGGTTTCGGGTGAAATCTGGCCATTGAGTATGCCGAGGGCCACTTGCATCGGATCGGCAGATGGGCCTTCGGCAAGAGTCGGCTCAAAATGCTCAATCTGAAACAGTTCCACACCCTCAAAGCTTGTTTCTTTATGTGATCGGCTGTTTGATAGCCGATGACCATCGGCCCACTCGCGAACAAGCGAGGCGTAAGCCAGACCCAAATGCTTGCAGAATTCGGTGTAATCCGTCAGACGAACTTGCGATGCGTGGCAGTTGATCGCCCAGGCCTTGGTTTTGGCCAGTTTCTCGTCATAGGTGAAGTAGGCGTTGGGCCGGGGCAGGGGCCCCCATGGGGTCCAGCCGCTTAAAATCAGGGTGCTGTTGAGTTCTGCTCCCAGAAGACCCAAGGCCGCAAGCGCGCGGGTCATCCGGTGTGCCATGTGTCCATCCGTGGCTGGTGGAACGATCAAAGCGCCTGGCCGAACTTTTGAGAACCAAGCAATCACTTTTGTTAAATCAGAGTGCGTGGGGTGGTAGCCGGGCGAGCGATAGGCCTCAAGATCCCAGCAAATTGCCTCGGAGCCAAGAACACTGCATTCAAGACGAAATTCTGCTTCCCGGACACTGATCTTCTTGGAGTCATTGAGCCAGGGAGCATCTACATTTCGTTCACCCGCGAAGACAAGCACTTCCGTCACCGGAATGTCGAGCTTCACGGCATATTCGTGAATCAGGCAGCCTGCCGAAATGGCTCCATCGTCAGCGTGTGGACAAAGCACGACCAGTGGCCGATCTTTTGATACCGCTAGTTTGAGTGCCTCGCGAATGTCAATCAGGTGCGCGTGTGTACCTGTAAAGCGAACACCTTTTAAAAGTACGTCGCAGACAGAGTCGAATCCAGGGTCGCCAAGTCGGCCAATCTCAAGGCTCATCATGCACCCTAATGTTGTAGATAATGGCGTTTACAGCTCAGAAGTCAGGCAGGGTGGATGACACCAAGGGCTGGAAACAGATGTCGATCATGGTACGTGGGACTACCTTAATATATTATGTAAGATGATATGGAGAGGTCAAACAATTCTTCAAAAGAAAATGGTAATCCGGAATCGATTCTCTGGATAAATCCGTTCTGCTTTTGCAGGACTTAAATCATGGTTTCGCCATGAGAAAAACTTTTTTGGCCGGATTTTCTGAATTGTGACGATTGGTTTGACGATAAGGAATATGTTGGATTCTGCGCGTCCCAGGTCATCTCTATGCCGGCGCGTGGGATGAAGGTGGTCGAGGCGAAGGAGTCGCCATGCTGGCTGATCAATCAAAAATATGGGCGAGATGGGCGGGACTGATGTGCCTGACATCGGTTGGCTGTATCCACCATCAACATAAATCGATAGATAAACAACCCTACGCCTCGTCTCAGTCGTCATTACAGACTAAGACTCCAGGGTTCGCTTCCAAGACGCATTACATCGCTGTAGTCAATGATCCAACGCATTGGCCTGAAAAGCCTTCCGACGATCATGTGCGTTCGCGTTTCCCTCAGCTCTTTCCAAATCTGGCTCAGCGCGCCCAGCAGACTCCAAATGTTCAGGTCGGTCAGCCTGAATCGGTACCGGCCGAAAATTCCGAATCCGTCCATGTGGCGGTCGCTGGACCTGAGACTGGGCCTGAAAAACTGTCCGATGTTTTAGAGGCTCCAGCAGATAAGTTAAAAGTCGTTGAAGCCGTGGTGGATAAACCAGATCTTGTGATGAATAAATCCACGTGGGCAAGACTTTCTCAGAATTCGGCAGGCGCAATATCCGCAGTCGCGGCTTTGGCTTCCATGGCCGATCGTGACCCATTGCCACAACCTTTATCAATTCCAGCGGATACAGCCAAACCTGTTGTGATGGCTCGAGAAATTTCGAATGTGGAGCCGGTCAAAACCAAACTCGAGGCGGTTGTAGAAAAGTTTGTTGCAGAATCGATCAAATCAGAGACTTTGGTGACACAGACCAACGCAGAGCCGAATCTGCCTTCAAATCTTCCAAAGCTGGACTGGCAGAACTCGTCCACAGAACTAATAGCCGCAAAACCAGCGGAATTGGCAGCGGTTGCTCAGCCTGAGCCTGTCGTGGCAGTGAATCCACCAGCAGTGTCTTCACTTCCAGAAGTCAAGCCTGAGCCTGTTGTGGCCTCAAAACCAGCGGAATTGGTTGCAGTTGCTCAGCCTGAGCCTGTCGTGGCAGTGAATCCACCAGCAGTGACTGCTCTTCCAGAAGTCAAGCCTGAGCCTGTTGTGGTTGAAAAGCCAGCGGAATTGGTTGCGATTCCTCAGCTTAAGCCTGAGCCTATGAAAACTTTGGTAGAAGTCGTACCTGTTTTGGCTAAGCCGTTGTTGGCACAGGACTCGTCGATCGTGACGGATCCACCGGTTGTTGAGCCTGTGGCTCGTTCGCCCGTGCCGGTCAAAGCCGATTCGATATTGCCAGAAGTCGAGGCGAAATTGCAAGTCTTGGAAAATCCTCCCGCCTTGCCCGCTTCGGAATTGCTTGGAAAAGTTGAAAAGCCAGTCGCGCCGGCAGAGGAATTGGGGGCCATCGTCGTTTCTGACAAATCCGAGCCGCTCAGCGAACCGGTTGCCATGCCGCCGATCAGACCCAGCCAACCTGCGATTCCTGTTCTGGCGGTCCCAGCCGTAGAAAAAACAAATCTGGATTATGTCGCGGACCAGCCGGTTTTGGTTGAGCCCTCCAAGCCTGAGGAGAAATTGGCGCTGGCGAATTCAGACCGAAAGCCTGTTGAATCAGAAGCGAAGCCAATTGCGTCAGAGTCTGACGCAAGAATCCCCAAAACAGTACAAAGCTCTGATTCGAAGTCGCCCGTTTTGCCATTGGGCGGGGGTGTTGAGGAATCCGTCGCAGCCTCTGCCGCAGCCAAGACCAAAGCCACTCTAGAGGCTTCGGAACCTTCACTGCCACCCCCTGCACCCGAGTTGCAAAATTTAGTCCTGCCGGCAATTCCAGGCCTTCCAGCAGAGTCGCTTGAGAATTCTGTAACGCCCGTAGTTCCGGCTGCTGCAGGGGGTTCGGAGAAATCATCAGGGGCCGTTGCGGAAACGAATCCGGCAGGTCTTCCCAAGATTGTAGAGCCACCAGAGTCGGAAACCGTTGAACAAGTTCCGGAGTTCAAGCTACCTGAGCCCGAAACCAAGGCGGGCGAAGCGTCTGAGGAATCGGTGCCAGTGCTTGCTCCTTTGCAAGAAGATTCTGACGAGGGCCACGACAGTTCGGCCATGGCACCTAAAGCGGGAAGAGGGCGAATGACCGGCGAGCTGGTTAGTAAGCTTAAAGTTCTGAACCCATTTCGGCTTAGGTTATTTGCGAGCCAGGGGGATGATCTGCCAAGCCAAAATACAGGGGCAAGGTCTCTTAAATCTGCATCTCGGGATCTGATTGCAGCGAAGCAGAAGAGTTTAGCGAAGGGCAATGAGGACGCATCCGTTCCTGGTCCGCAAGTGGCCCGTCCGTCAGAAGGATCGGCTGAGGGGGCGGCTCCCAAACTTGCAAATGTCGGTTTGGCCGATGTGTCGGGTTCACCTACCAAGCCATCCGCAGCTTCTTACGCTTCTCTGGTGAAGCCGTCCTCGAATTCGCAATCTTTGGCAAGTTTGCCAGCCATTCAGTTTCCAGCCGCTTATTATGGTCAGAGCAAGCAGGCATCCAATCCCTGGGCGAATCAGAAAATACCTGCCATTGAGCTTGTTGGCCGGCCCATTCCAGTGCAGAAGGAGAGAGCTGCCACGGTTCAAAGTTCCACTCCCATAGTTCGTCCAAACTTGATCATACCTCCGCTAGATCATTCCCAAGATCTTGCGATTGTGCAGACATCATTGTCATCCGTGCGAGTCAAGCCCGAATCGTCATCGCCGGTGCCGGCCAGCAAGCCGATGGATCTATGGGGCAAATCATCAAGTGGTTCGTGGTGGGCCCGTGGTTCGAAGCGATTCAGTTCCCTCTGGAATGGCCAGGAAGAAGTCGTTCCTTACAAACGACAAGACTGGGCTGGGCGGGCAGCGGCCACAGAGAAATAAATTCTCAAGCGGTCTGAATGGATATTTATTTCCGTGGATCGGTGCAGTCGGTCGACTTCCTGAGCTGGTTGAGATAGTGTCTTGTCAACTCTCGGATTATACGGTTTATGAGGATGAATCGAAGCTTGTTCGTTCCATGAAATTTGGCGTTGAATTTCGTAGTGAAGCGGCTTCAGCTTATCGCGACGAGGTTGTTAAACGGGTTCAGAAGCGAGTTTCTCAAGGTTTTCGTGTAAGAGTTCGGACAGTTCTGACACAACCTCTTCATACATGGCTGAGACATCATGACGTTCCCATCGATCTTCGGGTTTTATAAAGAGTTCGGGCTTATCTTCGTCATCGTCGTAGAGCATTTTGTCAATTTCGGCTGTATCTTCCGGCTCTTCATCAACTTGAGCATGTTCAATCAAGAGCCAGTGCTGAGTCCGGATGGCATGGATATCATTGTCCATTCCGGTGATCAGAAACTCTCTCCAAGGGGTCTCGGGTTTGTCGACAAGTTGTTTTAAGTCCTTTCCATGCCAGTGGTCCGGGGTCTTCTGTCCAAAGCAGTTGAGAATGGTGGACGAGAGATCGACAGACTGGACCAAAGCGCCGATTCGCTGGCCTGATTCGCTTCGGTTGGGCCATCGTATGATCAGAGGTGTGTGTGCAAGTTCTTCATGGACATTGGCCACGGGGCGTCTCACAAAACCGTGTTCACCAAGTGGCTCGCCCTGGTCGGAAGTGAATGCGATGACGGTGTCTGAGAGTTTTTGACTCGTTTCGAGATATTCCAGAAGGTGTCCCACCCAGGTGTCGAGCATGGTCACTGCACCGGCGTAGGTCTTGCGTAAGCGAATCAGTTCTTCGTCAGAAATGATATCGCCAACCCATCCGCCGGGCACGTCGATCAATGAGCGGATCTGTTTCGTGTCTGAAGGTTTGGGCGGCACGAGGTCTCCGGTTTCGTGAATCTCAAACTGGTCAGCTCGGTCGGAGGCGTAATAGTCTCGATAAAACTCAGGTAGATCCCAAGGCCCATGGGGGCAGAAAATGTCGAGCCACAAGCAATAGGGAGCCGATCCGGAAGCTTGCCTGGATAGCCAATCCTCAGCCTTGATAATGACTTGCGCTAGACCAGTCTGGTGTTCGTCCTGTATTCGGCCGGTTCGGTTTCGGTTGCGCAGGAGGTCGTTCCAGCGAGTCTGCCAGAGTTCGAAATTCGGGTCTTCAGCAGTCGGAAGCGGCAGATTTGGCTCGGTTGTGCAATCCACTTTGTTTGTATTGGGGTCGCACCATTGATCGTAGCCTGACCCGCGTACAAGCACGCGCTCGGACCATGCCCTGGCATAGCCCATCGAAGGGTCGTTGATATAAGGGCAATCGCTGATGAGAGTTGTACGAATTCCAGCCGACTTCAGCAGAGTCAGTAATTCGAGCTCTTTGGGGTCTTCAAGTGGCCCCCAGCCTTTGAGTGGGTCGTGCAGGGTGAGCTGACCCGACCACCAAGACCTTCTAGCGGGAATGGTCGTGAGATTGTCAGGAAAGTGCCAGTCAAACACTGTGCCTTGTGCTGCTATACGATCGATATTAGGCGTGTGTATCCAGGGGTTGCCATAAGTGCCCAGATAGGCCGTCTGCAATCCATTGGCACAAATGACAATCACATTGGGCATCAGGGTATCCTCGTTTGAGCGACTGGCGAGACATTGGGCAATTTGAGTGTTTTTTGCATTCAGTCTCTGAAAACTGCGGATGACTCAAACGTTAAAACCATTATAATCATGTCGAGTTGCAGAGGAATTGCTTAATCCACTGCACGTTAATGCTAACATTCTGATTCCACAACCGACAAGGAGGGCCTCACCCATGCAAGGTTTCGCTGCCAGGAGTTTTCAGGTTTTGATGTGTACTGGTCTGATGATGCTTGCTGCTTCAAATGTGCGTGTCAATGCTCAGGGATCCGTACCGTTCGATCATGCCACACTGGCAGATCGATTGCATGCAAAGCCGACCGGCGAAGCGGCCGTAAAGCTTGCTGAAGAAGTGCGTAAGTGGCTTGGTAGTAAAGATCTCAAGAAAGGCGTGAAGCCCAAGGTTGATGGCATCAATGTTGCTGTTGCGATTGAAGTCGAGAAGCCAGTTGCACCACCGGTGGTTGTCGACACATTCAGGGATTTGACACTGCCTCTGATCCGGATTGGCGAGACCAATCTTTATGTGGCATCTGTCGGCCTGAAACCGAGTTCGGCATGGAATTGGGCATATCGTATCGGCGACGAGCAACTTTCCTCGGGAACATTGGAAGTTTATCTGGACCACCAGGAAAATCTTCCGGATCCAACCAAGCCCAAGGGAACCGTCAAGGATATGGGCGACTTTCGGTCCAAGGTCTTCGAAGGAACCAGTCGCAAGTGGTCGGTCTATGTACCTGCCCAATACGACCCCAAAGTCCCAGCTTGTGTGATGGTGTTTCAGGATGGCTCGGGCTACCGGGATTTCGTCCCGACCGTCTTTGATAACCTGATCGCCAGCAAGGAGATGCCAGTTACGATTGGAATCTTTGTTGACCCAGGCAAATTCGATAACGGAAAATCGAACCGAAGTTTTGAATATGACACGCTTTCGGATCAGTACTCCCGATTCCTTCTCGATGAAATTCTGCCCGAGACCGAGAAGCAGTGGAATTTGCGACACGATGCGCCGGGAAGGGCTGTTGCAGGGATTAGTTCCGGAGGAATCTGTGCCTTCACTGTGGCTTGGGAGCGGCCTGACCAATTCTCGAAAGTCTTGTCCTGGGTGGGCAGTTTCACCAACATTGCGCACGGCAAGACCAACCGCGAAGGCGGCCACAATTACTCTGCCCTGATTCGCAAGACCCCGATGAAGCCGATTCGGGTCTTTTTGCAGGATGGGTCAAACGACCTGGATAACGCCAACGGGAACTGGCCTCTGGCCAATCAGCAGATGGCAAAGTCACTGCGATATGCAGGTTATGACTATCAGTTCGTGATGGGAGAAGGGTTTCACTCCAACCGTCACGGTCGAGCCATTTTGCCAGACTCATTAAAGTGGCTTTGGCGGGAAACACCTGCTGCTCCTAAAAAGTAAAGACCAATTTGGCCAAGGGGCAGGCTTTGAGCCCGCCCCGGTTTTTTTTCGAACTTGGCAAACGTGTCATTCAGAGAGTCGATGAGCGGAAAATCTACCGATTTTCAGTGAATCACTTTCACCCGCATCTGAATTTGATTAGTTTATAACCCTCGGACAGTGAAGATCCGCAATTCCCAAAAAACAAATCAGGTTCGATTCATCATGTCTGCCCAGCCGTGCCGGTTCATTGCTTTGAATTCTGCTTTAGAAGTGCTTGTTTATCAAACTTCGAAAGATGCCAGTGCGTCGGCAGCTGCACGAATTGCGAGCCTGATTCGATCGAAACCTTCGGCGACTCTCGGGCTCGCCACGGGGTCCACACCAATAGCCGTCTATCAGGAACTGGTCAGGATGCATCGTCTGGAAGGGTTATCATTTAGCAATATAACGAGTTATAACCTTGATGAATACTATCCGATCAGCCCCTTGAACGACCAGAGCTATCGCTGGTTTATGCATCAAAACCTGTTTCAGCACATCGACATTCCAGCCAATCAGGCTCATGTTCTGGACGGAACTGTGCCAGCCCATGCTGCCAGCGAGCACGCCGACCAATTCGATCGTTGGATCGAACAAGCAGGTGGGCTTGATTTGCAGTTGCTAGGCATTGGCCGGAATGGTCATGTTGGCTTTAATGAGCCGTTTGAAGCCAGTTTAATTGACGCTTGCGACCTCCCGACACGATTGATCGAACTTCATCCCGTGACCATTGCAGACGCAGCCCCTGCCTTCCATGGCTCCCAGAATGTACCAACGCACGCATTGACAGTCGGAACCCGGCAAATTTTGAAGGCGCGTCAGATTCTGATCCTCGCATTTGGCAAGAATAAGGCGGATGCCGTTGCAGCTTCACTGCAAGGCCTGGCAGAATCAGAAGTTCCAGCCTCGCTATTACAAACCGTTGCAGATCGCGTTGTTTGGTTCCTCGACGAAGACTCTGCTGCCGGCCTGAAAGTCTGAAATTCACAAAATCCTTAAATCAGAATGGGCTTGAGCGTATTTTGCCATGGATAAACAGGTCTGGATTCAGCAATACGACCCAACAGGCAATTGGATGCTATCCACAGCCATCGCGGCTCTGCCATTGGTTGTGCTTCTTGGGCTATTGATCACTGGCAAGGCCAATGCCTGGCAATCCGCCTGGGCTGGGCTCTTTACGGCCGCAATTGTGTCGACCAGCGTCTTTGAGATGCCTTTGGAACTGGTCGCCAGAGCAACTGCTGTTGGAGTTGTATTTTCGCTTTTTCGAATCATCTGGCTGATCACCGGTGCGGTCTTTCTCTATGATATCGCCGTGGAAACTGGCCAGTTTGAGGTGATGAAGGCTTCTATTGCAGGTCTTTCCGGCGATCGACGAATTCAAGCCGTTCTGGTTGCTTTTTCGTTCGGAGCATTTATCGAAGGTGCTGCCGGTTTCGGTGCCCCTGTCGCCATTTCTGCTGCCTTTCTGGTTGGACTTGGTTTTAAGCCGTTCCAGTCGGCAATTTTATGTCTTGTCGCAAATACGGCACCCGTTGCCTGGGGTGGGCTCGGGACCCCGATACGAACCCTGGCCGCTGTCACAAGTCTTGATGTGGAAGCAATCTCAGCCGTTTCAGGACGCATTCTGCCGCCCGTCTCGCTGATCATTCCATTCTGGCTCGTTACCATGATGTGTGGCTTCCGAGGCGCTTGGGGCGTGGCACCTGCCTTGGCTGTGATCGGAGGTGTCTTTGCCTTTGTCCAGTGGTTCTGGTCAAATCACATCGGTTTTGAACTGGTAGACATCGCCTCGTCAATCTCCAGCCTGGTCGCCGCTGTCGTTTTACTTAAGTTCTGGAAACCCAAACACGAATGGCACTTTCCCGACGAGTCGGCTGCCACCGTTGAAGCCCAAAAACTACCCATTCCAATCATTGCACGAGCTTGGGCACCGTTTGTCATCCTGACCTTTATGGTTCTGATCTGGGGCATCCCACCGGTTAAGAAATTCTTTATGGAAAATGGAGACTTCCGCCAGCCAATGCCGGGCCTCCATAAAATGGTCGCCAAAGGTGAAGCCCTTTCCGGCCGGCTCACCCCCGACCCCAAGAAAGACCTTGAAGACGCCTATCTGGATATCGTTCCTGCCAGCTCCACAGGCACTGCCACCATGATTGCAGCCCTCGTTTCAGGGCTCTTTCTTGGCCTGAAACCGATTCGGCTGGCGATCATGTTCGGCCACACCCTTTATCGGTTGAGACCCGCCATAGCGGCCATTTTCGGAATGCTTTGCTTGGGTTATGTCACGAAATATTCAGGAATGGATGCGGTATTAGGCTTGGCCATGACTCGGACAGGCTCAAATCTCTACCCAGTTTTTGCCGCCTTGCTGGGCTGGCTCGGAGTCGCTTTGACCGGATCCGATACCGCCTCGAATGTACTTTTTGGTAATCTCCAAGTCATTACAGCAGATAAGCTTGGGCTAAATCGCCTATTAATGGCATCGGCCAATACCACCGGCGGCGTGATGGGCAAGATGATCGACGCCCAATCGATTGTCGTCGCTGCCGCTGCCACCGGCGAACATGGTCAGGAAGGGCCAATCCTAAGAGCCATTCTGCTGCATTCCATAGCACTTGCACTGATTGTGGGTGGTATTGTCTGGATCTACGCCCATATTCTGCCGTGGGTGGTCGTGGTTTGACCCTGCCTTGGCATGGACTCTCAGAGAAATGCTGAATTCTGGGAGGAGTCGGCTTGGCCAATTGTTGGACAGTTGGTCAGATTTGCACGGAGTCTTGCAAATGGGCTCGAACGATCTCGATCAAGCCGCGTTTTCTAAACCCATTCCCCGCCCCCCCCTTGTGGGCATGATCTTCAGAGTTCTCAGAAACATGGCCGTTGCAGACCGCTTAATCTGAGTGCTGTGATTGAGCAGGATTTGTAATCTCTTTGCTGAATAGGCTTTCAATCCTCTTTGATTTCATGCCACTGGATCTCGCCTGTGGTCAGTTCCAGTGTGACATAAGTCCATTTAGGCGCTCGGTGCAGGGCGCCTGGATTGATGAAACGGGTTGGCCCTTGCTGAAAGTCGGTTGGCACATGAGAGTGACCAAAAAACAGATAGTCAGGCTCTGCAGCAGCCAGTTTCTGCATATGGGCTGGACGATCGCCATGCGCCATGCCGATTCGTTTTACACCTAAGGTAATGATGCCTGAAAACCTTAAATCAATTCCGCCCAGGGCTTTGAGGTTGAATTCAAGTTCGTCTGTGTCGTCGTTGTTGCCATAAACAAAATAGGTTGGAATCTCTTTGGTAATGAGTGTTTGAGCAATCTGGGGGCGTGTCAGGTCGCCGCAGTGCAGAATGGCCTTCACACCCAGTTTCTGGAATGTGCGCAGTGCCCTGTAGGTCCGGGCAACCTGATTATGCGTATCGGAAATTAGGCCTATCAGCATATGTGTCACTCCATGAAAGTTTTATCCCACATTATCGAATCTGGCGCAAGAAAACATGACTAATTCAGGTTATCGAAGCGTTTATTCTGAATATGCGGTTTCGGTATTCTGAGCGTAAGGTGTCCCCTGAAAATGAAATAAATTCTGCCAAAATTAATTTTTACCGATTGGCGACAGACCTTGGCCCGTGTAGAGTAGACGTGTAACCTTTTCCAGATCTAGAAGTTTTGATTCCTCTCAAACGGTCGTGAACCATGAGTGGGGTTGATGCGTACAATATCTGGAGGATGATTACAGCACACAGCCCATGTGGGTGCGTGTGGCGACCGACCGACAGAACACGGCGGTTGCGGGCAGGCTTTTGCGGCCACCCGACTCAAAGGGGGCTTCTGAAGTTTTCCCAGTCTCAACCCGCGACACGCGGGGAGGTTTAGGCATGGCTACTGTATTAAATGTGCAAACCATTGGTGTGTCAAAGATTCGGTTTGCTCATCGGTACAAGATGGTGGTTCATAAGAAGCCAAAGCAGGCGGCTTATCAAGCCAGCCGTATCTGGGCTGAAGCTCCCGATGCCGGGCACACACGACGTGGAAATGAAGCTGGTGAGATGTGGACACGCAATGTCGAGGCTCCTGAAGCCGGCCGGCATTGAGGATTGAAAGGAGATTCGAGATTTCTAAATTGGTCAACACAAGGGCTGAGCGGTCGCGCCAGGTTCTTCTACCTCTCAACAAGGTAGAATCTGAAGGCACCACCGCACCGTTCTACCGGCCAGATAGGCTCAATGGTCTTCGCCAAAGCCAGTTCCACAAATCATAGTGATTTAGTGGATCTCCTTAAGCTACATAGACCTAAAGCCAGAAAAAAGATGCATGCATCGCAACTGGCCGGTTTAACCTGATTACCCAACTTCCTCAAAAGATCTTCATGGTCTTTGAGGATTTACTTTTTGTCGCCAATGTTGATTGACTTGAATCTTGTTCTGATATCATAATGATATTGATTCGGACACTTAGGCATTTCGATTCGATAACCACTAAGGAGGATATCATGACCGCTGAGAAGCATGTACTGGGTGGCAATGGCTGGTTTCATCTGTACCTAACCATTGGAATGATCATTAGTTCGATTGTCGTGTTTATCGCAGGTGTTGCGTCGGCTCCGATATTGCTTCTCATTGCGATCCCGTTATTCATTCTGGCCATGTTCTGGAGTATCGGCTTTTTTACACTTCAGCCCAATGAGTCATGCCTGCTGACTTTCTTTGGCCCCTACATCGGCACTGTGCGACAGGCTGGTTTCTACTGGGTGAACCCGTTTTATTTGAAGCGAAAGATTTCACTTAGAGCGCAAAATCTTGAAGGATCAAAGCTTAAGGTGAATGATAAACGCGGCAATCCCATTGAGATCGCCGTCGTCATTGTCTGGCGGGTGGACAACACGGCTGCGGCCACATTTGACGTTCAGAATGTGGATAAATATGTACATATCCAAAGCGAATCGGCTGTTCGCCATTTGGCGGGTGCTTATGCTTACGATCATGGATCAGGCGACGATGCCGACAGAACGGAATTGACCCTGAGAGAAAGCACAGAAGAAGTTGCCGCCACGCTTCTGGCAGAACTGCGTGATCGGCTGATCAAGTCGGGAGTCGAAGTGGATGAGGCCAGGATTACTCACCTTGCATATGCCCCAGAAATCGCCAGTGTGATGTTACGTCGCCAGCAAGCGGAAGCGATCATTGCTGCCCGTCAAAAAATTGTTCATGGGGCTGTGAGCATGGTTGAGATGGCTCTGAACGAACTTTCCGAAAAAAATATCGTCGAGCTTGATCCTGAACGAAAGGCCGCCATGGTGAATAATCTGCTTGTCATTCTTTGTGGCGAATCCGAAGCCCGTCCCGTCTTGAATACGGGTACACTGTTTGGTGGTTGACACAAGAACGAGCGGCTTAGACGAAAGCAATCAGAGTATCGAGCCTTGGTCAGATTCCGACCTGATCTTGGCTTGGTTACATGGCTTGGAATGGATTTTCTGGATGGGGCTCGAATTTGATGAAATCACGTAAAGCCTTTCTATTGAGGCTCGATCCTCGTCTTTACGAGGAATTGGAAGCGTGGGCGAGTACCGAACTAAGGAGTGTCAATTCCCAGATAGAATTCCTTTTGACCGACTCCATACGCCGCCACCGAAAAGCTTTGCCATCCACTGAAACAGAGCTTCCAGCCGATCGCCAGTCGGAGTCACAATAAATTGGGCCGGGCCTGTTAAAACGTCATAACTCAATGACCCATAGAGCAAATATGCTAATGAATCGACGAAATGTTTATCGGTTCTATCGGGATTTTGCAAGTGCACTTGGCACTACCTGGCTTCTCGTCATCGCAGCAGCCGTCGTGACCAATGGACGGGTCGGCCGCATGGCCGCTTTGATCCTGCCCAGCCAATTTCTTGTGAGCGTCTGCTATGCGGCGATAATGGCCTGGAGGAGGCGTCGCCGTCGTCGCCTGCGACTCTCAAAGTCAGAAATGAGCGGATCAAGATTTGAGCCAATTTAGTAGCCACTCAATGGCACTGTAACGACTTGCGTTATCATGCAATGAGAAAAGCCCTACGAATCGTCGCAGGGCTTTTCTGTGATAGAGCGTTTTAATTAGGAAGACTTTATCACTTGATAAAGAGCATTTCCTGATAGGTTGGCAGTGGCCAGAGATCGTCGGCGACAATCAATTCCAGTTTGTCAGCGACTTCGCGGACGGCAGCCATGGCAGGAATGATCACATCGCGAGAATATTTGGCATGTGCCAGGGAGTCGCCATCCGCATGATGGTCGGCGATATGTGCCAGTTCCGAGCTGCGGGCTTGCAGTTCACCGATCAAGGAGGAAATCTCCTTGAGGAAAGCAATTTCCGAAGCAGGGGCTTCCACGCCAGCGCTCTTCAAAGCAGAAATGGAATTTGCAATTTCTGTTTGATAACGCAGGCAGGATGGCAGGATCTGCTTCTTGGCAATTTGGGCCGTCAGTTGGGCTTCAATGTTGATGGTCTTCTTGTAGCTTTCGAGAAGGATCTCGTAGCGGCTATGAATTTCACGTTCGCTGAAGACACCATACTTGCCAAACAGTTCGATCGATTCTGGAGCAATCAGGTCAGGCAGGCTGTCAACGGTATTCTTGCGGTTCGGCAAGCCGCGGGCCGCTGCTTCCTGGTGCCAGGCTTCGCTGTAGCCGTCGCCATTGAAAATCACGGCTTTGCTTTCCGCAATGATTTTCTGGAGAAGGTCTTGGATCTCTACGTTGAGGTCGTCGCCCTTCTTGCCTGATTTCTCAAGTTCCGTGGCGATGAAATCGAGACTTTCGGCAACGATCGTATTAAGAACGACGATGGGGCCAGCGATGGATTGGCTGGAACCGACGGCGCGGAATTCGAATTTGTTGCCTGTGAATGCAAACGGGCTGGTACGGTTGCGGTCGCCAGCATCCTTCGGAAGGGTTGGGAGGACAGAAGCGCCAATCTTCATGTTGCCGCCGGACTTGGTCGTCTTGGCCCCACCTTTTTCAATTTGCTCGACGATGTCCTGAAGCATGTCGCCCAGGAAGACGGAAATAATCGCTGGAGGAGCCTCATTGGCACCCAGTCGGTGGTCATTCGCAGCCGAAGCGATTGCAACGCGCAGCAACTTTGAATATTTGAAAACAGCGCGGATCACTGCGGTCATGAAGACCAGGAATTGGGCATTGTCGTGCGGTGTTTCGCCTGGCCTAAGCAGGTTGTTTCCAAGATCATCACCTAATGACCAGTTGACGTGTTTGCCCGACCCGTTCACACCGGCGAATGGCTTTTCATGAAGGATCAATTCCATGCCATAACGCTGTGCCACGCGTTTCATCGTCTCCATGACAAGCATGTTGTGGTCAGTGGCCACGTTGGCTTGTTCAAAGACAGGGGCAATTTCGTACTGGGCCGGAGCCACTTCGTTGTGCCGTGTCTTGACAGGCACACCCAGCTTGTAAAGTTCATGCTCAGCTTCTTGCATGAACGCCAGAACGCGTTCCGGGATAGAGCCGAAGTAATGATCTTCGAGCTCTTGGCCCTTGGGCGGTTTGGCCCCAAACAGGGTGCGACCGGCATTGAGCAGATCGAGACGAGCAAAATAGAAATTGCGATCGATCAGGAAGTATTCCTGCTCTGGCCCGCATGTGGACTCGACTCGGGAAGAGCTCGATCCAAATAGTTTCAAAACTCGCACAGCCTGAGTCGAAAGTGCATCAATCGAACGCAGTAGAGGTGTCTTTTTGTCAAGCGCCTCACCTGTCCAAGAACAAAATGCCGTTGGGATGCACAAGGTGGTGCCGTTGGCATTGTCCAAAATAAAGGCGGGGCTGGAAGGATCCCAAGCCGTATATCCGCGTGCTTCAAAGGTGGCACGGATCCCGCCCGAAGGAAAGCTTGACGCATCAGGCTCGCCACGGATCAATTCTTTACCGGAAAATTCCGTGATGATCATTCCGTCAGATGTCGGCATGATGAACGAGTCGTGCTTCTCGGCAGTCAGACCAGTCATCGGCTGGAACCAGTGCGTGTAGTGCGTGGCTCCATGCTCTAGCGCCCACTCTTTCATCGCGTTGGCAACAACATCCGCTACGGTAGGGTCGAGTGGCTGACCCTTTTTGATCGTTTGTTGCAGGGATTTGTAAATGTTTTCAGGCAGCTTGGCCTGAAGCACTTTGTCCGAGAAGACATTGCAACCGTAGTAATCACGAATGTTCTTGGATTTGATATCGGGATTGTGATTCGTGCTGTTCCAGCCTGTCACTGCCCGAACTGCATTCAAACGCGTTGTTTCCGCCATGATTGGAGAGACTCCCATGAGCATGTAAGATCGATTCAAGTTTTTGATCAATATCCTGAGATGGAGTTGGGGACTCTTTCGGCTCAAGATGCACGTCATGTGTGCAGGGAACATAATAAGCAAATATCAGGCCAATGATAGAGCAAGTCAGAGGGTTTTTCAGGTGGCAAGTCTGTGAACCTCTTGATTGGTTTATAAAGCCTTACAAAATCAAGTGATGGCGAGTGGATTGGAGAGTTGGCGGCAGCTAAAAAAAGGCGGCCTGGATTTCTCCAGCCGCCCGATTTCGGGTCATGACCGAATTTGCTCAGAAAATACTCATTTGCCAAGCTTTGCAAGAACGCCTTTGGGATCTTTATCAAAATCCTTTTTGCATCCGTTGCAACAAAGATAAGCGGTTTTGTTCTCGGCAGAGACCTTGATCGGAACACCCATCGAACCCAGATTCTCGCCCGATACCGGGCAGGTGGATTGGGTCAGTGCGGAATCCTGATCGGCCTTGTCGGCAAGTTTGGCAATCTCAGACTTTTCGTCAGCCGTCAGTACGACAGCTTTGGCAGCAGGAGCACTTGCAGGAGCCGCCGCAACGGCAGGAGCCGTTGTCGGAACGACCGGCGAAGCACTCACAGGATTTTCAGAAACAGATGGGGCTGGTGTGCCAGTACCACCACAACCTGCAATCGCAAAAAATCCGATCGCTAGAAAATTCGTTGTGAATTTCATGAAATCATTCGCCTCAGAGAATTATTTAGGTGATTCAAGCTTAGGTGCAGCAGCCTTGGCATCCGCTTTTGGAGCGTCAGCAGGCTTGGCAACAGGAGCAGCAGCAGGTGCAGCCGCTTTTGGAGCGTCAGCAGGCTTGGCAACAGGAGCAGCAGCAGGTGCAGCCGCTTTCGGGGCATCCGCAGGCTTGGCCGCAGCAGCAGGAGCAGCGGCAGCCGCTTTCGGGGCGTCTGTTGCTGGCTTGGCTGCTTCGACTTTTGGAGCGTCCGCAGGCTTGGCCGCATCGGCCTTAGGAGGAACTGGAATGTTCTTGATTGGATCTGGGCTGGCACCGCCACCGGATACTGGTGCGCCACCTGAAGGTTTGGATCCGTCAGATCCACCACAGCCAACGATTGTGAGCATCAGTGCACAACTCAAAACTTGAGCAAGGCGATGAGAAAAAATCATGGTTCCGCTTCTCCATTTGATTGATGGGAAAACCAGTCCTGCAAAGCTGCGACAGCTTTCGACATTCGAAAGCCACAGCAGTCCATACTTCCGCGATTGTACGAAGACCCACTCGGGCCGCCAAGTGGTTGGTAAGAAAATGGTTGATTAAGTTTTGGTTGGTCACTCGATTGCGACCACCGGAACTTCTGTGTCCGCCTGGTCTAAATCAATTTCAGGCAATACTTTCTGCGGAATCGGTTGGAGCTTTTGGCCTCGATAAAACGATCTGTAGGGATCACAGGCCGTGACTTTATCGGTCCACAAATTCCGCTTCTCGGAATCTTCCGTCTCGCCCATTTGGGTTTGCTTCAAGGCACGCCAAACAGCGTTCATCTTGGCGTCCATATCGTCGATTTGTGAAAGCAGAAGGGCTTCGAATGTCTGAGGCAACACGGGCGAACCATATTCGGTGCGACCATGATGTGCAAGTACCGCGTGTTCCAGTCGCAGCAGCCGCTCTTCATCGAGTGGTGGATCAACTTTTGCAGCCACTTCGCGAATCATGTCGCGGCCCATGACGATATGCCCCAATAATTTGCCTTTGTCCGTGTAAGTCGCTTCCGAACGGCTCTCGTTGGATAACTCCAAGGCCTTTCCAATATCGTGCAGAACCGCCCCTACCAGAAGAATATCCGTCTGAAGTGCTGGCTCCAGATCTTCGTAATATTTGCGGTAATGATTCCCAATGAGTGATGCCAGCCGCGTCATACTCCAGATATGCTCCAGCCAGCCGCTTTGAATGGCATGATGCATCCTGCTTGCGGCCGGTAATGTGGCCAGAATTTCCCAATGCTCCGCAAACATGACCTCTACCAGTGAGATCAGTCGATGATCCGTAACATTCCGTTTCAAAAGGTCGAAAATCTTATCTCTTAATCCCTCGGCGCTCCATTTCGAAGCCTCGATCAGCATGCCCCATTCAAAATCCGGGAACTGATCCGGATTCGCAAGCACTCGGGCACTCTCAATGATCTCCAGATTTGCCTTGTATTTTGGGTCTCGCTGGCTCAGAGTCGCCACAATCCATAAAGGTTCACCAGGGGACCATTCCTGGCACATGCGGTACAAATCACCATTGTTCCAGGCCATGGACTCGACTCGTCCTGTCTGGTCCCGGAAATTACAAAGATAATAAGGGTCGCCCTTCTTTGTCTTCTTCGGTTCCCGACTCACAAACTGAACGAAACTCTGAGATGTTTTGCCTAATTCAAATTCGGCCACCTTGGCCCATTCCAAATCAGGATACGGATTCAATTTGCCATGGGGGTTCATATCTCGATACCTTTCTCGATACCTTTGCTTTGAAATGTTGCCTGTGGTGCTGAAACAATGCAAAATTGACCAACACTGATAGAAATGATAACATGCCGGTCGATGGACTGGCGGATGATCTTACTGGTTTTCACAAAAAAAGACGGACTCTCATGAGCCTTCCCGGCGATCCTCTGCTCTCGTCTCCGACCAATCTCCGAATGGGGCAGTTCCCCGACGGCCCCAAGGTCTCCGAACTTGCTGCAATCACTTGGGATGCGATCATTGTCGGAGCAGGACATAATGGCTTGACCACCGCGGCCTATCTTGCCAAGGCTGGCTTGCGTGTTTTGGTTCTGGAGGCCCGCCAGCGCATCGGTGGCGCATGCACCATTGCAGAGCCATTCCCAGGCTATAAAATGGGCCCATGTGCCTATTTGGCAGGCCTGCTCCATCCGTCTGTCATTGACGAGCTGCAGCTTGTAAAACGCGGCTTTCACTGGACACCCGCCATTGCGGGCATGTTCGTTCCATTTAAGGACGGAAAATCGATCCAGTTCTGGGACGATGACGATCGCTGTGATGAAGAAATCCGACGCTTCGCTCCCCAGGACCTGACCGGTTTTCAGGCCCTTGCAAAATTAAAGGCCCGGGTTCGTGATCGGCTTCGACCCGCTGGCCCCGATGACATTTGGCTCGACCCTGCTCCCACCCGCGAGAAAATTGAAAACCGGCTTGGAAATGACCCGCTCGCTTTCAAAATGTTATTCGAATGGTCTATGGCAGACATGCTCGACCACTTCCTGACAAACGATCAGCTCAGATATGCTCTTCTTGGTCAAGGCGTGATTGGCACAAATGCAAGCCCGCTCGATAAAGGCACTGCTGCGGTGCATTTTCACCACGCCTCCGGACGCATGCAGGGGATGCCCGGTCAATGGGGGTATGTGCGAGGTGGAATGGGAATGGTCTCATTCCTGATTGCTGACTCCGCCATTGAAGTCGGTGCTTGCATCAGGACAGGCCTGCCTGTCGCGGAAATCATGCCGGGGGAGGGTGTTCGTCTGCAATGTGGTACCAGAATGCAATCCAAAGTTGTGGTTTGTAATGCGGATCCCAATGTTGCCCTGAAACTTTTGGGGAATCATGCCGAAGGCAACTGGGCCAGGAAAGTGCAGGGCGTTCCAATGAAGGGCTGTACAGTCAAATTGAATGTCGCATTACGAGAATTGCCTAACTTTAAATCGCGGCCCGGCGTTCATGAAAATCATCATATGGGGCAGGTCAATACACCCTTGACTCATCAGGAATGGCAAAGTTCATTTAATACAATGAGAGCAGGCGAATTGCCAGAGAATATCTGGACGGAGTTGTATTTTCAGACGGCCCACGACCCTTCTGTTGCACCACCAGGCCGCCATACAATGAGTGTCTTTGCCCAGTATGTGCCATTTGAATTTGCGAACGGGAAAAACTGGGATCAGATGCGAGATCAAGTGAGGGATCGGGTCATAAATACAATCTCGCAATTTTGTTCGAATATTCCAGATGCAATTGAGCACATTCAGGTTCTCGGCCCGCCCGACATTGAACGCGAGGTTGGATTAACCGGCGGTCATATTTTTCAGGGCGAGTGCATGCCCGATAACCTTTGGGAAAAAAGACTCGCGGCAGCCACACCCATGAGCGGATTTTATATGTGTGGGGCTGCGACGCACCCAGGTGGATCTGTCATTGGTGTGAATGGCCGAAATGCAGCGACTGTGATATTAAAAGGAAGAGGGCAAGTTTGAAAATCGGCTGCTGCACTTCTGGAAACCTAGAGTTTTTATAGTTGTCGCGGCCACACATGATAGATCGCATCAGAATGATGCCGGAGGCATCAAAACAAGTAGCCGGTGGTTGAGCGAAGCGACACCTTCCGGTCATGAGATGGGGGTAAAAGCTGCTGGCACCCCGGCAGGGGTGCAAGACCTTATGTCGCGTCGTCGTCCGGTGGTGTCGTCGCTTGAGCTCCTCAACCACCGGCTACTGGCTCCAGATGCCTCCGGCATCGTCTCGATCAAAAATTTGCCATTCATGGCCGCGAAGAGTATATAAAGACTAAGGATCAGGCCGGAATTAACTTCCGGTTTTCAATGGGCTGAGGGACCGCCCGGTAGTTCCACTTGGGTAGATTCTTGTCGAAGACAATTTTCATTTTCTTCTTGAACCCTTCGGCGCATTTGAGGCCTGTTTCATAGACCTTGTCAAGAATACCTGCTTTGATCGTCAAGCCCGTACTGGTGTTTGTCTTGGAAATATAATGCTGAACCGTTTCCAGTGATCGAAAGATCACGCCTCGACAAGCACGTGTCACATGCGGGAAAAGGCGGTGTTCGATCGGGTTGTATTTTGAGCAGTATGGCGGATAATGGGCGATCCTCACTTCGATACCCAAACGATTCGCCAGTTTCTCAAGCCCCTCTTTGAATACGTATCTTGACGAACTGTTACTGCCGCCTCCATCGCAAAGAATCAGCAGTTTTTTAGCCTTGGGATATGTCTTTTGGCCATGGTTTTCCCACCAAGCCGCAATGCTTTCGTAAGCCAGTTCGCTCGTCTCGTGACTGGTATTGAG
>CAMBEP010000078.1 GCA_945865635.1 Candidatus Kuenenia stuttgartensis
ACGGAATCTCCAAACACGAATCCGCGATCCCACACAGAGACCTTGGCCTCATCGGCTGGCATGATCACCCCATTGAGACAGGCCAGGCTTGCAGGTGGGGCAGGGGAAAGGTCAATGGGCATGGCTTTGAACTTTCGTTTTCAGAGTTAGCAGCAGAGAGTTTCCATAGAGACTGGTCTTGCCGGAGGGTCAGACATCACAGGCTCATGGAATTTATTATAACGAAACTTGGCATAAAAACGAGCAGGGCGACCACAATGGGTCGCCCTGCTCTCTTGATTATAGGCCATGATTGCAGCCGCAGTGGGTTTTGATCATCATCGCTTCGGCTGGTCGTCGGTGTTGCCGGCAGCCACGCCGCGGGCTTTGGGTTCATCATTGCGATCGAGTTGTTTTGCGATTTCGGCGGACGTGCGCACCAGGCGATTGGTGACTTTGCCCGAATCGTCGATCAGAAAAACCGTCGGCAGGCTGATAATCCCAAATTCCTGAGCCAGTCGGCCGTCCATCCCGCCTGCCTCAAAGATAATCGGCAAGCTGACAGGATTGGCCTTCAAGAAGGCTTGCAGGTCTTCCGCCGTGTTGTCCAGGCTGATGGTGACCACTTCCAGGTTGCCAGCCTTTGAGGCGGCAAGCTTGGTGAGATCGGCCAGATCCTTGCGGGAAGGCTCTGCCCAACTGGCCCAGAAGACCACCGCCACATTCTTGCCAGCGATGCCCTTGGACAAATCCACAGCCTGACCGGTGGTTGTCTTGCCCTTCAAAGGCAAAGCCCGGCCAACGCTTTCAAGCCGCTGCAGGGCGCCGGCTGACTTCTTGCCGAAGTCGCTTTCGGGGAATTGCTCTGCAAGTCGCTTGTAATAGACCTTGGCCTTGTCTTCATCGGCGTTGAATTCGTTGATTGAGGCCAGTTGCAGGAGCGCTTCCGGAGCCTCGGCGGCCTTTGGATAGGCTGTGAGGAATTTTTCGAGATTGGCCAGCCAGTCGCGCTGAACCTTGAACAGGTTTGCGCCTGGCTCTTCATTGGCAAGTGCGAATTCCGCAGAGATTCGGCGGAAGGCGACATAGGAAGCGATGGAAGGGTCTTCTTTGGCCAGTTGATCAAGCACTTTGAAGCCATCGTCATATTGACCGGTCTGGGCAGCAGCGGCCAGACTGTCAACAATCTGTCGAAGGTAGGTGATTTTATCCGTGTCCGAAGCCGCCAGCATGACGGCCCTCAGGACAGGCACCCGAGCCACGTGATATTTGGCGGCATCCTGACGATTGCCTGAGCCAAGGGCGGCCGAATTTTTCGAGTCGAAGTCGGCCAGGGCCTTGAGAGCCGTTTCCAGAGCCGGATTGCCACCCGGGCCTGATGGATTCGCGGAATTGCGATAGACGATCGACCGCACGGTATCAATCTCAGCGCCGGTCGCTGGCTCGTTGCTGCCCGGATTGATGGCGCGTGGCAGGCTGACAAACTTCCAGGTCTCGCCCACCTTGACCATTTCAGGCACTTGCAGATAGCTGGTCTTGGCCGGGTCGGACTGTGCCCCCTGTGCCCCTGAGCCGACAAAGACCACGCCATTCTCGTAAGTCAGGATGTCGGCGGGCAGGCTGGCGGCATCGGCTGGAATGACGTGCGGCATGTGGCCGTCAAACCTCAGCCAGCTCGTGGTTTCCGTCCAGCCCGTGAGCTGTGACATCAAGGCATTGACGGCCTCGGCGCGATTCGCGGCTGCGGCCGCCAGGCTTTTGGTCGATTCCGCAGGCAGGCCAAGGGCCGCCAGCTCTTTGGGCTGAGCCATGATCGAATTCAGAAGGCCAGCATCTTTAGTGACCAGGGCCTGAACCATGACCCGGCTGGCTTCCTCGGCCGAGAGCCTTGTCCAGCCCACGATTTTACTGCTCCGGATCTGCGCCACGCGTGATCCACCTGCATTCAGCCAGCGGGCTTCGTCCAGGCTCTGATCGCCATCGGAATCGACTTCGCGATAAACTTCAAAGCCGTCCTGATAATAGCTCCACTGATTCAGCTTGCCGGTCCCTTTGGCATCGACAAATTTGCGCAGAATACGCCCTTGCCCGTCGCGCACCACCCAGCCGCCAGGCTTGGTCGCTTTTTCCACCTTGCAGGCGGCCAGTGCTTCGGCGGTGGTTGGGGTGTCGTATTCGGTTGCAGCCGCCTGGGTTGGTTTAAAATCCTTGAGAATGCCCTGGGCGGTCTGGGCCCTGGCCTCGCCGGGGCTGATCAGGACCGCAGCGGCGGCTGTGCCAAGCGAACCAAGAAGTGACCAGATCAGGCTTCGTCCATGTGATTTGACCATCGTCGCGTGACTCCTTTTACGCATACTCTACCAACGCAATGACTGAGACATTGGCGGAAATGTGCCACAGAACGCCAAAACGATCAAGGTCAAGTTCCTTGGCCATTGCCAGGCAGTCGGGGCAAACCAGTCCTGACAATTTGATCTGGTTCGATGCCGATCGCCAAATTCCAAGCAGTCGACCTCTCAGAAGCCTGCCTTAATTAAAAGGCCTCGTGCCAGTCCATGATCTGCTGAATTCTCGCCAGATAGACCAGGTCCTGCTTGTAAAACTTCATGGCAAGCTCATGCGAGGAATTGGTCTTTGTGCAGACCAGCGTGAAGGGGCTGCCTTGGCGTTCGGTCACATGTGTCGTGTCAAGTTGCTTGCGATCAATGATCTGGTGAAGGTGCATTCGACGCTTCTCTGCAAGCTTGATATGCAATGTTTTTGTATTTGGATCTTCAAGAAAGCCCGAAAGTAATTTGCAATCTGCACAATCACAACCTGTAACCGATTTTCGCTTCCAGTCGGGCGGGTCGACTGGTCGGTTTGACTTGCGCAATTCCAGATTCGTAACCACACTCCTGATCCATTGACCAAGAGGTTCAGCCGGTTTTTTTACATTCACTTTCAACCAATTTTCCAAGCTCATCAATGCCGGCACCTGCACCTTGACAAGATCGTAATCTTTCGGATTGCCCAGAATAAAAGTGACCAGTTCTCCCAGTAAAGGGCTCTTGTTGATGGCCAGCAATGCCAAAGTGATGGGTGGTAATAATTCCAGCCGGTTGAGATCTCTCGCACGATAGTCGATTTTTGGGGCCTCCGTAGGATCGCGCAGCAGGCATTCCATGAATCGGCTGGCCAGTTCTGTGCAGATCATTCGGCGATCTGCGTTCTTGTCGGTCATTAAAGCCCAATCCGCCAGCAGCCAGGCATGCCTTTCGAGCGATTCCAGACCGGTTTTGGCAAACAGGCCTTGAAGCTCATTTTGAAATGTCGCCCAACCATACTTATTTAATAGACGACCAAAAGCCTTGCCCGGATTAACCCTCATGTCCTTCGCCAGAACGCCTTCAATCCACTGGGATATTAGCGCGATGTCATTGAGCTCTTCCAATTTAGCCAGTAGTAAACTGGATGCGGTTTTTACGGTTTTTTGAATGGCCCCAGATTCGCCCGGAACTTCCGGGGGTTTGACCTTGTTGTTGAGATCGAAACCGAAACTGTAATGACCAGCGTATTTTTGCTCTGGCCAATTTGCAATGATCCGGTTGGCAAATTTCAGGCACGACCGATGCAAGTCAGCTTTCTTGGATTTTGGAGCATTGGACCATTCTTGAATCATGAATTCCAGCCCGCCCACTGCGTTCTCAGTCCCGCCTTGGCAAAGTCTGTCGAAACGATGTTCCGCCGGCCAAACCAAAATGGCAGCGCGATGATACCATCGCTCCAGGGTCATTCCGGCATTGCCCGTGTAGCCTTCATAATCTTCTTGATCTGGCTTGCCGTCAGAGATTGGCTTTTTTGAGACGATTTCGATTTCTTTGACAGGAATCTGGCCATAAACCAAAGTGCGGCCCTCGGAGTCGGTAAAATGTTCGGCATTCAGGCTGGATTCAAAAACCTCATCCATCTCATGCTCGCCTTGTTCGTCGTCGTCAAAATCATCATTCCAGCCATATCGTTGGTTTCTACGGTAGCCATAACCACGGCCATAATCGTTCCCAGGCTCGGCCGAACCACTGACCCAGTAGGTGACCAAGGCCAGAGATGCATCGCAGCCGGCCATTTTGGCGGCAGCAAATAGAGTGTCGGCCCGGCCCCGATCCGCTCCCTTGAGGATGTCAAGGCATAATCCCGCCTGCGTGTATTGATGATCAAGCAGGACCGCCAGCTTTAATGGGTCTGCTGGTGCGCTTGAAGCGGAATCCGCAAGCAATGACTGCTTCCATTGGCCTAGAACCTGGGCCGACTGGGCAATTTGCTCGCCAATGGTCGGTGCCTTGATCGGTTTTGCTTGCTTTTCAAGGGTCAGGTTATAGACCAGAGCCAGCCTGACACCGCTGGTTACTGGACGCACTTCATGTTCGCAGTCGGCAAAGAATGCGGCAAACTGGGTGTCAAACGAACTCTTGGCACTAAAATCAACAACGACCTCCTTCTGATCATGCCGGATGACCAGCTCGCCGCCCGAGTGTGCGGATGGCAGGACAACGACAAGCGTAGCGACCATGCGGTCGAGCTTTTCGCCATCCCGGTGCGGCAGAAAGAAGCTGCCTTTTTCGTAAATCAGCAACTTGTAAAAATGGGCTTCAAGCTTCTGATCCTTGAGTCCCAATTCGGTTTGGGTCTTCTTAAGAGCCTCATTGAGCACATTCTTCCATTGAGAGTTTCCAAATAAGATATCCGCTGCATCAATTTCCCAGACTCGACGAACCGTCGTATCGACAATCGTAAGATCTCCCTTGCCATAAGGAGCCTGTTTGGCCTTTTTCTTGAGTGCTGTCGCCTGGCGCTTGTCAAGCGGTAATCCAACCAGGCCAATTCCTTCAATGATCATGCCCGGGTGTGTTGGTGGCAATTCGCCAGTGGAATGAAACTGGCCAGAATGATCCACAATCTCAATGATTTTGAGCAACTGGTTTTGTACCGACACGGCCATGGCTGGAAACCTTGATCATTAATGACGACTTGAATGGAATCGACCGAAGAACCGCAATCGGCAGGTGCAATTGGTTTCGATATTATAGAAGAATCATACCTGCCATGAAAGGTCTGTGCTATAGATGTCGCTGCCACACATGATACATCGTATGAGAATGATGCCGGAGGCATCAAAACAAGTAGCCGGTGGTTGAGCGAAGCGACACCTTCCGGTTATGAGATGAGGGTAAAAGCTGCTGGCACCCCGGCAGGGGTGCAAGAATTGTTGGTCGTGTTGTCGTCCGGTGGTGTCGTCGCTGACGCTCCTCAACCACCGGCTAAAGGCTGCGATGCCTCCGGCATCGACTCGATCAAAAAGTGCCATTCATGGCAGCGAAGAGTATATCATTGAGCCAAATTGTGCTTCGAATTGTGTGGAAATGAGAGATGCCTCTGGCCGTACGGGCCGGGCGGTCTCATTCATGCCAATTGGCCATAAAACCTGACATCCACAAAATCGGGAATTTGGTTTGGACCGAATATCTTAAATCATGTGAAACCATAATCTCATAAAAATTCACACCACCAACCGGCCCTGCTTTGGTCTGCTCAGGCAAATCGTGCCAGAGGGCCAGTTGTGATGATGAATCCGCCTTGATCAATCAATGGTCCAGAGCCGCGCTTTTCGGATAGCTTCCCAAGACATCAAGCCGCTCGGATTTTAGCTTCATGGCCGCAATGGCTTCTGCCACTTCAGGCTCGGCTGTGTGGCCCTCGATGTCGAGGAAGAAGAGGTAGGAGGGGTTGGTTGAGTCGGACGATGGACGCTCAGCCACTGGGAACGACTCGATCCAGGTCATGTTTCGCCCTGAGGTCAGAAGGGGGGCAGTTACGGCGTCGTGCAGGGCTCCGCTGCGGTTCGGCAGGCGCACCATGAGCGTGGTCTTGTCGTTGCCGGTGGCTTTGTCGCAGGTCGGGGCGAGTACGGCAAAGCGTGTGACATTGTGTGGATGATCCTCAATATCCGATGCCAGTATGTCCAGCCTGTAGGCATCGGCGGCTTGCCTGCCCGCAATCGCGGCGGCTCCCGGCTCGGCCTGCGATCTTTCAGAGGCGGCGGCGGTTGAGGTGGTTTCAATCAGCTCTACATGCGGCAGATTTTTGGCCAGCCAGTGGCGACATTGGGAAAGGGCCTGAGCCCTTGAATAAATTCGCCTCACCTGACCGCGTTCGCATCGGCCCAGCAGGCAGTGCCTGACTCGCAGACGCACTTCGGCCCTGATTTTGATGTTGGGCAGTCTGACAAACATGTCGAGCGTGTCGGCAATGCGTCCGTCTGTGGAGTTTTCAAGTGGCACTATGCCGAAATGGCTGCGGCTGGAATGAACCTCTTCAAAAACGGCGGCAATCGACCCAACCGAAACGTGCTCCACGGAATTGCCAAACTTGGCAATCGCGGCCATGTGGCTATAGCTATGCTTAGGGCCAAGGCTTGCCACCCGAATGGCCTGCTGCGTGGCACGCGAGCCGCTCATGAGCTCGCGAAAGATCAGCCTCAGGCTTTCGTCGGGCAGGGGCCCCTTGCTCAGGGCGGCCACGCGTGACAGAACCTCTTCCTCGCGGGCGGGCGACCAGACCTCAAGGCTATTGGCCGCCTTGACCTGACCGATCCTGACAGCGACTCCAGCACGCTCATTGAGCATGCTCACCACCTTGTTCAGCTCGCCCACCAAGCCTTCGTCAAGGGAGTCAATCCGCTTGCGAAGTTCGCCAAGTTGGTCGGCTGGAATCGGTTCATTGGGATTGGCGTCGGTCATGATTTTGGTTGGGTTCTTGGCTGAACTAGGTGGCATGAGACAGATCAATGTCCTACTTAGCGCAACGAATTTCCACGTAAATGTCAAGAGAGAGTGTGATCTTTCTCGGCTGCGGCTCATTCGGCCACCCCTGGAATCAACCACTTTCAAAGCACGCTCCGAGCGCAATTCCTGCTCAGATTGGGCGGGGTGTTTCCAAGAGGAATTGCGAAGTTTGCAATTTTGGCAGTCGGGTGGAATCGCGGTCGGCCAGAAGGTGTGCCAATTTGGCAGCCGGCCCTGTTTTGATCTTGGCAGAGAGTCGGTTTGAAAACTGCAAGTTGTTTTTAAATCAAGATTTGAATTGTATAGTACGAGATTGGCATGAGGCTTGCATTGGTTGGTTTTCAACATGCGAATTTGGTTCTGGTCTGTTGGCATGTGCTGACGGGAATGAGAGCCTTTGCGGTTTGAATAGTGTGGATTCATCTGAAACGTAGAGACAAAGGGGGCAGGAACATGGCAGAAGGCGAAAAGATTATTGGCATAGACCTTGGGACGACCAATTCTGTGGTGGCTGTCATGGAAGGTGGCGAGCCGAAAGTGATTGCGAATCAGGAGGGGGCATATTTGACCCCGTCTGTGGTTGGCTTTACGGCCAAGGGTGACAATCTGGTTGGCGAGCCGGCGAAGCGTCAGGCTGTGACCAATCCGAGGGGGACGATTTATTCGATCAAGCGGTTTATGGGACGTCGGGTGGATGAGGTGGGCAATGAGCAGCGACTGATTCCTTACCAGATCGTGGGCAATCCGTCGGACACGGTGAAGGTGGAGATCAACGGCAAGCAGTACAGTTCGCCAGAGATTTCTGCGATGATTCTTCGCAAGCTCAAGGAAGCGGCAGAGAGCTATCTGGGCCATAAGGTGAAGAAGGCTGTGATCACGGTTCCTGCATACTTCAACGACGCCCAGCGTCAGGCCACGAAAGATGCGGGCCTGATTGCGGGTCTGGAAGTGGCGCGAATCATCAACGAGCCGACGGCAGCGGCCCTGGCTTATGGTCTGGACAAGAAGAAGAATGAGAAGGTCGCCGTATTTGACCTTGGTGGTGGTACGTTTGACATTTCCATTCTGGACGTGGCGGATGGTGTCTTCGAGGTGCTTTCCACCAATGGCGACACGCACCTGGGTGGCGACGACTGGGACGAAGCCCTGATCAACCACATTGCCGACGAATTCAAGAAGAATGAAGGCATCGACCTGCGCAAGGATCAGATGGCTCTCCAGCGCTTGAAGGAAGCGGCCGAAAAAGCCAAAAAAGAGCTTTCATTCCAGGCCAATGCCGAGGTGAATCTGCCATTCATCACAGCCGACGCCAGCGGGCCGAAGCACTTGATGATGACCATTACCCGGAGCCAGTTCGAGCGCATGACCGACAAGTTGGTCGAACGCTGTAAACTCCCGGTTTTGAAGGCCTTGGAAGACTCCAAGCTGAAGCCTGGCCAGATTGATGAAGTGGTCTTGGTGGGCGGTTCCACCCGTATGCCACGCATCCAGGACATGGTCAAGGAGATCTTTGGACGCGAGCCTCACAAGGGTGTGAACCCCGACGAAGTGGTGGCCGTGGGGGCCGCCATTCAAGGTGCTGTGCTGACAGGTGAAGTGAAGGATCTGCTGCTTCTGGACGTGACCCCGCTTTCGCTGGGCCTTGAAACCAAGGGTGGTGTGATGACGGTTCTGGTCCCACGCAACACCACGATCCCGACCGAGAAGAAGGAAACCTTCACCACGGCCGAGGACAATCAAACGGCTGTGACGATCAAGGTCTTTCAGGGAGAGCGTCCGATGGCGGGCGACAACCGGATGCTTGGCGAATTTAATCTGGAAGGCATTCCGCCCGCCCGAATGGGTGTTCCCCAGGTGGAAGTGGCCTTTAACCTGGATGCCAACGGCATTCTCTCGGTCAAGGCCCGCGACAAGGCCTCGGGCAAAGAGCAAACCATTCGGATTGAAGCCTCTGGCGGATTGTCGAAGGACGAGATCGACAAGATGCAGCGCGATGCCGAGTCGCATGCTGCGGAAGACAAGCGCAAACGCGACCTGGCCGAGGCCAGGAACGCTGCGGATCAGCGCGTCTATCAAGTGGAAAAAACGCTTGAGGATAACAAGGACAAACTCACCGAAGCCGACCGCACTGCGATCACATCCATGATCGAGAAGGTCAACAAGGCCAAGGAAGGTACGGACCTTGCCGCTCTTCAGACCGCAACCGACGAGCTGACCAAGGCTGTTCAGGCGATGTCCGAGAAGCTCTATGCGGCAGCCCCTGAAGCGGCCGCTGGTGCCGAGGCTGGCCCAGGGGGTGATGCCGCTGGCTCAGCCGAAGGCGGGGCCAAGCCTGACGACGTGATTGATGTCGACTTCGAAGAAAAATAAGCCGGCCTGAATCCTGATTCATGGCCGACTGAGAGGATCTGAGAAAGGGGGAGGCCGTTATGCAATGGCCTCCCCGATTTTATATTTCCGGAATTTGATTTCAAAAAAATACGGAATTCCCATGCCGTTGCCAACACCAAAATTCAACGAGAATCTGCTCAAGGCCTGGCCGGTCTTGTGGGAAGCCATAAGGCAGGGGCGGACGGTGAGCTATACAGAACTCGCAGGGCGGGCTGGCAGGCCATTGCATCACCGACATATTCATCGACAATTGTTAAGGGAAATGTCATTGCGATGCCGCCGGTGCGGACTGCCCGATCTGGCCGCACTTGTGGTCAGGAAGGACACGGGAAGGCCTGGCAATGGCTGGTATGACCTGAACCCAGGTGGCGAGCGATTGCCGGACGACCCGGAAGAGTCTTGGGTCGAGGCTTTGACCCACTGCCTGAATTATCCCTGGAAGCCGCGCGATGTGGACAAACTGACGGCCCATTCAGGCAGGCATGCAGAATTGCAATCCAGCCATGAACCAAATACAATTTGAGAACGTAAAAAAGTCTAAGAAACAGGAGGGAAAGAAATACCATGGCATTTCGATTTGAACAACTGACACACAAGGCACAGGAAGCCATTCAGCGCACCCAGGAGCTGGCCAGGGAAAATGGCAATCAGCGACTGGAGCCAATGCACCTGATGCTGGCCTTGCTGGAGCCATCTCCATCGATCGCACGAGCCATTCTGGAAAAACTGGGCGTGAATTCGAACCAGATCCAGAAAGCCGCTGAGGAAGGCATCAAGGTTTTGCCCAAGGTCTCAGGTGGCGATCAGACACTGGGGCCAGAACTCTCCAAGGTGCTCGATACGGCTTCGGATGAAGCCAAGAAAATGGGCGACGATTTTGTCTCGATCGAGCACATCATGCTTGGTCTGGCCAAGGTGCCCGGCAAGGCCCAAAGTGTTCTGAACGCCTTGGGGGTCACGGAAAAGTCGATTCTAAACTCGTTGAAAGAAGTCAGGGGCAGCCATCGAGTGACAGACCAGAGCCCGGAAGTGAAATATCAGGCACTTGAAAAATATGCACGCGACCTGGTGGAACTGGCACGCAAGGGCAAGATCGATCCTGTGATCGGCCGCGATAGCGAAATTCGCCGAGTCGTGCAGGTCCTGTCGCGCCGGACCAAGAATAACCCCGTTCTGATCGGTGAGCCTGGTGTGGGCAAAACCGCGATCGCCGAAGGCCTGGCCCAGCGCATCGTTTCTGGCGACGTACCCGAATCGCTCAAGGATCGCAAACTCATGGCCCTGGATATGGGCGCACTGGTGGCAGGCGCGAAATATCGGGGTGAATTTGAAGAGCGATTGAAAGCGGTCCTCAAAGAAGTGACTGACTCCGGCGGCCGGATCATTCTCTTTATCGACGAATTGCATCTGGTTGTCGGAGCCGGCAAAAGCGATGGGGCCATGGATGCCGCAAACCTCTTGAAACCTGCCCTGGCTCGCGGCGAGCTGCGCTGCGTCGGTGCGACTACTCTCGATGAATATCGCGAATATATTGAAAAAGACCCAGCTCTGGAACGCCGGTTTCAGCCCGTGATGGTCAATGAGCCCACCATCGAAGATACAATCGCCATTCTGCGCGGAATTAAGGAGAAATACGAAGTTCACCACAAGGTGACCATTCGCGATTCCGCTCTGGTGGCTGCGGCCAAACTTTCAACCCGCTATATCACCGACCGGCAATTGCCAGACAAGGCCATTGACCTGGTGGATGAAGCCGCCAGCCGACTGAGTATGGAATTGCAATCGGTGCCGACCGAAATCGACGTCATCCAGCGACGGTTACTGCAATTGCAACTCGCCCAGCGCATGCTTCAAAACGAGACTGAGGAACACGCCCAGGATCGTCTGGCTGAAATTGATTCGGAAATTGCCAAGCTGGAAAAAGAGCTTCAGGACCTGCGCACGCAATGGGAATTCGAAAAATCCGACCTTGGCGACGTGCAGAAGATGCGCGAGCAATATGACAAAGTCAAAATTGAATATGCCCGGCAGTATGAGGAAATCAACCACTTGATGCAGCGCGGCGAACGGCCCGACGAAAACGTCTTTCGCAAGCTGGCGGAAATCGAGGCCCGAAAGAAGGCCCTGGAACAGCAGATCGCCACAGCCGAAGCCGCAGCCCATGCGGGCGGGCCCCCCGAAGCCAAGGGCAAAGAGGGCCGGGTACTGCTCAAAAAAGAGGTCGATGCCGAAGAAATCGCCGAAGTGGTGAGCCAGTGGACAGGCATACCTGTCAACAAAATGCTCACCACCGAGCGTGAAAAACTCCTACACTTGGAAAATCAGATCCACCTGCGCATGGTCAACCAGAACGACGCCGTACGGGCCGTGGCCGATGCTGTGCGGCGCAGCCGCGCAGGCCTTCAGGACCCCAACAAGCCCATAGGCTCCTTTCTCTTCCTGGGCCCCACCGGAGTGGGCAAAACCGAGCTGGCCAAGGCCCTGGCCGAATTCCTGTTCGACGACGAAAATGCCATGGTGCGCATTGATATGTCTGAATATGGCGAGCGACACAATGTCAGCCGACTGATTGGTGCCCCTCCCGGCTATGTCGGCTACGAAGAAGGCGGGCGACTGACGGAAGCGGTTCGGCGCAAGCCTTATTCGGTCATCCTTCTGGATGAAATGGAAAAGGCCCACCGCGATGTCTTCAACGTGCTTTTACAAGTGCTAGACGACGGACGTCTGACCGACGGCCAGGGCCGCACCGTTGACTTCAAAAACTCGGTAATCATCATGACTTCCAACATTGGCAGCCAAATGATTAGCGAAATGGCCGACCAGGGCGACGATGTGGCTATGCAGAAGGCCATGGAGGAGATTCTAAGGAAGAATTTCCTGCCGGAATTCCTGAACCGGATCGACGAAAAAATCATCTTCCACCCGCTCGGCTATTATGAACTCCGCAAGATTGTGGACATTCAGCTCAAGCGCATGGTGGCCCAGATGACCGAAGCCGGCCTGGCTTTGGAAATGACCGACAAGGCCAAGGAACAGCTTGCCGAAGAGGGCTATGACCCCGCCTATGGGGCCCGCCCGCTCAAGCGTGTGCTGCAACAGCGAGTGGCCAACCCGATGGCCTCGTCAATTCTGGCCGGCAAGTTCACCCAAGGGGCCACAATTCTGATCGACTGGAACCTGGAAACGAGTCAGTTTACATTCACACCCAAAGCGTGATCAGAAGTCGCGGCAATTGAATCCCACGATCACCAAAACCCCGTCCTGGAAAGTGCCAGGCGGGGTTTAGGTGTTTAACCCGGATGATGCAACCCCTCAGATTTGAATTCGATCGGCCACCGTTTCGGGCATTGGTTTTGTCAATTTCTCAACCCCGCTTGCTCGTCGCAGAAATTACCTTATCCCACCCATACCGCGACTTTGATCAGCCGGGGAGAACTGTAAAAGTCTCTGAGAACGCGAACGGACATGGATGCACCTCATGAGAGTGACACATCCATGCAAATCAGACCGACATCCTCGTCGATCAATTATCACCAAACGCTATATACGAATCGTAGAATGCTCATTTCCACCATTGAGCGGGAATAGATTCCCGTTGGTTCGCATTGTGCCAACCTCATAGATGCCGAAAGGCGTTGAGCACCTGTATGCATCAAAGCCCCATCCCTCAATATTCTTGTGCCAACCTCATAGATGCCGAAAGGCGTTGAGCACCCTTATTATATTCGCCGTGGCCTAGCACTTCCTTGTTGTGCCAACCTCATAGATGCCGAAAGGCGTTGAGCACTCTTGTTTACGGCTTTCTCCTTTAGCAACTGGCGAAGGTGCCAACCTCATAGATGCCGAAAGGCGTTGAGCACCCACCATCGTCAAGGAACTCTGGCAGGGCCTTGGCGTAGTGCCAACCTCATAGATGCCGAAAGGCGTTGAGCACGCATGGCATCAAGTCTCTGTTTTGTGGTCTGTCGTGTGCCAACCTCATAGATGCCGAAAGGCGTTGAGCACTTGCCTAGGACTGGCCAGAGTGGATGCGTCATCGTGTGCCAACCTCATAGATGCCGAAAGGCGTTGAGCACCATGTTTGAACAGACTTTTCGGGAAGCGTCTTCAGTGCCAACCTCATAGATGCCGAAAGGCGTTGAGCACGTGTATCGGCCTGAGGTCTGCTCAAAGCTCCCAGGTGCCAACCTCATAGATGCCGAAAGGCGTTGAGCACATTGCAACGCATCATTGATGGTGACACCGCTGTCCTGCGTGCCAACCTCATAGATGCCGAAAGGCGTTGAGCACCTCCAACTCCGTGCCGCTTGGCATGGCGGCGAGCGTGCCAACCTCATAGATGCCGAAAGGCGTTGAGCACCGCTGGACGGTAGATACCTTACGCCGAATGTCAAGTGCCAACCTCATAGATGCCGAAAGGCGTTGAGCACATCTTAAATATCCAGTCAAGATCAAAGATCAGAATGGTGCCAACCTCATAGATGCCGAAAGGCGTTGAGCACTTACATAAAGCTGCAGGTGTCGACCATGAATACCATGTGCCAACCTCATAGATGCCGAAAGGCGTTGAGCACTGTCTGGTGCTGATTATGTCCCTCTCAGTCCTTGGGTGCCAACCTCATAGATGCCGAAAGGCGTTGAGCACCGGACTACGCAGCCGCTGAAGAGGGTGGTTATCTGGTGTGCCAACCTCATAGATGCCGAAAGGCGTTGAGCACATTTACCTCAAGCCAAAGTATTGCGGATGATGCGTGTGCCAACCTCATAGATGCCGAAAGGCGTTGAGCACTAGACAACAGATAGAGGTGCTTAACAGAGGTCTGCGTGCCAACCTCATAGATGCCGAAAGGCGTTGAGCACATCAATCGGCCTCACGCCGCCATTGGTCGTGTTCGAGCTGTAGCCGGTAAAGGTGTTGCAGGCGATCGTTCCATCAAAATACCGTCGGTTCAGGCTTGAACTGGCATGGTCGCCGCCGCTGTTGTCCACCCAGACACTGATCCCGCCCAGCGTGTTGTTGATCGTGTTGTTGGCCACGTTCACATTGAAAAGCGGGGTTCGTGTCGACGACAATCACCGGGCAATCGCCCCGGTCAGAGTGAGCCGCCGTAACGATTGATGGTAAGAAGGCTTCAAGCAAAGCCTTGCCTTTAAAGTTGAGCACAAGGACCACGGCCATGGAAGTGCTCATGGGGAAATCCTCCTTGATAACCCGTGACCTGATTCGCCGATTTCTGATCTGTGTTTCTCCTTGGACGTTAAAGTCCCGATTTGGTCAAGTCGGAGTTCGAACAGGGATAGATCGGGAATTTCTTGGAGTTCAGATAAATTATTCGAGTCGAAAGAATCAGTTCGAATGAAACGGAGTTGAAACTTTCTGGATGGTTGACAGAATTGTCAAATGAATCTACAATTAGACTGAATTCCAAGGCCTCCGAGATTCCGTGAATGCGATTGCGACAACCTTCATTTCCTGACATGCAATTGATCATGAAGATGTTTAGTCTTCTAGGTCTTTTGGCATTTTCAGGCTATTCAGGATCGGAATCGTTCCACGCTTTTAAAACGTCTTCTGAAGAGCGAGCTCATCAGGCGTATTGCGATTGTGGTGTAACGTGTCGCCGCGAATCATGTTGCTGCAAACCCGATGCAGATCAGTCTCAGCCTGAAATGGTTGTGCAGCAATCCTCATCCAGGCTATGTATGATGACTTCGCAGACGGATCAAGGTTTTCCGGAATCAGTCGTGAAACTAAAACTGATCCATGTTCCCAAAGAGCTTCTGTCTAAAGCGTTATCAGGATTTGTGGATAGTCATAGCAATCCATTATTCCTGCTGGAGAGTCTCCCGTTAAGATCTTCGATGTTCTTTTTCAGGCTTGACCGCCCGCCCAGATTTTATTGATTTGAGTTTGATCAACTCGATGAAGATGGGAAGTCTTAAATGCCTTCCTTGCAATAACTATGCACTTTGCATGAGTCTTGAGCAGAGATGATATGACTAGTCCATATGGACTATGAAATTATTGCTCGTGTCGACTCCGTGCAAGCTAAAAATGTTGAAATATCAGAAGCTGTGACGCTTTTGCGATCATCTGCTTTCAGTTTCCGGCCTATGCTTGGCGGGGCTTGTGAAAGTGGTATCGCTCGATATCTCTCTGGGAAATTAATCAAATGCAATTCAATCCGCCAAAAAAAACTTTTTGGCTTGGGTAGAGGATACTGTTGCCCCTGCTCAAAGTGGATTCTACGGTTTCATGTGCTTTCAAAAGAATTGAAAATTGACAATGCAGAATGAACTGCAGTATCGGATGCCGGAATCTGTGGCGAGGAATCCACGGCGTCTTTTGGACGGGAAGTCTCTGAATCGTCGTTCGATCCTGAGAAAAGTTGCCCTTGGCTCGTCTCTCGGTATCGCCTCCGGGTTCGAAGTTATTTGGCCTTCACGTGTTAGCGCATATGAAGACGCAGCCAATCAGGATAAGGACTGGGGTTCTGTCAAGGGCCGGATAGTCTGGCAATCAGACATCGCTCCTCCCAAGCCTAGAGAGATTGAATTCTCGAAATACGTATTGAAGCCAGATGATCTGAAATGGTTTTCATCGAAAGGACCTGTGTATGCTGAGGACTGGGTGGTTGAGCCGAAGAATTTCGGGATCAAGTGGGTTTATGTCTGGCTGATTCCTTCGACTGGCGGCTCCACGAGCAAATTGCCGATCCATCCAAGTCTGTCAAAGCCTTCTGAGAAACCAGTGACGTTTGAGCAGCCTTGTTCAGGGTTTGCGCCTCATGCGGTGGCAGTTCGTCAAGGGCAAAAGCTGGTTGTGACCAACGATTCGCCAGTGATTCATGCTTTTCAATGGACAGGATTTACCCAAACGGGTAATCAGATTATGAATCCTGGATCTAAAATTGAGCTTCCAAACCTAGTGGCTGAGCGGCAGGCTTTAAAGGTGTCGTGTGCACCTCATCCATGGGAATCTGCATGGATTCGAGTATTCAATCATCCGTATTTCACTTTGACGGATGCCGAAGGACGTTTTGAAATTCGCAACGCCCCCAAAGGCAATCACCGGATCGTCATCTGGCATGAGACCGCTGGATGGCTTGGCGGAAATACAGGCCGAAATGGCGAAGTGCTGACCGTTGAAGGTGGCGCTATCAAAGATTTGGGCGAAGTGGGCATGAAGCCAATGCGAAGCTAATTCATGTCAATTAAGACCGGGCCAGGAAATGTCTTGCCCGGTCTCGAATCTATCGGATTACCGTCTCCAATAATCAACCCTCATTCAGATACTCCCAAAACCGAACCCGAAGGATTTAAATCTCATGGTGTCCAGAAAACGAGCTTTCACGCTCATCGAACTGCTTGTCGTCATCGCCATCATTGCGGTGTTGATTTCTCTGTTGTTACCTGCGGTTCAGTCTGCCCGCGAGGCTGCCAGGCGGGCCCAGTGCACGAACAACCTAAAGCAACTAGGAATTGCGGTTCATAACTATGAGTCAAGCTATAACGTTCTGCCGGCTGCACGCTTTGGCTATCCGTATTTATGGTCTTCGCTCGCTTCTCTGCTAAGCTACATAGAAGCGACAAACATGTATAACTCGATCAATTTCAGTTTCTATGCATCAGTCAATCAACTTCCGGTGGCTCAAAATACAACCGCCGAGTCCATGGTGGTTTCAGCCTTTTTATGTCCCAGCGACGGGGTGCAACGTATCGACCCCAACTGGGGCTCGACCAATTATCTGGCCTGTGCGGGCACTGGGACGATCAATAATGGGAGCTTCAATGTGCTAGCCAATAGACCACTTCCTGATGGCCCGTTTTATAACACCAGCGCGATTCGCTTTTCTGGAATCCCCGACGGGCTTAGCAATACAGTGGGCTATGGGGAATCGCTTCTCGGAACAGGAAGTAACAATTCACCAGGATCCAGCCCGCCAGCGAACAAAAATCGGCAATTTGCATTGTTCAACACTTCGGGATATATGGGCAACAGAATCCCCGCTGATCAGTTTGAACTGCCGAACAATTATCCAACAGCATGCCTAACGCCAGAGACCTGGGCTGGCGACCGTGGCCGCGAATGGGCTCGTGGGAGCTTTTTCATGGCCTCCTACAACCACTTCCTAACTCCGAATAGCAAGTACCCCGATTGCACTGATTCGGGGCGAGCCGCCGGAATCTCAGGACCTAGAAGTTTCCACCCCGGTGGAACAAACTCGCTGTTTCTTGATGGCCATGTTCAGTTCATAAAGGACAGTGTTAGCATTGGAACCTTTCGGGCCATTTCAACACGGGCTGGTGGTGAAGTGATTTCGGCAGACTCTTATTGAGAGCCAGTAAATCATTTCTCTTCGATGAAATATCTAGCGCAGCGGCTTGGAACAGTTATCTGGAATGGCCGCCTGCAAGATGTCTTATGAAAAGGTCAAACGATGCTTAAAATCGAAACATCAAGGAATCTGAAACCATGGCCCGACTACCGGGCCGTCTGGCGGTGGCATTTCTATGCGGGTCTGTTTTGCATTCCGTTCGTCATTTTACTATCGATAACAGGCACGATTTATCTCTTCAAGGCTGAGATCGAGGCTTGGCTCGAACGACCTTATGATCGGCTCATTGTCAACGGCCAACCAGAAATTGCCTCCAGGCAAATTCGGGCTGCGATGGCAGCAGTTCCAGGCTCTACATTTCAGGGGTATGAACTGCCGCAATCGCTTACGGATTCGGTTCGAGTCATTGTGAATCAGAGAGGTAAGGCGAAGCGAGTTTACCTGCATCCCCAGACACTTGACGTATTGCAATCCATATGGGAGGAATCGCGATTCATGCGATTCATTTTCAAGATTCATGGCGAATTATTGATGGGGAATCGCGGGTCGGCGATTGTCGAACTGGCGTCGTCTTGGGCGATCATTATGATCTTGACAGGTCTGTATCTCTGGTGGCCGCGTGGAGCGAACCGACTTGGCGGAATTCTGTATCCTCGGCTTTCGAGAGGCTCCCGTATTTTCTGGAGAGATATCCACAGCGTGACTGGTTTCTGGGTCTCAGGTCTTGCTCTTTTTTTGCTGCTGACCGGCCTTCCCTGGGCGAAATTCTGGGGAGACTATTTCAAGCAGGTGCGGCGACTGACGGGTACTGCGGTTGCCCGTCAAGACTGGACCAACGGGGCCTCACCTCTGAATGAAAAAGTCTTGGCAGCCGTTGCCGGAAATCGCGACCAGCGTGAGTCGAAACAAAGTCGAGGTTTCAATGTTCGCAGTGTTCAGCCTGAAAAGCGAACGACTCAACCGGTTGATCTAGCCAGCGTGGACCTAATTGTCGCAACGCTGAAACCAATGGGATTGCTTGCACCTGTTGTGATCGCGCCTCCCGGCGTTCGATCGTTTGAAGGCAAAAGTGTGGAATGGACTGCGAAGTCGATGACGGCCAATCGACCTCGCAGGGTTGATCTGGTGATGGATGGGACCACTGGTGATATCAAGAGTCGCAAAGACTTCAAAGATCGATATCTCATCGACCAGATTGTAGGAACAGGTGTTGCCGCCCATGAGGGACGCTTGTTCGGATGGCCCAATCAACTCCTAGGCTTGATCACAGCATTGGGGTTAATCCTCCTGTGCATCAGTTCCGTGATCTTGTGGGTGCGTCGTCGTGAGCCAGGTTCACTCGGAGCACCAGTACCCGCCGCCCGGCATCGAATGGCTTGGGCATTCATCATGATTGTCTTGATACTGGGAATCTGTCTCCCACTTTTTGGATTCTCACTGATCTCCGTCCTTCTTCTAGACCGCTTCATTCTGAGGCGCATTCCAGGGGTAGCCCGATGGCTCGGCCTCTCTTCAATATCGTTCTCTTCTGTCTGAATAAGGGCATGAGACGGTTGACATCCTATCTACATCGTAGAAATTCTCCGTTCTCTATAAGGACCGAAAAAATGCCGGATTCCAGATTCTCTCAAAATCGTAGAGGGTTCACTCTCATCGAATTGCTCGTAGTAATTGCAATCATTGCCGTTTTGATTTCACTGCTTCTGCCTGCTGTTCAGTCTGCCCGGGAAGCTGCTCGGCGGGCCCAGTGCACGAATAATCTGAAACAACTCGGTATAGCACTGCACAATTATCACTCCAGCCAAAACTGCTTTCCCGTCGGATTTCTCTATCCACGCGCAGGGCAAGCCGCACCTGGCATTCCTGTGTTGCACTATCGCTGGAGCGTGCTGGCTCAAATGTCGCCCTTTCTGGAACAATCCAACGTCTATAATGCACTGAATATGGATTGGCCGATTGCGGCTGGCCCCACAGCCATTTATGGGACGAATCCGTGGACCCCATTTGGTGCCAACACAACGGTCATGGCCACCGCTGTGAGCTTTTTTCTTTGCCCAAGCGATGGCCAGGCTCCTCCTTCCATGTTGCCTGGAGGTTTGAAATCAGGCCCAAGTAATTATCAGTTTTGTACGGGTGATGGCTCGCCGGGTTCAAATGTTCCGGGTGATGCTGGTGCCACAGTCGCTGCCAACGGGGCGTTCGTTCTGGGTGCACCGCAGTCGATTGGCACCATAACAGATGGTTCCAGTAACACTGTGGCTGCTTCTGAGCAGTTGATTGGGACGGCAAACGGAGGTGCATCGACTGTTTCAGGAGGAGCAAACCGCCCTCAGGATGTGCGCCGAGGGGCCGCCATATCTCCTGCTCCTCTGACAGATGCTGGATGTTCCAATCCCACCGGCTGGAGGCTTGATAAAGGCTATGGATGGTGGGATGGCGATTATCGCACCACACTTTACAACCATTATCTGACCCCAAATTCCAAGAGTTTCGATTGCTGGCAAACGAGTCCACCGCATAATCCTGCGATCAAGTCGGCGCGGAGCAACCATCCAGGAGGTGTCAATGCACTGTTTTGTGATGGGCACGTCCAATTCTTGAAAGATTCGGTGAGTCTGGCGACTTGGCGTGGGTTAAGCACTCGTAATAGTGGTGAAGTGATTTCGGCAGATTCGTACTGAGAAAGAATCGGAAAATCAATGACAAAACTCAAAAAGGCCATGACTGCTGGGAGTTCAGTTCTACTGTTGCTCGGCTCATGCGTCTATTGTTATATCCTTCTGAATATCTTGAGCAGCGAGGCACCGACCAATATGTCGGTGCCTCTGCAACCCGTCAAGCCTCGTGTCAAACACGATGTCACTCCAGAAATGGAATTGGCCATCCAGCGTATGGAGGGTAAGCCCGCACCCGAATTCTCAGCCAGCGATGGGCAAAACGTAATGCACCGACTGGCCACCGAATTGATCCGTGGTCCAATTGTGTTGGTATTTATTAAAGAAGGTTGTCCGTGCAGCATTGCGGCTCAGCCGTATTTTGAGCGGATCGCCCATGCTTACTCCACTTCTGTGCAATTTTTGGGAGTGATCGATGGATCGCCTGAAGTCGCTCGTGCCTGGGGTGAAAAATATCGCGTATCATTTCCAATTCTGGCCGACGAGAAACTGAGTATCATCAGAGATTACAACATAGACAGCTCGGCACATGTGGCCTTTGTCAAACAGGACCGAACTCTGGTCCGCCTCTGGCCAGGCTTTTCCAAGGCCATGCTGGCTGAACTCAACGTGACCATTGCAACCACAACATATAGCAGGCTTCGCCAAGTCAATCTCGTCGATGCCCCCAGTGAACTGACCACTGGTTGCCCCTTCGACCTTTAATAGCATATGCTGCTGAAAGAGCAGTCCACGGCATACGTCAGACGGTCCGACTCCCTAAAAAGCTGGCTCTGTCATTAGTTCTGAATCGAATTTCTGCGCTTGCGGAATTTCCATGTCGCCGCAGCAATACCAAGAGATCCGATCAACAGGCTCGAAGGCTCGGGAACGGGAGTGATAGGAACGAGTTTGTAAGCTCGGCCGCCA
>CAMBEP010000079.1 GCA_945865635.1 Candidatus Kuenenia stuttgartensis
GTTCTGATGCTATACTTGTCGCGGTCTAAAAAGAGACATCCCGTAACAGAATGATGCCGGAGGCATCAAAACGAGTCGCCGGTGGTTGAGCGAAGCGACACCTTCCGGTTATGAGATGGGGGTAAAAGCTGCTGGCACCCCGGCAGGGGCGCAAGACCTTATTTCGCGTCTTCGTCCGGTGGTGTCGTCGCTGACGCTCCTCAACCACCGGCTACTGGCTCCAGATGCCTCCGGCATCGTTTTGATCAAAAAGTGCCATTCATGACAGCGAAGATTATAAAACGAGTTATTTCACTTCCTCAATAAACGGCGAAGCGGGCAGATTCGACTGATTTCGCAAGTTGCAATCCGGATTGGAAGCAAACGCATATCGAACCGCCACCGGCTTGACTACGCTTGCACCTGTTAGCACAATCTCTGAGCCTTTTATCGTCGCCATTGCAGGCTTGAAAAGATGATCCTTTCCCGCAACTTCAAATCCAGTCAATGCCTCATTGTTTGTTGTTTTAAGGCCGCCGGCACAGTGCAGAAACCTGAGGCGAAGGGTGTCACCCTCAGCCTGAATCGATTGTAAAGTTGGACCGGAATATTCAATGTCTTCGTTGTAGACTTTCGCGCGGGCCATCAGTGCGAGCCGGTGGCCAACTATCTGTTTTTCAGGCGGATGCACATTGTCCGGGTCCCCAATATCAATGGTGACAGCCATCCCTGTATTTGGGATTTGCAATGCACGTCGCTGGCTTTCACGAAATTCTTGCCAGTTTGCAGTCGCAATATTCGGCAACTGTACGTAAAGGAATGGAAAGTCGCCCTCCTGCCAGACACTTCGCCAGTCTGCAATCAACGACGGAAAAAGACGGTCATGAAGAGCCGCATTGTGAGCATTGGACTCACCCTGGTACCAGATTACTCCCCTGATTCCGTAACCTGCAATCGGAGCAATTCCAGATTCATACATGAAACCAGGCTGATACGGATGTTCCAGACGCGCTGGATCCGTCTTGGCATCCATCAACTTTCGATTCAGATTTAACGACGCCCGATCGCGGCAAAAGCCATGCACCAGCTCGTTCGTAAACCAGTTGTTTTCCGTAAGTGGTTTGAGGAGCGGGTCGGCAATGAGCGTTTTTCGTTGGATCCATGCTTCAGTGGGCGTTCCGCCGATTGCATTGTGGATCAACCCAATTGGAACCTTGTGTTTCTCAAGCAATTCTCGCCCAAAAAACATGGCAACAGCCGAGAAATCAGCAGCCGATTGAGGCGACGAGATGGCCCATTTGCCAGTCAGATATTTTTTAGGGGTACAGTTTGCAATCTCGTCGTCCGAAAACTCACGGCCATTTCCATAAGGCTTGCCACGCATATTTAGCAACCGCAGCCCTTTCAAATTGGCCGAAGCGATTGCGTCGGTACCTTGATTGGCTTGCTTCAGAGGCCAGTGCATATTGGACTGACCGGAACAGAGCCAGACTTCTCCGATGAGAATATCGTGAAATATGACAGTGTTTGAGGCTTTCACTGTCATTGAAACAGGTTTCTCGTCGGCGCCTCTCGGCGCCAATTTCACCCTCCAATACCCTGATGGATCAGCCACGGAGCTCTGAGTTTCATTTCCTAGCGTAACAGCAACCGTTTCCCCTTTGGAAGCAGTTCCCCAAACAAAAATCGGTTGATTTTGCTGCAATACCATATGATCGCCAAAGACATCAGGCAGAATCACTTCGGAACGAGCCGCAGAATTCTGGAGCAGAAAAACCGAGGAAATCAACAGCAAGCGGCAGGGGAATCGGTGCGGCATTCGGTGGTTCACAATTCTTTTAAGCGGCAGATAGGCGGAGCAGGGCGGTGATGACTGACGACTGTGAGGTAAGCGGCCCCGTCAGGAGTCAGGTCTGATGGTTTGGGATTCAGAAGGTTGGTAGCATAAATATCCTATCAGAAAAGAACGGTTGAGGAGTTCGACCGCCAGGGATTTTTCTATGCGCCCTACCATTCAGGCCTCCGCCCAATTAAACTAGGCACGTTGGGTCGATGGACAGCATGTCGATCAGCGCTGGAGCGAGCCTCCAAAGCACGTCAAGAGCCAAGCTGCCGCCCGATTTCTGTCGCCCGCCCACCTCAGCATGTCACAATCACAAAAATCCGTCACGGATTTACACCCAGTCAGGGAGCTTCCATTTTCATGAAACGCTGGATTCTTCAGTCCGCATTCGCCTTCGTTGCGACCTTAATCTTTGGTCTTGCCTCGGCACAGGCCGGCTTCGAGCTGCCGCCCGTGATCACCGACCACATGGTTCTTCAACGATCGAAGCCGATCGTTCTCTGGGGTTGGGATGCACCCGGCCAGCAGGTCAATGTCACACTGGCAGGCAGCAATGCCAAGGCTACAGCCGATGGTCAAGGCCGATGGCAGGTGACTTTGCCAGCCCTCCCAGCTGGCGGGCCTCACGAAATTCAAATTCAAGGCAGTGTATCGGTGACCGTCAAAGACGTTCTAGTGGGCGAGGTCTGGGTCTGCTCAGGTCAGTCCAACATGGAATGGAACGTGGCCCAGTCGAATAATCCTCAAGAGGAAATTGCAGCCGCAAACTACCCACTTATCCGCCATATCAAAGTACCGCATATCCCATCTGACAAAGCTCAGAGGAATGTCGCTGCCGGTGGCTGGACTGTCTGCTCACCTGCAACCGTGGCCAACTATACGGCTGTTGGCTATTTCTTTGCACGCGAATTGCAAAAGAATCTTGACGGTGTTCCAATCGGACTGATCGGCTCAAATTGGGGCGGAACGCGGATCGAACCATGGACCCCACCGATCGGATTTCAATCCGTACCAGCTCTGAAAGATATCAGCGATAAACTGGCTGAATATCCGACAAAAGACGCCAAGGGCCAAATCAATTTTCAAACACCCCTGGCTCTTTACAATGGCATGATCGCTCCATTTGTACCTTATGCCATTCGTGGATCCCTTTGGTATCAGGGCGAATCCAACAACGGCGAAGGCATGTTGTATATGGAGAAAATGAAGGCCTTGATCGGTGGCTGGCGCTCCATCTGGAAAGATCCGGAAATGCCATTCTATTTCGTTCAATTGGCGCCTTATATCTATGGCAAGACCAATACCGATAATCTGGCCGGAATCTGGGAAGCCCAGACCAAGTCACTTGCAATTCCTCATACCGGAATGGCTGTGACGGTTGATATCGGCAACACCAAGGATATTCACCCCAAAAACAAGCAGGACGTAGGCAAGCGACTCGCCCTGTGGGCCCTGGCCAAGGATTACGGCAAGAAAGATCTGGTTTATTCCGGCCCTCTCTATAAGAGCCACGCTGTGGACAATGGTGCCATTCGTGTGAGCTTTGATCATGTCGGTGGCGGGCTCGTCAGCCGCGACGGTCAGCCCCTATCCTGGTGGCAGGTGGCGGGCCAGGACGGCCAGTTCAAAAAAGCCGAAGCCACAATTGACGGCGACACCGTAGTGGTCAAGTCGGCAGACGTAGCCGCTCCGGTTGCGGTTCGCTTTGGCTGGGATCAAGAAGCCGAACCAAACCTTTCCAACAAGGCTGGTCTGCCCGCAAGCCCTTTCCGGGCTGGCAGCAAATAATTGGCTGAAAACCTCCCAATGATATTGGGTTGTCGAACAGATTTCGAGTCGGGCGGGGGCAACCTCGCCTGACTCTTGCATACAGGAATTCAAATCGTTTTTGAAGAATTTTGGAGCACTCATGACACGCTTTCCGATCATGCATTGTTTGGCGGCTTTGATAAGCCTTTCGGCCACAATCATTCAGGCAGACGAATGGCAACTGAATCTTCAAAAACAACAGGAAACCAGCCCCGCCACTGGCCGGTATCACACCATCCAGCAGCCAGCAAAATGGAAACCGGAACAAACGGCTATCATTGTCTGCGATGTCTGGGACGCCCACCACTGTTTCAATGCCGTAAAACGCATGGAACAATTCCTGCCAAATTTAAATCAAGTCTTGAAATGGTCTCGGGCCCAGGGTGTCACAATCATACACGCACCCAGCGATTGCATGTCCGCTTATACCGAAAATCCAGCCCGAAAGCGGGCCATGACCACACCAAAAGCTGCAAAATTACCAGATGAAATTGGCAAATGGTGCAGCCGAATTCCTGCAGAGGAAGCCGCTGCTTACCCGATCGATCAATCGGACGGCGGCGAGGACGATGATCCTGCTGAACACGCTGAATGGGCCGCTAAACTCAAGGCTCAGGGCCGAAACCCAAAGATGCCCTGGAAGGCGCAGCACCCGGCCATTGCAATCGATGAAAAAAACGATTACATCAGCGACAAGGGCGATGAGGTCTGGAGCATCCTGGAATTCAAGGGCATCAAGAATGTCATCCTGGCCGGTGTTCATACCAATATGTGTGTGCTGGGCCGGCCATTCGGCTTGCGCCAAATGGTCAAAAATGGCAAAAATGCCGTGCTGATGCGAGATTTGACAGATACCATGTATAACCCCGCCCGGCGACCATACGTCAGCCACTTTACTGGCACCGAACGCATCATTGACCACGTCGAGAGATTTGTCTGCCCAACCGTCACCTCAAATCAAATCATCGGTGGAAAGCCATTTCGATTCAAGGACGACACCCGCCCACGAGTGGCTGTGATGATGGCCGAGGATGAGTATGAAACCAACCGGACATTGACCCACTTTGCATTAACCAATCTCGGCCATGATTTTGCCGTCAGGTTTATTTATGGAAATGAAAACGACAAGTTTGACATGCCTGGCCTGGACGCTCTGGATGAAGCCGATCTGCTGATTCTCAGCGTGCGGCGTCGCCCTTTGAAAAAGGATCAGCTTGAGCGAATCCAAAAATTCGTCCGCTCTGGCAAGCCAATGGTCGGAATTCGGACCGCCAGCCATGCCTTTCATCTGCGCACCGGTACGATGCCGGAAGGTGTGGCCGGTTGGCCAGAACTCGACGCCGAAATCTGGGGCGGGCATTACACAAACCATCATGCAAACAATCTGAAGTCCCAAGTGGTGGGAATTGAAGCCACAAAAAAACATCCGATCCTAACCGGCGTGACCCTGCCATTCGTCCAGGGTGGTTCGTTTTATCAAGTAAAACCGCTTGATCCCAAAGCCGTTGCATTATTGAGCGGAGAAGCCGAGGGGGTCGAGCCCGAGCCCGTGGCCTACACATTTGTGCGAAAAGATGGAGGCCGCTCGTTTTATACATCGCTCGGACAGAAGTCGGATTTCGATAATAAATCGTTCGTAAGAATGATGGTCAATTCTTTGTTCTGGGCCATCGGCCGCGATGTTCCAAAACAATTTGAAATTCCACGATCCCCAATCATGAAGCCGGGCGATTGGAATGCAACCACCTGGAATGACCCAGATCAGCCTTGGAAATGCCTCGCCGATCAGGGCCTGGTCAATCAGCCCATCTGGGCTCGCTGCCTGATATCAATTGCAAGTGTGGATACAACCATTGAAATTCAATCCAGCCAGAATCACCTGCAAGTTTATTGCAATGGTCAGATCGCGGAACGGATTTCAGATGGTCGCTGGAAATTGCCACAAACGGCACTTGAACCAGGCGAGCTGAATCTTATTGCGCTGCGTTGGGCCAAGGTGTCCGATCCGAAAGGGCACTTACCCGTCTTGACTCAAGATGGCCATAAAGTTCCGATCGGCCCGGTCTGGGAAATATGTGCAAGTTCTCAAACAGAATTGGCTCGATTGCCACTGCCTGCCAAATTTGCAGCAGCCACGGATGCAATCTCGCGAAAAGGCCATTGAGAGCCAAAATCAGACCCGCAGTTTCAATGGTGACACTGTCCAGAAAGTTTACCAGCCGCCCAAATGCAATTCCTCCGGCAATACCCATCATCATCGATGTCGGTACGATAATCAGTGCCCTTGCCCAGAATGTCTGCAAGCCGGATTCAAATAAAACCCGATTACAAATAGTCACAAATGGCAGGTGAGCCAGAAAGATCGGGTATGTCCAGGGCGACAGCCTGGCAAGCCTCTTTTCCCAATCGATCGATAGATGAGATTGAATCGATTTTGTGCCCAGGGCAAGCAGCAGCGATGTGGCTGCAGAAAATATCATTTCGTGATCTTTACAGATCAATCCCGCACAACCACCAACAATCACGATTCCAAGATATGCTGATTTGCGCCAGTCCTGCCATGGCTTATGGCCAATTTCAAAGGCCAGTAGCCCGGCTGCGAAGCAAAACCAGCGGTCAATAAACAGACCATCAACTCGATATAAAGCTCCAATGTCGTAAAGCAATACCTGTAATACCAATAGACTGATTGTAAAAGTCCCCAAGGCTTTGCGCCAGTAAGAACCGGCAATTAAGGCACAAAGCAAGGTGATGGCAATAAATTGCTCATGATAGCACAGGGCCCATGCGACTCGTGTGAATACGACAGATTCGTTGGCTGTGATGATCGGCCGCCAGGTTTCCGTTAGGGTCAGGTTTCCAATCCACTGATAAGTTGTCAAACTTGTCGGCGATTGGAACTCCAGAGCGTAAGCACCTGCAAATAAACCTTTCAATCCATACTCTTCCATAAATATCAACAAGACCGCTGTCAAACCCAAGGCCAGCCAATAAGGCGGAAGAATGCGATGGATACGCCGCGTAAACGAGCGGACAATCGCTCTGCGATCCCCAGCCGACTTTTCAAGGCTGTTCATCACCAGCCAGCCAGCCAGAGCAAAAAAGATCGGTGTCCCACTGCCATATTTCAGGATCCATATCACACACCACTGGATATTCATCCAGATCGGACCAGCCGCCAGATCCTCATCGCCAAAGGACAATGCCACGGCTGCGTGGTGCATCAGTACGATGAAACACGCAAAAATGCGGACAATATCCAGTAAAGAATCGCGGCCTTTTTTCTCGGATCTCATCTTCGTAAGGTTGTCGGACATAATTCGGACCTCGAAACTCAATTCCTGTGTTCTGAGGATAGGCGGAAGCATGCATCAAGATACGTGCTGAAAGCGTATCGCTTCGAATGTCAAATTCTCATAAGTCACTATGATGAATACGAGCTAAAAATTAGCGCGTGACATGAAATTCCCGTTGTATGATGATTCCCGATACGACGACCCGGAATTCCGGTCTAGGCCTGATGTCATAGCGGCTTTCGTATTTGTTGATCTGCAACTCATCAAGCCCGCTCAAAACACTCGCTCTGTGCCACGACTTGATCTAAGGAAAACCTCATATTTAATAAGGCGTCAGTTTATCTTGGGTTGGCCCAATCGGAATATCTTTTTTGACTGGAATTGTCGTGAAACTCAGCCGAATCGCTTACGACAAAATACCTTGGACCACTTTTCCGGAAACATCGGTCAGCCGGAAATCGCGACCCTGAAATCGATAAGTGAGCCGCTCATGATCAATTCCAAGAAGGTGAAGAATCGTTGCGTGCAGGTCATGGATATGAACCCCGTCCTTGACCACGCTGTATCCAAACTCACAAGTTTCGCCCCAGGCGGAGCCACCTTTGATCCCACCTCCTGCCATCCATCCTGAGAAACACCGAGGGTGATGGTCGCGCCCATAATTGCCCGGACTGATCTTACCCTGACAATAGTTCGTCCGACCAAATTCACCGCCCCAGACCACCAGTGTCTCTTCCAGTAATCCACGCTGCTTGAGATCCATCAAAAGGGCTGCCGATGGCTGATCCGTCTCCATACACTGCTTGGAAATCCCACCAGGCAGACCGCCGTGCTGATCCCATCCCTGATGAAAAAGCTGGATGAACCGAACTCCACGCTCTGCAAGTCGACGCGCCAATAGACAATTGGCCGCAAACGTACCAGGCTTCCGCGAATCTGCCCCATACATGTCGTAAATGTAATCAGGCTCATGGGATAAATCCGTAACCTCCGGAACGCTCGTCTGCATCTTGAAGGCCATCTCATATTGAGCAATCCGTGTCTGAATCTCCGGATCATGCGTCGACTCCTCTTCAAGTTCATGAAGATTGCGAAGCCTGTCCAGCATCCCCCGACGCGATCCCGAATCTATCCCGGCCGGGTTGTTCAAGAACAAAACAGCATCCGCCGACGACCGAAATTGGACCCCCTGATGCCGCGATGGCAAGAAACCTGCACCCCAAAGTCGCGAGTAAAGCGGTTGATCTGCCTTGTTTTTCGTGATCAAAACCACAAAGTTCGGAAGATTGTCGTTCTCACTCCCCAATCCATACGACAGCCACGAACCAACCGATGGACGTCCTGCAATCTGCGAACCCGTCTGTAGAAACGTGATCGCCGGGTCGTGATTGATCGCCTCGCTGTGAAGCGACCGAATCACGCAGATCTCGTCGGCCATCCTCGCTGTATGAGGCAATATATCACTGATCCAAGCACCTCCTCGTCCATGTTGCTTAAAACCTGTGAACGAACCAACCATCGGCAACTGCGACTGCATCCCCGACATGCCCGTCAGACGCTGACCCATCCGGACCGAGTCAGGCAGGTTCTGGCCCTGAAGCTTCGTCAGAAGTGGCTTGTAGTCAAAGGTTTCCAGATGGCTCGGACCACCACTCTGAAATAACGAAATCACTCGCTTGACCTTGGGCGGATGGTGCAGCACTTTCATCTCGCCTGCCATACCATCCGCACGAACCGGCTGAGAACCGCCCAAGATCTCCGCAAGTGCCATCCCACCAAGCCCATAAGCAAACTGGCCAAGCATTTCGCGGCGGCTTAGTCCTGATGTCGATGCCGGACCCACACAATCACTCGACCGAATCACGCCCAAATCAGTTTTCTTGTTCATAAGTTTGATCCTATTAACGCTTTGTGACACAGGGTTCGTAGTTCAACAGAGCCAGAACAGTCGTCGTCAGGGCCGCATGGTCCGCGGCGGGCAGGGTCGTGTCGCGCTTGGATTCGCCAGTCGACAATAAATCGTTGGCCGATTTCAGAGATTGGCTGAAGTGCGTTTTCTGATCATTCCTAAGTTGCTTTAAAATCAACAGTTGACGCTCCGTAGCGACTTGACTTGTGCAAAGCCGGAAGGCCGTAGCAATTTGTTTGTCAGGGTCGCTGGGCGACTCTAGCATCAGCCTCTGGGCTGTGGCCCGGGCGGCTTCGATGTACTGAGGGTCGTTCAAAGTGGCCAAAGCCTGAAGAGGCGTCGTTGTTCGTTCGCGTTTGACCAGGCAAAACTCCCGGGTAGGGGCATCGAAGGTGGTCATCGATGGTGGCGGTGAAGTGCGCCTCCAATAGGTGTACATGCTGCGCCTGTAAAGGTTTTCGCCATGATCCTGACCATAGCTTTTGCCCGTGCCAGCCTCTTCCCACAAACCCGCCGGCTGGTAAGGCTTGACACTGGCCCCACCAATCTTATTCACCAATAGCCCGCTCACGGCAAGCGAATTGTCGCGGATCATCTCGGCTGAGAGCCGATATCGCGGACCACGCCCCAACAGGCGATTCTCAGGGTCAGACATGTAAAGAGACGGATCCACAGGAGTCGACGACTGTGCATAGGTTGCCGATAGAAGCATCTGGCGAAGCGACTTCTGAATGTCCCAGCCATTGTTTATCATATCGCGAGCAAGCCAGTCCAGCAGCTCCGGGTGCGACGGCTGCTGGCCCTGCAACCCAAAGTCTTCGATCGTCGGCACCAGACCTCGACCAAAAACCTGCATCCACAATCGATTTACGATCACTCGTGATACCAGCGGATGGCGCGGGTCGGTCATCCAGAGTGCCAATCCTCGGCGATCCTTCGGCCAACTGGGGTCGAACGGCAGAATGGCGGCCGGAGTCTGAGGCTCAACTTCTTCTCGTCGCGCTGTATACTCTCCCCGGCTCAAGACATAAGCTGTTCTGCGCTTGCCTGGCTTCTCGTTCATCACCATGATTTGGGGAACTTTAGAGATCAGGTCATTTTCATCCGTTCGCAACTTCACAAGCGTCCCTGTGAGCGATTTCAGGTCTGGGTCAAGGCCAAGAATCCGGGCGTGATCAACCAGGTCGGCGGCTGAGGCTTCTACCTTAACTCCTGTAACATGGGCTACTTCCAGAGGCGAAAGCTCGCGGTTGAATACTTCCAGGTCGTCAATCTGGCCACCTTGAAAACCGACGTCACGAAATCTTGCCCCCAAGGTCAGAGAAACATCGCCACCGCTATCGCCCCAGGCTCCCCGATGTGTGATATCTCGGGTCAGGTGGTCGCGAACCACTTCCACTTTCTCGGGAACGCCATTCCTGTAAAGACGCAGGCCAGAGGCATGGCTGGAGCCATCCCATGTGACCGTTATCTGATTCCAGGTGTTTATCGGTAAAGGCCTTAAGCCACGAATCGAAATGGCATCACCAGGCCAGAAATGGGCGAGTGTAATGATCGGTATACCATTGTCCAGAACCAGGCTGTAGCCGCGAAATGCGGAATCCTCAGCGGCTACACTGGTGTGAAAAACAACGGTTCGGGGCTTGTCGATGGCTGGTTTGATCCATAAAGCGATCGAAAACGGCGATGTACGGCCAAAGCCGCCAGCCTTCTGACATACATAAGCATCATCACCACCAAATTTTATGGACTGGCCCCTGCCATCTCGCCCGGGTGCTGGGGCATAATCGCCCGATGGCTTCAAATCGTCAAACCGGAACTCGTGGTCCGCCTTGGGGCGACTGACACTCGCCGACGTATTGGCCGGATCAGGTTTGAACGACAGAAGCCTATCCATGAGAAGCTTTTCTGTCTCTGAGATCTTGGATTTGAGTTGCTTGTGAAGCGATTCCTGATCGTTTTTATAGAGGGGCAGGGCAGGGGTAGGCGCAGTTTCTGTAAAATGGCTGTAAAGACCGTGTTCATCAATGTTTCCAAAGAAAGCGCTAAACCCGTAAAATTCTTTCTGGGTAATGGGATCATATTTGTGGTCGTGGCATCGGGAGCATTCCATCGTCAGGCCAAGGAAGGCCGTACCTGCGGTCCGGACTCGGTCCGAGACATATTCCACACGAAATTCCTCTTCAATCGAGCCGCCTTCGTTGGTCTGGCGGTGTAGTCGATTGAAGGCTGTTGCCAGAATCTGGTCGCTGGTGGGGTTGGGCAGGAGGTCGCCTGCAATCTGCCAAGTCAAGAATTTGTCATAACTTAAGTTGTTTTGAAAGGCTTTGATCAGCCAGTCTCGCCATGGCCAGGTGTGCATGTCGCGGTCGGCCTGATAGCCAAAGGTATCTGCAAATCGGGCGACATCGAGCCAGTCCATGGCCATCCGCTCGCCATATCCGGGCGACTTGAAGAGCCTGTCAATCACAGACGATTTGGCGACCTGGTCGGGTCGCTTGTCAGCCAGAAACTGGTCCAGCTCAGGCAATGTCGGGGGCAGGCCGGTGAGGTCGAAAGAAACCCGCCGAAGCCAGTTGGCACGATCCGTTTCAGGGGCATGGCTGATCTTCGATTCCTTGAGTTTTGCAAGTACGAATTGATCAATCGGATGACCTGCCCACAATCCGGATTGGTCGGCCACAGGCACGGCCACTTTTTCGGGTACGGGTACAAAAGCCCAGTGTGGCTCATAGGTTGCGCCTTGTGTCACCCATTGCTTGATCAACGATTGTTCCGCTTGATTCAAGGGCTTTTTCAGGCTTGGCGGAGGCATGACCAATTCGGGATCATCTGACCCAATTCTTGCCAAAATCTCACTTTCCGGCAAATTCTTGAGGTCAAACACACCCGCCTTGATGGCCGAATCCCGATCATCCAGACGCATATCAGCTTTCCTGGCGGCCTTGTCAGGACCATGGCACTTGAAGCAACGATCGGAAAGCAACGGCCGAATGTCGCGATTGAATTTGACGTTATCAGAGCTTTGGGATTGGCCCAACGCCGACTGAATCAGTCCGAGGCTCAGAAAGAGATTCAAGGTGAATCGTATTTGGCGTGTCATGGAAGGCGGGTTCCCGTCGCGAACCGATAGGATGGGTGGTTCGTTGAAGTGCGATGCTATCATGCATTATAAGTAAAACCTGATCTGAATCCAAGGAAATCCGGTATTGAATGCGAATTTGAAGGGTTCCGACGAAACTCAATGCGGCTTGAATCGCTTGAAGCGTTTCAAAAGCTTGATGTCGTAGACCAACTGGACCCTCTGTTTGCAGCTCCAGATAGGCATCAGATTCCTAATCGCAAACATATACTCTTCGCGGCCATGAATGGCACTTTTTGATCGAGTCGATGCCTCCGGCATCATTCTCATACGATGTATCATGTGTGGCCGCGACAACTATAATATATAAATCATTCATCTGTAAATCTTTAAAGATAAATCATTCAGCGAAGGGAAACGCTCGCCTTTTCATGCCTCAGTTTCCCTGTTTTGCTTGCCGATTGGGCTGAATAAATGATGTAAGTCGCTGTATATTTTGAAATTACATAAATCTATGTGCGAAAACTGAAGACGGTTCCTTTCCTTCCATATTCTCTTTCGAATTGTCAAGGCCAAGTATTTGAATATCCATGAGGAGTTGGATTTTACGTCTTTTTGAGCTTTAAGTTTTTTAGAGATTATGTGGAATGCTTCAAAGCATCGATAGGCTTGGGTCCTCAAATTCTGAATTCTGCATGAATTCCCTGAAGGAATTCTGCATGCCCAACAATTCTGAGGGAGCAAACGTAAAAAGAGTCACTATATCGCGTTGCGTTTCGGGTGGCAGCTTGTCTATAAACATTTCAACACGCGAATCCCGCTCGTCCCGTGAAATCCCTTCAAAACTTTTATCAATGACGCGGATTCGAATCGAAGCCGAATTGTAACGGTAGGCATCCGCCTTATCGAAATGATTCCTAAGAAGATCCTCAATATGTCGAGTCTCATTCGTTCGCTTAGAGTCCCAGTGACTTGTTGTCTGCGCGCTCATTGGATTTGTGGCTCCACCCATTCATAAATTGCCCTGGCCGTATTGAGTAAGGCTCTGGTTTCGCCTGTGTCTTTCCGCCCTGCTTCATAACGCAAGGCTGTAGACCACTTAAATCTTCTCATTCGCTGGGCAAGTGCTGGTGTTAAGAAAATTCCCAACTCGCGAAGTTGACCCAGAAGGACTTCCGGACGGTGATTCTTTGCTCCTTGATTGATTCTGAGCAGCATTTGTTGCTTTTCATCATCGCTGGTTCTCTCAAGTATCAGGGCCTTCAAAGAACACTCCACAGAATATCCACCGATATATTGTGCCTCAAGCGATCGGCGCGTAGCCTCCATGATTTCAGTTGCGCCATCTAATCGCTGAAGGGCGACTGTCCGGTAATCACGAGCCGAAGTTGGCTGCATTGCCTTGCTACCCTTTACATGGATAAAAACCCATACATCACTCGTGATTGCATCGTAATAAACCCGGTACGACTGGTCAAGCCATTACGACTTCCACTTTGGGGCCGTTTGAATATCTCCTGGCTTGTTCGATCAGCGTGTCTTGGCTTTTGTCATCAGGCAATGCTTGAGGCGTCTTCATTTTTTTTCGCATGGTTCTTAATTTGCAGATCCATGAACGCGTTGCGAATCGCGCACACAACCTTTCCTGCACAACAAGCACGCAGCAATCTTTCAGAAATCAAACCACAGAATACCTTACGCAACCTGACAAAAGCTTTTGTTTCCTCTCCAGTCATCGGCCTCCGTGCCTTGTGGACCAAGATTTCCACAGAAAAAAATCTGATTTCTGAATTGAGAGCGAACCGGCTCCAAAACCAACTCGATTGGTCTTATAGTTTTTGTAAATCTATGACAACTTGGTCAAGTTTGACGCAATTCTGTTATACTGATCCAACCAACCAGTACGAGAACGGACTTCACTCTTCATATGCCCATTCATCGCGTCTTCATTGTTGATGGTGAAGTTCTTGTCAGACAAGGACTTTCAGCCAGGCTTAACAAGCTTGAAGGCATTGAGGTTGCCGGGGTTTCAAGCAGTTTTGCTCAAGCCGCTGCGAAGCTGGAATTGAATCTTCCGGATGCTTTGATTCTCGATATCGATCCTCATGACAAAGACGTCATTGGCTTACTCAAAAAATTTCGTGAAAGTTATCCGGGTTTATTGATTGTCTCGATTGTGCCTACAGAGTTTTATGGACGGAAGATTCCGCAGGAGCTTTTTGTGCCTGGCCGATCCGAGATGCTGGTTCGGCCACATCAGGGAACGACAGCCGAAGCTTTTTTGGATGATTTTGCCAGCCAGATCAAGCGACGACTGATCTCCATGTTTCAGTCCTACGATTCTACGAAGGAATTGAATACCAAGTATTCTGCCGAACCCAAGAGTTGGCGTCCGATCGCACCCGAGCCGCTTACGAAGATCATGAGCCCCGGCTCTAACAGGCCGGAACCGATTGCCAGCGAGTCAAAAACTTCGGTGCATTCGTCGGGGCAAAATCCGACTGAGACCATCAGCCGGCCAGCCTCCCGGTCGATCAAGCGTGTGGATGTGGTCGCGATCGCATCAAGTACGGGTGGACCCAACGCTCTGACCGAACTCTTGCCCACCTTGCCGGCAAACTTGCCGGTCCCGATTGTGATCGTTCAACACATGCCGGCCGAATTTACCCGCAGCCTGGCGGACCGCTTGAACACAATCTCAGCGATCAAGGTGCGTGAAGCGATTGCAGGCGAGCCACTTCTGCCCGGTGTCGCCTTGATTGCTCCAGGCGACAAGCACATGATGGTCGAGCGATCGCTTGATCAGCAATTGATTATCACGTTAAACCACGGGCCTCCAGAAAATTCGTGTCGGCCCGCAGCAGATCTGCTCTTTCGAAGTGTTGCTAAATCCTATGGAGAGAAAGTACTTGCCATCGTTTTGACTGGCATGGGCAAAGATGGATTGGCCGGTTCACGAGTGATTCGGGCTGCCGGTGGTCGTGTTGTGGCCCAGGATGAAGCCAGTTCCGTGGTTTGGGGAATGCCTGGCGAGGTGGTCCATGCCAATTTGGCCGATAGCGTCTTGCCTTTAAACGAAATCGCACTCGAAATAGTCCGGCGCACTCGCTACGGGCGAACCGTCTGAATTCTGGCCGGAACCAGCAAGCATTGAAAAAGTCTCCAGAGGGGCGTTTTCCCAAAATGCCATCAACCTTCGTAATAATATTAGAATAACTTTTACAAGGCCATTCACAATTGCAATTGCAATTGCAAAATAGCCTTTAATTCGGGCCCCCCCAAAAAAAAACCGCCCAAAAGGGCGGTTGTGCAATGGATATCAGGAGAGCCACGGGATCACCAGGTGTTGGTGATCAGGTGCCAAATTCAATGCGTCGGCCATTAAGCTGGCCTTTGAGGCGTTCAATGATCGAGCTGTGCATTTGACTGACACGAGATTCTGAAAGATCAAGCGTCGCGCCAATCTCTTTCATCGTCAATTCTTCATAGTAATAAAGAATGATGATCAGTCGCTCGTTGCGGTTCAGACCCTTCGTCACCATTCGCATCAGATCTTTACGCTGAAGCCGATTGGTCGGGTCCTCGCCTTTTTTGTCTTCCAGGACATCAATTTCACGAACATCTTTATAGCTGTCCGTCTCATACCACTTCTTATTCAAGCTGACCAGCCCGATCGCATTCGATTCGGTGGCCATTTTCTCGAATTCCTGATGGCTGACACCCAGCTTGTCCGCGATCTCTTCATCCGTACCAGGGCGGCCAAGTTGCACTTCAAGTGCCTTCTTGGCTTCTTCCATCTTGGAATGCTTGCTGCGAACCAGTCGCGGCACCCAGTCCATCGTCCGAAGCTCGTCGAGCATCGCCCCACGAATCCGTGGTACGCAATAAGTTTCGAACTTGACGCCTCGTGAGAGGTCGAACGCATCAATCGCGTCCATCAGCCCGAACACGCCCGCTGAAATGAGATCGTCAAGATCCACTCCGTCCGGCAATCTCTGCCAGATCCGTTCCGCATTGTACTTGACCAAAGGCAAGTAACGTTCGACGAGACGATTTCGAAGCTCCGTTGTGGGGTTCTCTTTGAAAATTACCCACCGCTCCGCTATGTCCATATCCACTTGGGTTGACATCCAGACCTCCATGTCGTCGCCGAGAGTCACGCACGTCCTTGTGCTTCACCAACAAACGCTCTTCGGAAACCACTCCTGCAAACCAAGCCGGGTTTTGATCCAGTTCTCGGTTCTGCTCAGTAATCCCCATCGCACGCTTGGGCTGGGACTCCCGAAAAGATCAGGAATCGCCGGTATCTTTATCGGTTGCTGAAGATGCCGGCCTTGACGGTAATCTTGAAAAATCGGCAAAATCGTTATATTTTCACACGCATTTTGCAGAAAAGGGTGATTCTGGCCCCTGGCACTTGAAACTTCGCCCGCAATTTGAGGAATCCTTAAATTGCAACGTGCCGGAGTATTTATCGTTCATTCAGGACCAATTTTCGTCCGTTGGACCAAAATCAGTACCCAAGTATTTGATGATTACAGGACATATCGTGATCGATCGTCCATTCGAATTGAATTTTTCAGGCGGGTGGCCTTCGTTCAACCTGCTTTACGGCTCGCCGTCTCACTCGCAGAATGAGCATTCCTGGCCCCAACCGGGTCAAGCCCGTAGCCAATCATCCCCGCACCGGCGCTGCTCGCCGATACGTCGCAAGCCGACTTCTCCCAAGTCTCGAAACCAACATGTATCTTTGTGGCAATTCGCTCAATATCTCGGGCCGCTGTTGAGAGCCACCAGCCGGGTGCCTGAACCACTGGAATCCTGTTCCGGATCGCATGAGGCACATCCACATCCTGACGAACCACTCCAAGCTGACCCACCGAAAGTCCCTGAAATAGCCGAGCCGCCTGAATCAGACGATCCGCAGCTTCATTCCCTGCCTTATGTGATGCAGACTTGTTAATCAGAGTGACCAGCCTCAAATGGCTTCCGGCCGACCTGCGCAAGTGCGACAGCAAGGCGTGGCTGGCGGCAATCGATATCTGCTCTGTGGTGCTCACCAGAATCATCCCGTCCGATATCGCCGCCAAGGTTTGCGATCGCGCTGTCAGACCACTCCCGGCGTCGACCAAGATCCAGTCCGCCGTCTGGCGCTCCCGTAACTCGCCAACCACCTGCGCCAATAGCTCGTCTGTGGCAGGCCCCACAAGCCAGGCTTCGTTCATCCGGGCCGCATGAGAGCCAGCCAGAAGCCGAATCCCCTCAGGGCCTTCCACCAAGGCCTGCTCAGGTGAGATCCGGCCTGAAAGCACATCCTCCAGATCAACTGTCGGACGACGATCGCACAGAATCTCGAGCTGACCAAGACCATAATCGCCATCCACCAGAATGACCCGCTCGCCCTTGCGTGCCAGGGCCACCGCCAGATTCAAGCTCAGAATGCTTGTCCCAACCCCACCCTTGCCACTCGCCAGACAGACCACCCGTGTTCGCCTTGGCGCCCGCGGGCTTGCCAAGTCGGATTCAAGACTCGAATCAAATCCGTCGTCATCCGGCTCGGTATCCGACTGAATGGTCCAGCCAACGGCTGATTCGCTACCCAAACCCGATAGATCTGAAACAGATCCCTCCGGTTGCTTGGCCGCGAAAAGATGCCTGAGCGATTCCGCTTGGTCCGACATGGCTTCCTTGCCTTTTGTCTGAAGGGCGATGAATCGGTTGTTCCATGAATCAGTGGTTTGTTCAGGGCCGAAAGCCTCAAACACTTGGCTCACTTCCTGTGCGCCAATAAATCATCTGACTGGGTCGGAATCCTACCAAATACCAGACCTCTGACAAGCCGATTTTGAACCTTTTTTTAAAATCGTTCGTCAATCGACAGCCAAAGTTCATTCTGTAGCGATTAGTTTGAGTAAAATGGATATGGCTGGGTAAAAAAAGTTGATTAGTCTGATCGTATAAATTAAAAATATACGGAGGGTTTTATGATCGTCATAGTATTGCGATTCGATAAGACCATGCAACTTGAGTGATTCACACCATCATTTTGGAGAGAGACGGCACCATGAGACGCTGGACATTTGCTTTCTTGTTTGTCACAGGCTTGATGAACTCAACATCAGCCGTTCAGGCTTGCCATGCCTGCAAGCCGGTTTCCTTGCGATGTGCTCCGAAAACGTTGGCTGCACCATGTGCCACCACGATTTCTTGCGAAGTTTCTGCACCTGTTTACGAAGTGCTGGTCCCACGGACGATCACAAAGCATGTGACAGTCACGGAAACAGTCTATGATGATGTGACGGAATCCCATAACGTCACAAAGTATCGGACAGAACATAAAACCGAGAAGCAGCCTGTGACTCGTACCGAGTATGAGTCTTTGCCTGTCACCAACAACGTGACCCGATACCGCACGGAATATAAGACCGAAACGGTTCCGACCACATCGACCGTTTTCGATAACGTGCCTGTCACGAACAACGTAACTCGTTATCGTACAGAATATAAGACGGAAACGGTTCCGACGACCAAGACCGTTTTCGAGCCTGTCCAGAAGACTCGTCAGCTGGAAGTCAAAATTCCAGTGACCGAGACCTTTGACGCCAAAGTGACCAAAACGGTTTACGACACGGTCACACGCAACGAAAAGCGTTACGAGCCTTACACAGAAGCACAAACTGTGACCGAAACGGTGATGCATCCGGAAACCGTTCACGTGACTCGCAAAGAGATGAGAACGGTTCATGTGCCCCAGCAGAAGATGGTGGCCCGTGAGGTGACCCAGTGCAAAGAAGTGATTGAAGATCGCGGCTGCTGGGTGAATCAGGCCGTTCCGGTTCAGACATCCGCCGGTTGCACGACAGGTTGTGGCGTATCGGGCAAGTGCGGCAGTTGCGGTCATCACAAGAAGAGCATTGGTTGCGGTGGCTGTGGCCACGTTTGTGGTGGTGTGACGTACGCTTGCCAGCAAGTCTGGGTTTCGCGCCCAGTTCGGACATCGGTTCCAGTCAAGGTTCAGGTTCAAGAGTGCGTGACCGAAATGGTTGCCCAGCAAAAGGAAGTGGAAGTTCCATCTACCGAAACGAAGATGGTTCCCAAGCAAGTTCAGCGCACCCATCATGTGACCAAGACCCGCGAGACCGAAGTTCCTGTGACACAGCAGGTTCCACGTTCTGTGGAAGAAGTGGTGCAAGGCACCCGAGTGGCTTATCGCTCTGAGAGCCGCACCGAAACCTATACAGAAATGCAGCCTCGTCAGGTTCAGGAAACGACGACTCAGACTGTGGCAGTTCAAGTTCCGTTTCAGGAACAAGTCACGACCTTCATTCAAAAGCCACGCGAGGTCAAAGGCGTGATGAATCGTCAGGTTGCTGTACAGGTTCCTTACACAGAAACTGTGACAACACACGTGCAACGCACCAAGCAAGTCACGGACATTGTTGAGCGGACATACTCTGTTCAGGTTCCTTACACGGAAACCGTTACAGTCACGCGTAAAGTTCCACGCACGGTGACCAAGCAAGTGCCTGTTTGTGAAACCGTTTGGGAACCTCAGTCGCCAGCTCCAGCAGTGGCTCCAGCGACTTCAGTCGTTGCACCATCAGCCCAGAAATAATGGGCTGACTTCGGTTTGAGATCACTTGCAAAGGGCAGCCTTCGGGTTGCCCTTTTTTTTTAACCCATGATCGTGGATTATCGCGGAATTCACTTATTTGGTATTGGCACGGTCCCTCTGACCGGGATCGCGCGATCATAAATTCACAGGTTCATCGAACACCAATCAGCGATTGAGACGCACCTTATCGATAATCGTCTTTGCTTTGTATGGATCTTCCACACCCTTGATAAATATCTCAAAGTCGGATTGCCCGGACGAAGAAATCCCAATCGAACCCACGCCAAACATCCGGTTCATGATCCCCTGACTCACCTGTATGTTTCTTACGTCTCTGTGCAATACGTCTGACGTGTGTTTGGAAAATAATCCACTCCTCAGGATCGAACGCTTGTTGGTCACTCTCAGGCTGCTCCCCAGACATTGCAGATACCATACGATCAAGATCAGAAGTCCGATCCCAAAAAAAGGCACCATGAGCAGAGAGAGCACGAATCCAACCGGATTCGATGCAAACATCGCCCTCTTGCTCAGATACAAATCCTCTTCCTCCGACAAATTGGATGCCGGATACGACTCAGTCTCCGTTTGGGACAACGGGCTCTTTTCCCCAACCCTTGAATCCCTATCTCTAAATTTCGCTTGCTCTATTCTCAATAACGCAGCAACCTCTGCCTCATCTCGTTTCCGCTTTGCAGCAGATCGCCTTGCTTCAAGTTGTTCTTGTCCGGGCACGATGAACTTCTGATCACACTCAGGACAAGTTTCGCGCATGCCAATTTCATCAACCGGCGAATTCAATGATGAACCGCAGACCGGGCAATTGTAAATAATGTACTCAATACCTTTGAGGGTTTTTTTGAACTGAACTTCAGAATCAGAGTCGGACATGAGCATGACTCAATTTTTTAATCGTGAAAGGCCACTTGAATTCATGGAATATACATCGGGCATTCGTTCAACACAATAGTCACAGAAGCTTTGCCACGAAACCGGTCCCCAGAAGTCAAGGGTCGATCGATACGAACCCCTCCATCTTAATCTGATTTGGTGGATTCTCCTTTTTTTTTTCGTCAAATCCATCACTTCTTAAAAAATGGCATGCACTTGCACGGAAATCCAATCACCAACTCGATAATATTAGACCAAGGCAACTTCAAAGCCGACACTCAAGTTGCTTTCTATACTTGTCGCGGTCAAAAAAGAGACATCCCGTAACAGAATGATGCCGGAGGCATCAAAGCAAGTAGCCGGTGGTTGAGCGAAGCGACACCACCGGTTATGAGATGGGGGTAAAAGCTGCTGGCACCCCGGCAGGGGTGCAAGACCTTATGCCGCGTTGTCGTCCGGTGGTGTCGTCGCTCGCGCTCCTCAACCACCGGCTACTGGCTGCGATGCCTCCGGCATCGTTTTGATCAAAAAGTGCCATTCAT